>CAMYII010000065.1:19278-77807 GCA_947258385.1 Acidiferrobacterales bacterium
ATCAGCGCCGACATCTGCGCCAGCGTCGGTTTGCAGCCAGCCCGGATAATGTCACCGACATCCGCGTTGGGGTCCGCGGCAAACTTCAAACATTTCTCGGACTGAGGGGCGCCCTCACCCGCGCCCTCCTGTGCTTGAGCCAGTAGCGTAGGCTCGCCGGTAAATTCCGGTAGAGTGCCGCCAAACACCGTGGAATCCGAAGCCGCCGCCCACGCACTTGCGAGCGATTGTTCGCCAGGTGTTCCAGGATCGGCATCAAGCGCGCTCGGTGCAGTCCGCTCGGAGAAAGATGGCTGGTTTGCAGATAAAAATTCCACTCCTTCTGCTATCAACGGTGGCGTAAATAGACTAAAACCGAGCAATAAAAGTGTGGCCATTGTGAGTGGCTTTGTTCTGATTTCTGACAGGGCCGTGAGCTTCAGATACCTGGTTGCGTTCATCACTAAATCCCCTTCATTCTATTGCCAAGATTGATAATCCCGCGGTCCCGGGGCTGCGCCGTGTCGGCCTAGGCGAGCCGTTGGCGCGCAGGCAGGCAACCCGGCCTGAGGGCGTATTCCGCCAACATAATAGGCAGTGCTGGCTTGCGTAACTCGTAAAATTACCTGCTCTTGGCGCGAGGCTTCCTAGATTTGCGGGACGTGTGCACGGAGCAGACCGGCCCCGGCCAGGCATGGCGCACGGCGAGCATGCGAAGCCTCATTGCCCCTGTTCGATCACCGGCGAGACATAGCTGTCACCCGCGAGCACGCTGTCAACGGCCCGGACCAGTTCCGTGACCGCGGCGCGCTTGAGCACGAAGCCCGCGGCCCCGGCATTGATCACCGCGTTCACGGCAACGGCCTCGTCATGAACGCTCAAGATGATGAACTTCAGCTCGGGATATTTTTTGTGCAACCGGCTCACCACATTGACCTCGGCGGAAACCGGCAGCGACAGGTCCACGACCGCCAGGCTGGGCTTGAGCTTGCCGGCGGCTTCGAGCAACGAGCGTTCGTCCGCGACCATAACAACGGCGTCGAATCGGGTTTCCAACATCCCGCGGATGCCGGCGAGCATGTCCTGGTGGCGATCGGCCAGCAGCACGACCCGCTGTTTGTGCTTGCGCGTTGCCATTGTGCCTGTATCGGGTCCCCCATGACGCGGCGGTGAACGCGAACCATTGCGCGCCGCGCCGGCAAGCGGCGCCCCTTAAATATGACTGAACTGTGGAAGGTGAGTAACGCGTCGTGTATTGATACACGCGCGGGCGGCGGGGCGATACTGGGAAATTTTCCGGTTCTTGCGGGTCGCGCTACTTAAGGGCATTTCGAAAAATAGAGAATTCCTTCTCCCTTGAGGCAGAAGGTTAGGAGGTACAGACCGGTAACATAGTTTACAAAATTAACCGGACACGTTGATCCATTGCACAGGTCTCTTTCCACGGCATCGGCATGTCCTCCTCGCCGATACCTTACGGTGTAAACCATGTGCCCGGTCTGCTTTGTCAACGATGATCGGCTTGCACATTACGACACCCTCCCGGGCGAGAGGGGATTTTTCGAGGTGCCTTTAAGTGGGTTCCGGCGCGACGGGGACGATGCCGTTCTGGATGGCGTACTGGATGAGCTCGGCGTTGCTGTGGATGTTCAGCTCTTCCATCATGCGGTATTTGTGAAATTCCGCGGTGCGCCTGGAGATATGCAGGATCTCGGCGATCTGCCTGGCCGAGCGTCCCTCGGCCAGCAATTGCAACACCTCGCGCTGGCGGCGGGTCAACTGCTGGGCCGGATCCTTTGCGCTGTGCGCGCCGTTTTTGTAGGACTCCATCAACTCCTTGGCGATCATCGGCGTCACATAGGTCCGTCCCTTCAGCACCTCATGAATGGCCGTGAGCAGCTCCGAAGGCGCGGAGTGCTTCAGCACATAACCGGAGGCGCCGGCCTCGAACGCCCGGAAGGCATAGGTCACCTCCGGGTGCATGGTGAGAAAAATGACCTTCGATTCGACACCGGCATCCTTCAACTGATACAGGGCCTCGATACCGTTGAGCAGCGGCATGGAGATATCGGCCACGATGACATCGGGCTTGAGCCGCCTGGCCGCGGCCACCAGCGCCCGACCGTCTTCCACCATGTCCACCAGCTCGAATTCGGGTTCCAAGAGGGTGCGGATACCCTCGGCGACAATCTTATGGTCATCGGCCAACAGAATCTTTTTATTCGTCATGCTGCACCTCCGTCATTGGCACCCAGACATCGATCTGCGTGCCTTTACCCGGTCGCGAGCTTATTGAAAACCTGCCTTGAGCCAGGCGCACGCGCTCTTCCATGCTCTGCAGACCCAGCCCTGCTTTTCCCTGCGCCTTCTGCGCGTCAAACCCAGCGCCGATATCCTTGACCTTTAGTTGAATGCCCTGGTCCGCCTCGGTCAGTGTAACATAGGCCTTTTTCGCCTGAGAATGCTTCGCGATATTCCTCAGGCCCTCCTGGACGATACGATAGACGCACAGCGCCGCCTCCCTGGGTAGTTTTTGTTCGATTTTACCTGCCTTGTATTTGACGGCGATCGCCTCACGCTTCGAGAATGCATTGCACTCGGAGCGCAGCGCATCGACCAGTCCCAGATCGTCGAGGATCCCGGGGTGTAGCTGGCGCGAGAGCACGTGCACATCCGCCGATATCTGCACCAGTTGTTCCTTGATGTGCAAGAGCGTCTCATGATCACGACTGCCCGACTCTTGCAGCCGGCCTTCCAGCTTTCCGGCCTCGATCGCCAGTACCGCCAGACGTTGCGTCAGATCATCGTGAAGCTCGCGCGCCAGCCGGCGGCGCTCTTCCTCCTGGGCGTTGAGCAACTTGCCGGCGAGCTCGCGTAATTCCAACTCGCTCCGCTGCAGGGCCACCCGGCTGACCTTCAAGGCCATATCGGCCTTTTTCCGTTCAGTGATGTCCACGATCACGGCGACCACGTGGCTGATCCGGTCCGACTGATCGCGCATCGCGCTAATCATGACATTGCCCCACACGCTCGCACCATCCTTCCTGATATAACGCTTTTCGAGCGAGGCTTGCCCGGCTTTCCCGTCCTGCAGCTTGTTCCAGCTCTCCTCGGAGTCTTCGAGATCATCCGGGTGGGTGACGTCGCGAAACGTCAACCTCAGCAGTTCCTGCTCCGTATAGCCAAGCATCCGGCACAGGTTGTGATTGACCCTGATGAATTTGCCGCTTTGATCCACCGCGGCAACGGCGGTCGGCGCGGACTCGAACATGGTGCGGAATCCCTCCTCGCTGGCCCGCAGCGTCCGGTCCAAGCGTTGACGCTGCAATGCGTTGGCAAAGACCTCACCTATGAGCCGCAAGCGCTGAACAACATCGGCGGACCAGGTCCGTTCGCCGCGGATCGCGTCCAGGCCGATATTGCCGATCACCCTGCCAGCCACGGATAAGGGGACGATGGTGGAGGACTGGACACCGGCGCCACGAAGATATTCCTTTTCATTTTTAGCTTCCTCGGGCAGGTCTTCGGCCGTGTTTATAATTAACGGCTCACCGCCCAATATCTTTGCCGTATACCAGGGCAGTTGCTCGTTTAACACCATGTCGAAAATGCCCTCCTCCTGCTCGATCCCATCCGCAGTCCAGAGATGGGTGAGGCGAAAGCTGGTTTGATCCTGGGAGAACTGATCGAGAAAACATCGATCGACCTCCATCAACTCACCGAGCTCCCTCAGCCCTTCTTTGATCTCGACATCGACCTTCTCCGGTAGCAGATTGACGAATCGCGCCGAGACTGAGGACAAGAGGTGCTCGAAACGCATGCGCTCGGCCAAGGCATCCTGCGCCCGCATGCGAACGAGCGCATTGGCGAAGATTTCACCAACCAGTTGCAGCCGCTGGATAAAGTACTCGGTCCAGCTGAGCGCCTCCCGGACCGTGTTGAGCGCGACATAGCCCCTGACCGTATCGGCCACGTTAAAGGGCACCCAAACCACGGATTTGATACCGATGCGCTCACAGGTTGCCCGCTCGAGCGCCGCCGCCGCCGGAAAATCATCCAGCCTGGAGATGGTGAGCGGCTCGTGCTTAATAAGCTCGCTTCGCAGCCAGGGCCACTGATCATCGATGGCGACCCCCAAGAAACCGGAATCCTGCTCGACGTGCGGTCCCACCCATTCGTGCGTGACCCGATACTGTTTTGTGTCGGCATCCAACAGCAGCACGGTTCCCAGGTCCGTGTCCAGACACTCGCCCAGGCGGCGCAGCCCGTCTTCGATGTTCCGGTCGACCTCGTCCGCCGGCAGATTCACGAACGTGGACGAAATATCGGAAATCAAACGCTCAAAGCGATTGAGCCTGTCAATGGCCTTTTGATTGCGCATTCGAATCAGCGCGTTGGCGAAGACCTCACCGGCGAGCCGGACCCGCTGGACCAGCTCATCCGACCAGCGCCGTTCACGGCGCATCGAGTCAAAGGCGACCATGCCAACCACGGACCCGCCGATGGCGATCGGCACCATAAAAAACGACTTGATACCAGCCTGTTGCGCATAGGCCTTTTCGTTGACCACGGCAGCGGGAAAGTCATCCAGTTTCGTAATCAGGATCGTCTCCCGGCGTCTTGCCTTGCCCGTGATCCAGGGAAAGTGCTCGTTGACAATCACTTGCCGCAGGAAGTCATCAGGCTCAATCCCCGTCGCCATCCAAAGGTGGGTGACGCGTAACGCCGTCTGTTTCGGGTTGAACTGAACAAAACTGCCGCGGTCGGCGCCGATAAACTCTGCCAGCCGCCCCAACCCGTGCTCGATTCTGCGGTCTATCTCATCCGGGGGCGCGTTGACGAATGTGGCGGAGAGGTCCGAGATCAACGTTTCAAATTGAAGGCGGTTATTCAGCTCCTCCTGGGCGCGCCTGCGCTCGGTGATGTCCTCGATGACGGCAATGATGCCATGCGCGCCGCCCGACTCGCCGCGCAGCGGTGAGAACATGACCTTTGCCCAGAGGGTAGCGCCGTCCCTGGTGAGCAGACGCCTTTCGAGCGCCTGGACCGAAAGCTGTTTGACGGCGGACTGAGACAGGACCTTGAAAAGACCCTGAATATCGTTGCTGTGCGCGATGTCCTGGAAGTTCTTTCCGAGCAGTTCCTCACGTGGATAACCCAGGATCTCACACAGGCGCTTATTCGCATCGATGAATTTACCAACGAGCGTCAGGCTGGCGATACCGACCGGGGCCTCTTCGAAGGTGGTCCGCAACAGTTCCTCGCTCTCCCGCAGTGCCTGCTCTGTGCGTTTGCGCAGCAGGGCATTGGCGAGAATCTCGGCAACGAGCCGGAGCCGTTGAACCAGGGGCTCCGGCCAGGTTCTGTGCGCCGTGAGCGTTTCAAACGACAGCGCTCCCTGCACCGCTCCACCCACGAGCAGCGGGATCGCCAACTGTGATTTGGTGCCTTCGGTCTCATGGAACCGCCGCTCGGCGACCGCTTCGCCCGGCAGGTCTTCGATCCGCGCGAGCGCCAGGACCTGGCCTTGCAGCAACTTTGCGGCCACCCAGGGCAACTCGCTGGCGGCGAACCCCGAGGCCAGCGGCTTGATATCCTTGGCCACATACGAGTGCGTGGCGTCAAATAGGCCCTGGTCCGCCGAATGCTGGAACAACGTAGCGCGATCCACTTGCAGGAACTCAACGATAAGCTTGAGTCCCTGTTCGATGAGCGAATCGATTTTGCCGGCGGGCGCATTGACGAACAGGCCGGAGAGCTCCGCGAACAGTTCCTCGAAACGCAGACGCTCGGCCAACTCGCGCTCGGTGTGTTTGCTCTCGGTGATGTCATTGACCAGGGCATAAAATCCGAGAACCTCACCGTTATCGTCGCGATGGGGCACATAGTTCGCCTGCACCCAGCGACGGCTGCCGTCGCGCAAGGGGATTTCCGACTGGTAGGAGACATCCCATCCTGACAGCGCCAACTCAATATGCTCTTTGATGGCTGCGTAGGCCTTGTCACCGACTATTTCCCTTACGTTGCGACCCTTGATCGCCTCAAGCGACACACCGAACCATTTCTCATAGGCGGCGTTGTTAAACCGGTAGCGCTGGTCGCGGTCGACGTAGGAAATGAGGACCGGCAGGGCATCCGCCATCAGGCGCAGCCGGCCTTCGCTCTGCGACAGCGGTTGTTCCCTCCGCTCGCGATTATTCACTTCACGGATCGAACCCGCGACGAACAGGCCGGTCTCGGTCTCGATCGGGCTGAGGTTGATCTCGACATACAATTCACGGCCGTCCTTGCGTCGCACGCGGAGCTCCCCGCCAGCACCCATCGATCGCACCCGAGCGTTTTTAAGGTAGCCTTTGCGGTGTCTTGGGTGGATATCGTTGAGCGTCTCCGTCAATAGACGCTCAACGGGGTGCCCGATGAGCTCGTCGCGACGGTATCCGAACAGTTTTTCGGTCTGAGCGTTGACCAGCACGAGTCTGCCCTCCGACGTCGCCATGAACATGGCCTCGGGGGCGAACTCAAAAAGCGCGTCGAGCAGTGTCGGATGTACGCTTGTGATCGGATATGCCACTGCTGTGCTTTGATATCCCGCACATCTCCCTCCTCGACAATGTGTGGTCCTCGCTCGGGTGGTGTCACTGCGGCTCACCTGCTTGTGAACCACCGCCGGATCAGTGGATCTCCGCCCACCGACCCTGTATAGACCTTCTATTGTCCGGTTTCCCGGTCCCTGCGATGTGAATGACTGCGGCACTAACCTCGCGCGGTTAGACCGTGATTGACTGATGTGATTCCAGTATCGTTGTACCGCTAACGGCTCCTCCGCGTCAACGGGTATTTCAAAATTCAAGTGACGGAGACGGGTAATACCTAGTAATTTTTCGAGTATCACTCAAAGTATGCGGATGGTATTAACGGATATGGTATTAAGGAACCTCTGATTGATGCCGTCATTCCGGCCAGGGCCTGCCGCCGCGTAAGCGGGGGGACGAAGGCCCGCGTGCCGGAAACCAGGAAAACGATATAATTTATGGAAGTGCCTGGTCACCCGCGACCTGCCGCTATCGATGGGCTGATCACAGAGTGCAAACAAGGACACTTGATAACTGCCAGAAAGGTGGGCGAGGCCGCTGGCGCCACAGACGTGTTCGTATCGTGAGCTTCTCTGCCGATATCGTATTGGCTTACAATGCGATGCTCATCAGTAGGCGTTTAGATAAAGCAACTTATATGTAGCGCTTTATGTGAAATAATGAAAGAAGCGCTCAACCCGGCGGAGGTGGCCGAAGCGGCTGTAGAATCCGTGACAACAGAGAATAACACGCCCGGCCAGCGATACCAGTTAAGCTTCGAGCGCCCGACGGATAATGCCCTGCTTGTCCGGCTCGCCGGTCGCTGGCGATTGGAGGAGAAGCTGCCGCCCGTCACCGAGGTCCAGGCACAACTGGAGTCCGGTGCGGCGGTCACCCGAGTTCAGCTCGACACCACCCGGCTCGCGGCCTGGGACACCGGCCTTTTGACCTTTCTGGCCGGCCTGTACACGCTTTGCCAGAAGCGGGGCATCGCCTTCGACAATGCAGGCCTCCCGGACGGCGTACGCAAGCTGATCGATCTCGCCTTTGCCGTTCCGCCACAGAAGGATACCGGGCGCCGCGGTGAGCTGCCGCCCGTGCTGGCACGGATCGGCGACGCCACGCTCAAACTGCTGCGCGGGGCGCCGGAGATGATCGGCTTTATCGGCAAGGTCACGCTCTCCCTCGGCCGATTAGTGCGCGGTAGGGCACAATACCGTCGCTCCGATCTGATGCTCATTATCCAGGACGTGGGACCGCAGGCGCTGCCGATCGTCTCCCTGATCAGCTTTCTGGTGGGCCTGATCGTCGCCTACATGGGCGCGGTGCAGCTCGCGCAGTTCGGCGCCCAGATCTATATCGCCGATCTCGTCGGTATCGGCGTGGTGCGCGAGATGGGGGCGCTGATGACCGGGATTATCATCGCCGGGCGTACGGGCGCGGCCTTCGCCGCGCAGCTCGGCACCATGCAGGTCAACGAAGAGATCGACGCCTTCAAAGCCCTGGGGATCTCGCCGATGGACTTTCTGGTGCTGCCGCGCATGCTTGCGCTCATTATTATGATGCCCCTGCTGGTGCTGTACGCGGATATCGTGGGCGTGCTCGCGGGCATGTTCGTCGCCAACACTACCTTCGATATCAGCGTATTCGAATATTATCAGCAGACCGCGCGGGCCCTGGATCTACGTCACTTCGCCGTCGGTATCAGCAAGGGCACGGTCTACGGTATTCTGATCGCCATCGCCGGCTGCCTGCGCGGCATGCAGTGCGGGCGCAGCGCCCAGGCGGTGGGCCAGGCGACGACCTCGGCGGTGGTGACCAGTATCGTGTTCATCGTCATCGCCGCGTCCTTAATGACCATCATGTTCCAGAAGCTGGGTATCTGATATGGCGGCGGTGCCGGCACAACAGATGCAAACCGAGGCGCACATCACCGTGCAGGACCTCACCATGGCCTACGGCGATTTCGTGATCCAGCGCGACTTGAATTTCGTCGTGCGCCGCGGCGATATCTTCATCATCATGGGCGGCAGCGGCTGCGGCAAGAGCACCCTGCTGCGGCATCTGATCGGGCTCAAGGCGCCCGCCAAGGGCGAGGTGTTCTACGATGACGTGAACTTCTGGCGCGCGGAGCCCGACGAACAGGAACGCATGAAGCGCAAGTTCGGCGTGCTGTTCCAGAGCGGCGCCTTATGGAGCTCGTTGACCCTGGCGGAGAACGTGGCGCTGCCGCTGGGCGAGTACATGGATTTAAGTCCGACCCGGATCCGCGAGGTGGTGTCACTGAAGCTCGCGCTGGTCGGCCTGGCCGGGTTCGAGGAGTTTTACCCCTCCGAGATCAGCGGCGGCATGCAGAAGCGCGCCGGCCTGGCGCGGGCCATGGCGCTGGATCCCGATATCCTGTTTTTCGACGAGCCCTCGGCCGGACTCGACCCGATCAGCTCCCGGCGCCTGGACGATCTCATTCTGGAACTGCGCGACAGTCTCGGGGCCACCGTGGTCGTGGTGACGCACGAACTGGCCAGCATTTTCGCCATCGGCAACAACTCGGTGTTCCTCGACCCGGAGTCCAAGACCATGATCGCAACGGGCGACCCCAAGGACCTGGTCGAGTCCGAGAATCCAACGGTCCGCACTTTTCTCACTCGAGGTGAATCATGAGCAAACGGGCAAATCCGACGGTAATCGGCGCGTTCGTCGCCGGGGCAGTGGCCCTGGGGGTGAGCGCGGTCCTGGTGTTCGGGGGCGGCGAGCTCTTCAGGGCGAAACAGGAATATGTGCTGTACTTCGAGGGCTCCATCAAGGGCCTGCAGGTCGGGGCCCCGGTCCGATTCAGGGGCGTCAAAGTGGGCACGGTCACCGATGTCCGGGTGGTTGTCGACACCGAGTCCTTTGAGGTTGCCATTCCCGTCATCGTCGAAATTGATCCGAGAAGCGTCACCCGGCTCGGTGAGGACCGTGCACCGAGAAGGCTGAGAATCGATCAGGCCATTGAGCGCGGTCTGCGCGCGCAACTGCAATTGCAGAGTCTGCTCACCGGGCAGTTGTTCATCCAGCTCGATTTTTATTCCGACAAACCGGCCAGGTTTGTCGCGAGCAATGGAGACATTCCGGAGCTCCCGACCATCCCCACCCCGATCCAGGAAATCGAGCGGAAGTTCTCGGATTTTCCCATCGAAGAGATGCTGACGAAGTTCCAGAGCACCGCCGAGGGCATCGACCGGCTGGTCAACGCGCCCGAAACGATGCAGGCCATCCGATCCCTGAACGCCACCCTGAAGCAGGCCACCGCCACGCTCGCCACCGCGGAGTCTGCGATCGCCGATGAATCCCAATTGCGGTATGAGCTGTCCAGAACGATGGCTGAGTTGTCGGCGGCGGCCCGTTCTGTGCGGTTGCTGGCCGATGAGCTCGAACGGCGGCCCGACGCCTTGCTGCGCGGCAAAGCCCGCACCGGAGGTCAATAATGCGCGCGCTCTCATTTACCCGACCGATCATCACGATGTCCGCCCTGTTGCTGCTGGGCGGGTGTCTCGGCCTGGGGGGCGGCACGCCGCCGACCCGGATGTACATGCTGCAGGCCCTGCCCGGCCCGGAGGCCGGTTCGCCGACCGCCGCGTCCGACCCCGCGGTCGTGGTGGGTCCGATCAAGCTGGCCAACTACCTGCAACGGTCGAACATCGTGACCTATAGCCGCCAGAATGAATTGCAGATCGCGGATTTCGACAAGTGGGCCGAGCCGCTGGAAGAAGGTTTCGCCCGCGTGCTGGGGGAAAGCCTGTCGCAATTGATCCCGACCAATCGCATCATGCTGTTTCCCTGGCGAAGGGCGCTGAGGATTGACTACCAGGTCAGCGTGGGCGTGGTGCAGTTCGGGACCACCGCCGAGGACGAAGCGGTGCTGACCGCGCGCTGGCACCTGCTGGGAAAAGACGGCAAGACCGTGCTGGCGAGCCGCCGGTCGCATTTCACGGCACCGGTCACCGGGGACGATTACGACGCCCGGGTCAGCGCCATGAGCCAGACGCTCGCGGACCTCAGCCGCGAGATCGCGGCGGAGGTGAAGGCACGAGCACGATAAACACCGAATCGCCAGGACGGCTAACCGGCTGTTTATGAGCTTGTCGACCGGTCATGCATCGCGTTCCCTGTTTGCCGGCGCGCGAGGCGGGCGCCGATCAGACTCGCGACCAGGATCGCGATATAGAACTGTCCCGCTATCGCCTCGAGGTACCTTAACGATCGCACCACCGACCTGACCGGGGTGATATCGCCATATCCAAGTGTCGTCAAGGTGACGAAGCTGTAATAGACAAACGCCCAGGTTCTCATATCGACAGTGGAAGCATGCAGGCCGGTGAATGAATCGGGATGGAGCAGATCGAGAAAGCTATACATCAGCGCCCAGATCAGGCCGAGCAACAGGTAGATACACATCGCGCCGACGAGCTTGTTGATTGTCACGACTTTACCAAACAGGACGTGCCGCATGGCAAGCCCGGCGCTCAGCACATAGAACAAGAAGACCACGATGAGCACAGCGTGCTTTAGCGCGGAGAGCCGGAGGAAAATATTGGCTGCTGCCTGCACGACGGTGACCAATTCCAGCCTGACACGAATGGCACTTACTTAAGCCAAAATGCAGGGTGTGCTAGCGTTTTTTGCGCGCCCGAAGGAAGTGCCCTTGGGGTATAACCCTCCAAGCGTTGCGTAGCAACACAACAGATTTTTGATGAGTGCCTAGCGGCACATCTGGTGGGTTACGGCACAAACCGCGTGCCTAACCCACCCTACATCGATTAAGAAACCGCTTAATTAAGTGCCTTTCCAGCCCGACACCCACTTTAGACCATCTCTTCTCGTCGATCAGGCTCCAGACATTGATCATAATCGTGACCGCGAAACTCGCCGGGATGAGCACTTTCGCCGTGATGTCCATATGGTCTGCTATCAGAGATGAGACAGCCAATAAAACCAGCAGACCGACCAGAAGATATAAGAAGTTGCTTTCTTTCATCATCCGATGTCCTCGAACTTAGATTGCGCCGATACGTTCTATAGATCTCAGATAAAATACACTTACGGACAGTTTGTGCTCAAGCGTTTCGCCGACCGGATCGCATGTGGGGCGCTTGCCGTGCACCGCAGGGTCAGTACAAGGTCTCGCGCAGCCCGGGACAGGTTTCTGACCGGGGCACAGGCGTCGTTTGGCGCGTCTCACACCGGCAAACACCGAAATCACGAAAGAAATCTTCGGCATTCAAATACTATTCCGAGTTACATAACGAATTCTGACTCGTTACAGTTGTTGGACAAGCTGGCGGGCGGGCTGCTGTGATTTCACTCCAGAGCTTGCGTTGCGCCGGCACTCACGGCGTGGGCACAAGAAAAACCAGATTTCCAAAGCCGGGTATACAACTGGTAGTTAGTCTCCCGCATTACAGGAGCTGAGCGACAATGCAAATAGACATGCTCGGTAAGGTGATTGCCTATCCTCCGGCGTCGCTCAACGGGGCTCTTCGAAGCGCTCATGTCGCAACGCGCGCACCTGGGCGAGAGGCCGCCCAGTATTTACCGTTGAATCAAAAATCCCCTTATACGGGGCGATCCAGCCCGAATACAGCCTGTCCTCCCGGCCGCGGGGCCCGCTTCGCTATCCCATGTTACAGCTTCCTTGCGGTGCGATATGCGATGCATTGCACTTATCTTCGTGATCTTGGCGCTCGTTCAGAATGAGGCGTTCGCCGAGTTAAGCGGGCCCGGCGACGAGCCCACGATGCAGCGTGGCCTCGGACCGTTGATGGTCAGGTCCGAGTCGCCGTTTCAGGCATTACGGTATACGCCCGTGGCGCGCGACCCGTATCACCTCGCGCCAGGCGAGACGCAATTTCGTGCGATGTATTACGTATCAAATATCTGGTTGAACCCTTCCGATAAACAGTATTTTTTGGATTTTGATATGGCGGATATGCGCCTGGCCATCGTCGCCGGATTAAACCATGGATGGACGCTCGAGTTGGGCGTCAACGAGCTGCGAACCCTTAGCTCGGGGCTCGATCAACTGATTTTGACATTCCATGATCAGTTCGGGATCAGCCAGGACGACCGTGAAGACTACCCAAAGAACGCTACACGCATCAGCATCCCGGCCTACGGCATAGAGCTGGACCGTTCAGATCTGAAACGGCTTTCACGATCCGTCGATGTCACCGCCTCCAAGGCAGTCATCGAACCGACATCGCGGCGTCCCGCCGTGGCTGTGTCCGGGACACTGCGGTATGAAACACTGAATGACGGCCCCGTAGAGGAGGGTTCTGCTGACTTCGGTCTCATGCTGAGTCTGGCACAACCAATCGGTAAGCACTACATCTACGCGAACCTCACGTACACGCATTTCGGAAGCAGCGAGCTGATCACGCTACCGTTGGAAGACGAGCAGTTCACCGCGTTGGCCGCTTACGAATGGCGGACACGCCCCAGGCAAGCCCAGCTACTGCAATATTTATACTGTGACGGCGTGGTGAAAGACCTCGGCGCGCTGAGCAACTCAAGCCACGAAGTCCATCTTGGTAATAAATGGAAACTCAAGCGATTCATGTGGGAATTTAGCATCACAGAAAATATCATCAATTATGATAATAGTCCTGATGTTGGAATAACCCTCGGCATGGTGTATTCGTTTAACTAGTGTGCTGTCCCATAAATGAGCTGCTTATTTCAGACTCGTCATTCCGGCCAAGCCCGCGCAGCGGGCGCGAGCCGGAATCCGGGAAAGTCTGGATTCCCGCCTTCGCGGGAATGACGACATTTGGAACCTCCGACGCATTTTTATGTAAAGGTATTGACGGGACGACACACTAGCAGGGTACTGAAAAAGTCCTTTCATAGGCTGATTGTACCCTTAGCGTTACCACGGCGTCCGTGCTCGCCGCGTCCCAGCGGCGCGCGCCGCAAGATGCCTTGGTGTCCGCAGCTTAGCCTGCCGACGACAGTATGGATCTCGATTATAGGGCGTTGCACCGGATCGGCAGCGTGGGTGACTGGCGCGTGGAGCACTGATAAAGTACAGCGGCACAATTCAAGTAAACAAGGATGGGGGCAGGCGGTGAAAATAGACATCAACAAACTCAGCAGAGCCATGATTCGGGCAGGGGCGGTTGCACTGATAGCCCTCTCGATATTCTGGCTAACGATGGAGCGTGTACAGGCCGGCGACGGCTTTTCGCAGGAGGCCTTGTTTCCGGTCGGTGATGTGTTCGGACCGCTCGTCGCGGACCCGAAAGAGCCCCGCTTTTTCGTCAGCGCGGTCAAAATAAAACCGGATAACCCGGCCGATCCGGACTTTACCGCGGCCTTGGTGGGATTGGGCACCAACTTTGGCTTGTATCGCTGGTCCGGTGACAACGGGGACAACGGCTGGCAGCTCAGTTTCTTCGGTGCCGCGTTTTCCCAATTCAATCTGGATGCGCCGTCTGACGACCTGATCAATACCGACTACCAGGTGGGCGTACCCGTGACCTACAAGGGCGAAAGGTTTTCCGCGCGCGCCCGGATCTATCACCAGAGCTCCCATTTGGGCGACGAACTCCTGCTGAGCGGGGCGGCGCCCGATCGGCTCAATCTCAGCATCGAGGTCATCGATCTGCTGCTGGCCTGGAACTGGGACGGCCTGCGCGGATATGCCGGCGGCGGGTACGCCATCGGCGTCGACCCCAATGATCTGGAGCGCGGCGTTTACCATGCCGGCATCGACTATCGCAGCCTCAACGGCGGGGTGATCGGGGGGGTGGATGTCCAGTGGTTCGAGGAGGTCGACTGGAATTCCGGCACCAGCGTGATGATCGGTTATGCCTTCGGCCGCAAGCATCCGGTGCGGCGCGGGGTCAGCCTGCGCCTGGTGGGCTACGACGGCGTGGCGCCGTTCGGCCAGTTCTTCACGGAAGACATCGAGTATTATGGTGCAGGGCTGTATTTTGAGTTCTAGTCCCTTGATTCGCGGTCCTTCCATGCCCGACTGCGTCGAACCGTCTGCGCGATAGGAAGCGGAATCCGCGGACTTCCCGTGTGGACCTGGAGCAGCTAATCTATTTTGACCAGGTGATCGACCGGGTTGATCCCATAGCTTCCGGTCGGAATCACCTTTGTTATTTCCAAAGGATTACCCGTGCTGTCGGGAGACTCACACATCAGATCAACAATTTTTTCGCAAATGTACGGCTGCTTGTCCGGATTCAGCACCAGGGCCACACTCGGTTTGAGGCGGCGCTCCCGGTTGACACTGACGACAACACCCACCGCCCCGGTGCTCAACTCAACGACGCTGCCGATCGGATAGATACCCATACACTGGATAAATTGCTCCACCAAACCGGGGTGAAAATCCCGGGTCCGCCATTCGTACATCCTGCTGAGGGCCTCATAGGCGGAAAGGCCCTTGTGGTACACGCGATCGCTGGTGATGGCGTCATAGCAGTCGACAATACCGCCAATGAGCCCGAATGACCCGATCGCGTCGCCCGACAGGCCGGCGGAATAGCCGCCTCCGTCGTAGCGTTCATGATGTCGGGCGGCGACCTGAATAGACACGGGAAGAATGCCAGCCGAGTTCTCCAGAATTTTCACACCTTCCGGAACGTGGCTTTTCATGATTTCGAATTCCTGCTCGGTGAGGTGGGTGGGTTTGTTCAGGATCTCACTCGGAACCTTCATTTTGCCCACATCGTGCAACAAGGCGCCCACCCCAAGCAGATTGAGCTCCTCCCGAGACAACTCCAGATGGCGCCCGAAGGCCAGCGCCAGGATACAGACGCGCAGGCTGTGAAGCGCGGTGTATTCATCGATATCCTTGAGCTGCGACAACACCACCATGGCGTCGGGATTGCGGATCACGCTCTCGACCATTTCCGCGACCACCTGCTTGGCCGCCGTCGTGCTGATATTCTTGCCGAGGCGTACGTCCTCCAGAGTGCTGTAGAGGACATCCTTCGCCTGTTTTTCAATGCCCCGGGCCTGCTCCAGCTCTTCCCTTGCTGTTGTTTTGTCCGGATGCCAGCGCTTGTTCACAAGGGGCTCTTTCAATATGCACACCGTGTGCGTGGGGCACTCACCCTGATCGTACAGCGCGTCCTGGTGTGCGGCTGCGGATAAGCTGCGGCAAGAATTGGACTTTTTGCTGCCGCCACCCTCTGTATCGATGTAGACGAACTGGCAGAGTTGTTTGAGCATGTCCAGCAGCGTCTGCGAATCGATCTCGAAGCCCTGATAGAGAAATCGCGTGCTGCGCCAGGGCCGATCGAGGTCGGCCACGTACATGCCTAAACGGAGGTCGTGGACACTGATTTTTCTGCGCATATGTGATGAGCAGCAAGATCCGTACCGTCGGCAAGCCCCTCCGTGGAACGGTCCAGCGCGGTGCTGAACGGGATCCTGTACGTTTAAACGTCATGGGCATGCCGGCCAGCGGCAGCCGGCGAGGGGTGGCGATCCGGCCGTTATGGCCATACGCCGCGCGTACCCAGGCAAAAACATTACAAAAAGGGTAGAATTCACCGTGCGCCCGGCGACGTTGGACGGATCGCCCTTTAATGGAGACAGGCCCGCGGGGTCGCGGGCAACGCCTACAGAATATCGATAGTTGCACTATAATACGTGGTTTTTTTGGGTTCACGCAGGGACAGGTGCGCCCATAAAGCGCATGACTCGCGCGCACTTAGCAAACGTTTAGCAATAGTACATTAGTATAATCTAATATATCATTGAATTTTATTAATTGCCGTCTGACGGCCGGTCTTTATACTGGGCGCCGTTTGATTCAGGGGTGCATGCAATGACAGTTTCCACGAAGCAATCCGGACCGGCCAACGAAAACGTCGAGGTCAAAAATACGACGTGTTACATGTGCGCGTGCCGCTGCGGCATTCGCGTCACGCTGCGCGACGGTGAGGTGCGCTACATCGAGGGCAACCCGGACCACCCGCTTAACAAAGGTCCCCTTAATAAAGGTGTGATCTGCGCCAAGGGCGCCTCCGGTATCATGAAGCAGTATTCCCCGGCACGCCTGACCAAACCATTGCGGCGCAAGGCCGGGGCCGAACGCGGCGCCGGCGAGTTCGAGGAAATCACCTGGGACGAGGCCTTTGCCTTGGTCGAGGAGCGTCTGCGGCATATCCGCGAGACCGATCCCAAGCGATTCGCGCTGTTTACCGGGCGCGACCAGATGCAGGCCGTCACGGGGCTGTTTGCCAAGCAGTTCGGCACGCCAAACTATGCTGCCCATGGTGGCTTCTGCTCCGTGAACATGGCCGCCGGCATGATCTACACCATCGGCGGATCATTCTGGGAATTCGGCGGTCCCGACCTCGAGCGCGCCAAGCTCTTTGTCATGATCGGCACAGCGGAGGACCATCATTCCAATCCGCTTAAAATCGCCATCTCAAAATTCAAGCGTAACGGCGGCAAGTTCATTTCCATCAACCCGGTGCGCACGGGCTATTCGGCCATCGCCGATGAATGGGTGCCGATCAAGCCCGGCACCGATGGGGCGCTGTTCCTGGCGTTGATCAACGAGATCATTAATCAGGGTCTGTTCGATCGCGAATTTCTAGTGCAGTATACCAACGCCGCCCAGCTCGTGAACATGGATGAGCGCAGCGATGAGTTCGGGATGCTGGTGCGCACCGAGATACCGGAGGAAGAAGGTTGCTTCGACCCGCAAAACAAACTCTGGTGGGATCGGCACACCGACAAGGCCGTGATCACCCATCGCGATGGCGCCGATCCGCGACTGATGGGAGGCTTTCAGTTGGAGGACGGGACGCCGGTCAAACCTTCCTTCCAACTGCTGGTGGAACGCGTCAAGGAATACACCCCAGAATGGGCCGAAGGCATCACCGGCATCCCGGCCGGGACCATCCGCCGGCTGGCGCACGAGATGGGTGTCACCGCGCGCGACCAGAAGATCGAGTTGCCGATCGCCTGGACCGACATCTGGGGCAAGGACCACGAGTCTGTCACCGGCAGCCCCGTGGCGTTTCATGCCATGCGCGGGCTTGCCGCGCACTCCAACGGCTTTCACACGATACGCGCGCTGTCGATCCTCATGACCATGCTCGGCACCATCGACGCGCCCGGCGGCTTTCGTCACAAGCCGCCCTTCCCGCGTCCGATTCCACCCTGCGCCAAGACGCCGGACCGCCCGGAAGCCGTGAAGCCCAACAGCGTGCTCGACGGGATGCCGCTCGGCTGGCCGGCGGAGCCCGATGACCTGTTCGTGGACGACAATGGCGGACCGGTACGCATCGACAAGGCGTTTTCCTGGGAGTATCCGCTAGCGGTGCACGGTCTGATGCACAATGTCATCACCAACGCCTGGCGCGGCGATCCCTATCCCATCGACACCCTGCTGATCTTCATGGCCAACATGGCCTGGAACTCGACCATGAACACGGTCGAGGTGCGCAACATGCTCAACGACAAGAATGAGGACGGCGAATTCAAGATTCCGTTCCTGATCGTGTGCGACGCCTTCCAATCGGAGATGACGGCCTTCGCCGACCTGGTGCTGCCGGACACCACTTACCTGGAACGCCACGATGTGATGTCCATGCTCGATCGACCCATCTCCGAATACGATGGGCCGATGGATTCGGTGCGCATCCCCGTTGTTCCGCCCAAGGGCGAATGCAAGCCGTTCCAGGAAGTACTGATCGAGCTGGGCAGCCGCCTGCAACTGCCGGCGTTTGTGGACAACAACGGTAAGCGCAAGTATCGCGATTATCCGGACTTCATCACCAATTACGAGACCGAGCCGGGCTCCGGTATCGGCTTTCTCGCGGGCTGGCGCGGCAAGGGCGGCGAGAAGTTCATGCGCGGTGAGCCCAACCCCAACCAGTGGGCAATGTATGAGAAGAACAACTGCATCTACCATTACGAGCTGCCCAAGTCCTTTCAGTACCTGCGCAACTGGAACAAGGGCTATCTCGAATGGTCGCAGCGCCATCGTCTGACGCGTTACGCCGAGCCCATCCTGATTCACCTCTATTCCGAGGTCCTGCAGCAGTTCCGGCTCGCGGCCCAGGGAAAGACCATAGGCAAGCAGCCGCCGCCGCATCTGCGCAAGCGCATTGAGACCTACTTTGATCCGCTGCCGTTCTATTACGAGCCGCTTGAGGCGCAGCTAAGCGACAAGCATCGCTACCCGCTAAACGCTCTCACCCAGCGCCCGATGGCGATGTACCACTCGTGGGATTCGCAGAATGCGTGGCTGCGGCAGATTCATGCCCACAACTATCTTTATATGAGTCCGGAGCTGGGACGCAAGGGCGGTTTTGATGACGGAGATTGGGTGTGGGCGGAGTCCATGTGGGGCAAGGTGCGCTGTATGTGTCGTTTTTCCGAGGCGGTGGAACCCGGCACGGTGTGGACCTGGAACGCCATCGGCAAGGCGGCGGGCGCCTGGAACCTGGAACCCACCGCCAATGAAGCGCGCAAGGGATTCCTGCTCAATCACTTGATCTCCGAAGAACTGCCGTCGGGCACGGGCGGGCGGCACATGTCGAACTCCGATCCCGTTACCGGCCAGGCCGGCTGGTATGACGTGCGCGTGCGTGTCTACAAGGACGATGATCAGGAGCCGGGCAGCCTGCCACAGTTCGCGCCTGTCGCGCCCGTGCCTGGCGAAGAGCCAAGACGCAGACCGTGGCTGGCGTATTTCGCGGGCCGCAGGAAATGAGCTTACAAAACACAGGCCGAGCACTGAATCATGAGCCAATTAGCACTTGTCATTGACCTGAATGTCTGCGTGGGCTGTCACGCCTGTGTAACCAGCTGCAAGGAGTGGAATACCTCGGGCACGGCGGGTTACATGTCCGATGACCGCCCTTACGGGGAGGATCCGACCGGCACGTTCTTTAACCGTGTGCAGACCTTCGAGATCGGTGAATATCCAAACACCGACACCGTTCATTTTCCCAAGTCCTGCCTGCATTGCGAAGATCCGCCATGCGTTCCGGTATGCCCAACTGGCGCGAGCTACAAGCGACCCGAGGACGGGATCGTCCTGGTCGACTATGACAAGTGCATCGGCTGCAAGTATTGCTCCTGGGCCTGCCCCTATGGGGTGCGCGAACTCGACGAGCACCAGAAGGTGATGAAGAAATGCACCCTGTGTGTCGATCGGATCTACGACCAGAGCCTGCCAGAGGCGGAGCGCAAGCCTGCGTGCGTCATGGCCTGCCCGACCAGTGCGCGCCTGTTCGGCGATGTACACGATCCCGAATCGGAGGTGTCGATTGCGATTCGCGAGTCCGGCGGTTTTGCCTTGATGCCCGAATGGGGCACCCATCCGGCCAACCATTATCTGCCGCGCCGAAAGACCCAGATCACGATACACAAGGACGAACTGGTGCGGGCCGACAATCCACTCAAAAAAGAGGGCAAGCTACCCAAACCGGACATCAACGAACCGTCACTGGATGATGTGACAAGTTGGTAATTAAAAACAGATACAAGATACAAGATACAAGAGACAAGTGTGCACTGCGCAATACTTGTAAATGTCTTGACTTGTATCTTGTATCTTGGACCTTGCACCTGGAGTACGTATGCATCCCGCATTTTCGGTTATTTTACTGACTACCCTGATCGGCGCCGGCCAGGGCCTGTTTCTTGCGCTCTACACGGGTGAAAGCTATTCCGTGGTGGAACTACTGCCGCCTCAGAGCAGTCAATTCTACGCCCTGGGCAGCGCCATTGCCGTCGTATTCCTGATCGGCGGCCTCGCTGCCTCGTTCTTTCATCTCGGCCACCCTGAACGCGCGTGGCGTTCCGCGGCAATGTGGCGTACCTCCTGGCTGTCGCGCGAAGTAATCGTGCTGCCACTGGTGATCGGGCTCATCGCCCTCTACGGCTTGGCGCACTACCTGCGTTTGGATCTGAAGATCTTCGGTGTTGAAACCAACGTCCGCGGCGACCTGACATTGCTGATCGGCGCGGCGGGTTCGCTTGCCACGTTCGGCTTGTTTATCTGCACCGGCATGATCTACGCCTGCATCAAATTCCTGCAGGAGTGGCACAGCCCGCTGACGGTGATCAACTACATACTGCTGGGCACGGCTTGCGGTTTCACCCTGGCCACCGCCTTCGCCGTCTACGGTGCGCCCGACCTGGTTAATTTCTACGGCGCCTGGGCCATTATTATCACCTTGGCGGCCCTCGTGACCCGTGCAGCGTCGCTGATCCGCAACGCGCGCATCCGCCACAAGTCATCGCTGCGGACGGCGATCGGTGTGCGTCACAGCAAGATTACGCAGAAGTCCCAGGGGCTCATGGGCGGATCCTTTAATACGCGTGAGTTCTTCCACGGCACGCCGCTGTGGTTTTTCCGCTCTGTGAAGTGGATTTTCCTGGTGCTGGTGTTTCCGGTTCCGGTCGCGCTGCTGCTCGCCGGCCTGCTGGGGCATTCACTGACCCTGCTGTATACCGCCTTCGTCGTGCAATACGCCGGGCTGCTTGCCGAGCGCTGGTTCTTCTTTGCCCAGGCAAACCACCCGCAGAATCTGTATTATCAGACGGTCGGCTGATCATTGACCTGGGCCAGGCCCGCATGGGGGTCGACCCGCAGAATCATCGAGCCACAAGACTTTACCTCATCGGCTGCATTCTATAGATTGGGTGCTTACTCGCTTTCTGGATATGCGCCTGCGGCGACTCGATGAGGCAAAGGCATGAGAGGGCAGACGATAAAAACGATCCTGGGCTGGCGCGAATGGGTAGAATTGCCGGCACTTGGAATCAAGGCCATCAAGGCCAAGGTCGATACTGGCGCGCGTACCTCCGTCCTGCATGCATTCTCCGTTGAGACATTTGTCGATGCAGGCACCAACAAGGCCCGCTTCGGCATCCATCCCCTACAAAAGCGCGCCGATATAGAGATCTACTGTGTCGCTGACGTCGTTGACGAACGCTGGGTGACTGACTCCGGCGGCCACGGCGAGCTTCGCCTCGTTATCATGACCCCGGTTACGGTGGGAGATTCGACCTGGCCGATTGAGGTCACCTTGACAAACCGGGACACTATGGGCTTTCGCATGCTGCTCGGCCGCACCGCGCTGAAGCATCGATTTCTGGTTGACCCGGATGCCTCCTATCGCAGCCGGAACGGACCCAGCCGTAAGCGGTAGTCAACGATAAAAAACATGGCAGCGATCAAGCGCCAATTGGGAAAAAAAGGCGGGGAAATGCTAAGATGAATCCAGGATGGGTGCCCGATCAACGGATAGGTGATCTATGAAGATAGCGATTCTCTCCCGCAACGCCAAATTGTATTCGAGCAAGCGGCTGGCCGAAGCGGCCAGGCAACGCAATCACGAGGTCCGCGTAATCGATCCGCTGCATTGCTATATGAATATCACCTCGCATCGTCCATCAATTCATTACAAGGGCGAGGTGATCGAGGGGTATGACGCGGTCATCCCGCGTATCGGGGCCTCCGTGACGTTTTATGGCACCGCCGTATTGCGGCAGTTCGAGATGATGGGGGTGTTCCCGTTGAACGAATCCGTTGCCATCACGCGCGCCCGCGACAAACTGCGCTCCCTGCAGTTGTTATCAAGGAAAGGTATCGGTCTGCCCGTCACCGGCTTCGCGCATTCGCCGGATGATATCAAAGACATGATCGACATCGCCGGCGGCGCACCGTTGGTAATAAAATTGCTCGAGGGCACGCAAGGCATAGGCGTGGTGCTCGCGGAAACCAGAAAGGCCGCCGAGAGCGTCATCGAGGCATTCATGGGCCTGCGGGCCAATATCCTGGTGCAGGAATTCGTCAAGGAAGCCGGCGGCGCCGACATCCGCTGCTTTGTCATCGGCGAGAAAGTCGTGGCGGCGATGATGCGCAAGGCAAAGGAAGGCGAGTTCCGCTCCAACCTCCACCGCGGCGGCACGGCCTCGGTGATCAAGCTGACCCCGGAAGAGCGCTCGACCGCGGTGCGGGCGGCGCGCGTCATGGGGCTGAACGTCGCTGGCGTGGATATCCTGCGTGCCAATCACGGTCCCGTGGTAATGGAGGTGAATTCATCGCCGGGTCTTGAGGGCATCGAGAGCGCCACTGGCAAGGATATCGCCGGGACCATCATTGAGTTTATCGAAAAAAATTCCGGGCCTAACAAGACCCGGACGCGCGGCAAAGGTTGAATGCATTGAATGCCCCGCCATTTGAACTCGGTGGCACAGCTGTACCCGCGGGCGAGCGCGCCACGGTTGAACTTCGCCTGACCCGGCTCTACACCCACAGCGCCATCACCATGCCGGTCCAGGTGGTCCACGGCAAACAGCCGGGCCCGCGCCTGTTCGTCTCCGCGGCCATCCATGGAGATGAGATCAACGGCGTGGAGATCATACGGCGCCTGTTGAAGCTGTCGAGGCTGCGGCGCCTGCACGGCACGCTCATTGCCGTCCCGGTAGTCAATGTCCATGGCTTTATTCATCATTCACGGTATTTGCCGGACCGGCGGGATCTCAATCGCAACTTTCCGGGCTCGGCCTCCGGATCGCTCACCGCGCGGCTGGCGCAGCTCTTCATGGACGAGATCGTCAGCAATGCGACTCACGGCATTGATATCCATACCGGCGCGGTACACCGCGACAATCTTCCCCAGATCCGGGGCAATCTCGATGACCCCGAAACCGAGCGCCTGGCCCGCGCCTTCGGCGTGCCGGTGTTGCTCAATTCCGCCTTGCGCGACGGTTCCCTGCGCCAGGTGGCGGCCGACCGCGGAATACCCATGTTGTTGTACGAGGCCGGGGAGGCCCTGCGGTTTAACGAATTGTCGATCCGCGCGGGCGTGCGCGGGATTATCGAGGTAATGCGCGCGCTGACCATGCTGCCGCCAAGCAAGTCGAAACGGCGCAAAACCGCTGATCCCTTGATCGCGCGTTCCAGCCTGTGGGTCCGCGCACCGGACAGCGGCATCCTCCGGGTCACCAAACCATTGGGGGCGCGCGTGCGCAAAGGCGACACCTTGGGGGTCATTGCAGACGCATTCGGGGAGAGGGAAGTCACCGTCACCTCGCCGGTCAACGGAATCATCATTGGCCGCATTAATCTGCCGCTCGCCAATGAGGGGGACGCGCTGTTTCATATCGGCCGGTTTGAAAAGCCCAGCGAGGCCGCGGCGCTGGTCGAGGAATTCCAGAGCGAACATGAGGAATCGCTTGCCGGAGCGGCAGCTATCGACGAACCCCCAATTGTCTAGAACCTGTCTCAAAATCAAACGCTCAGCAACCCTTCACGCCCTGGAAGCAAGACAAAGCACGCCAAGGCGCAGAGAACGCAAAGAATACTTCAAAATATAAAGCGTTTTTGCTTTCTCCGCGTACTTTGCGTCTCCGCGACCCAGCGCCAGGGGGCGGAACGTATTTTGAGATAGGTTCTAATCAAGACGAAAGAGAATGAATGTCAGATCATCGGGTTTGCTCGGGTGCCCCTCAGCCGGGCTCAGCATCTGGCGTTGACAGACTTCCACAACTTCTTTAGCCGCGGCCGCGAGCGGACCTTTGCGTACCCTTTCGACGATCTCCTCACTGTAGAGATTATCTGAAAGACCGTCACTGGCGAGCACAAGGGTGTCACGGCGCGCCAGCGTGATGGCAGGGCCAATATCGATGCGCATCTCGGGCGAACCGACGACATTGGAAACAACATGACGCTCTTCATGATGGATGGCATCGGCCTCGTCCAGCAGCCCTGACTCCACCGCATAGCCCACCGGGGAATGGGAGATAGACTGGAATTTCACTTTTCCCCGCTGCCCCGAGACCAGGATCATCGAATCCCCGACGTGATAAGGCCGCACGCTATCGCCCTGGAGCTCGATGACCGCCAGTGTCGTGGCGGCGCCTGTGCCAAGGTCCATCACCGCCTGGTTTGCGTGCTCGATGCCATCAAGAATGGCGTCACGCAATATGGTTTCCTCTGCTTCCTCCGAACGATGCACCGCCGCGACCAACGCGTTGACAGCAAGCTTCGCCGCCTCATCACCACCGCGAATGCCGCCGACCCCATCAGCGACCACCAGCACACCGGAGTTCATGCCGTGGGGAATAAGCGCGGCGGCATCCTCGTTTACTGTCTCTTTACCGGGGGCTCGGACCGTAAAGACGGCTACCCGACCGGAGGCGAAAGCACCCGAGTGCGCGCTCGTAAAATCCTGCTGTGTGTAGATTATGGGTTGCGTAATATCTCCCATCTCAGCGCTGACCTCAAAGATAGTTAATCCCACTGCATGGTTTCGAGGTATTCACGCAATTTCCCTGCTGACTTGAACTTCTTTAAGATCAGCGAGCGCTTCAAGCCGCAACAGATGGCCTTTACCTCAGGCGGTTGTTTTATATAGTATTTCTGTCCACCGAGCGCATCATAGAAGATACGGATCAGGTTAACCACGTCATCTTGGATATTCTCGGACCTGGGCGCACCCCAGTGCAACATGTCGATCAATTTCAAATCAAAGCTCAACCCGTAGCGAAGCACGATAATGTTGTCCGTGTGCAGGTCACCGTGGTACTCACCCATGCGGTGTATACATTCAATCCCCCTGGCAAGCGCATGCAGCAAGTGAATAGTTTGAAAGGGCTGCAGGCGCTTGCCAGGCTGGCGGTCGAGGAAATGGCTCAACAACTCGCCCTCGACAAACTCCGAGACCAGAAACCTAATCGGCTGTCGGCGGTAGACAATGGTGTCCTGAGTATGATACTGAATCACGATCGGGCACTGCCGCAGCTTGTGCAGCTTCGTGGCGTAAAATTTCAAGGCCCTGTCTTTGATATTGCGTTGCGGGAAGAAGAATTTGGCGGTTCGCTCAATCCCGGTCGCAAGCTCTCTTATCAGATAGACCTCGCCCTCCCAGCCAGCGCCCAGACGCGTGATCACCTCATATTTGCCTGCCAGCACCCTGCCGGGGTAGAAATTGAATTCGTCGATGCGGCTCTTGCCGGAGTCTTTTAATTTTGCCATCGAGCTCCTTATTATCAACGTACACGCCGATATTCCCTCCCCTGGGTGCGGGGGACAGGGCCTCACTGCCATTTTGCCATACGGCGCACTATATCGCTAACACGGGTCAGTCTTTTAGCACGAAAGAACGCATGTAACGAGTCCACCCCGGCCCCGCCCCGGTATCGATCCGGCGATGCACAATAGCCGACCCTTCCGCTGCAGCGGCAGGCGCCGAATCGCACTGCCCGCCCGGCCTTGCAGATGCGTCACGTACGCTTGCCGGGGGTCGCTTCCG
Source organism: Acidiferrobacterales bacterium (assembly GCA_947258385.1). Taxonomy (GTDB): domain Bacteria; phylum Pseudomonadota; class Gammaproteobacteria; order Acidiferrobacterales; family SZUA-150; genus CAMYII01. The sequence continues at coordinate 45,119 of CAMYII010000065.1, forward strand.
GCGGCGTGGCAGACTCCTGATTAGTGTCCAGTGTTCTCGGGGGGACCAAGGCAAGATCCTTTAAGGTACCGGCATCCAGGGATTCCTGCACCGCATGATCCATTCGCTCTAGAAGCCTATCGACGACCGGCGCCGCGGGCAGATGACCCGCACTGAGCGGCGGGGCTTCTCCATCGGCACGAACGACGTCTAGCAATTCCTTGACCGAGAACGTATCCAGCGGTCTGGCCGGCACATACCGCGCAGGCTCGTCGTCTGTCTTGGTAATAACGCCATGCTGCTCTATTGCACTAACAACTATCTCCACCGCGGCGAGTGGCAAACCAATCTGTGTCGCCAGCTCCTCCATGGTCCAGGCCGCTTGATTGCGGTAAAAACGCTGACCGATGAGCGCCATCACGAGCAGGGCCAGCCTTTCCTTGACACGGTTGCTCAATGTCATGTCCAGACGCCGCGCAGTCAGGTATTCGGGATGCTGGTAATAAAAGGATATGCTTGCCCCGGTCAACAGAATTAACCAGCTCAGATACACCCAGATCATGAACAGGAGCACTACGGCAAAACCCGAGTAGATCGCGGTGTATTTTGCCGAGCCGGCGACAAACGAAGCAAATGCCAACCCGGCCGTCTGCCACAAAATACCCGCCACCAAGGCACCGATGAATGCCGCAGCCAGGCGCACCTTGGTGTTGGGAATAAACATATACACAAAGCCAAAGGCGGCGATTACCAACACGTAAGGAATCAGCTCACTGACCGCGGTCACCACTTCACCCAGTCCTAACTTCGAGATCAGCATCTGGACCACGTTCGCGCCGGCCATGGAGGCGGTTACGCCAATGGCCGCAAACACCAGGACTGGGCCGATTGTCAATACGCTCAGATACTTGCTGAAGCGCCGCATCAGAGAGCGGGACTGCTTGATACGCCAGATATCATTGAACGCCCGGTCAACCTTCTGCAACAAAGAAGAGACGGTATAGATAAGCACGCCGAGCCCCACGGCCCCCAGCACTCCGACTTTGATATTCTCCACAAAGCCGATAATCCGAGCGCTCATTTCGACACCTTTCTCTCCGAACGGCGCGAGAAACTGCAGCAGGAGCGGCTCGACCTGGTTATGCACGCCGTAACCCTTCAACACAGAGAAGCTGACAGCGAGCAATGGAACGAGCGATAGCAATGTGGTATACACCAGGCCCATGGCCTGCAAGGAAAGGTGGCCATCGAGCAGATCCCGGCCCGTCGCATAAAATATCCGTATCAACCGGACAAACCACGCCCTAAGCGGGGACAGTGGCTCCAGGTCCGTCTCCCATAGGATCCGTTTGAGGTTCGCTATAACTTGTTTCAATTCCACTGTCGGCGCCTGGCTCGATACAATACGTTTAAAACGATTATAAACACTTTACGCATCTGCACGACACCCATGGGTGCAGGTACCTGCCTGCAGCGCCGGCACCACACGTACGCGGCCTGCCGCATCAACCTGGTTGCGCCCGTTTTTTCCCGTTTTTGTGGCGGGAAGGTCAGGCTCGGGCCGGAGGGCCTTCGACACGGTTGCGGCCATTCGCCTTGGCAAGGTATAGCGCCTGGTCAGCCTCGGCGATAATACTGTCTGCGCGCGAATGCTGATCCGGGACCCTGGTCGCCGCGCCGATACTGATGGTGACATAGTCCGCGACAGCGGAACTGCGATGCTCGATTTGCATGGCCTCGACTTCGCCGCGAAGTCTCTCGGCCAGCTTCAGGTTCTCTTCGAGATCGGTATCCGGCAACACGACCATGAACTCCTCCCCGCCAAAGCGGGCGGTGATATCCCGCGAGCGTCTGAAGGACGCCTTGAGCGTTGCCGCGACCCTCTTTAGACAATCGTCCCCAGCCAAATGACCATATGTGTCGTTGTAGGCCTTGAAGTAGTCTATATCGATAAGAATGACCGAGATCGGTCTCTGATAACGGCGCGCTCGTCGCCACTCGTATTTTAGATATTCATCGAGTTTCCTGCGGTTGGGAATCCCGGTCAATCCATCCATCGAAGCAATATTCTTAAGGGCCTGATTGGAATCCCTGAGTTTCTTCTCGGCGACTCGCAGCCGCTTATTGAGTACCCGCATATGCAGCACCATGAACGCCACGACCATGAAGCAGACGGTCGCCAACGTCAGCCAATGCCAATATTGCCTGAGAACCGTCGCCAGTCTTACCCTTCCGTAGTTCTCGTACGGACCCACGCGTAGTTCCTTCATTAATTCGTGAACGGGTTGATAATTGAGGGGAACCGTCCAACCGACGTATTGACCGCTGCGCGCCGCCTCGCTGTCGGCGGGCAGCGTCAGCAAGGTGATCGCAACCTGCTTCGCCACGCTCTCCGCCGTGTGCTTTGCCTTGGCAAACGGCCACTCAGGATACAGCTGGGTACTGTGCATGAACGGAAATCCTTCGGTTTTGCGCTGCTGGATGACCCGAAAATCACTGAGCCTGATTGTCCCCTCCGCCGCCATGCGCTCCAGCTTGTCGGTACGAACCGCACCCGCGTCCACCTCCCCGTCGCGTACCGCAAACACGACATTCTGCTGCAGCATATCGCCAAAACGAACCGCAGTGAAATCGCGGGGAGGATCGATGCCGTGCGCACGCAATTCCCGCAGCTGCATCCACCAACCGCCGAATGCCTCCCGATCAACCGCCATAAATGACTTGCCCTTCAGGTCCTTGACATTCCTGATGTCGTCACGGTCCGTACGGATGAATATCACGCCCCCAAACTGCGTGTATCCGTTTCCTTGTCGTTTATTGATCAACGTAACCAGCCGGGACACACCGTAGCGAAGCTCAAGCTCCACATAGGCCGCCGAATTGGTGAGAACAAAATTCACCTCTTTATTTGCAACCGCGTCTCTCAGTTCCTGGAAGTCCACAAAAGGCGCGACCGCGAACTTGTAATCCGGGATCTTTTCGGTAAGGTAATCAGCCGTAGGCTGCCACATTTCGAGGGCTCTTTTTATACCGCTGTGGGCCCGCACGCCGATCAGGAATTCGGTTTGTGCTGCTGACGGGAGGCTGAAACATGCGAGGATGAACAGGCAGAGCACGGTCACGGAAAGAGGTGCGAATTTGGCGCGGATTCGCACATCTCTAATGCTAACATTGCCGTCCTGACTACACATACCGATCCATGGCAAGCGCTTATTAAGGAAGCTCTGAGTTACGCGGAGTCTCCTGCAGTCTAAGCAAGGACTGCCATTTTCCAAACACGCAAGTGTCTGCAAAATGGCGCAAGCCCCTGCGGGGCGAACCGCAGGGGACGCGGCGAGCACATACGCCGCGCCGAACCGATCTGAATGAGTCCATGAATGGACTTATTCAGAGGTTCCTTAAATTATAGACACCGGGCCGTGGTTTTTGCACCGCCCGCCGCGTCCCCTGGTCGGTAACCGACATCGTATTACCGATAAAACTCCCTGCAAATGAGGTCTTGCATTGTCTCCTGGGGTGGATTAGTGTTTCCCAATCACACTCGTTTTGCCGTAGAGTTCGCAGTAAAAGAGACATCAGGCCATAGGGGAACGCCGCAGAAACCCGAGGCCTCACGATATTAAAGAGCGTTCTGTCTCTCAATCCGGAGGCCCGGAATACGCAGCAATCCTATGGTTAAATAAGCGGCCTGATCCGCGTTGTAGCTTGAATTGCACACGAGAGAGCGAATCATGAGCGACGAGCAGGTAAAATCCATCACTTCGCCAGAAGCCTGGCAGATCATACAGGACAACCCGAGGGCGGTATTGATCGATGTCCGCTCTAACATGGAGTTCTTGTTTATCGGTCACCCAAAGGGGGCAATCAGCGTTCCGTGGATCGAGGAACCGCACTGGACGGTCAATCCGAATTTTGCCGACGAGGTGCGCAAAGTCATGCTCGGCGGCGTGAGCCACCTCGACGACGTCGCATCCGCCCCGGTCGTGCTCATCTGCCGCAGTGGCAAACGTTCGCTGGAGGCGGGTAACCTGCTGCTCAAGGAAGGCTTTACCGGAGTGTATAACGTCACGGATGGTTTTGAGGGTGAGCTCGACGATAACCATCACCGCAGCACCCTGGGCGGATGGCGCTTTCACGGTCTGCCGTGGGAGCAATGCTGAACAACTTGCTGGCCGATACGACATAGTCGTATCCGAAAAAATTCAAGAGCGTCGACGTCGATGTGCGATCTTCGTGCGTTGCCAGCCGGTGGCCGCGCACTAGGAGGCGATCAGGCGGCTGAGCAGCAGACTCAAATACCGCAGATGATGCAAGAGTACGATGTAATAGGCTAAGAATACCGAAAAGAGGCCAATCACGGCAAGCGGATGACTGCGGTATACCCAAAGCAGGTATGACCCCGCCGATACCAGTGCAAATTTGACCACCACAAAAATAACCGCGTGCTCCTCCACCAATGACTTTAATAGAACGTTGGCTTCCTTCGCCAGACCGGCCCGGACCCATGCCAGGGTAAAAACGGCATCCGCGAGATTGAGAAAGATCACCGCGACAATAATCCACTCTAACCAGCGAAGCTGCCTCGGGCTCGCTACCGCGAGGCGCAATTTTCCCTTAGTTGAAATCAAGCTGTCGTTACTCGTCTTTTCTTGTTCCGTGGTTTGTCAGGCCTTTCTATCGCCGCATGCCGGCGTTCTGTGTATTGACCTCGGAGCACGGTCGTCGCTCCACTCACCATCCCGCGTATCTTGAAATAGTGGCAAATGCGGCAATCAAGATAACCGGAACCCCCAGGGTCAATAAACTCGTACCACCCTTGCGCACGATGAGTTGTATTTGTTTCTGCGGATCTGTCTCAATCGCCTTTAAGTTCCTTATCTTCCAGCACGCATAACGATAATACCAGTAATTTGCGTACCTACCGATTATAATGGCGTTAACAAACATCAGGATTACGTCCAGTGCCAAGACAGCGTCGGGTTTACCCAGCCACACAATAAATATCAGTTCTTCTAGCAGTCCCTCGGCAAGAACGAATATCAGAAAAGCAATCAGCAATACATAAAATTTCCGATACAGCATCCATAGAGGTGAAAAGAGCGCCGCACCAGCGTTAAGTGCGGCCTTGCCTGTCTCCCCAAATCCAATCGATCGCCATTTCTCACAGTAGTAGTCCGCGTTCCGGCCGACAAATATCCGGAGTTCTTCTTTTGTTACGTTTCCGGCATTGTCTGACATCTGCTCGACCCCGGGTAGCGGAAAGTCCAGTTGCGTCGCCTGCTTCCAAATTGGCGCCGGATCATGCCGACGGTTCACGCAATGGTTTATTAATACAAAAATCAGCACCCCCCCTAAATCTCGCTTCATATTCGGTTTCCCCTGCCGGTTGCGCCGACTTTGATCACGATATACTTTTGCTGCAATTATAGGCAGCATCGGCGAGCTTCGCCACGGCGGCTCAGAGACGCGTGTTTGCTTGTCTTGGTTTTTGCGTGCTTGACCGATACAGCAGTCCCGGTATTGATGAGGGGGAAACCGGCGGCATCCGCTTTGTCCTCAACGGCAAAGGCCCGACCGCCGCCAACGAAGGCCCATGCGGGTACAGAGGGGTTGTCGACGGCCGCGGTCACCGTTCCGCCAGGAGTGGGCTGCACGACGAAGACGAGTGCACCGAAAGTCGGGCACAGACAGATGTGGCTACTTTACGATGATAGTGATTTTTCTCGATATCACCGGCGGATCATGCGGGATATGGCCCTTGTCGCCCATGATCAATTGAAGCGTATGTTTTCCCGGCGGTAAGTTTATTGTGGTCTCTGTCTGGCCCCCACCGAAGTGCTTGTGGTGATCGTCGGATGGCAGTGGTTTGTCGAAAGACGGCGAACCCTTGAGATCGATAAGCAGATGATGATGACCGGTGTTTGGCCTGTCGACGCCAGCCGGTGCCACCCCCATTCCTTTCAGGCCGAATCTTACGGTCACCGGACTCCGTACTGTTTCACCGTCGGTGGGGGAGATGATATAAACGCTGGCACCCGCGGGCGAGGGGGTGCGCGCCATTGCGGCATAAGAAAAAATTACAGTTGAGAGAAGTAGTGCAAACAAGCCTTTGTTCACCATGACCCGCCTCCTGTCCTGAATCGCTGCGTCGTGCTTTATCTGTCTACCCCTGAATATACCCCCAATCTACCTTTTGGTGTATCCGAAATAACCATGCTCGGAATACAGCGCCCTTCGCGCGGGCGCGAACCAATTAGCTACAGAACGTATGCCATAATAACAGGGGTGCCGACAGGTGACAGTCTGATGGACAGATACAACCGCTGTTTCAGGGGTTTCTTGCTTTTCCGGTGCCAAAGAATCTTTTGTATTCCGGGTAGGATCGATCAGCGGTCAAGAAAGGTGCCAATGGATTCACTAAAAGGGAAGGCCTTGTGCACGGCGAGGCGATATACGCCGCGCACAAGGCCGTTACCGACATCGCTTCACACTTGAATCTTACTTTCCATTCACTAGTTTAAGGCTCCTTTCTGGCCTGGAGAAGTTATGGCACCATGCACAGTCGAAGTCCTTGTCCGTCACGTGCCGGTCATGAGTCTTGACGAAATCCTCCGAGTCTTTTCTGCGGTGGCACTGCGTGCACACCTGATCGGTTGATCCCTTGAGATCATAGCCGAGCTCGGTTTGCAGGTTCATGCGCGCGGGGCCGCCTGGAAACGGTCGTTCGGCGAGCGGATCACTGTGGCAATCCCCGCACTTAAGGGCGTTGTGGTCATCCTCCACCCCATGATTGATCGTCTGATAAGTATGTGCCCTGACCAGGGTGTAGCTGCCAGTGAGCCCGGCCTGCGACATGCCGTCGCGCACCGCCTGATCAAAATCGCCGGTAGCAAAAAAGGTAAACGTCGAGTGCGGGATCAACTCGCCGCTCGCATCATGCTGCGCGGTAATGGTCCGGTGTTCCTTCATGGGGTAAAGCTTGGCGCCAGCGGAAGATACGCTGCCGTTGGGCACGCCCATCGCATACTCACTATCGGCGTTCAGCATCGGCACCTGACCCAGGGCGTAGACATAGCTGGTGCCGTCGAACCATTTATACGAAGGAATGACGTTGCTGGCGCGGATCTCCTCCGGCTTCCAACCGCCCTGACCACTGCACGCGGCGGCGGAGAATTGCGGGTTGAGCCAGTCCCGGTCGACTTCCGTGCTGATATCCTTGGCGAAGGTCGGGATATGACAGGTCTGACAGGCAACCCGGCTCGCATGAATATCCATTGAAACGGTTTTTGTGCGATCACCATGGGGATTGTCGGTATGACAACGCGCGCAGGTGAACCACTCGGGGCTGTCATTGGGTCTCAAGTCCAGCCCACGGCCGCGCACCCGGTGATTGCCCACGCTATGGCAATCGGAACACGTCAGGTTTGCTTCCGCGGAGCTCATATGGATATCGGAGGACCTGGGCGGGTCCGCGGTGACCGAAGACATGTCGCCGCGCTTGCCGCCGTCACTGCCCGAGGCCCCGGCATGACAACGCAGACAGGACGTCCGGGTCGGCATGTGGACAGTCTGCGCGGCCTCGAGAATCGATATCGTCATGTTCGCCTCGTCGGGCATGTAGTAAAAGCCGTTCTCATCCTCGACCGGCACCCGGATCGTGCTGGGTTGCCCGTCGCTGCCGACCACGGGCACCTCCGTATAGGGCGGGGCGGCCGTGCGCTGGTACGCGTCCTGATGGCACATGAGACAGTCGATATTGTTCAACTGCTCCGAGGTGGCGACCGGCGAAGGATATTGCCCGTTACTGACATGACAACCGCCGCAGGTGGCCCGTGAAGAGGTCGTGGGTGTGCCGCAGTAGGTGTTGAATGCGAGCTCGCTCTTGCCGGCGTTGCCGGTGATGTTGGTCACGTTCGGCGTCGGACCGGTCTGTTGATAATGCACCGATCCGTGCATCTCCAGTGCCTCGCTCTCATGACATGCCACACAGGTAGAGGGCCCGAGATATTCAGTAATAGTGGCGTGCGCCTGAGCGCCGCTTGCCTGGCTGCCCGCGCTCGCAACTGCCAGACCCGCCATGAGCAGAATCCTGCCTGCAACGATACCGATCTTATGTCTCATTACCTGCCTCCTAAGTTAACACTGTGCACCCCAACGCGCCTGCGCCGCTGTTATCACACTAGAACCTGTCTCAAATTCAAACGCTCAGCAACCTTTCACGCCCTGGACGCAACGCAAACAACGCCAAGGCGCAGAGGACGCAGAGAATACTTCAAAATAAAGCGTTTTTGCTTTCTCCGCGCACTCTGGCCTCCGCGACCTCTGCATTTGATCCACAGCGCCAGGGGGCGGAAGGTATTTTGACAACAAAGGATTGTGTCGGACCCGCTGGTCCGGGGAGTATGCCGTAGCCACGCCCGGGCGGGAATGCCTTTCATTCTTTGATGAAAGTAGATCCATGTTGTTGTTCCTGCTTCCTCAAACCTGACCCGCAAATGCTTCTGCTGTGTTGCTCCTTAAAAGGTGAATACCGTGGCGACGGCATGACCACTAACCACGGGTTTTCCTTTCCTGCGCGACACTGCTTCCGACCTTTTGAATTCTCGCAACCGACCTGATACTTAGGCAGGTCACTGAGGGATTTATAGACTTCCGTCAGCGAGCCGCCATGATCTATATCAATTCAAACAATCGAGGGGACGTGTTGCGACAGGCTGCGGGGCATGACCGATGGCCGGTTAACGCGGTGATAGAAAAGACAGGGTGAGGAACTGATTTTTTAGAATTATCAATTTTGTTCTGTTTTTGTGTGGCAGAGTTGGCCAGCGAAGAACGACAGAATTTGATAATTCGCAAATGCCATATCATGCGGCACTCATTTCATAGAATCAGGTCCGGCGCAGCAGCCAGATAGCACCGGTAACGGCCGTTTCCAAGCTCTCACTCTCACGCTCCTGCTGCGCCACGTACCAACGAAGGAAATCGGCGGCTTGGGGATGGCGTCGCGCGAGCGCCTGTGCGCGCCGGCGGATCAATTCTGTGTTTCTCCGGTTGTCTGCCTTCATCTCCCCCGATGGGACAATGGCCTCGCGGATCAGGCTGTCACCATGCGCCGTCAGCTGTTCCACGGCCTCCTCATGGGCCACATAGTGTTCGTAGCCTTGCCGTTCTAGTTTCTTATCCTCAGCCAGAAACCCGTCGTCGATGATCATATAGCCGCCGGCGCGGACCGCTTGCCTCAACTGTTCGACGCAACGCCTGAAATTACCCAGCACATTACCGACGGCCGCGTAGATCACCAAATCAAAACCCCGGCTCTTGATAAGAACATCGCGTAGATCCACGACCGCGAAGTGACACCGGCCCGCTACGCCGGACGCGTCCGCTCTTGTCTTGGCCTCGGTGATAAACGGCAGAAAACCGTCAATGCCATAGACGTGAAAACCGAGCTCCTCGGCCAGGCGGAGCGCGACAGCGCCTTTGCCGCAACCCAGATCGAGCACCTGGGTTGATTGCGATGGCAGCTTGAGGGGACGAAGTAACTCTACGATCCGCTCAGGCGAGCTACCCAATGCCCATATATCGGCGAGAAGCTCGGGGACCAGCGGTAATAGCTCTGGTGTCGCGTCAAGCGCTTGCGCGATATCCTGTCTCAACCTCTGGTGCGACATGGCACTCTTTCCCATGACCGCCAGTTTAGCGGAATTTACGATGGATGTGATCGCGTCGACGCGGGAATCGAGACAGCTGGCACCATTGGCGACACACCGGTTTGGTCTTCGGCAAACTTGTCGCGCTAAAGGTGTCCGGAGACGGCGGCATCCCGAAAAAAATAGCAGGCCCGCGCCGGTGATGCGCGCCCGCACCGCCAGCGCGGGCCCAATACAAAGGACTGCAGTTATAAAGGCGACTGCACCAGGCCGTGGTACAGCAGGATGTCTCTGGACTGTCTGTTGACTGTTGCCGCATCGACGGCAGGACACACGGCCACTGCATTAACCTGGATATGCCCACAACGGCACATACCGGCTGGCACCATGCAGTTCCCTGTCAAGCCTGCCGTAATCGGGCTCTATCTTGCCGACCAACGACCAATAGTTGTGCGAATGATTGAGATATACGGTGTGGCACAGCTCATGGACAAACAGATAACGCACCAGAGACGCCGGGAGAAACAGGAGATTGCGATTGATGCTGATGTTTTTCTGCGACGAGCAACTGCCCCAGCGGGTCTTCTGGCCGCGTACCGTGACCATGTTGACCGGCAAATCCAGATCGTCGCTTAAGCGTTGCAGCCACGGCACCAGGTGCGCTTTGGCCTTGCCGGTGAGCCAACGGCGCAGCGCCGCCCGCGAATCGGCGCCATTGGCCGTACTAACCTTGAGCAGAGAAACTCGATGCAGCTCTTCGGCTGCACGCGTCTGGTGGCGCGCCGCGGCCTGATACCGCACACGCCAGCGCTCCTCCAGGGCAAGCAGTGACACCCGCTGCGGCAGCGGATCGTTCAATTCGGGTTGATGCCCGCGCACCCCAGCGACACGCGCCAACGCGCGCTGCAGCCAGTCGCGATGCTGCAGCACGAAACCCGGTACCTGCCCGGGATCAAAGCCCCGCGGTATCACTACTTCAATCTGTCCGAAGGGTGTCACCTTGAGATGGGCGCGACTCGCCCGGGCGCTGATGCGCACGCTGTAGTCCGGCAAGCCATCCGGTGTTTTCAGCTCGGTCCAGAAATCGACCATGGGGTCATAGTGCCAGGAAAAAGCCGGCAGTCAACTGCCGCGCCCGCCACGTTTCAGGCGATGGCCATCCGCGAGGCGCGCTTGCGCTCATGCTCCTTGAGCAGCTTCTTGCGCAGGCGCAGGTGATGCGGCGTAACTTCCAGTAGTTCGTCATCGTCGATGAACTCCAGGGCCTGCTCCAGGCTCATGCGGATAGGCGGGGTGAGCAGAATATTCTCATCCGAACCGGACGCGCGGATATTGGTCAGCTGCTTCGCCTTCAGCGGATTGACCACCAGATCGTTGTCACGCGAGTGGATGCCGATGATCATGCCCTCGTAGACCTCTTCACCCGGACCGATGAACAGACGCCCGCGTTCCTGCAGGCTGAACAGCGCATACCCCAGGGCCTTGCCGGCACCGTTGGCGATCAGCACGCCGTTGACGCGCTGCCCGAAATCACCCTTCTTCATCGGACCGTAATGGTCGAACACGTTGTACATCAACCCGGTACCCTGCGTGGCGCTCAGGAACTCGGTGCGCAGGCCGATCAGCCCGCGCGCAGGGATCATATAGTCCAGGCGCACCCGGCCTCTGCCGTCGGGCATCATGTCCGTAAGCCCGCCGCCGCGCTCGCCGAGCTGCTCCATCACCGCGCCCTGGTGGGCCTCTTCGACGTCCACGGCCAGTTGTTCGTAGGGTTCGTGCCGGACGCCGTCGATCTCCTTGATAATCACCTCGGGCCGCGAGACACCGAGTTCATAGCCCTCGCGGCGCATGTTCTCGATAAGAATCGACAAGTGCAACTCGCCGCGGCCGGAGACCCGAAACTTGTCGGGATCATCGGTGTCCGCCACGCGCAGGGCCACATTGTGCACCAGTTCGCGCTGCAGGCGCTCGCGGATCTGGCGCGAGGTCACGAACCTGCCGTCTTTGCCTGCGAACGGAGACTTGTTGACCTGAAAGGTCATGCTTACCGTGGGTTCGTCGACCGTGAGCGCCGGCAACGCCTGCACGTGATTGGGGTCGCATAAGGTGTCGGAGATGTTGAGCCCCTCCACGCCGGTGAAGGCGATGATGTCCCCGGCCTCGGCCTCGGGGACCTCAACGCGCTCCAGACCATGGAAACCGAAGATCTGCAGCACACGCGCCTGGCGCCGCCCGCCGTCGCGGTCCACGACAATAACCGGCATATTGGTCTTGATACGCCCGCGGCTGATGCGCCCGACGCCGATAACACCGACGTAGCTGTTATAACCCAGGCTACTCACTTGCAGCTGCAGCCCCCCGCCGCTGTCCACGGGCGGCGGGGGGACGTGCTGAATAATGGTCTCGAACAGCGGCGTCATATCGCTACCCGGTACATCCGGGTCCAGTGACGCGTAGCCGTGGAGTGCGGAGGCATAGACGACTTGAAAGTCGAGCTGCTCGTCGCTGGCGCCGAGACGATCGAACAGCTCGAAGGTCTGGTTCAGCACCCAGTCGGGCCGGGCACCCGGACGGTCGACCTTGTTGATCACGACGATAGGCCTCAGTCCACGTGCCAGCGCCTTTTGCGTGACAAAACGGGTCTGTGGCATGGGACCGTCGACCGCATCCACCAGTAACAGTACCGAATCCGCCATCGACAACACACGCTCGACCTCGCCGCCGAAATCGGCGTGGCCCGGGGTATCGACGATATTGATGCGATAAGGACCCCAGGTGATGGCGGTGTTCTTGGACAGGATCGTGATCCCGCGTTCCCTTTCGAGCTCGTTGGAATCCATCACCCGCTCCTGAAACCCGCCACGGCCGTTCAGCGTGCCCGACTGCTGCAACAGCCTGTCAACCAGCGTGGTCTTGCCATGATCCACGTGGGCAATGATAGCGATGTTACGTAAATTCTCGATCACGGATTGCGTACCGGTAGCAAATACTCATAAATTATAGCCGATCACTATTTCCTGGCGGCCGGAATCAGCGTTCCTTCCGGCTTGAGTGGCGATTCCCACGGGTTCTTTGAAGCGCGGCGACCGCCAAACGAAAACCCCGCCTGACGGCGGGGTTTTCGTTTGGCGGCATTATATTCGGGTTAACTCGCAGCAGAAACGTCGGTCGCCTGCAGGCCCTTGGGTCCTTGCTCGACGTCGAAATTGACTTTTTGACCTTCCGCCAGGGAACGAAATCCGTCGCCCTTAATGGCCGAGTAGTGCACAAATACATCATCACCCCCATCCTCCGGGGCGATGAAGCCGTAGCCTTTGGATTCGTTGAACCATTTAACAGTACCAGTACGCATAAACAAGACCTCGAATTAAATTACAGACAACGCTAGCGGCAGATCATGGAAGGAGGTGCGACAAGGAACCCCGGCACAGCTGACATCCATGGTCTTTAGCGATTCGCAGTTTAGCCAATTCCCGGCCATGATGCCACGGCTAGTTTGTGACAAAAATACAACTTATCTTGCATACCCTGATTTTCCGTCGGTGATCCCGAGCTCTGCCACCTGCCACAACCGGAGAGAGATCAGGAACTTCCCGACTATCAGCAACTCCCCGGATCGCAGCGCTTAATTATGCTTGGCCCCCTCATCGATCCACTTTTTTATCAGCCCGATCTGCGCGGCCGACAGCGGCGCCTTCCCCCGGGGCATGGTAATGGATTTGTGCGCCCTGCCTTCCACCAGAATCAGCAACGTGCTCGATGCGCTGGAACCCGGCGTGATGACCGGTCCGAAGCTCGTCCCCTGCATCAGCGTATCATAGTTTTCAACGCTGAAGCCGCTGGCGGCATGGCCCTGCTTGCCCTCGCTGTGACACGATAGACAATTCTGTTCCAGGATGGGATACACATCCGTCGTAAAACTGGTCTGTCTGGCACAGCCCGCAGCGACCAGCGCCACTAGTAGTACCAGAGCAGGCGGCTTGAACGACATGGCGCGAATCTCCTGGTGACTCGTATAGGCAACTCTGATGATCCGGCTAAACTACAACACGAGCACAGCGAAAGTAAACGATGATGAACCGGTGGGGCAAGACCTCGGTTTTTGGTTCAGCCTTCATCATGCAGTGAGCGCGGCCGACAAACAAAGCCCCAGCTGAGACGTCGGCCGGGGCTTGCTCAAGGGCGACAATGGACGTTACAGCATTATAATACCGTGAACTTCTCGGTTGACTCGTTGTAGCGCACCAACAGATACCAGATCCCGAGTATGGCGAAGCTGAGCACATAGACCCAGGACCAGCCACCGAAGATATCGGGCAGATAGGCCTGGGTGCCGACCTTGGTGACCTCGACATTGAAATTCACCAGACTCGGCTCCCGACTCAGCAGGCCCCAGCGACCGACGATACCGTTGAAGACGGAACCGGCCCAGCCGAAGAAAAACACGGCGACCATCAGCTTGATATGGCCCTCGCCCATGCGCCACAGCGACCCGGAGGCGCAGCCGCCGGCGAACACCATGCCGATGCCGAAGATCAGCCCGCCGATCACCGAGCCCAGCCAGAAGGCCGCCGGGATCGCCAGGTACGGGTCCACGGTGTTGTGCTGCAGCAACAGCGAACCGATCGGGATTCCCAAGGCGAGCGCCAGGATCATGGCCTTGGTCATGGTGCCCTCGCCGGTCATGAAGGGCTCGCGGAACACCCGCGAGAAACAGAAGCGCGAGCGGTGCAGCACAAACCCGAGTGCAAAACCGCCGAGCACGATGATGGCCCGGTTGCCCAGCTTGGTGTCCTCCGAGGTAAACCAGGAGCCGGCCCAGTACAGCAACGCGGCCAGCACCACCAACCCGAATAGCGGGTAATACGGCTTGAGCGCTGATTCAGGTCCGCGCTTCGGTGCGACCGTGCCCCAGGTAATGTGCTCCATTGTCCACAGCAGCGCCTTCAGGCCGATGAAGGCGCCGGCCAGCAGCCCGACCCACATGGTCCAACCGACCGGCGAGCCGAAGGTCAGCGGCGTGAAAAAGCCCCCCGTGGTGCACCCGCCGGCCAGCGCGGCGCCGACACCCATCAAGGTGCCGCCCACGGCGCCCCAGATATATTCCAGCTTCGGCGGCCGGCTCAAGCGGAACTGCCGCGAGAACAGCGCGGCGGCGAACGCGCCGAGCAGCAGGGTAATATTCATCAGCGAGATGCGGTGCATCAAGGGATTGTCCAGGTTTTCCTTGATACCGAGCAACGAGCCCAGACCGATAAAGTTATTGAAATAATCGCCCCAAAGCTTCAGGCCGCCGAACACGCCCCAGAACAAACCACTCACCATCAGTGCCGAGGTCACGATTACCAGTAAGATGGCCCCGAGGTAGGGGGACCATTCATGGACCATGACCCGCTCATAGTCGTCCTGAAAGCCGCTGATCCAGCGGAAAGGCAGAAGCCGGGATAACACGCCACCGTTTGCTGTTGCTTCGCTCATGCTCGCTCCTCATCCTCTTTATATCGATTAGTGGCACTCGACGCCAGCGGCGCTGGCGCCGGGTGCCCGCGCTCAGGCCTTCACGATGTCCACGAAGGTCTCGTGCATCGCCTGGTTGTTGCTGATGGTATCGGCGGCACTGCTCATCAGGCGCTGATCGGCGCCGCCCTTGCCCTTGACCGCGGTCTGCCCCGTGGAATTGCTGCCGAAACCGTGGACCATCCACACCGAGTCCTTGCGGATCTTCGGCGTCACCAGGGCCTTGATCCTGACCTCGCCGGCCTCGCTCTTGACCCGCACATAGTCGCCGTTCTTGATCCCTCTCTCGCGGGCCACCTCCGGATTGATCCAGGCCTCGTTTTCCGGATACAGGGAGTTGAGCCAGGGATTGTTCTGGTTCGCGGCGTGGGTGAACTGCGCCATATGCCCGGTGAGCAGCCGCAGCTTGCCCGGAACCTCCTTGAACGACTCATACTCGGGCAGGGTCGGATAACCGTTGCGACGGAAACGTTCGGAGACGAGCTCCATCTTGCCCGACGGCGTCTTGAATTTCTTCTTACCGCTGCGATACTCGCCGAAGACAACCGGTTTCTCCGGCTCCAGCCAGATACCCTCCTTCATCAGCGTCTTGCGGTCGATCGGCGCCCCCTTGAGCTGGGCATCGACATACTCCTCGATGGTGAAATCGAAGGCATCCGATAACGGGGTCTCGAACTCATGGTGCTTGTCGAGCTCCGCGGCCACCCCCTTGATGATATCCAAAATGGTCTTGGATTCATGCATGGGCGGCACCGCCGGCTGACGGATAGCGATGTACTTGCGCGTACCGCCGGGTGAGAACAGCGGATCCAGGCGTTCGAGATAGGTCGTCTCCGGCAGGATGATATCGGCCATCCAGGCGGTCTGTGACGGCTGGATGTCGATGGCACAGATAAAGTCCATCTGCTCCATCATCTTCATGGTCTTGGCTTCATCCAGCACACTGGCCAGCGGATTCTGGTGATAGACCATCCAGCCCTTGACCGGGTATTCCGCGGTGCCGTTGAGGATGGCATCGCGCAGGCTGACATAGCCGCCGTCCTCATGATTGGCGAGCGGGAAACGTTCCTCGAAGTCGTCAAACCGTTTCTCGATATCAAAGGGTTCGATTTCCCAATCAAAGCCACCTAGCTTCTGCTTGCCGGCGTTGAAGAAGCTGGCGCCCGGCGCATCGAACGCGCCCAGCAAGGCCGTCAACATACCCATCGAGCGACGGAACTGGGTATCGTTGGTGTACCAGGAGGTGCGCCGGCCGGGGAACACCACCACCGCGGGCGCCGCGGCCGCCATCTCGCGGGCCATGGTGACGATTTTCTTTGCCGGTATCTCGGTCTCCTTCTCGGCCCATTCAGGCGTGTACTTGGCCACGTGCGCCTTGAGCGCGTTGAAGCCCACCGTGCGGTTGGCGACGAATTCCTTGTCGTACAACTCCTCTTTGATCAACACATGCATCAGCGCCAGGGTCAGGGCCATGTCGGTGCGCGGGCGGATCGGGATCCACTCGCCCTTGGCGGCGGTTGCGGTCATGCGCGGGTCCACGTACACCAGCTTGGCGCCGTTCTTGATGCCGTCGATGAGATCGATGTTATAGGGCAGCTCAAACGCCTCCAGGCGGTTGGCCCCAAACATCAAAACATATTTTGCGTGCGCCAGATCCGAATCCGGCACCCCGCCCATGGTGGCGAAGTAGCCGACCTGGCGCGAGGCCAGGCACAGGGTCGCGTGGCGGGCGAAGTTGGGCGTGCCGAGATAGGTGCCGAACCTGACAAAGAAGACCTCCGTCAGGTCGGTGCTCGATGAAAACAGGAAGGATTCCGGGCCATGTTTCTTGAGGATCTTGTCCATGTTCTCGGCCACGTAGGCGTAGGCCTCGTCCCAGGAGGCACGGCGCCACTTGCCTTCGCCGCGCTTGCCGACCCGGATCATCGGGTACTTGATGCGGTCCGGATCATACAGGGCCATCACCCCCGCCTGCCCCTTGGCGCAGGTCCCGCCGCGTGACTTGGGATTGCGCGGGTCGCCGTCGATTTTGTGCAACACGCCATCTTTCACACGGCACAGGATGCCGCAGCGGTTGACGCACATGCTGCAGGTCGAGCCGATAACCTCGCCGCGGCTCCAGGTCTCCTTGCTAGTGGGTCCGGCCCAAGCAGCCTCCGCACGGAAAGATCGCATTCCCAGAGCGGCGCCGGCGCCTACGCCGGCACACACGCCGAGGAAATTGCGGCGGCCAAGCTTTGCCCCACTGGTCTTGTCTGTTGTCCGGTTTTTCATCACCGCGCTCCTTATCTCATAAATTCTTCTGGCACACTGTTCGTGACATCACGCCCGGCGTCTACACCTTGCCTTCCTGCTTGAGCTCATCGTACCAGCCCGGGCTGTGGTGCTTGACGAAGTCCTCGTCGAGATACCCGCTCTTCATGCCCTCCAGGGCCTCCGGGGTCTCGATCACCGAGTAATAGATGTGCGCGACAAGCCCGATCCACACCAGGCCGACGAAGAACGCGTGGGCCACCAGGGACCAGCGGAATATCGCCCCTTTGACCATGAGCTCGGTAAACAGGAACATGATGAACATCGCCACTCCGGTAAGGGTAATCAGCACGCCGGAGACCAGGATCATGGTGCCGAGCAGACGCTGCGCGCCGTTGTAACGGCCGACCGGGGGCAGCTCCGCCTTTTTCAACAGACCGAACAACTGCGCGATGGTGATGCCCATGGATTTCATGTCTGTCAGAATCGAGGCCGGGGTCAGCGTCAGCACCCGCTTCAGGAAGGGAAGCATGACGTTGTTCCAGTTGGCGATGGCAAAGGCCGCAAGAATCGTGGCCCAGATAATGCCGTACAAGGAGTGGCCCACGATCAGATTGAACTGCCCGCCCACTACGCTCTGCATCCACTCGGTGAAGCCGGCCGGCATGAAGCGCAGGTCACCGCGAACGATTCCAAGCCCGGAGACGGTCAGCAGCAGCCAGCTTACGGCGTTGAACCAGTGGATCCTGATGACGCTCTTGGGGCGCGTGAAGACCATCTTGCCCTGGGGATTATTGCCCGTGCTCATCGTTTGCCACCTCCTGTTTACGTTTCGCCAGCTTCACCAGGCCCGCGACCCCGAACAGCCCGACCATACCGCCCAGACCGATCTTGAGCGCCGGGTTCACGCCATCACTGAGCACCCGTGCCGCCACCGTGGCTTTCTTCGCCTTGGGCAGCACGCTGTCGTCAAAGACGGTGTCTTCGGAGTAATAGAGATTGGGCCCGATATCGACCTCATCGGTGACCAGACGCTTCCACCCCCCCTGTTTCAGCATACGGCTGACTTCCGAATCCGGATCCTTGGCATCACCGAACGTCAACGCCCGGGTGAAACAGACGTTGACACAGGCGGGTTCCTCGCCATCTGCGATCCGGGGGGCGCAGAACGTACACTTGGAGATCATGCCGTCGGCCGGATCGCGGTAACGGGCATCATAGGGGCAGACATCCACACAGAACTCGCAGCCGGTGCAAAGCTCGCGATCCAGCAGTACCAGGCCGTCGTCGTCCCGTTTGAACGAGGCGCCGGTGGGGCAGGCCGGGACACAGGGAGGTTCCTCACAGTGCATACATCGGCCGGACAAAAACGACAGCCGCGGCATGCCGTCATTGGTCATGGTCATGGTCTCCCGCACCCAGTTGCGGGAGACGCCCAGCGGCGTACCCCACTCCGCCCGGCACGAGGTGACACAGGCCTCACAAAACACGCATCGTGCCGTGTCGACCAGCATTACGTATTGTTTCTTTGCCATGATTCCACGCTCCTTCTTAGCGCCCTTCAGCGGCGGGCCGCCCTGCGAGCCCGATAAAAATCAAATATAGGTATATAAGGATATTAGTATGTTCCAATATTTCGTCAACCGAGTGCATTGACATGGATCAAAGTTGCTTGTGATTTTTGGTCTGGCCCATGGCCGGAAACCGGCTTGGATCGAATCGTGCGCTATCGCCTGATAAGCCACCGTGGGTTTTCTCCCTTTACCCGGTGTGATCGGTTGTTGTTCTTAATCCTAGTCGCCCGCACGCGCGCTAACTATGATCCGCGTCAAAGAAACTCATAGAATTGAGCTATGCACGAATAAACTGAGTTAAGAACCCGCGCCTGCCGGCCACGTTTCGCTCGACATTAGCCGTCGCAGCCCTCGGCCTATCGGGGCAGGCCTGGCGGTGCGGTCGGACCGGCGGACGACTCGGCCACCATTGAGCGAAGGCAGACACTAGAATCCACCTCAAAAAAATGCTCGGCAACCGTTCACGCCCTGGAAGCCGCGCAAAGCACGCCAGGACGCAGAGGACGCAGAGGACGCAGAGCATACTTCAAAACATAAAGCGTTGTTGCTTCCTTCACTTACTGTGCGCCTCCGCGACCTCTGCGTTGGTTCCTCAGCGCCAGGGGGCGGAAGGGTTTTGAGATAGGTGCTACTAGATTGCGCCCGTTCCCGACGAAGTCCAGCCAGTGATAGATAAGATTGGTTTTACCCGGCCCGTGTGGGCTCAACGGAATTTGCGGCGGCGCATACCAACGGTCACTTCACGGCGTCCCATCGGCGGCCGGGGAACGCCCGTGCGCCAGCATGGCTATCAGGAACCGGCACGAGGAGACATAAAAAGGATGCGCTGAACGTTTCTCCAGCTTGGAACACAATGCCGGTATCCACGCCAGCTCCTGCTGGAAGGCACGGAGCGCCTGCCCAAGCTCCGCGGCCGGTCCCTGTTGCTCGCCGGCAAATACCTGGTTAAGCCGGTGATAGAGGTAAGCCATGAACTCC
The DNA here is from genome assembly GCA_947258385.1 of Acidiferrobacterales bacterium. Classification (GTDB taxonomy): domain Bacteria; phylum Pseudomonadota; class Gammaproteobacteria; order Acidiferrobacterales; family SZUA-150; genus CAMYII01. The sequence continues at coordinate 65,070 of CAMYII010000065.1, forward strand.
AACTGGACGGTGAGGTGATCAGGATGGTCGGCGCCCTCGCCTGTCTTTAGCACGACGCCATGGTCGCGGTACAGCACCTGCAGGCGCTGCATCAGCGTTATGCTGTCCCCGTTCTGCGGATCATACAGGTGGGCATAGAGATGCAGCGGGTGTTCACGACGGTTGACTTCGAACAGCGACACGTACTCGGTTTCAAGATCAAGCAGGCCGCGCCCGGCGAGCACCTCAGCAACAGCGGCATCCAGCGCCTGGCACTCCGAGGCTAACCCCTGGACCGCCGATGCCGCTTCCGTAATGACCTGCACGAAACTGCCATCGCTCAAGGCGTCATACAGATGCTGACTCGGATAGCTGAAGGCAACGGAGACGGCGTCATAAAGCGTCGCCCAAGCCGCGGTGCTCTCGGCCTGATTCATCTGTTTCTATCTCCGGCGCTTGAACGCGGACAAAATGGAAATGTTCGCCGTCATCGACCCACCGAAAATTCCCTGATTCCAGGCCCCCAGGATCGATGATCCCCGGCAGATCGGACAAATTTTTCAGCCGTATCCTGTTCATAGCAGGTTGCCGGCAGGATACTGGAAGCGTCCATGGAAGAACTTTTCAGCATCATAAGTTAGTGCTCGCGCGTGGCTAGGAACCGGATCTGCGACCAGCGCTCGATAGTGAGCTCGAGATTGACCCGCGTCGGAGCCAGATACGTCAGGCTGCCGTGGCTATCGAGCGCAAGATTAGCTTCGTTCTTCCTGCGGAATTCATCCAGGGTTCCGGCGTCATCGCAATCCACCCAGCGGGCGGTCGCGACATTGACCTTATCATACGTACATTCCGTGTTGTATTCGTCTTTCAAACGGTAGGCAACGACGTCGAATTGCAGCGTCCCGACCGCACCGAGGATCAGGTCGTTGCTGGCGAGCGGCCGAAAGACCTGGGTGGCACCCTCCTCACTCAACTGGTCCAAACCCTTCTGCAGGGCCTTCATCCGCAACGGGTCACGCAATACCACGCGACGGAACAGCTCCGGCGCGAAATTGGGAATGCCGGAGAATTTCAGGTCTTCACCCTGGGTAAAGGCGTCGCCGATACGAATCGTACCGTGATTGTGCAGACCGATAATATCACCGGCATACGCATCCTCGACATGCTCGCGCTCGCGGGCCATAAAGGTAATGGCATTGGCAATCTGCACCTCACGGCCTATGCGGACCTGCCGCATCTTCATTCCCTTGGAGTATTTACCCGATGTGATACGCATGAAGGCGATCCGGTCCCGATGCTGTGGATCCATGTTTGCCTGAATCTTGAACACAAACCCGGTAAGCTTGCCTTCGTCCGGCAAGACTGTCCGCGTCGTGGTCTCCCGTGGCTGCGGAGCGGGCGCGTACTGCACAAAACTGTCCAACAGTTCCTTGACGCCGAAATTATTGATCGCGGATCCAAAAAACACAGGCGCGAGCTGGCCTTCGAGATACGCCTGCGGCTCGAACTCGTTGCTCGCACCCTTGACCAATTCGATTTCTTCGCGCAGCTCCGTCGCCTGCTCATTCAGCAATTCGTCCAGGAAGGGATTGTCCAGCCCGCGGACGATTTTGCCCTCCTGGATCCTGCCGCCATGCGTAGGACTGAAAAAATGCACGCTGTCGTCGCTCAGGTGATACACCCCCTTGAACCGCTTGCCGCTGCCGATGGGCCAGGTCACGGGCGCGCAGCGGATCTTCAGCACGGTTTCGATCTCGTCCAACAGCTCAATGGGACCACGGCCTTCGCGGTCCAGCTTATTGATGAAGGTCATGATGGGCGTGTGGCGCAAACGGCAGACCTCCATCAGCTTGATGGTGCGCGCCTCCACACCCTTGGCACTGTCGATCACCATCAGCGCCGAATCGACCGCGGTCAACGTACGGTAGGTGTCTTCGGAAAAGTCCTCATGCCCGGGCGTGTCCAACAGGTTAATGATGCGGTCCCGGTACGGAAACTGCATCACGGAGGAAGTCACCGAGATACCGCGCTGTTTCTCGAGCTCCATCCAGTCGGAGGTGGCGTGGCGCGCCGCCTTGCGGCCCTTGACCGTGCCCGCGAGCTGGATTGCGCCTCCGAACAGCAGCAGTTTCTCCGTCAGCGTGGTCTTGCCCGCGTCCGGATGCGAAATAATGGCGAAGGAACGCCGACGCGCGATTTCGTTGCCAATCTCTGTCATGATATAAAATGTAGCGATGTAATGCGTAAAACGCACAATTATACAACAATAGCGTCCGCGTGGCAGACGACCCAGCGAGCGAGGGGGGCTGCGGGCCGTGATCCCGTGAACGCGGGCGATCTGAGGGCGGTCCGCTGCCCATAGGGGGATGGGGACTGCGTTCTGGAGCCGGCACCGGACCCAACCGAAGGCGGCCACATCGGCCCCCTGCATGACAATAACGTTTTTCGAAGGCCGAATTCCGAGTAAAGCCAATATGTCTTATTTTAGGTCCAAATTGCGCGTCTGGTTGCTGCAGGAGGATTGGGCCGACCGGCTCCAGCTCTGGATCGCGCTGGTCCTGCAGCTCGCCATCGCCGGGGTATTACTCGGTTCGGTCCTGGAACAGCAATGGCTGGTGGCATTTACCGCTGCCATTGTGCTGACCCTGACCTTCCTTCCGGCCGCAATCGAGCGACAGCTGGGATTGCAGCTGCCGGTCGAGTTCACCTTGATCACCTGCCTGTTTCTGTACGCGGCCTTTGGTCTGGGCGAAGTCCGCCAATTTTACCAGAGGTTCTGGTGGTGGGACCTGCTGCTGCACAGCGTGTCCGCGCTGGTCATGGGCCTGACCGGCTTTCTCCTGGTGTATGTCTTCTACAGCACGCGCCGCATCCGCATGGCCCCGCTCTACGTGGCACTGGTTTCATTCGGCTTCGCCATGACCATTGGCGCGCTTTGGGAGATCTTCGAGTTTCTGCTGGATTGGGGCTTTGGCTTTAATATGCAGAAATCGGGGCTCATCGACACGATGACCGATCTGATGGTGGATGCGGGCGGCGGCCTGCTTGCCGCCTGGATCGGTTATCACTACGTCAAACACGGCGACTCCTTGATTGCGGACAGAATAATACGCCGCTTCGTGGCCAAGAATCCCCGGTTCTTCAAGGCACAATAAGCGACGATGAGCCGCTTACACGTCTGTCCGAAGCGCGATACAACACCGTAACATGGAGCCACTCCTTCTCCTGCTGATCGCGGTGCCCTTGGGCTGGTTCTGGCTCGACGGCAGGCGCGCGCATGCAATGGCGGTCGCCATCTGCCGGCGCGCCTGTGAACGTGTCGGGGCACAGCTTCTCGATGAGACCGTGGCGCTGAACAGAGTAGGATTACGCAGAAATGCGCAAGGGAGACTGTGCGTTCGCCGGATGTTCACGTTTGACTACAGTATTAACACCGTCATCAGGCAGCAAGGCTATATCATAATGCTCGGGACCGAAGTGGAATTATTGCATATCGATGTCGGTGAATCCTTCAAGGGGAACGCGCCTTGAACGCGTCTGGTGACGGGCGCTGCCTCAGCGTCAACCTGTCACCTTGCTGCGTGAACTCCAGATATTTGAGGAAGGTCATCCCGAGCAGCACCTCATCGCCGTCCATGTTCGGATTGATGGAGGCACGCACGTCGTTGAGCACGATATCGCCGAGCGAAACGCTCTTTAATACCGTCGCATAGCCAGTAGCGCGTCCGTTCGCCGTCCGGTAGATCACTCCCGGGCCGCGTTTGAGCTGCAATCTCTGCGCGACACGCTCCGGCACTGCGATATCGCTCGCCCCCGTATCCAGCATGAAAACCACTTGCTCACCATTAATCAGCCCGCTCGCCACATAATGGTCGTAACGGTTTCTTTGCAAGACGACCTCGCGGGCCCCATCGGACCGTATCTGGGTAGCCGCCGTGCGGTTGGGATTATGCTGGCGCTCCAGTACGGTGTTGAAGAACAGCGTCAGCATGCCGATGACCAGAGCCCACATAAGATAGATCATGCCCCTGCCAAGGCGCTTGTGTTGCGTATCCGGTTCTCGTTCGCTGTTCATAGGCATGGTCGCCAACCGGCTCAGCCCGCCAGGTCCAGCATACGCTGCCGGTAGCGCTGGGCCAGCTCGCTGTCTTTACCGAGCATGGTGAAGATCGCCATCATTCCCTTATAGCCGACGCCCTCATGAAAATCACGATCGCGGCGGATGATCTCAAGCAGCTGCTGCATGGCCGACTCATAGTCATCCTCCAGTAGTTTTATGGCGCTCAACTGATAGCGCGCCTCAAGATCCTCTGGGTTCTCGGCGATGGCCCGTTCGAGGTCTTCTAGACCCGGAGCGCCCTGGGCAGTTCGCACGAAACCCAGATGGACAAGCAAGGCACCGACCTCCTCCTGTTTCTGCAGCTGCCCGGGCAGAGACCTGAGGAGCTGCTCGGCCTGCGCGTAATCACCCTCTTGAAACAGCAATTTGGCATGGGTGATGGCAATGCGGCGATTACCCGGATCGGCGCCGGCAACCTGCTCCAGCAGGCGCAAGGCGCGCGCGGTATCGCCTCGCTGGTAGAGCGTCACGGCCTCAACAACGGCGGCATCGGAAGGCCGGGCGACGTACCGATCAATCAAGGCGCGAAAAGCGGCCTCGGAATGGGCGCCATGGATCACATCGACGGCCTTCTCGTCGCGAAACAGTTTGACGGTGGGCACGCTGTTGACTCCATGGTCCCGTGCAAGTCCGGCGTACTTATCGGTGTTGACATTCACCAGAAGAAATCGGCCCGCATACTCATTGGCGAGCTTTTCCAGCACCGGCCACAGCTTCAGACAGGGGCCCGCCCCCGGCGACCAGTAGTTCACCAACACGGGGCCCTTTCGGGAGTTGCCCAGAACCAGCTCGCCGAAACTCTCGTACGTCGCATCGAAGATATAGAACGATGTGTTCATCGCCGCTCAAACATACACGACCGCTAAGGCCGCAGTATTACAACCTGTCTCAAAATCCAACGCTCAGCCACCCTTCACTCCCTGGCAGCAACGCAAAGAACGCCAGGCGCAGAGGACGCAAAGAATACTTTAAAATATAACGCACTTTTGCTTTCTCCGCGTACTTTGCGTCTCCGCGACCTCTGCGTTTATTCCACAACACCAGGGGTGGGCGATATTTTGAGAGCCGCGGCCCGGCTCAATGCGTCCTCAAGCTGCCCGGCCTCGATAGGATACGGCAGCGCGGCAAAGACGGGATACGCCGCTTTCAGTCTATCCAGCTGATGGCCATGATGGGGTTCGTAGAACACAATGACCTTGGTGTCCGGCATCCTCTGCACCACCGCGAGCAGCGATTCCAGGCTGCTCGTACGGTCCCGGAAATCGGACTGGAAGTTGAACTCGGCTACGATGACGGCGGGTGTCGTCTTTTTGAGCGCGCTCAACGCCCGGCGCACCGAATGCACGCTGACAGCCTGATAACCCAGGCGCTGATAAAGCGACATGAAATTCGGATAGCCGCCGAATTCGTAAATCGACAGTAATACCTTCTCCGACGGCGCGGAATCGGCGATCATCGCCGCGAGCGCGATCAAGGCAAAACGGCGTCGATCACGACCTGCACGCCGGTGCTGCCGGGCTTCACCACTTTGCTGGTACCCTCCAGGTCCCCACTGGCTGGCATCGCCGAACCCGACTTTGACACCCGCGCGACGACGCGGACCTTATCGAAATTTGATAAGGACATGGAATGCATCATGGCCATCGAATCGGTCAGGGTAAACTCCATTGGGAGATTCTTGACCTGGGCCTGCAGGATGGCGAGCGGCATGCGCGGGCCTTCGGCCGCGCGTGCGAATATCAGTACGGTATCGGTCGGGGAGGCCTTGGCGGCGACCTTGGGGGCCAGGCTGACCTTGCCGCTGATGGAGCTCTCCGCGTAGGCCGGGACGCTGACCACGAACCCAAAGAAAAGACTTATTATCAATGTGCGCATCATTGGCTTCCAATTGATTTAACGGATCCTAGTAGTAGGAGATCCGTATCATACCTTAGTTGTAAGTACCGCTCTAACAGGATGCCGCAAAACACGTTCTTCAGCAACCTGACAAAGCATAGACATTCGTGATTTTGCCTGCCTCATTTGGTATCGATATTGCTACAACTTGTCTCAAAATCAAACGCCCAGCAACTCTTCACGCCCTGGAAACAACGCAAAGAACGCCAAGGCGCAGAGGACGCAAAGAATACTTTAAAATATAAGGCATTTTTGCTTTCTCCGCGTACTTTGCGTCTCCGCGACCTCTGCGTTTATTCCACAACACCAGGAGTGGGTGGTATTTTGAGATAGGTTCCGCCGGGCGAGGTTTTTGCATGAGACCGCTGCGTCGAATGGCCCGCCTCACAGTGTGTCTACTTCGCTCGCCGGCGCTTGAGGTGGTGGCCCGTGATCGCATCGACGAGCTGGCCGTAAGGTATCGCTTCCAGATTTCCATACTGTGCCAGGGCACGTCCTAATAGTGCATTGATGTTCTTGACCTCGGTGCCTTCTGCCGCAACGTCGATCATATGCTGGAGCCCGAGCAGGCCGCCGAACTGGGTTTTCAACAATACGCTGTGGGGCATTGTAAGGGGATTGTCCTCAACGCCGAACACCGGCAGCGCGGCGACCTTCATGTATTGCATAATCACCTGACAGCGCCTGTGCGCCTCTTCCGACACACAGGCGATATCGGGCCCGCCGCGTCGCGTGACAGGCATGGCAAGCTCGCACCCGAACTGTTCCGCGACCAGGGGACCGTTAAATGCACATTTGTATTCAGCCATTGTTTTCCTTACTCCGGTCCCGGGCTGTCCGATGAGGACCGCAATCACAGATAACCAAACTGCGACTGTTGCTTGACCAGTTTCGAAACCGGCTGGTTCGGCCCGACGAGCTGCGCGGCCAGTACGGCGAAGATTTCCAGTGCCGCCAGCGCGTCACCCTGGGCGGTATGCCTGTCCTTGATATTGACGCCAGAAACTCTGGCGACCTCCTCGAGGGTGTAATGGCCCATGCGTCCGCTGCTACTCAGAAATAAAAGCATGGTATCGACCCAGGGATTGCGGAATTTACAACCTAGCAACCGGTATAAGGTCTTGTTGAGAAAACGCAGGTCGAAATTGACATGGTGACCAACGACAACGCCCTCGCCGATGAACTCGCAAATATCCGGGATCAGGTTTTCGATGTCGGGGGCCTCGGCGACATCACTGTCAGACAGGCCGTGTATCCTGGTCGAGGAATCCGGGATCGTACGCCCCGGATTGACAAGGCTGTTGAAATTCTGGCCGGTGTACTCCAGCCCTTGCAGTTCGAGCATACAGATAGAGACCACCTCGTCGCCGGCGTAGGCACCGAAGCCGGTGGTCTCCGTGTCGATCACCACGAAGCGGGCCTCGGAGATGGGCTGGGATTCGATGCGCTTCGGATCCAGGCCGGTGCACCGCTCGTACAGCTCGCGCAGCCGCGGGTCATGATCGAGCCGCAAATGTTTGTTGCGGTTGAGAAGCCGGCGGCCCACCGTCGATAACCATCGGCTTGTTTCACCCATCGCCAACCATCCTGAGCTTGTTAGAACGCCGAACGACCGAACTGCCCTTGCAACTGATCCTGGAAGCGCTTCACGGCGCGCATGGACACGCGCAGCACCGAGCGTACGCGCGGCGACAGGGTGTCGGGCCGGATCAGTTTGTCAGGGACCTGGCGTGCCTGGCGCCGCTCAATCTGGTGCGCCAGCAACATATCCAACAACTCTTCATAGGCCGCGCTGGCCGAATCGACCAACTCGGTGCTTAGGATGCCCTGGCGCACCAGGGCCTGCAGCCGTTCGCGGGTGCTGGTGCTGGAGATGCCCGCGCTCAAGGCGTAAATCCGGGCGGCATCGGCAATAATACGCAAACCGTTGCGCTTGATGTCGACCGTACCCTTGAGTCCCTTTTCGTCTGCGGTGATGAGCCGGTTGAACCAGCCCAGCGGCGGGCGTCCCTCGGCGTCATCCTCCACCATGAATTCGAGCAGCTGACGGCGGGCCTGCAGCGCCTTGAGCACGTGGTCGCGCAAGGCGTAGGTGAGGTTCTCATCGCCATACAGCGTGTCAAAATCAAATACGATGTTCGACCAGCGCGCCGCCTTCTGGTTTGGGTAGGCGGTCAGATGCGTGATCTGCGACCGCCACTCGGAAAGCGTTTTCTGGAACATCGGGTTTCGCGCCATGATATCGCCGCGGCACAGGACATAACCGATTTTATCCAGATTGATATTGAGCTTGTCGCAAAAGCCCGCAAACCACTCTCGTTCTTCCTCCGACACGGCACCGGGCGCATCGGACAGAACGATGCCGTTGTCCTGGTCAGGATTGAGTAGCATCTCCCGCCGGCCGCCCGAGCCCATCACAAGCAGCGCAAAGGGGCGCGCCGGCCGGGGCTGCATCTCATCCAGGGTCAGCTCGACGCAACGCCGCTGTATGGCAAGATGGGCCTCGCTGGTCATTCTGACCGCCTGGGTGGCCAGGCGATTGCTCTCGCGCGCCATGCGCGCGACCTCGTAGATATTCTCATACAGCCGGCGCAGGTGTTCCAGAGAATTGACTTCTTTCACCTGCTCGAGAAACGTATTCTGCTGCGTGATCAGCGCGCGCAGAATGTCGGTCTGGGAGATCATACCGACCGGCGCCTCGTTCTCCACCACGACCAGGTACTTCACGCCGCGGTTTTGCTGGATCTCCTCCGCCCGCCACAGCGGGGTGTCCGGCGAGATCGTGTAAGGGACCTCACATGCCGCCTGCATCACACTGTCATCGGGGTGCGCGCCTTTGATGGCCAGGGCCTCGGACAGGCCGGAACAGGTCAGAATGCCGAACAGCTCATTGCGCTGCGTCATCACCCCCAGGCTGCCGATCTTGCGCGACTGCATGATCTCAAACGCCTCCCTTAAGGTAATATCCGAACGGCTGATGGACAGTGGGGACTTCATGGCGCTGCGCACCGGTCGCGCCATGGCACCGCTGATCATGTGCGCGGCGGCGCTGCGGGTGCGAATGCGTTCGGCGATGATGCGGTTCAGCAGATTGGCAAACGGCGGATGCTGCGCCTCCAGCTGCTTGACGGCGGCGGCGGGCAGGACCAGGACGGTGCAGGCATCGAGACAGAATGCCGTGGCGGTATAGGGGGCGTTGTCGAGGTAATTGGACAATCCCAGTATGGCGCCGGGATGCTGGCGTACGGTTTCGCCATCGGCGCGCTGCATCTCAACGGCGCCGTCATAGAGTATGAACACAGCACTCTTGAAGGCCTCACCGGCACGGAAGACGGCATCGCCCGTATGCAGTGAGCTTATTTCACTGTGATCAATAATGGCGCCAAGGGTCTCCGGGGCGATATCGGTGAATGTCTCGGTCTGCCCCAGGCGCTCGGCGCTGATAATGACTTTCTCGTCCATATCAGTGCCCACTGTACACTATCTGGTGTGGTGCGCAGAACTGCTGTATTCTCTAAGCTGTTTTGGGGTCGCCTGCGCTAATAGCGATCTGGACCTATCCGGCCAGGGAGGTGTATGTTCCCCCATATTGACGATAGACTTCCGGCCAACATTCAGGCGGTGCTCGACACCGCGGCACTGCTGGATATCACCGAGTTCCGGGTCTTCGAGCTGGCCCATGTGAGCTGGTACGGCCGCAAAGTGGAAGTCAGCCACATCGAACCTTTCTTTGTCGACTACATGTTCAATGACATCGTGCCGCCCTGGGTAGCGCAGTTCACCCGCAAGGTGCTGCGCCTCTATGACCACGGGGACCCGAGTGACCCGGGGCAGGTCGACCGCGGCGCGCTGGGGCTCCAGCCGGTCACCCGCAAGGCCCATTACGCCGCCAGGGGCGCCTGGTATCTGCTGACCCTGACGGTCTCGCTCGCATTGCTGCTACTATTGGCCAACTCCGCGGTCGAGGTACTGCCATTTGTGAGGGAATGCTATTTTCCGCCTTGCTATTAAGTCGCTGGCCGGGATTTCCGGGCCCGACGATGAAACGGTATGTTACTCAACCTGATCTTCGTCATCATCACCGGTGCCGTCGCCTATCACGGCCTGACCTATCGCGACGAGAACGGCGAGTCGGACTACGGTCATCTGTTGTTCGGTGCTATCGCCTTGCTGTTTTGCCTGCGGGTACTCTTTGTCGACATCTTTCAGTTGATCTGATCGACCCATCGCACCACAGACCCGGGGATTGCACCCGGCGCGGGCCGCCGGACGGCCTCAATCACAGCTTATAGGGCCGCTGCTGCTCATCGACCTCAGGCACGCGCAGGGTACGCTCCGACTCCGGCCTGGCCAACTGCTCCCGCAGATAGGCGGCCCGGTCGGCGATCGTGGGCGGCTTCTGCGGCTGCAGGCGCAGGAAGCGCGTGAGCCAGCCGGGGCCTTTCGCCAGACCGATATCCAGTTGCAGGGCGCGCTCGTAGTCCGCGATCGCCTTTTCATACAGCCCCATCCGGTCGTACAGGATGCCGCGGTTGGCGTAGCTCGGCGCAAACCCCGGTTCCCGTGCAATGACCTCGTTGAAGATCTGCAACGCCTGCTTATGCTCGCCCAATTGCATCAGCGTGCGCGCCTTGCCGCGCAGTGCGTGGACGTGATCCGGCGCCTCAGCCAGCGCCGCGTTATATTCCGCCAGCGCAGGTTCATAATGGCCGTCTTCGAATAATTTGTTCGCCGCGTGATAGCCGTGATCGCCGGGGCTGACCGTGCGCACGAAGGTGTCGTAGACCGTCCACCCCAACCAGGCCACCGTCAATACGACAGCCGTCAGCATCAGGTACCGATAGATTCGATTATCCATCACGAAGGCAGGCCCACCAGGTTGGCATTGAACAGAAACGAGAACGCGAGACTGAGCAACACGGCGATAAAACGCGCGCGGTTCAACTGCCCGTCGATCTCCTGCTGTGACAACTCGCGCTTGAGCTTGCGCTGCAGGCGCCGCACGCTCAAGACCCACACCAGTTTGCTCGCGGGGAAGAACAGCAGCACCGCAAGCACGATGACCGAGGCAATAAAGTAGAACATGGGTAACCCTGTAAAGCCGGGGCGTCAAAGGCAGAGGGGAGGCCCAGGCCTCCCCTCTGATAACCCGACGCTTGAACTAGGGCTTGTCTACCGCCAGGCGGACATCGCCGATGTCTTCGTGCAGCGCCTCGATCTCACGCTCCGGAACGGTCGACAGCTCCATCTTGTAGGCGAGGAACCACATCATGGCCACGCCCAGGGCCCACCACAGCAGCTGCCAGGCCCAGATCGACGGCATACCGAACCACCATGTCGCGGCGTCGTTGGGGTTGCCGAAAATGGTGTTGCCGATGACCGCACCGGGGCCGATGCCGAAGAAGAACCACACCAGCGTAATAATCCAGGCAAGCGGCACCAGCGACTTCTTGTCGGGCGCGAGGCTGGCGTGCTCGCGCAGGAAGCTATGGAAGGTCATGCGGTGTTCCAGGGCCGCCTTGTCCTGCGCCAAGGCCGAGACGATCACGGCAATGCCGAGGTTAAAGATAATCCCCCAGCCGGCCGAGTGGATGGTCCACGGCCACCGGCCCCAGGGGGCATCGATGCCTAAGAAGGCGAAGACGTTGGCGCCGATGCTCTCGGTCATGGTCACGGCGATGAGCCCGGCCACCAGGCCCCAGACCACGCCACGGCGGGTCAACCACGGCCACCAGCACACCGCGATGAGCGCCGGCCACATCTGAAAGCCGTAGGCCACCGCCAGGCCGCCCAGCAGCACCAGGGCATCCTTGGACGTGGTGGCCACCAGCAGCGCCGCCAGCACGATCGCGATGACGCCGATGCGGCCCCAGAACTTCTGCTGCGCATGGGTGGCATTGGGCAGGATCAGGCGCTTGAGCACGTCACGCGTCAACATGCCGCCGGCGGTCGACATGTAGGCGGCGCCGGTGGACTGCATCGCCGCCAGCGCGCACACCGACAGCAGGCCGACCAGCCAGGGCGCGGCGTCCGCCATCAGGCGGATGAGCTGCGGCACCAGCATGCCCTGCTTGCCCGCGGATTCCATCAGATCCTTACCCTGCAACCCGCCCTGAAAGACATTGTTCACCAGCTCCGGGTGGGCCGCCATGAACTTGAGATCCGCGCCCAGGAAATGCCCGCCCAGGCCCTGCATGGCGGTGAAGACCATTAATATGAAACCGATGCCGAAGGACGAGGCCCACACCTGTTGCGGCGCGAACGGCTTGGGGCTGTGGTTGGAGAAGGCCCACATGGAAAACGCCGGCGCGGACTGGATGCCCATGAGCGCGAACATATAGGTCAGGATCATAATGCCCGTCCAGGCACCGCCGGTGGCGCTCGGACCATTACTGACGAACTGAATCACGCCGGGAATGGCGATATAATGGCTGTAGCCCTCCGCGGTCCGCTTGGGGTCAAACTGGGCCAGCGCGGCGATACCCTCGTTCAGCCGCTCCCAGCCGCCGACGTAATTCACGGCGATGAGCCCGATAGCGACGATACCCAAGGCCAGCAGCACAGCCTGCAGCGTATCCACATAGGCCACCGCGCGTAAGCCGCCCGAGGCCACGTAGATAATAACCACCGCCGACAGCAGCCACATCCCGACGTCGACGCCGAGCAGCCCGTCGGTCAGCACGTTGAACAGGAATCCCGAAGCGCGCAACTGCACCCCGAGATAAGGAACCGAGAAGATCAGC
>CAMYII010000065.1:77812-85817 GCA_947258385.1 Acidiferrobacterales bacterium
AGCACGACCAGAAAGCGGATGGCGTCCGACTTGAAGTAAGTGGACAGCATCTCCCCCGGGGTCACGAATCCAAAACGCTTGCCCAACATCCACTGGCGCTTGAGGAACAAGACACCGGTAAATGGAATCGTGATCGCATAAAAGGAGGCGTAGGCGTATTGGAAACCGTCCCGGTAGAGCAGCCCCGGGTGACCCATGAAGGTCCAGCCGGAAAACGAGGTCGCCGTCGCGGCAAGCACAAACACCCACAGAGAAATCGAGCGACCCGCAATGAAGTAATCAGATGCGGTCCTGGCGGACAGCGCACCCTTTATACCCCAGAAAATGCAGTACCCCCAATACAATGCAACGAATACGAATAACCAGACAATTTTCGGGTCCATAAACGTCACCTCTGGTTTTTTTTGGAGCACACAGTCTACGCTCAAGATCCCCCGGAGTAAAAAGACTGTCTCTAATCTCAATAACCCGTTGTTTATATTAATATTGACTTATATTCGCGCGGGGGCTTGAGCACGGCTTTCAGCGCCGAATATTACTTGAGCTGTTTTATAACCTATTATTTTACTTAACTTTTTTCTGTAACCTGCCGAGGCAGATTCCGTTGCACGGCATTGTCACCGCACACACCGACCCCGTTGTCGGCGCCAAACTTTCTGATGTTCATTTCGGATCCGCTCAGTGGGTCGGCCATGTAATATGCAAATAGAACCTGTCCCAAAATCAAACACTCAGCAACCCTGCACATCCTGGAAGCAACGCCAGGACGCAGAGAATACTTCAAAATAAAGCGTTTTTGCTTTCTCCGCGTACTTTGCGTCTCCGCGACCTCTGCGTTTGTTCCACAGCGCCAGGGGATGGACTCATTCAAAGGTTCGCCGAGATAGATGGGTGAAACCACCGTGGGCAGACCCTTCCCCGGATCGGGGAAGGGTCTACTTGCAGGTTACCGCTAAGGTTTACTGTGACAGAGGTCGCAACTGACCTCGGTGCCTTTGCTCAAGGTAATACGCTTACCTTGCGGCGTGCTTTCGCAACCCGGGCGGCTGGTGTCGTCGCATTCCAGGGTGCGGTCAATCGCCATCCTGGTGAGCACCGTGCCGTCGAGATTCACGCCGTGGCAGCTGCGGCAGGTCTGCGGATGTTCTTTATAGACCTCCTCATGCTTGTGGGTCCAGGTGGGATTCGCCACCGGGTGCATGCCATGCGGGCCCTTCATACGGCCGTTGGCATCGAGATTGCGCCGGAAATCAGCTATCGTGAAGCTGTCCGTCGCATGACAGCTCGTGCACTCGATGATGGTGCCGGTATGGCCCTGCAATTGCTCAGCGGTCACGCTGTCATTGCTCAGCGGGTTCTTGACCGGCCAGATGGCATGGGTGCTGCCATGACAGGCCTCGCACATGACGCCGCCATGGCCCTTGCTCAGGCGAAACAGGCTCTCCTCCTCGGCGAACGCGGAGGTCGCCGCCGCGATCGGTGTGGCGGCCGGATCACTGCTGCGGAACGCCTGCAGTAAACGGATGCCGTCCTTCGCCACCAGCACATCGGGATCATCAGTCAGATTATTCACCGCATCCCCGGTATGACACGACTGGCAGCCGGGCTCATTGGCCCAGGGCACGCGCAGGCCGGCGGTGATGACACCCGGGCTGGTCGGGAAGTTTTTGCTGAAATCGTTGCCCACCTGCTGCAGCTCGCCGTGGCAGTCCTGGCACACCATGCCGCCGGAGAACATGGCGCCGCGCAGACACTGCGTGCGCTTGCCGGGATGGCACTGATAACAGTTCTCCTCCAGCACCTGTTGGGTCACCAGCGGGTCACGCGTGCCCTGATCATCGATGGGCGGCGGCATCTGCGGGAACACCGCTTCACCCATAAATGTCAGGTTGCCGTGATGAAAATGCATGGCGTAAGACATGCTGTGATGTTGGGTCTGCTCGACACCGAGACTGGGGTCGTCGGTGGGTCCCAGCTGCGCCAGGTCCAGCGCCGGTGAATAATGACAGGTCTGGCACACCACCGGCCGCGACGCATCCAAGGTGGTCCCGTGTTTGGCGTCGTGCAGCCGCAGGATATTGATCTTGGCCGCGTTGAACACCTGCTGTTCGGCGTTAATGCCCGGCGCGGCGCGGGCGTCGGTGATGACATCGAAGTCGACGCTGGCCAGATCCGCGGCGATGCCGTTGCAGGTGAGCCCAAGCGCCGGCTCGAAATTGCACACATCCTGGTTGGCGTGGCAGCTCTGGCAATCGGCCTCGGAGGCGACCGGCAATACCACGTCGACCGCCGCCAGCGCCTCGCCGCCGGCCGGGCTGCGCGCTTCGACTTTCATCAGCGGATAGGCATTGACGCGGCCCGCGTCGTCGATCGGCATAATCGGGATACCGTCGGCCGCGAACCAGTTCACCCCCGTGACATAGGCGCCGAAGGGGAACTGGCTGAAGAAATTGAAGTCGTGATCAAAACGGGCAAACGACTTGGGCACATTGTCCGTATACGGTGCAGCGATGCCCGGCATCTCCTGTTGGGCCAGACAACGCGGGTCGTTCAGGCATTCGAAGATGGGCAACAACACCGAGTCGGGTACCGGCAGGCCCACGTCCGGCCGGATCGCCGCCGACGGCAGCAGGCCGAAATACAGCGGCGCATAGGCATCAAACCCAATAGGCAGGCCGGTAGCGGGATTGGTGTCCCAGAAGTTGGTCTTAAAGGCGCGGAATACGCCCTGCGTGTCGTAGTTTTGACTGGTCGTATTGATCGAGAACCCGCCGACCGGGTCATTCGGGTTGGACGCGGCGTAATAAAACACGTCGACCTCGGTGTCATCGATGATGCGCGGCAGACTCGTACGCGTTCCCTGCTGCAGTACCTGCGCGTGCACAACATTGAACGGCGGCAGGATGCTCATCACCTGATAGTCCTGATCAGCGCAGTGCATGCCGAGGTCATTGGCGGCCAACACCCGGAAACCGCCGGCGGCAGGCGGCTGCCCCCCTCCGTCATCATCATCGCTGCTTGCTGATACCGGTGTGGCCAGGCAGACGGCCGACACCAATCCAACGATGAGCGAGCACCAATCGCGACATCGAACTGCGGAAAGTTGTTTGTGGACCATGGTAGCGTGCCTCCTTGAGCTAGCAGTGGTGTTCCCGGAACGGCTTCTTGTAAGAGAGGCGCTTGATTTAAGCCAATGCCCGGCTAAGCCGGTAAGACCGCGCCATCGTGCCGTTCGGAAACGGTTGAACGATACCGTGTTGATAGCCAACGCCGATCGGATTGCACCCTGCACCCTGCACCCTGCGTCCTGCGTCCTGCAAAGCTAGCGGACGATCAGCGGTCCCTAGTGTCCCGCGTATCGAAGTCAACGTGCAAGGGAATGTGATGAGTGGACCGCCCCGGCTAACCGGTGCGAAAGAGGTAAACGAAAAGATACTACTGATTACCGTGTGTGTTTTACGCGAGTAACCATTTCATTCGTGCGTTTATCCCATAGCGGCATCGATCGTCGCCTATCCATACGCGACGGGGTCTGGCCGTTCCTGTATGCCGGCCTCAAGGTCGTCATCCGATAAAACGTTGCCCTCACCATCGTTCTACTCACCTTGTAAACATGCTGTCACAAAGCACTGGTATTGTTGCCACAGCTGAAAAAACAAACGGCGACCACAGCGAAACCGAGCCGCAGACATCGTCGTTAGTCCATGGATGAATGGCCGTAACAGGAGGCACGAAAGAATGGAACATCGATATTACGAACGCAACCCGGTCGATTTCGAGGTGCTGGTCGGTTGGAGCGACGCCAGGCTTTTCCGGGCACGGGCAAAAAACCTGTCAGCGGCCGGTATGATGATAGACACGCCGCCGGACAGCATCCCGTTCAACAAGAAACTGGAGCTCTATTTCCGGCTGCTCGGTCGCGTCTATATGGTCAAGGCGCTGGCAATACATGCCGGGAAGGAGGGTATCGGGCTCTTGTTTCAGACCGATCAGCCCGATGTCCACCAGTGTCTGCGGCAGATTGCCTGACCCAGACTACCTGTCACCAAACGGACATCCCCTGGTCACAGCCCTGTAACAGCGCTCCCCCATCGTACCGGCCGATGGAACTGGCCCATCCATTGGTATTAATTCATTGAGCAAGACGATAGGGGCATAAGCAGATGAAACCTCAACGGTACTCCGCATAGGGCTGGCATCGCCACCCCATTTTTTGTCGTTGTGTCCATGAGGCTGCTGAAAAACTCGTTTTCAGCGAAGTGCTACGCCGCCGTTCTTCGCGGCAGCACGTCCTTCAGCCGCAAGCGCGCCTCGCGCAGCGCCTTTTCCGTTGTCCCCCAGTCCATGCAGGCATCGGTCACGGAGACCCCGAATTTGAGCTGCGACAGGTCCTTGGGAATGGACTGGTTGCCGGCGTGCAGATTGCTCTCCAGCATCATCCCGATGATTGAGGTGTTGCCTTCGATGATCTGATTGACACAGTTGTCCAGCACCAGCGGCTGCAGGGCAGGATCTTTGTTGGAGTTGCCATGGCTGCAGTCAACGACGATATTGGGCGGCAGACCGCCCGCCTCCAGCTCCCGTTCACACACAGCAATGCTCACCGAATCGTAATTGGGCCGTCCCCCGCCGCCCCGCAGCACCACATGGCCACACCGGTTGCCGCGGGTGTGAAATACCGCGGACTGCCCGTGCTGGTTGATGCCGAGAAAATGATGCGGACGCGATACCGAGTGCAACGCATTGATGGCCACATCGAGGCTGCCATCGGTGCCGTTCTTGAATCCCACCGGCATCGACAGCCCGCTGGCCATTTCGCGGTGGGTCTGCGACTCGGCCGTGCGGGCCCCAATCGCGGTCCAGGTCACCAGATCAGACAGATATTGCGGCGTGATCGGGTCGAGCGCCTCGGTAGCCGCCGGCAACCCGCGCTCGGCCAGGTGCAACAGCAGTTCGCGCGCCCGATGCAGGCCCTTTTCGATATGAAATGAGTCGTCCATGTAGGGATCGTTAATCAACCCCTTCCAGCCCACGGTCGTTCTGGGCTTCTCAAAATAGACCCGCATGATCAGGTACAAGGTGTCACTCAGCTCGTCGGCCAAGGCCTTTAACCGTCCGGCGTATTCCTCGGCCGCCGCGATGTCGTGGATCGAACACGGTCCCACGATGACAAAACGGCGGTGATCCTTGCGATTGAGAATACGGCGTACGGTTTCCCTGCCTTTGAGGACGGTGGCCGCCGCCGGGGCGGTCACCGGCAGGGCGCGCTTGACCTCCTCGGGCGTCGGCAGGAGGTCCTGCGAAACCACATTGATATTGTTGAGCTGGTTTTCTGCCATGGTTTACGGTCCCGGTTCAGAGCGCGGTCTGTGGTGTGGAAAGGCCGGATATTATACACGTTCGGGATGGGGTTGCCGCGGCTCGCGCCGGCGAGCGCGCCTGCCCGCGTCAGTTAGGCGTGCAAGATAACCAGAACCTGTCTTAAAAACAAACGCTCAGCAAGCCTTCACGCCCTGGAAGCAACGCAAAGCACGCGGAGGCGCAAAGCAGGCGGAAAAAGCAAAAATGCTTTATTTTGAAGTGTTCTCTGCGTCCTCTGCGCCTTGGCGACCTCTGCGTTTGTTCCACGGTGCCAGGGGCGGAAGGTACTCTGAGATAGGTTCTATTTTCCTTAGCAAAACTCAGCCTATTTGACCATCGACGGGCCGCCCCGGCGGCTTTACTCAGGCCACACACATGCCAGTATTGTGATAAGGGATGCGTCTTCCTCGCTACCAACAATCTGGAGAAACACCCATGGGCTGGACAAGGAAGCAGGCTTGGTTCTTCGCGCTCAGCGCGGCACTGGTTTCGGCGGGGCTGTCCGCCGCCGAGCCGATACGACCCGAATCCGCCGACAGGGTGTACTCCTTTGGCGTGGTGCCCCAGTTCGAGCCACGCAAGCTCTTTCGCATCTGGCGCCCCATCCTGGACGAGCTCGAACAACGCACCGGCTTTTCCTTCAGGCTGGTCGGTACGGCCAAGATCCCGGCATTCGAGAAAAAATTCATGGCCGGGAATTTCGATTTTGCCTACATGAACCCCTATCACATCATGCTGGGCCATGACTCGCAGGGTTATGTTCCGCTGGTGCGCGACGGCGGGCGGGTCTTGAAAGGCATCGTGGTCGTTCGCAAGGACAGCCCGATTGCCTCCATCACGGAGCTCAATGGCCAAGAGGTGGCCTTCCCCGCGCCCAACGCCCTCGGCGCCTCGCTGCTGCCGCGCGCCGATCTCGCACAGCGCAATATCCATGTGCTGCCGCGCTATGTACAGACCCACAGCTCGGTCTACCTGCACGTCGCCAAGAAGCTCACGGTGGCCGGCGGCGGGGTGGCCAGCACCCTGCGATCACAGAAGCAATCTATCAAAGACGCCTTGCGGGTGCTGTATACCACCCGCCCCATGGCGCCGCATCCGATCGCCGCGCACCCGCGCGTACCGAAGGCACACCGGCAACGGGTCAAGCAGGCACTGCTGGACATGGCCGCTGCGGCAAAGGGACGGGCCCGGCTGGCGAAGATCCCTATAAAACAGGCCGTTGCCGCGTCCATGGACGATTACTCGGAACTGAAGACCTGGGGACTGGAAGATTTTTATATCAAGAAATAATACGGACATGCCCGACGCAAGAGCATTTATCAAACCAGCGCGCCACCCGGGGGCCGGCGTTGGGAGAGCCCGATGAGCCTGCGGGCCAAATTATTCCTCCCGCTGCTGGTCTTCAGCCTGCTGCTAGTCACCTACGTGCAGTTCGCGTGGCTGCCGAAGTTTCGCGCCTTCGTGATTGAACAGGATGAAAGGCATCAAACCGCCCATCTGCGCAGCGTTGCCGAGGGCCTGGTGCCGCTGCTGCTGGAGAACCAACTGGCGAATGTCTATGACAATCTGGATTCGCTGCTCGAGAACAATCCGCATTGGACCGGGATCGAGCTGGTCGATGCCAACGGCGAGCTCTTATACCCGCTGGATCCGCTAAGCAAAGGCCCGAACGACAGCGGCATCGTCACCTTGCAGCAGCCGGTCACCTATCTCGATCACACCTTGGGCACACTCACCGTTGTCATCAATATCACCGGGGACCTCAAGGCAATTGCTGATATGCAACGCTACTTCATGGTGGCGCTGCTGCTCATCGTCTTCGCCTTTATCCTGGCGATCGCGATCGTGCTGGAGTGGGTCGTGCGGCGCCCATTGGCCCAGCTCTCCGTGGCCTCCGACCGGCTTGCCAAGGGTCACTTCGATGCGGAATTGCCAAAACCAAAACAGGACGAGGTCGGCAGACTGGTCGAAAGCTTTGCGTTGATGCGCAACGCCATCCAGAGCTACCAGGCGGACGTCGGCAAAGAGATCGAGAACCACAAACGCACCGCCGAGGCGCTCTACGAGGAAAAGGAGCGCTTTTCTTACCATGCCAGTCATGACGCCCTGACGGGGCTAATCAACCGGCGCGAATTCGAGCACCGCGTAGGTATCGCCATGGACCGCGCCAGACAAGACGGCTCCATGCACGTACTGCTGTATCTCGACCTCGATCAATTCAAGGTGGTCAATGATACCTGCGGGCACGTCGCCGGCGACGAACTCTTGCGCAAGCTCGGACCTTTGCTCGAGCAGAAGATACGCGGAGGCGATACCCTGGCCCGCCTGGGTGGAGATGAGTTTGGGGTCTTACTGGAGTTCTGCCCGCCCGACAAAGGCGTGGACATCGCCAACCAATTGCGCGAGATCATCCAGGATTACCGCTTCGCGTGGGAGGACAATATCTTCGCCATCGGCGCCAGTATCGGCGTCGTCGTGATCACCCCGGAGAGCAACAGTCTCGCGAGCATATTGAGCGCCGCCGATGCCGCCTGTTACGCCGCCAAGGACAGGGGCAGAAACCGCGTGCACATCTATCAGGTAGACGATTCCGAGCTCGCCAGGCGCAAGGGCGAGATGCAGTGGGTCTCGCGCGTGACCAAGG
>CAMYII010000066.1:0-41767 GCA_947258385.1 Acidiferrobacterales bacterium
CGTTTTGGTTGTTGACGTTTGGCAAAACTAAGATTACCAAACACCTGCACGATGTCTTCTCTTTTAGTTCAACTGTTGCACTTGGAGTGTGAATTCAGATCTGGTCAAAATTTAAGGCATAACAAGTCAATCAAACCGCAGCGCTCCGCGCTGCTCGGACCCTCAAAAGCGTTGCTTTTTCGGGCAGTTTATTTCTAACGTTGTTCGGTACGGATGCTGTAGTGCGTCAGCCGCATGACGTTGCGTACTTGTTCCGCTAATCTCTACTTAATGGGGGTCCGCGGACGGACACCGCGGTGGATTATTTCGGTCACGGCAGCCATCTTACACCTCCCTTTGTTGTCGGTTGCTGTCAGTGCTTTTGGTACGGTGCCATAAAGATGGTGTACGAATATATAGTCCACAAGCCAACTAATCGAAGTGCCATCTGGGAAACCAGCGGGGCATTTTTTATGCCCGGAATCCGCTAAAAAATTTGCCGGAGGGCTGAGGCTCAAGGTACCCCGGCCGGAGTCTCGGTCGGTATATCCTGCATAGCGGCAACTGCCGGATATCGTCAATTAGCATTTCCTGATATTTCAAGCAAGAAGCGCTTTTAATCAGCGAGTTAATAGGCCAATATAATATATATAGGGCCGAATATTATCCGGCAGTAGTCGTAGACTCATATGATAGGCTGGCGCTCGCGCCGCGGTGGGAGGCGCGGCCATCCGGCCCGTGCCCAGTTTGTGATTTGGCGCTCGGTCGGCCGATCGGGGCCGCGACCTGCAGCGAGTATATTGGTCGCGCCAGGAGGTGGAAGTGTCAGGCGAAAGCCGGAGCATTGATTGGGATATTCCAATTAAGAATTGTTAAATGTTTTAAAGGTCCAATATCTTGAATCAAGAGTTCGTGGAGAAATGTTATGTCTGAAGAACTATATCGGGTAGTTTTAAAAGGTTACTCGGCTGGCAAAGGCGAATATTATATAGAGGTAGAATTCGCCAAGCTCTTTAAGATACCACATGAAAAGGCGAAGGAATTATTCAACTCTTCGCCGGCGATAATTAAAGAGAATCTCCCTTTTGAGCAAGCGAACCAATACAAGAATGCGATTGAGAAAACCGGCGCGTTATGCGAGATGGAAAGCATGAAGTATAATATTAGTGGGCTATCTCTTGAATAATCGCGACAGATAACGATTAACACCCGGCGACGCCAAATGACGCGCGGTTGAGCAAGGCGTTAAGCGGCGCTAGCGCCGCGAAGTAGGATGTTCGCGGATGCTCACATCTAAAATGTACTCAGGCATGACTTATACTTCCCGCTGCATACTTCCTCGCGCCTCGCGGCGTCTTAAAAGCGGATCGGGCAGTCAGCCCTTATAAAAACTTCATTTTCAACGGGCAGCGCGGCTCAGCCGCAGCCCGGTTGGATTTCCAGGATATGAAACAATACAACACAGTTATTATTGGTGCATTTCTAACGGCACTGTTGTCTTATGGGTATCCTGGTGTGGTGATGGGGAATAAAGAATTCGGTCTGTCAGATGGCAATAATGAGATGTTGAAGGCCATGGATAAAAAACCAAGCCATCACACAGCGACCGGATTTCAGAATTATCCGCCCATACCGACTGCCGCGCCTAAAGGCATATTTTTCTATCTGCGTAGATTTTGGGGTTCCATTTTTCTCCCACGAGTGCCGGACGAGCATGCACTAGCAGAAACGGAAGCGTTGCAACTTCTAGATGCTGTCCAGGGTAACAGCATAACATGGTTGGGGCATGCAAGTTTTCTAATAAGAATAGCGGGAAAAACCATATTGACAGATCCTTTCCTGACAGAATTTGCGAGCCCTGTTTCTTGGGCTGGGCCAAGGCGATATGTACCGCCTGGAATTCCTTTAGAAAAGCTGCCATCCATAGATATTATGATTGTCTCACATAATCATTATGACCACTTGGATGATGAAACCATTAAGGCTCTTCCAAATAAAGAAAAGATTCAAGTCGTTGTGCCTTTAGGTCTAAAACCGTTTTTTGCAGAGCGAGGATATTTGAATGTAAACGAGCTTGACTGGGGCGAACAAGCCACCATTGATGAATTGACGCTTATCGCCTTGCCAGCGGTGCACGATTCTGCGAGAAGCACAAACGACCATAATAAAACCTTGTGGGCATCATGGGCGGTAATAAGCGCTAGGGATAAACTGTACTTTATCGGTGATAGCGGTTATTCCAAGACAATTTTTGAACACATTGGCCATAGTTATGGTCCGTTTGACTATGCACTGGTACCGATCAGTGCTTACGAGCCACGGAAATTGATGTGGATGTCGCATATCACTCCTGAAGAGGCGGTTACGATCGGAAAAGTGGTAGGCGCGAAGACCTTAATCGCGTCACACTGGGGAACAGTTAATCTGTCGGACGAACCACCCTGGGAACCACCAGGGCGTTTCAGCAAGGCAGGGCTGGCCAGTGGATGGACCGAGGACACACTATGGATTATGAAGATCGGGGAGACCCGTCCTCTCTAACTTTTAATAAATAAAGGGAAAATAAGGTTTAAGTTGAGTATTTTACGCAGCGATGCGCCTGCTGGAGGGCCAACTCGACCTGAACATCAGGCGAAGTGCACAAGATGACAAACCGTGAGCTTGCGATGGAATTCCTAAGATGTTTTTGTGCCGGTGACGTCAACGGTCTGGCTTCGCTGCTGGCGGACGATCTGCGATTTAAGGGTCCATTTCACGAATTCAATTCCAGCAAGGCGTATGTGGACGCGCTGACAACCGATCCGCCGGGCAAATGCGGCTGCGTGGCGTTGAGTGTGACGGAAAATGCAGATAGTGTGTCCATTTACTACGACTACGAAAGGGGTGATAGGACCATTACCATTGCCCAGTTGTTTAAATTCAAAAAGCGGAAGATTAGTGAGATACTTCTGGTATTTGATGGCAGGGGGTTCGCCTGAGGCGCCTATCGAACCAGCCCCTTGGGGGCAGGCGCGCCTCGTGCAAGCTCTCCTGCAACATAAGGAGATTTATCAATGAGCCCGAGAAACGAGTGGGCCGATTTCTTCAACTCACACGCCCCCGAGTATGAGGAAAATATTTTCACAAAAAACACCGCCGCTGAAGTGGACTTTCTGGTCAACGAGCTTGGGATCTCGCCGGGTCAATCGCTTTTGGATGTCGGTTGCGGAACCGGACGCCATAGCATCGAATTGGCGCGTCGCGGCTATGTCGTCACAGGACTCGATGTTTCCGCTGGCATGCTCGAGGAAGCGAGAAGGCGCGCGGCCGTGGCGAATGCCGATGTTTCCTGGGTCGAGGCCGACGCAACGGACTTTGCCTTTGAGCGGCGCTTCGATGCAGTACTGTGTCTGTGCGAGGGGGCATTCGGGCTCCTCGGCAGTCAAGATGATCCCATCGCTCAGCCACTGACCATTCTTGGGCATGTCGCCGCTGCCATGAAAACGCGCGCAAAGTGTTTGTTTACGGTCCTAAATGGCTACGCACTCGCCCGCAGGCACACCCAGGTGGATGTCCTGCGGGACGTGTTCGATCCGATTGCACTGGTTGAGCGCTCCGAGTGCGCCCCGCGCGGGACGACTGACATCATCCCGCTCAGAGAACGCGGCTTCGTGCCGACGGAACTGGTCCTGCTGTTCGCGCAGGCTGGGCTAGAGGTGGCCCACATCTGGGGAGGAACCGCCGGGAATTGGGGCAAGCGGGCTATCGATCTCGATGAAATAGAGATCATGGTCCTTGCGCACAAACCCCCCGAACCGCCCCTTCCACCCTACGCGCTTTATGCGTGCCGGTGAGGCCAAGCGTCGGACCACCGGCCCCGAAAGGAGCGAGAGATACAGGAATTATCCTTTTTCTCTCAGCTCAGTACTGTATGTGCGGCCAGCGTTGAGCGGTGTATTTGCCTTGCTCAATTCCGGCTGGCAGGGCTTGCACTTCAAGCCCATTGACGTAGGCTGAGTCTCGAGGTGTATTGCCGGTATCAGTAAGGGGTCTCTATGGCAATAAGCGATCAAGACAAACATAACCTGCAGATCGTTCACTCCGCTCCCCTGGTATCGATTGATCTGATCATCAAGGACAGTCGGGGGCAGGTACTGCTCGGCAGGCGAGTCAATCGTCCTGCCCGGGGATACTGGTTCGTGCCCGGTGGCAGGATAACAAAGAATGAAAAGATAGCCGACGCAATCAAAAGGATCTCGCGCACCGAGCTTGGTATTGAAATATCGTTGCCTGATACACAGTTGCTGGGCGTGTTTGAGCACATGTATGATGAGAACTATCTGGGCGAAGAGGGGATAAATACCCATTATGTGGTATTGGCCTTTGCATCGGAACTGGACAGTGGGTTGGAGATACTGCCAGATGACCAGCACGCGGAAATGAAATGGTGGCCTATCGACCAGTTGCTAAGCAATCCCGATGTTCATCCGTATACGAAGCATTATCTTGTGCGTAGCTAACACGCGCCGTTCGTTAAACAGTCGATAGTGATCTCATTCTCCTGGGCGAGAGAGCAATAGCGAGCCACTGTCTGCCAATCCCATGAGGTTGCGTACCGGCCACCATAAGGTGGGCAATCGTTCCAGTGTCGTTGCAGGATGCGAATCCATTTAAGGGTGCGGGCACATCGCTGCAGCTGGGTGGAATCTACCATTGCTGCGTCGTCGTTGGCACGGAGTACGCGTAGGTGTCGAAGAGTGGGTGGCGCGGGACGTGTCACATGCTCACGATCGGTGATTATGTAACGTTCATTAGCAACGGCTAATTTAAAAAACAACTTTTGCCAAGCCCACGCCAATCAGACTAGACTTGTTCATACGAACTTCTGCACTGCGGCCGCCGGGCTGCGCCGGCGATTGATCTAGCCAATTAGCTGGAATGAAGCATGGATCAAATGCGTGGAAATCTTACCCTTCAAGAGTGGAATCTTTCATATAGATTACCCCTGCGTGCAAACGAGCGGTTTGCACGCTCAGGGCTTGATCGGAAATAGGAATAGTCAACGAGGTAAAACCCCTCTTATATTTGAGGAGATTTTGACGGCGAGCGCATTGTCGCAATGGTGATCTGGACCCCTCAAGAAATAGGTAGAAAAAAAGTGGCTTTAGCGTTCTTAATGCTGTGCGATCAGGCGGAAGTGCGCGCGCCGGTCGTAATCCCGACCCATACACCCCCCGGTTTGTGGGGCAACGCTCAGCTTCGGTCAATTGTTCGCTGGTTCAATAAACAAGACCGGTAGGAAGACGTGGATAAAGATCTTCTGGCAAAGTCTAATGTTTCGAGTGCAGTTCTTGACGTGGTCAATGCGGCTATTTTAGTAATGACCTCCGACGGGCAGATTATACATTTTAACAAGGCCTGCCAGAAAATGACCGGCTACGCGTTTGAAGAGGTACGAGGAAAATGTCCGTGGGATTTGTTTATCCTTCCAGAAGAGATCGAAGCGGTTAAGAATGTATTCCAAAGGCTTACTGCAGGCGATTTCCCAAACAGGCATACTAACTACTGGCTTACAAGGTCTGGCGACCGAAGGCTCATTGAATGGGCAAATACAGCAATCACCGATAGTAATGGTGTAATTGCGTATGTCATCGCAACAGGAATAGATGTCACTGAACGTGACCGCGCTGAAAAACAAATAGCAAAGCACCAAGAAAAATTGGAGGTATTAGTAGATGAGCGTACCGATGCATTAAATAAGGCCAATAAGCAACTAGAGCAAATGGCTCATCGTGATGGGCTAACCGGGATTTATAATCACCGTTATTTGAAACAAGCACTAGAACACGAAATGTGCCGCGCTGTTCGTTATACTAGGCCATTGTCCCTGATACTGTGTGACGTCGACTTTTTTAAGATCTATAACGATACTTATGGCCACGTCGCGGGCGATAATTGCTTGAGGGAAATCGCAAATATAATTTCCACTACTTTCAATCGGGCAGCCGATATTGTGGGGCGTTACGGGGGTGAAGAATTCGCGATTATTCTGCCAGATCTATCCGATGAAGAAGTCAAAATGCTGGCGGAGGGATTACGTAAGGCAGTTTGGCACAAGAATATTCCCTACAATTCCTCTCCGATAGCGGACCGTGTGACGATAAGCGTCGGTGTCGCAACAATCCAGTCCGACAAACTTTTCGAGATTGCGTCAATGATTGAAGCAGCCGACCGAGCGCTATATGACGCAAAGCAAAACGGTAGAAACAAGGTTAGACATTGTGCGATAGTTCTTTGACTATATGCCATTCCGGCAGGTGCGTATCAGTAGTATTAATAAGAGAGGTCTCAGCAGCGCCGCCAATACGGGAAAGAAATGGATCGCGTTTCTATCGCGATACGTTTAGTTCTGGTCAAAGGTTTGGGTTGTCCTAACTATTTGGGTTAATTTTGGATTTGAATATTAATAGTCAATAAGAGATCTGGCGATTATTGCAGGAATGGGTTGTCTGATCCAAGACCGATAACCAGATAGCTGAGGAGTTGCAAGATGATCTGCGGCGCCTCGCGCTTACGAACCGACAGACCAGTGAAAAAGGAGGAAATGCCATGTTGAGTCATGAGCTCATGCCTGAGGAAGGCATTCTGGTCGTTACCCCGCACGGCCCCCTGAAATCAGCGGATTTCGATGGCCTGGCTGAGGTGGTGGATCCGTATATCGAGGAACGCGGGAAACTCAAAGGGTTGATGATTTATGCCGAGCACTTTCCCGGTTGGGACAGCTTTGCGGCGCTGGTGACCCACATGCGCTTCGTCAAGGACCATCATCAAAAAATCGAACGGGTGGCGGCGGTGACCGATAGCGCGTTTCTGTCGGTGCTGCCGCGGATTGCGGACCATTTTGTTCAAGCCGATATCAAACACTTCGATTACAAGCACAAAGAGGCCGCCCTCGACTGGCTGAAGCATGGTAATGGCTGAGCCAGGGTATCGTCCTTTGGGGGTCAGGCGATGAGGGGAGTACTGGCGCTTTTATTGTTGTTTGTGTCGGGGTGTGTCGGAATCCCTGACAACGTCACCGCGATCCGTGGTTTCGAGCTCGAGCGCTATTTCGGCATGTGGTATGAGATCGCGCGCCTGGATCACTCGTTTGAACGGGGGTTGAGTCAGGTCACGGCGACCTATAGTGCGCGAGATGACGGTGGGATCGACGTGGTCAATAAAGGGTTTAACAAGAAAACCGGAACGTGGCGGCAGGCGGACGGGAAGGCCTATTTTGTCGTCGGCCCTGATATTGGCAGATTGAAAGTCTCGTTCTTTGGGCCGTTCTATGGCGGGTACAATATTATCGCTTTAGATACGCAAGGCTATTCCTATTCCTTGGTATGCGGGCCCAACCGGTCGTATCTGTGGATACTGGCCAGAGCGCGCAAACTCGATGGGGACACGCTGGCTGAGCTCATCAACTTCGCCAAAGACGCCGGATTTGAGACCGACAGGCTTATTTTCGTCGAGCACGAATAGATGGGCGTCCCGCATCGGTTGCTCTTTTCTCGATACCGGAATCTCCAGGAGGCAGCGATTACCCCTTCCATGGTCAGGTTCTTACGCGCGGGCCTTCCGCCACAGCTTCTGCGCTTCCATCGCCGCCGATAACACCAGCGCGAGACACAGCAGCTGCGCCCAATGGGCCAGTGTGATGGGTTGGATATCCAGAATGTCCCGCAGTCCCGGCGTGTACATCGCGCCGATGTGCACGAGCTGGGCGATGAGGGTGCCGAAGAGCAGCAGACGGTTGCGCAATGGATTGTGCCGGAAAACGGACAGGGTTTCCGAGCGGCTGTTAAAGGCCTGCACGTTCTCGAATAATACCATCAGCAGCAGCGTGCTGTTGCGCGCCTGTTCCAGGGCGTAGCCCTGTTGTAGCAGCCAGTAGAACGTACCGAACGCGAGCCCGCCGATCACCAGCGCGGAGAGCACCACGCGTTCGGTCATCAGGCGATTGAAGATCGGTTCCTTCGGTGGCCTCGGGGGTTTGCCCAACTCATCGCCTTCGGCCGGTTCAAAGGCCAGCGCGATGTCCTGGATACCGTTCGTGACCAGGTTCAGCCAGAGCAATTGTACCGCCATCAGCGGCAGGGGCAGGCCGGTGAGCAATGCGAGGATGAACAATACGATTTCGGCGGCGCCGGTGGAGATGAGCAGGAAAATGACCTTGCGCACATTACCGTAAGCGACGCGCCCTTCTTCGATGCCGGCGACAATGGAGGCGAAGTTGTCGTCGGTCACGATCAGGTCAGCGGTCTCGCGGGCCACGTCCGTGCCCTTTTGTCCCATGGCGACGCCGACCTGGGCGGCGCGCAGGGCCGGCGCGTCGTTGGCGCCGTCGCCGGTGACGGCGACGAAGTGCCCCTGGCGGTACAGTGACTGGACGATATCCAGTTTCTGCCGGGGTTCAACCCGGGCGAAGACCCGGGCGTTCGCGGTCAATGTATCCAACCCCGCGTCATCGACCGTTTTTGCCAACTGGGTGCCGGTGACGACCTCGGAAGAATCACGTGCCAACCGTAAATCACGCGCGATGGTCAAGGCGGTATCAGGGTGGTCCCCCGTCACCATCGCCACTTCCACGCCCGCCCGCCGGCAGGCGGCCACCGCATCCTTGGCATCCGGGCGCAGGGGATCGATCATGCCCACAACGCCGACAAAAGTCAGACCGTGCAGGTGTTCGAGAGAGAACACCTCATCGGGCTGCAGGGTGATCTCGCCCTGGGCGAATGCCAGCACACGGTAGCCGTCCGCCGCGAGCGACCGTGCCCCTTGCTCGATCTCTGAGGGGTTCAGCGCCACGTCATCTGCCGGTCCTGCCATGGTGGCGCACATCGGCAGCAGCGTTTCCAGGGCACCCTTCACAAAGGCCACGGACCGGGTGCCGGCGCGATTCAGACTGGCCGCGCAGCGGTACTCAGGCTCGAAAGGGATGTCGGCAATCTGGGGAAAGGCGATCAGAAGCTCGGGCTGGGTGAAGCCGGCTTTGTGCGCCATCACGAGCAGCGCCACGTCCACCATGTCCCCGTGATGGGTCCACGTGCCATCGCGGTGGGCCAGCGTGCCCTCGTTCGCAAGCACCACGGTCTCGCACAAACGCTGCAGATGTGTCGTCTCTTTGAAAGGAGGGGCACCGGGCGGGATGATGATGGTGCCCTCAGGAACCGTACCCTCGCCGGTGATCTGCCACGGCGGCTGATTGGGGAACTGGATCACACGCGCGGTGAGCTCATTGACGGTCAGGGTACCGGTCTTGTCCGAGGCGATGAAGGTGCACGAACCGAGCGCTTCCACCGCGATCAGCCTGCGAACGATGACATTGCGCCGAGCCATCCGTTCCATGCCCACGGCCAGGGCCACGGTCAGCGCCACGGGCAGGCCTTCGGGGATGGCGGAGACCGCGAGCGCGACCGCCAGCAGAAAGATCTCATTGAGCGGGGTCCCCCGAGACAGTGCGACGGCGGCCAGCAGCAGCGCGGCCAGACCCACCAGGACCGCAATGCGGAACACGAACCGATCCATCCGTACCACTAGCGGCGCCTTGGGCGCGGCGTCGCTGAACACGGCGCTGGCAATGTGTCCCAGCTCGGTGGCAAGTCCGGTACCGACGACGACGGCGCGTCCGCGGCCGTGGGTCACCATGGTGCCCGCGAACGTCATGTTGAGGCGGTCGGCGAGCAGGCAATCGGCCGCCAGCACCTGTTGCGGGTCTTTGTTGACGGGTATCGACTCACCGGTGAGCAGGGATTCGTCGGTCTCGAGCGCCCGGGCATCCAGCAGCCGCAGATCGGCCGGGACCTTGCTACCGGGATCCAGCAAGACAATGTCCCCCGGCACGAGATCCTGGGCGTTGAGCTCGTAGGCGTCGCCCGCGCGTTCGACCCGGGCCAGGGTCGTGACCAGCGATTGCAAGGCCATCGCCGAGCGCTGTGCGGTGAATTCCTGATACGTGCCGATGATGGCGTTGATCAGCAGGACCGCAAAGATGAACCCGGCGTCGGACCATTCTCTCAAGAACAGGGAGACGATCGAGGCGATCAGCAGGATATAAATCAACGGGCTCAGGAACTGCCGCAGAAAGATCGTGAAGAGGGTGGGGGGCTTGCCGCGGGGCAGGGTGTTGGGACCGAATTTCTCGAGTCGGGCGGCGGCCTCCGCGTGTGTGAGCCCGTGCGGCGATGCCTCAAGCGACGCCATGACCTGTTCCATGGGCTTGGCGTGGGCCTCGCTCACGCCGGCCTCCGTCGCCGGCTGCATTCGGGCCAGGGTCGTTGTGTCAGCTGCCATTTGCCGGGTCAGGCTGCATGGATTGCTTTACCGGGATTCTGTGGCTATGAGATGGACAGGTGTTGCCGGGAGAAAGTATGACACGGGGCCCGAGAGCGGGTAAACGTGCGGGGTGATGCAGGGTTTGCGACAGGGGTGAACCAACCTCGTGGGCGGAATGGCGCCCGGTCAGGCAGGGAAATCGGGCCGGGTTTGATCAAGATCAATAGCGGCCGGTCCAATTTTGACTATTATTAAACACTAATGGACAATGCCCAGGCCCTGATAATTCCGGCAAAAAAGGTGAGTGATGACCAAAGAAGAGAAAACCACGTTGGGGGAGAAGGTCTATCAGATGGCCTTCGATTATGAGCTCAGCTACGGTTGCTGTCCCCAGTGCGTGTTGACGACCGTTAAAGAAACCGTGGGTCTCGTGACGGACGATGTCATCAAGGCCAGCCACGGGCTGTCCGGCGGCGGCGGATTGATGGGGCTCGGCGCCTGCGGGGCGTTGACCGGCGGGCTGATCGCCTTGAGCTGCAAGCGCGGGCGTGACCGCGACAAATTCGAGAAGGGCAGGTTCATCAATAACTTCCGGGTCGGGCAGGCGCTGGTCGACCGCTTCAACAATGAATTCGGCGGCGTGACCTGCGAGCATCTCCAGCAGAAATTCACCGGGCGTACTTACGATATGTGGGATGCCAGCGAGTACGAAGCGTTCGACAAGGCCCGCAGGCACGAGTGCGCGAGGGCCACGGGACTGGTCACGAAGTGGGTGATTGAGCTTCTTTAGCCCAAAAAAATAAGTATGAACTCACTCGTCACTGGGCGTGTGCCAGTACGAGCTGCCTGGCCGTAAACCGGAACCGTGGCAGCTCCAGCGGCAACTCATGGGATACTCCTTGAGCACGGTATCCTGGTAATTACCGATCGGAACAAGCTTTTTATATGAATCCTGATAACCGCCCGGAAAGTCGGACACAAAGGCGGTAATGCCAAGTTCATCATAAGTGCTGCGGACGGTGCCGGAGGTCCCATGGACATTATGGCAAGTGATGCAGGAGGCACGTCCAACTTCACCGGTCTCCACAGTAGTTCCACGGTAGTTCCAGGCGATTTCCATGAAATTGTTGTTAGACAGGTGCCAGTTATGAAGTGGCGCATATGGCTTATCATAAAAATTGCTATTGTACGGCTGGTTGACCCCGCCCCAGTAGGCTGGATAAGGGTAGGTGGTGCCATCAACATACCTGTCTCTGAACAACGACTGAATACCGGACGTGTAAAAAGGTATCATCGCCCACGGTACATCGTAGTTTCCAAATTGTTTGACGCCGAGGACTACCTCTTTGGAGACCTCCGGATAGGACGCATGACAGTCAAAACATAGTTTGTAGTAGTTGTAATCATAAAGGTCGCCCAGTTGTGGGACCGGAAGCGTCAGATTCTTTGTCAAAAGGCCTTTCGTGACAGAACCGTGCATGTTAATGGTCCCGCCATTGCCATGACACCCGGTCCCCGGGTCTCCCGACCCGGCGCAGGTCAGGCTGTTGTCTTTGTGTACCGTATAATTATTGTTCCAGTAGCCTTCTATCTTGTCGCCGGCGACGTTTGGCGCGGCCCCCAGCGTGCGGTCATCGGCAAAAGGGCTTTTTGCCGAACCGCCGGGGACGGGCACGGTGGCGGCGCTGGCGCCGAGCGCGTCGTGACAACTGAGACAGAATGGCTCCAGGCTTGCGGGCACTGAGGGATCGTACGCAATAACCGAGTTGGGAACGTCTGGATCGTCGATATCGGCATTCTGCAAACGGACAGTCCCGGCCATGTGTTTGGACATCTCATGGCAGACTTTGCATTGTTCATCCGTGGGATCAGTGCTTACCGCGGCCGCGACGACATGGTGCGATACAGTGGTGGCACTGGCGCCAAAGTCACCGTTCACGCCGAGGATTACTCTCTTCGTTCCTACCGCGGCCTCGTGACAGCTTGCACAGGCAGGCAAGGTCCAGCCCGCGATTCCATACCAGTCAAGGGTGCTTGATCCGTGGCAGCCCAAGCTTGAGCAGTTTGCGGCCCCACTATTCCAGTTTCCACTCGGATTGGTGGCATCGAAGTTAACAAGTGGAATGGCTACGCTTCCGGTGTCTAACTGTCCATTGACATGGCTGGTTTCATTCTCGTAATTGAAGTGGCATTTTGTGCAGTAGATACCTCTTGTCTCGACATGGATGACATGCTTCCCCGCGGTCCCCGAGCCGTTGGTCTGCAGGGGGTCAGGCGAGATTTCACTGTCGGGGGAATGGCACACGCCGTTGCATAGTGCAGCATTCGGAGCCGGCGCTGCGGGTTCGCGCTCGGTAAGTGCGTCGGACCCGGAATCCGGGCCGCACGCGGTCATGATAAGCAATGAAGACAACGACAGTATTAACCAGAGGATACGATATTCCATGATCGTCACCCTGTACTCCCTATTGATGACAGCTCCATTTGATTTCAAGCTCATCGTGTCAAATTTTGAGGAACAATGGCCACGGTCAAAAACCTATGACGTCTATTACTCAATAATCGGCTCAAACCATGCATTGGTGAAGCCTTGGACGCTATGGCAGTTAAAGCCGCAATATGTCGGATACGCAGCCAAGTAGTTAGAGTCCGTGTATGCTATGTTGGCCATGTATCCCAGAATGTTGGGCGGGTCGCTGCTATCGTTAATATATCCCATTTCATCATAAACCGCTCCGTATATGGTGGCAGACCCATGAACGTCATGGCAATTGACGCAGTTTATCCCCGCGGAAGCACCGGTGCCCCTGAAGTCTGAAGCCGCCATTGTTATATGAAACCAATGAAGATTCATCTCAGCGGGTCCCCAGAAAGTTGGGTCATTATATAGGCCACCAACCTCGTTATGGTCTGCAAAATGGGTGGTCACTCCTAAAGTGTAGTAAGGCGGGTTGTTGCCGTTCAGTCCTGCGGGGCCATAAGCAGCATCGAGAAGACCAAATTGAAGAACACCAAACGTGTCTTCCTTGGTTACGCCCGGGTAAACAGCGTGACAGGTAGAACAGAGGTCGTAGTCAGATTCAACATAGCCGGGGCCGTTATCATATGCAAACTCCCTTGTGGCCAGCACCTGATTTACAGATCCGTGTGCATTAATGGTTCCGTTGTTGCCGTGACACCCCGCGCCGGGCTGGCCGTTACCCATGCAGGTCAAACGGTCGTTTGGGGGGTGATGTCCGTTCGGGCCGTGGCCATAAGCCTTTGACCAACTATCCGCAATCCGCGTCGCGTATGGATACGGTGGCGCGCCCAACACCGCGCCGTCACCGAATGGCCTATATGCATCTGCGCCAATAAATGTACTCGTAGCACCCAGCGCATCGTGACAACTGAGACAGAATGGCTCCAGGCTGGAGGGTACGGAAGGGTTGTATGCAATAGCCGAGCCGGTATCGGCATGGCGCAAACGAACGGCTCCCACCATGTGCTCGGACATGGCATGACAGACTTGACACTGTGCATCCGTGGGGTCCGCGGCTCCGGCGACGACATGGTGCGATACGGTCGTGGTACTGGCGCCAAAGTCGCCGCTTGCGCCGAGCACGACCCTTCTTGTTCCTACTGTATTCTCATGACAGTCCGTGCAGGCAGGCAAGGTCCAGCCCGCGGTTCCATACCAGTCAAGTATGCTTGGGCCATGGCAGCCCAGGCTCGAGCAGCTTGTGATGGCACTGTTCCAGATACCGCCTGGATTGGTGGCGTCGAAGTTGACAAGTGGAATGGTCGCGCTTCCGGTGTCTAACTGCCCGTTCACATGGGTAAGTTCATTCTCGTAATTCAGGTGACATTTTGTGCAGTAGAACCCCTTGGTGCTCACATGGATGATGTGTTTTCCGGCGGCCCCTGAGCCGTTGGTCTGCAGGGGATCAGGAGAAATTTTGCTGCTGGCCGAGTGGCACACGGCGTTGCACAGGGCGGAGGGCGTGGTTGTCGATGCCTGCCGTTCGGAGAGCGCATCCGGCCCCTCGTCCGGTCCGCACGCTGCCATGATAAGCAATGAAGAGTACGACAGTATTAACGAAAGGATACGAGTATTCATGGTCGTCACCCTAAACCTATTGATGGCAACCCGACTGGGTACAGTCGGTCTGCGCGCCGATCGGCGGATGCAGCGGCGGAACTGACAGATGGGGCGCCCGTTTGTGGCAGACCACGCAATTGTCCTCAGGCGTGATACCGAAACCGAAGTGGCACCAGTTGCAGTGCCGGTCGCTCCAATTGCCCCGGTGCGTGCGCGGGGCGGTTTCGTTGTGGCAGCGCACGCAGTAGTCCTGCCGGTGGCAGGTGAGGCAGCGCTCGCGGTTGCCGGCCGCCATGAACCCGTGGCTCAGCGTGCGCCAGGTATGGTTGTGATCCCGGGGCTTGACGGTATTGTGGCACTCGAAGCAGTCGTTGCGCTCGTGGCAGGCATAACAGGCCCGTCCGTGCTGTCCTGATTCGTTTACCGTAACATCGGCCGATGTGCCGTGAAACTCGAGCCAGTTTCCGCGGTGGGAGTTCGGTTTCGGGAACGGGATTTTTCCGCTCGCGGTACTTTGATCCGCGCCTTGGGCTCCGCTGGCGTCGCCGGGTGACCCGATCAAGGCAAGTGCCAGGCCGAGGGCGAAAACGGCCAGGGAAAGGCGGCTGCGGGTAGCGTCCTCAAAAATCATAACGCACTCCCACCCTGAGGGTGTGATAGTCTTCGATGCTGTCCTCGTATTCGTAGCGCGCATTCATGGTAAGCCCCATGCCGATTGGCATCTTGGTCTTTAAATAATACGTCTGCACGCGCTCGCGTTCGCCGAGCAGAATATAGTAATCGTACTTATAAAGGCTGTAATAGGTCCCGGCGATAATTTTCGTGCTTTTTCGGCCTCGTTTGAGGCTGTATTCCGCGTCCAGACCGCCGGACGTATACTCTGTGTCGCCGGTCTCCCAGTACTCGCCAATGATCGTCAATGACATGCGCTCGGATAAGACATCGTTGATGCCGAACATCGCAAAGGCGCGTTCGTACTGCCGGTTGAACGCGCTCTCTTCCCGGTCCTTGATGAGATCGCGGTAGAAATAGCCGACATCGAGCGTATAGCGCCGGCCGAAGAATTTCCGCAGCTTCATGTCGATGCTCTCGAATGGATCGGAGGTGCCCATCACATCGTAGAAGGGCGAGAGCTCGTTTGACAGCTCGTTCTGCTCGCGGGATTGTCTGAAATACGTCAGGCTCAGTTCCATTCCAGCGT
The DNA here is from genome assembly GCA_947258385.1 of Acidiferrobacterales bacterium. Lineage (GTDB taxonomy): Bacteria > Pseudomonadota > Gammaproteobacteria > Acidiferrobacterales > SZUA-150 > CAMYII01. Next base: position 15,558 of record CAMYII010000066.1, read on the forward strand.
CGAGGAACGACTTGATGGCGCGCACTTTTATATCCCGGGGCTCGTCGTCGAGGTAACGGAACCCGGCCATGGTCCTCAACGACGGGCCCAAGCGTTGATGGACCTTGAACGACAGGAGATCGTTCTGCTGGTCCGTGCCGAGAAACAGGTCGCGCTCATCTTCCACGTAGAGATAGTCCAGGCTGAGCTTGGTGCGCCGGAACGGAAAATAGTCGATCCGCGCCCCACCGAGGGTGTCCGAGCCCCAGTCGTATTCGAGTTCATATTGGTGAACCGACGCACCGCCGTAGAGCGTCAGGCTGAGGTTCTGTGTCACCGTGAGATCCGCCACGAGACCATCGAAGAAAACCGGCTCCTCCGCGGCGCCGGCCTGCCGCCCGAGCCGCAACTGGGTGATATGCGGCAGGGGATTATTCAGATCGATATGACCCTCGTAGACGTAGCCCGTCCAGGACCTGTCATACGTATCGCCAATGTCTTCAAAAGGAAAAAACCCGGTTTCGTCCTGATCGCTGTCGAGGTCTTGCCGGGCGGTGGCCAGAAGATGAAATTCATAGCCCTTTGCCGGGGAACCGATGGAATCCAGGCGCAGCTTCTCATATAGGTCATTGTCGCTGACGCGGTCTCCGGAAACCTCCGTCGTGCGAATATGGTAATCGGCCGAGAACGAGCCTTTGAGACGGAAGGGCTCACGGGGCGGCTCTGCCTCCGCCGCCTCCAGGGAACCGGGCGGAAAGACGGCAGATGCAGCAAAAAAAAATGCCGTAAGAATAGGCGCTTTCAATTTTCTGGGAACCCCCGCATGATACCCATATTATTATAAAGTATACTATATGAAGGGGGCGATAAAGAGAATTAATGGTGCTGAGAGAGCATGAAACGGCGGTGGCGAACATGGTAAAACCATCGGCATGCGGTTGTTTTTTGCTTTCGCCGTGTAAACGCTGCGGTTGTTGATAGCCAGTAGACCGACCATGAAACAGAAGCGTGTGCTTATCTTGCTGGTTTTGGGTTCATTCGCTTTGCACGCCCCGTATAGCGTTGCCGCGAAAAAACCCTGCCTGAGCTGTCATCAGAAACTGGGCGCCGGAAAAGTCCAGCATCCCGCGTTTCTGATGGGCTGTCCCGCCTGCCATGTCTCGCCCCATAAGCAGAAAAAACCCACGCTTTCGCTCATGGCCGATCCCCCCGGCCTGTGCTTTAACTGCCATGACAAGGCAAAGTTCAATAAGAAGTTCCGGCATACGGCCGTGGTGGCGGGGCTGTGCACCTCCTGCCACAACCCGCACTCTTCCGACAATGACAAGCTTCTGCGGGCGCAGGTACCGCAGCTCTGTTATATGTGCCACGGTGATGCCATGTTCACCAAGAGGGTGGTTCACGGAGCGCTGTCGATGGGCTCGTGCACGCTCTGCCACAGCCCGCATTCCACAGACAATCTGTTCAATCTCCAGCAGCCCATCGTGAATCTGTGTACCATGTGTCATAGCGAGAAGGCTGCCGACGGCCATGTGCTTGCCGGCTCGGGGTTCGGTAATGTGCATCCCGTCCAGGGAAAACCCGATCCAGCCCGCAAGGGGCGGGACCTGTCCTGCACCAGCTGTCACAGCCCGCATTCATCCAACATGCATTTCCTGTTCAGGAATGAGGCGCTGAGCGCCGGCAACCTCTGTCTGATGTGCCACGAGAAATAATCGTTTGCCACGGTTTATCTGCTAATTTTTGTTGTTCTGCCAAACCCAGCGCGGCGCATCACCCAAGCGGTCACAAAAAGAGTCCTGCAAGAGGGGCGGCGAATCTACCGGCGTCCTCGGCACAGTTGCTGGGCCGAAGTCGTTGGCGACGATAGCACCGCAGTCACGGATTCCGTGATAAATTCCAAAAAATCATTTAAACCCCCGCCTGTCCCGGAACCCCGGCCCGCGTCGAAGGGTTTAACCGCGTCGGGTGTCTGCGTGTGAATTCTTGGAGTATTATCTCATTGATTTGACGTCAGTGACGCAGGTTCGTGATGCGGATCGCCCGCAGCGGACGCAGGAAACCACTTTAGGAGCAGTGATGACAACGACAATTAGAGACCTTGTCGAGGTGTGCGATGCCGAGGTCCTCGGCGACCACCTTGATATCCCCATTGACTCTGCCGCCAACATTGACGAGGCCCGCGCCAATCAGCTCGCGTTCATTGCGAGCGCGAAGTCGCTGGGAAAGCTCGCATCCACTGCCGCAAGTGCGGTGCTCGTGCCGAAGGGCAGTTCGCGGAACGGTGTCGCCTCGGACACCTGCCTGCTGGCCGTCGACGACCCCGAGATGGCCTTTATCGCCTGCCTGCGCCATCTCTACCCCGAGAAGCCGAACGCCGGGACGGTGAGTCCCAAGGCCGAGGTCGATCCTTCGGCGAGCGTAAGCGAAGGCACATCAGTGGAAGGGTTTGCCAGCATTGGTGCGCGGGCCTCGGTCGGCAGAAATTGCAGAGTCCTTGCGGGGTGCCGGATTGGCGACGGGGTCACCGTCGGGGATAACTGCGTGCTTCATCCCAACGTCGTGCTCTATGACGGGGTGACGCTCGGCGACAATGTCGTCATCCATGCAGGGACCGTGATCGGTTCGGATGGGTACGGCTACAAGTTCCGCAACGGCGAGCACGTGAAGTTCCCGCAAGTGGGTACGGTTGTCATCGAATCCAATGTTGAGATCGGGGCCAATACCTGCATTGACAGGGCGGCCCTGGGGGCAACCCGCGTGGGAGAAGGGACCAAGATCGATAACCAGGTGCACATCGCGCACAACGTCAGGGTCGGCGCCCGGGCGCTGCTGCTTGGTCAGGTGGGCATCGGCGGCTCGACAGTGATCGAGGACTATGTGATTCTAGCCTCACAATGTGGCGTGTCCGATCATGTCACTGTCGGCAAGGGGGCGATGGTGCTGGCGCAGGCGGGCGTGACTAAGGATGTCATGGCCAAGGGCCAGGTGATGGGGTTCCCCGCGGCCAACCGCAAAGAGGCCTTGCGCGAGATGGCCGCGCTGCGCAGGCTCGCCGGCGAGCAAAAAGCCATTGAGGAGCTCGTTCATCTGCTGCCAACACTAAGGGATATAGAGGCTGGCGAGTCGGATTGAACGTAGTCGCGCAATGTTGCGTGCGTGTTGATTGGCCAGAGCCGGGCAGATCGAAGGCGAAGAAGGGCCGGCTGCGGCATGGCCACGGGCGAGATACGGGACAATGCAAGGTTCAATAGGCCGTGGGTGAGGGCGTGCCGATCCCCAACCCAAATAACCGGGTGCGGTGGTGACTCACCGCCGCGATCAGTGTTCCTGTCCCTAAGATATTCATCGCCTTTCAACCTGCTAGACTTGTTTCTGTGTTGATCTTATCGCCTCCTTGCATCAGGAAATCCCGCGGGTTCAACTTGTTTGAGCGCCGTTGTATGATCCCCACCGTTTGCTGAGGTTGGGAAATGCCTTTATCATGGCAATAACATAAGGACAGCAATACGCGACATTGCTCCCCGGTGAAAAGTATTCATGTTTATCCGAGCGCTTGGGCCATGCAACTTAATCTCGTCCCGCTGATCGCCCCGTCTCCCGCCGATGGCGCGGTCGAGATGGTCGAGCGCAAGGGCACCGGCCACCCTGATACCATCTGTGACGCCCTGGCCGAAGAGCTTAGTCAGGCGCTGTGCCGGTTCTACCTCGACCGCTTCGGTTTTATCCTGCACCACAACGTCGATAAGGTATTGCTGTGGGGCGGAGAGACGCGGCCGGCGTTCGGTGGCGGTGAGGTGTTGCAGCCGATGGAGATCTTTCTCGCCGGGCGCGCGACGCGCGAGGCCAATGGGACCACGGTGCCGGTTGAGGCGCTGGCCGCCGAGAGCTGCCACAACTGGCTGCGCCAGCATTTCCGCACGCTCGACCCCGACAAGCATGTCAGGATTCACTGCCTGATCCGCCCGGGCTCGACCGATCTGGTGGAGCTGTACCAGCGGCAGCGCGCGAGCGGCATCTCGCTGGCGAACGATACCTCTTGCGGGGTGGGTTATGCCCCGCTGGATGCCCTGGAAACGGTGGTCTACGAGGTTGAAAGGCACCTGAACGCCGCGGCCACCAAGGCCGCACATCCGGAGATTGGCGAGGATATCAAAGTAATGGGGGTCAGGCAGGGGGGGCGCATCGCGCTCACCGTGGCCTGCGCGTTTATCGACCGGTACGTGACGGATGTCGATGATTACGTGCACAAGAAGGCCCGCGCCGCGCAGTTAGGCCTGGAGGCGGCCGGGCGGGCAACGGACTGCGAGGTCGAGGTCGAGGTCAACACCGCCGATGACGTGGCCGGCGGAAGCCTCTATCTGACCGTGACAGGCACCTCGGCCGAGGCCGGTGATGATGGCCAGGTCGGACGCGGCAACCGGGCCAACGGCCTCATCACGCCCTACCGGCCGATGAATATGGAGGCCGCGGCAGGCAAGAACCCTGTTACACATGTGGGCAAGCTCTACAATATCATCGCCACGCGCATCGCCCAGACCGTGGTGCAGGAGGTGGCTGATATCAGCGAAGCCGCGTGTTATCTTGTCAGCCGCATCGGCAGGCCCGTGCAGGAACCGCAGGTCATCGACCTGCACCTGCGTCTGCGCGAAGGTGTGTCCCTCAAGGCAGTGCAGCCGCGCGTGGAGCCGGTTGTGCAGGATCAGCTTTCCAATCTGGGCGGACTCTGGCGTGACGTTATTGCCGGCACGCTGAAGGTGTACTGAGGGTGTTTGATTGTTATCGGTACCGGCGTAGTATATCGTTGATGGGTTCGCCCGCCGTCACGCAACGCCGTATGGGGGGCAAATGCTAAGTACCGGATTGCCGCTGCCAGACTAAGAGGGGATGCCATGATTTGTCCGAAGTGCAGTGCAGAGATGGAAACCGTTCAATACCAGAATATCGAAGTTGACCGGTGCACGAAGTGTTTCGGTATCTGGTTCGATACGTTGGAGCTCGAGGATCTGAGGGCCATGAAGGGTTCGGAAACGATCGATATCGGCAGCGCCGCTGTTGGCAAGAAATACAATAAAATACAAGATATCAAATGTCCCGTGTGTAATGCGGGGATGATCAAAATGGTGGACAAGAAACAACCCCATATCTGGTATGAATCCTGTTCCGTGTGCTATGGGGTCTTCTTCGATGCCGGTGAGTTCCGCGATTACAAAGAAGAAACGGTGCTGGATTTTTTCAAGGACCTGCTCACCGGGGAACGGCGGTAATATCGCGACAATCCGCGCAGGCCTGGATAAAGCCGGGGCCGCCACCAAAGTTCCCGCAAAGCAGTCCTGTGGGGAATCGGCGATGAGCGCCATCGTGCTCTTTGACGGCGTTTGTAATCTCTGCAGCGGGTCAGTACAGTTCATCATCCGGCGAGACCCTAAGTCCCGTGTCAGGTTCGCCGCGATGCAGTCCGAAATCGGTAGGGCCTTGATGGTGCAGTACAGAATTCCATTGGAGCCCATAGAAAGCTTTGTGCTGATCGAGGGCGCGGAATGTCTGATAAAGAGTGACGCCGCGATCCGCATTGCCAGGCGCTTATCAGGGTTATGGCCATTGCTGTCGGCGCTGGCCGCGGTCCCGCGCCCGCTGCGCGATTGGGGCTATGATCTCATTGCCAGACGCCGTTACGCATGGTTTGGCAAGAAATCGGCATGCATGGTGCCGTTGGCAAAGGACCGTGAGCGGTTCCTGGATACGTTACCGAAAAAACCGTTGACTTAAAGGAAGAACGAGATGACTTACTATGCACGTCCGGCCTGGCGCAATCAGTGGCTTGCGGTGACGCTGGCTTCGTTGCTCCTTATGTTTTTTACTGGTGCGGCGATGTATGTGTCGCTGACGGATTCCGATTCAATGAGCGAGATAGGCATACAGGCTGCTGGCGTGTTAATGTTCGCATTCTGGGTTCCCGTTTTCTACAGGCGGTATTCCTGGCGCTTTACCATTGATGAGGAAAACATCGAGAGCCGGCACGGCATCATCGCGCGCGAGCTCAAGTCGATACGCATCGAGGATCTGCGCAATATCAACGTCACGCAATCCGTGTTTCAACGGCTCTTTGGTATCGGCGATATCGAGTTCAGCAGCGCGGCCGGTGGCGGTGTGGAAGTCGTCTTTAAGGGTGTCATTGATCCCATAAGCGTAAAGGAGATCGCCCAGGACCTGCAGGAGCAGGCCGATCAGGGCGGGCACCGGGACTGAGCGGTCATTGGCGCCGCCGGGCCTGGTGTTTGCTTCTGCCGGGTAGGTCCATGGTGTATGATTCGGTGGCCTGTCATTCACGAGCGCCGGCGAGTGATGCGCGAGACCGCCAGGTATCAGGTGTCAGGCATCAAGATACGTTGGAGGGTTTGAATGCTGCAGTCCTCGCTTCGGTTGGGTACCGTCGCCGGTATTCGCATCGGCGTGCATTATACCTGGTTTATCATTTTCTTTTTGATAAGCTTCAGCCTGTATACGTTCTTCCGGCAACAGCACGATGACTGGAGCGCGAACCTGGCGCTGGCCACGGCCGTGATCACCTCCCTTCTGTTCTTCGCCAGCATCATCCTGCATGAGTTGGGTCACAGCATCGTCGCCATCGCCCGCGGCATCCGCGTGGCATCGATTACCCTGTTCATCTTCGGTGGGGTCGCGCAGACGGAAAAGGACTCTGATTGCGCCGCGACGGAATTCTGGGTGGCCATTGCGGGTCCGCTGGTCAGTTTCTTTCTTGCAGGCATGTTTTACGTCCTCGGTATCCTCATCGGTTCCTACAGTGAGGCGGTGGCCGAGTCATTGGCCTGGCTGGCATCGATCAATCTCATGGTCGCGATTTTCAATCTGATCCCCGGCTTTCCGCTCGATGGCGGCAGGGTTTTCCGCGCTGTGATCTGGGGTCTTAGCGGTAACGCTACCAAAGGCATGAATTGGGCGGTGATCTCCGGTCGGGTCGTGGCCTACGCGCTCATGGCGTTAGGTCTGGTTGTCGTGCTGCAAACCGGCATGCTGTTGAACGGCGTGTGGCTGGCCGCCATCGGCTGGTTCCTGCTCGCCGCCGCCGAGGCCAGCGGCCAGAAGTTCCTGCTCGACCGCGTCTTTGATCGCGTGCTGGCGCGCCAGGTGATGGAGCGCGATGTCCCCATGATAGCCGCGAGCCTCAGCATGACCGACTGGATCGACCATTATGTGCTGACATCGGGGCAACGTGCCTTCCTGGTCGAGGACGGGCAGCGCGTGACCGGCCTGGTGACCTTGAGCGACATCAGCAAGATCACCCGGGAACAGTGGCCGACAACGCCGGTGCGTGATGTCATGACGCCGGTTGAGAAGCTGCACGTGGTGACCCCGGCCGACAGTATTACCGAAGTGTTTAAATTCATGCGGGCCCATTCGCTCAACCAGGTCCCGGTGGTCGATGGTGGAACAATCATCGGATGGATCGATCGCGACCGCTTGTTGAAGATTCTGCGCCTGCACACGGAGACCGGACGCTAATCATGAAATTCCAAAGCCTGGACAGGTGCCAATGCACTGCTTGCGGGAGGGCGGTCGCGGTGGGTGCCGTGGTCGCGCTGGCAGTTATTGTCGTGGGGTTCGCGTTAACGGGTTGCCGGCTGCAGGCCGCTGACCCGCCGCGTGCTGTCAAGGATGTGGACGATATGAAAGAGACTATTACATTTGAAGGCAAGGTGGTGTATCTGCGCTTCGAGGGCGGGTTCTGGGGGATCGTCAGCGATGACGGCCGGTCTTACGACCCCGGTGGATTGGCACCCGAATTCCAGATCGAGGGTTTGCGTGTGCGGGTCAAGGCCGAGCCGCTGAAGGATGCCGTTTCCTTCCGTATGTGGGGCGCGCTGGTGCGGATTATCGAGATCGAGCGCCTGGCGGACGCGGACCCTTAAGGGCCCTGACCGTGGCTGCACTGTGGCACCTGCCCGTCAGAACAATAGCAACGACTTAGAGGAGAGAATCCATGGCGAATGAAGGCTATCATGAGCAAATCGGCGATCTCAGCGATGACACGCGCGATATGCACCGCGCGATCGTCTCGTTAATGGAAGAGCTGGAGGCCGTCGACTGGTATAACCAGCGGGTGGACGCCTGCAAGGACAAGGAACTGAAGGCGATTCTGGCGCACAACCGCGATGAAGAAAAAGAACATGCCGCGATGGTGCTCGAGTGGATACGTCGCCATGACAAGACCTTCGCGAAAGAGCTGAAAGATTATCTGTTTACCGATAAGCCGATTGCCAGCTTGGAGCACGAGCACAAGGGTTGACCGGCACGATTCGCCGCAGGCCGCATCCGGCGGCGCATTCCTGGCGGGGATATTCGCAGTGTCCGACTGTGCGCTGCCCGGTGGCATGACGTGCACGGAAAGGAAACACGCAGGTCGAACCGCAGCCGCCATTCGTGATACGCCCCATCGCTCATCTTGTGCTTCATGCGCTTGTTCCCGGCGTTGTCGCCCGCCTGGCATTCAAGGCGAACTGGTCGCGTGCCTGGCTGATTATGGTCGCGACCCTGCTCGTCGATCTTGATCATTTACTGGTGACGCCGGTCTATGATCCAGGTCGCTGCAGCATCGGTTTCCACCCGCTGCACTCGTATATCGCCGTCGGCGTGTATGCGGTGATGACAACGATTCCCAGATTCCGTCTTGTCGGCATCGGCTTGTTGATCCACATGTTTCTCGATGCCACCGACTGCGCGTGGATGCGTTGGGAATAGTTTAGGCAAGCTCGGATTAAGTCAGAGGTTCCTTAGGTATTGCCCGCGAATGCCCCCCTGGTTCCAGTGACTCGAACCCGTGGCCCAGGCTCAAGCGCCGGGCTGCAGCCCGTTGCCGACCGCCTTCAGCGCCTGTTCACGTTCTTCCTGCTGCTGCAAGGCCCACATGTGCGCATAGACGCCGTCGTGGCTCAGCAATTGCTGGTGCGCGCCGCGCTCAACGATGCGGCCCTGATCCAGCACCAGGATCTGATCGGCATCCATGACGGTGGACAGCCGGTGGGCGATCACCAGGGTCGTGTGGTTGACGGCTATCTCTTCCAGCTCGGCCTGAATGGCTTTTTCTGTCTTGGAGTCGAGCGCCGAGGTGGCCTCATCGAAGACGAGGATGCAGGGATTCTTGAGCAGCGTGCGGGCGATGGCCACGCGTTGTTTCTCGCCGCCGGAGAGTTTGAGGCCGCGCTCACCGACCATGGTGTCGTACTTCTCTGGCAGGCTCTGCACGAACTCATGGATATGGGCGTGTCTGGCCGCCTGGATAATCTCCTCCCGCGTGGCGTCGGGGCGGCCGTAGGCGATGTTATAGAAAATACTGTCATTGAACAGCACGGTGTCCTGCGGCACGATGCCGATCGCCGCGCGCAGGCTCTTTTGGCTCACCTCACGAATGTCCTGACCGTCAATAAGAATGCGTCCCTCGTTCGGGTCATAGAAGCGGAACAACAGTCGTGACAAGGTGGACTTGCCGGCACCGCTGTGACCGACGACGGCCACTTTGTGCCCGGCAGGCACCTCGAAATTGACCTCAAACAAGATCTGCCGATTGGATTCGTAGGCGAAGTCCACATGCTCGAAACGGATCGCACCCTCGCGGATCTGTAGTGCCGGCGCGTTCTCCTTCTCCTTGACCTCCGCGCTCGTTTCCAGCAGACCGAACATCCGCTCCATGTCCGCCAGCGAATGGCGGATTTCGCGGTAGACGAATCCAAGGAAATGCAGCGGCATGTAGAGCTGGATCAGAAAGGCGTTGACCATTACCAGATCGCCTATGGTCATGCTGCCGTTGACCACGCCCCGGCCGGCGAGCAGCATGATTACGGTGATACCGCCAGCAATGATCACGCCCTGACCGGCGTTTAACAACGACAGCGAGGTCTGGTTGCGGACCGCCGCCTGCTCCCATAACCGCAGATTGCCGTCATAGCGCCGTGCCTCGTATTCCTCGTTGTTGAAGTATTTCACCGTTTCGTAGTTCAGCAGGCTGTCGATGGCGGCGGTGTTGGCCTTGGAATCCATTTCATTCATGTTGCGGCGGAAGATCATGCGCCATTCGGTGATCATAAGCGTAAAAATAATGTATATGACCAGTGCCGCAAGGATGGTCAGGGTAAAGATGGTGTCATATCTCGCGAGCAGAATGGCGCATACCAATGCGATCTCCAGAATGGTCGGGAGGATATTGAATATCATGAAATTCAGCAGGAAGCGGATGCCGGCGGTGCCGCGCTCGATGTCCCTGGACATGCCGCCCGTTTGCCGCTCGAGATGAAATCGCAACGAGAGCGCGTGCAGGTGACGAAAGACTTTCAGCGCTACGCGGCGAATTGAGCGTTGCAGGACCTTCGCGAAGACAACATCGCGCAATTCGCCGAACAAGGAATTGGCAAACCGCAACGTGCCGTAGGCGAGAAGCAGAAACACGGGCAATGCCAACATCGCCTTCGGTTTGTCGAGGCTGTCAACGACTTCTTTCAGTACCAGGGGAACGCCGACGTTGGCGACTTTGGCAAGCCCGAGCAGTGCCAGCGCGAGGAACACGCGCGTGCGGAATTCCCACAGGTAGGGGAGCAGGGTCTTGATGGTTTTCCAGTCGTTGCGGTTGCCGGGCGGGCTGCCGTAATGTTTGATGCGCACGGTATGTTTTTACCTGGTGACGAGCGGAGAGTTTACCCAAAGCGTGCGGGGCACGGTAGGCTGGTTTTGGCCCTGTCCCCACGGACAGAAGGCATGTGTGCGATGTTCATTGACTACCGTCCTTGCCGTCGATACCCGAGCTACTTGCGGGTCAATTTCTTGTACTTGATGCGGTGGGGCTGATCGGCCTCATTACCCAAGCGGCGGTGGCGGTCGGCCTCATACCCGGCATAGTTGCCCTCGAACCATACGACATTGCTCTCACCCTCGTAGGCGAGGATATGGGTGGCAATGCGATCGAGAAACCAGCGGTCGTGCGAGATAATGACGGCACAGCCGGCAAAGTCGAGCAGCGCTTCCTCAAGCACCCGCAGGGTTTCGACATCGAGGTCATTGGTGGGCTCGTCCAGCAGCAGCACGTTACCGCCGCTTTTCAGTAGCTTGGCCAGATGAACGCGGTTGCGCTCACCACCGGAGAGATCTTTGACCAGCTTTTGCTGGTCCGCGCCGCGGAAGTTGAAGTGGCTGACGTAGGCGCGCGACTGCACCTCCTTCTTGCCCAACAGGATCGTGTCCTGTTCATCGGAGATCTCCTGCCAGACCGTTTTCTCGCCATTGAGGGCGTCGCGACTCTGGTCGACGTAGGCCAGTTTTACCGTCTCGCCGATTCTAAGCGTGCCCGCATCCGGGGTCTCCACGCCGGTGATCATGCGAAAGAGCGTGGTCTTTCCGGCGCCGTTTGCCCCGATGATACCGACGATGCCGCCCCGCGGGAGGCTGAAACTGAGCCCATCGATGAGCAGGCGGTCTGCATAACCCTTTCGCAGCTCGGTCGCCTCGACCACGAGATCACCCAAGCGCGGTCCGGGCGGGATGAAAATTTCCTTGGTTTCGGCGCGCTTCTGGAATTCCTGCGATGCGAGTTGCTCGTAAGCGGTCAGGCGGGCCTTGCTTTTGGCCTGCCGCGCTTTGGGGTTGGCGCGCACCCACTCCAGTTCGCGTTTGATGGAGCGCTGGCGCGCGGTTTCCTGTTTCTCCTCGACCGCCAGACGTCTTTCCTTTTGCTCGAGCCAGGACGAGTAATTGCCCTGCCAGGGTATGCCATGGCCGCGGTCGAGCTCCAGGATCCAGCCCGCGGCATTGTCGAGGAAGTAGCGGTCGTGGGTGACCGCGACCACGGTGCCCGGATATTCGTGTAGATAGCGCTCCAGCCAGGCCACGGATTCGGCGTCCAGGTGGTTGGTGGGTTCATCCAGTAAAAGCATATCGGGGCTGGAGAGCAGCAGGCGGCACAGGGCGACGCGACGGCGCTCACCGCCCGAGAGCTTTGTGACATCGGCCTCCCAGGGAGGCAGGCGCAGGGCATCGGCCGCGATCTCTAGCCGGCGTTCGAGGTCCCAGGCGCCAACGGCCTCGATCTGCTCCTGTATTCTGCCCTGCTCTTCGATGAGCGTATTCATCTCATCGTCGCCCATGGGCTCGCCGAACTTCATGCTGATCTCATTGAATTTGTCGAGCAGGTTTTTGGTCTCGGCGACGCCTTCCTCGACATTACCGCGTACGTCTTTGCTCGGGTCGAGCTGGGGCTCCTGGGACAGGTAGCCGACCTGGATGTTCGGCGCGGCGCGGGCGTTGCCCTCGTATTCCCGATCGACGCCGGCCATGATGCGCAGCAGGGTGGATTTGCCGGCGCCGTTCAAACCGAGCACGCCGATCTTGGCGCCGGGGAAAAAGGACAATGAAATCTCTCTCAGGATTTCACGCTTGGGCGGCACGATCTTGCTCACACCCTGCATGGTATAGATGAACTGATTGGACATAATTGCTGTGGCTTAAAAGACCAAAATAAATAAACTCGTTTTAGTGGATCCGCACGCGGCGGAGTGATGCTGGAGCCGCGCGATTAAAACACGAAACCTGATTTCATAGGTACTATGATTAGAACCTGTCTCAAAATCAGACGCTCAGCAAGCCTTCACGCCCTGGCAGCGACGCAAAGCACGCCAAGGCGCAGAGGACGCAGAGAAGACTTCAAAATATAAAGCGTTTTTGCTTTCTTCGCGACCTTTGCGCCTGTGCGACCTCTGCGTTTGTTCCACAGCGCCAGGGGGCGAAAGGTATTTTAGACAGGTTCTAGGCTATCGATCGCTATTTAACTTAGAGACCGCCAGGAAGATAATGGACTGTCGGACGAAAGGGTCGTCTCATCTTTCTCGTCGAGAAAATCGTAATTCAGCGAAGAATCCGCCTGCTGAAAATAATCGCCCTGCACGTAATCAAAGCCGAACGTCCAAAGATCGCTGAGGCTTCTGGAGTCTTCAATATATTTCGCGACCGTCTTGATATCCAGTTTTTTGGCGGTCTCCAGCAGCGGGTCCAAGGATTCTTTGTCATCGTCGGAATGGATCTTACCAATCAGCGCGCCGTCGATTTTGAGAAATCGTACCGCGTGAGGCGGGAGATTGAGCAAGGTATCCACCTCTCTCCCGACGTTATCCAGCGAGACCGTACAGCCCTGGTTGTTCAGCGCACTGATTAACTGTGCCGCCGCCTCGACATTCCGCGCCACGACAGGTTCATCCAACTCAAAGACGATGTACCGTGGTGTAATATTATTTTCCTCCAGGCAGTTTTGTATATGCGGGATCAGCGTTTGATCAGAGAAGGCAGCGAGGGACAGATTGATGAAAAAAGTCACCGCTCGGCCTTCCTGGTGCAGCGCAGACTGCGATTCGATGGCATGTTGGATGACCCATTTATCAATGGCGTTGATCTGGCCGGTTTTTTCGGCCTCGGGAATGAAGTCCTTTGGCAAGATAAGCTCGCCATTGTCATCGACGATGCGTGAGAGGACCTCATAATATTCACCCGCCGCCCCGTGAAGATTGACAATGGGCTGGTACATCAACTTGATGGCGTTGTTATCGAGCGCCGATTGAATCCGCTGTTGCCACGTGGGTTCCTTGGCGGAGGCATCGGCGGCAGCCTTTTTTGCCTTTACGGCGCTTGCCTTCTTTTTCCTACTCCTCGACCGTTTGGCCGCAGCCGAGCGTTTTTGCTCACACAGATGTTGCGCCTTGAGCAGGATGTCCTGGGCGTTCCCGAGCTCGCCGTCAAGCGGCAGCATGCTGACACTGCAGTGGCATTCGTAGGTGCTGCCTTTCTCGCACAACGGGGATTGTTTCAACGCCTTCCGAATGTTAGTTGAAATCTTGGCGGCCTGTTTCTCGGTTTTGCCCGCGAGAAGGACGGCGAAGATCACGCCCCCGATGCGGGCGATGACGGCCTCCTCATCGAGGTGTTCACGAAACAGCTTGGTAATCTTGAGCAGCATGCGGTCACCGGCGGAATACCCCAAGGAACTGTTGATCTTGTTCAGATCATAGAGATCGAGATAGAGCAGTATATGATGATCGCCATTCGACCCCGCCTGTTCGATTCTTTCCTTTAATGACTGTTGGAAGTATTGCCGGTTATAGAGACCGGTGAGCGCATCGTGCTGGCTGAGATATGTCAGCCTGTTTTCGGCGGCTTTGCGTTTGCTGATATCGTCGACCGCGATCTGGATACAGTGCTCACCCTGGATAGTGACCGGTACCGCGGTCACTTCAATGTCAAAACGGGTGCCGTCCTTTGTGACTCCCTGGAACTGCGGCGGGGGAGAGACGGTCTTACCCTGGCCTGTTCTTTTCAGGTACTCCTTGAAGGCCCCATGCTCGTTTTTCTCGATCAGGTTCAGCACCGGAACGCCGGCCAGTTCTTCCAGGCTCTCATAGCCGAAGATATCGAGATAACTCTGATTGACTTCGATATGCATGCCTTCATGACAGAAGCATACCGCCTCCCGTGCGTGTTCGACCATTGCACGATGCTTGACTTCCATTTCCGTGAGCCTGCGATTCGCGCGCCGAAGTTCTTTGTATTCGTTGACCGCATCCAGCTCGCGGGCAATCGCGGGGATCAACCGGGCAGCGCGGTCCTTGATGATGACATCCCTGGCGCCGGCCTGCATGATACTGAGGAGTTGCTCGTCGCTGATGTCGTGCGTGAAGACAATGAGCGGAATATGCGGCCTGGTCTGCTTGAGCAGGTTAAGGGCCTGTTGGGCGCCAAATGCCGGTGTCAGGTACTCCGATACCACTATGTCCCATTTGCTTTTTTCCAACGCCGCTTGCATCCCGGCAGCATCCGTTACCCGCTGGGACTTGAGCATAAAGCGGGCGATACGCAGGTTTCTGTACAGCAGGTCCGCGTCATCGGGTGAATCGTCGACGATGAGCAAGCGCAGGATTTTTTTGTCCAATGAATCAAGCCTCCTGCAATTAGTGTAGCCAAAAACCGCGCATCGTGTATCACCGCTCGATGGACCAACAGAGGGCAACGGACCTTACAAATCTGGGTTTGTACGCCTGTTCTATTGTCTAGAACCCATTCAAAATGCCTCCCGCCCCTGGTGCTGTCGAACAAACGCAGAGATCGCGGAGGCGCAAAGGTCGCGAATAAAGCAAAACCCCTTTATTTTGAAGTATTCTCTGCGGCCTTCGTGTCTTGGCGTTCTTTGCGTTACCTCCAGGGCGTGAAGGGTTGTTGAGCGTTTGATTTTGAGGCAGCTTCCAATGACCTCGCATCCCGGCACCAGCCTCGAAACCGCGGGTTTTAGGGCTTCACGTCAGCCCGGGGGACAGCGGAAACGCGACCAGATGGTCGGCCTCGACCCGGATGCCCACCTTTTCGCCGAGCCCGAAATCGGCGTGGCTGGGGAACAGCGATAAGACTTCCCCGCCGCCGGGCAGGCGCAGCGTATAGAGTATTTCCGCCCCCTTGAAGGCCTTTTTCGTGACCTCGCCCTTCAACGGGCCGTTTGGGTCGGGAACGATGTCGTCCGGCCGCAACAACACCTCGATTGTTGTGCCTTCGCCCCAGGGGTAGGCGCGATTGCCTTTATAAACGCCAATCTCCGTTTCCACGGTGTCCGGCGCCCGCAGTCTGCCGCGCATAAAAACCCCTTGCCCGATGAAATCGGCCACGAAACGGCAATTGGGCTCGTGGTACAGATTATAAGGGGTATCCCATTGCAGCAGGCGCCCGGCGTGCATCACGCCCACCTGATCACCGAGGGCAAAGGCCTCGTGCTGGTCATGGGTCACGAGAATGGCCGTGCTGCCGTGACGTTTTAGAATATCGCGGACCTCGTAGCTGACGCGCTCGCGCATTTCCACGTCCAGGTTCGAGAACGGCTCGTCCATCAAGATCAGGGCCGGTTTGGGCGCCAGCGCCCTGGCGAGCGCCACCCGTTGCTGCTGGCCGCCGGAGAGTTCATGGGGATAGCGGGATTTCATGCCTTGCAGGCCCACTACCGCGAGTATGTCGTTGACCGTGTCTACTCTCGCTGTGCGTGTCAGGCCGCGCAGCCCGAATCCGACGTTCTCGGCCACGGTGAGATGGGGGAACAGCGCATAGTCCTGGAATACCATGCCGAGCGACCGTAATTCAGGCGGCAGACTGAAACCCGGGCGCGAGACGGAACCGCCGTTGAGCTGGATCTCACCGGCCGCGAGCGGATGAAAGCCCGCGATGGCGCGCAACACGGTGGTTTTGCCGCAGCCGCTCGGTCCCAGCAGGCAGACCAGGTTGCCCTGATTGACATGCAGCGACACGCCGTGCACGACCGCCCGGCTGTCGTAACGGCACTCGATGCTCTCTAGACGGACGATTTCATCCACGATGGCTTCCCGGTGTGGCTCAAACGCGAATGATAACAAATCTCATTCTATTGGGCAGGGTGCGGGCGCTCAGGACCCAAAACAAACCTCAATGAGCGCTGACCAGCAACAGTTCCATCAGGGCCTTTTGCGCGTGCAGACGGTTTTCCGCTTCATCCCATACCACGCTCTGCGGGCCATCGATGACGTCCGCGGCCACCTCCAGGCCGCGGTAGGCGGGCAGACAGTGCATGAACACCGCCTCCGGTCTGGCGCGCTCCATGAGGGCCTTGTCCACCGTATAGCCCGCGAAGGCGCGTTCGCGGGCGCGCTTCTCGTTTTCCTGGCCCATGCTGGCCCAGGTATCGGTCACGATGATATCCGCGCCCGTGGCCGCCTGTCGCGGCTCGTGCAGCAGGGTAATATGATCCTGGCAGGCCTGCGCCAGTTCAGGCTCCGGTCCGTAACCCTCAGGGAAGGCGATGTTGAGATGGAAATCCAGCGCTCGCGCCGCGTTCATCCAGGAGTGGCAGACGTTGTTACCATCGCCGATCCAGGCGGCCGTTTTGCCGCGGATATCCCCGCGGTGTTCCTGGTAGGTCTGCATGTCCGCCAATAGCTGGCACGGGTGATACTTGTCGGTCAGGGCGTTAATGACCGGCACGCCGGAATGGGCGGCGAAGGTCTCCACACTTTCATGTTTGTCGGTGCGGATCACGATCAGATCGACCATGCGCGAGAGCACCCGTGCGGTGTCTTCCAGCGGTTCACCGCGTCCGAGCTGGGTGTCGCGCGGCGAGAGGAAAATGCTGTTGCCGCCAAATTGCGTCATCCCGGCCTCAAATGAGACACGTGTGCGTGTCGATGACTTATCGAAAATCATCGCCAGCGTCTTGTTGCGCAGCGGCTCATAGATTTCGCCGCGCTGCCGCATGGCCTTCAGCTCGATGGCGCGCCGAATGATGCCCTTGATGGCCTCGGCGCTGAGATCGGCGAGCGAGAGAACGTGCTGGGGTTTCATCACAAATCCCTGGGCTATGCGGCGAGGTAGTCGCGCAGCAGATCGCTCAGACGCTGCACGATCATTTGCGCTTCCTCGTCGCTCAAGATCAGCGGCGGCAACAGGCGCACAACACTGCCGGCAGTGACATTGATGAGCAATCCGCGGTCAAGGGCGCGGGTCATGAGCTCCGGGCATTGCCGGTCAAGCTCAATGGCGATCATCAGCCCCTTGCCGCGCATGTCCTTGATCGCCTTGATGCCAGCAAGATTTCGCCGTAGACCTTGTAGGAGTTTGCTTCCCAGCTCGGCGGCGCGGTGTTCCAGCCGCTCATCCTCCATGGTCTTGAGCACTGCCAATGCGGCGCTGCAGGCGAGCGGGTTGCCCCCGAACGTGGAGCCATGATGGCCCGGCTTGAACAGGCCGGCGGCCTGCCCGCGCGCGAGGCAGGCGCCGATCGGTACACCATTGCCCAGGCCCTTGGCCAGCGTCATGACATCGGGTTGGAGTTTTTCATGTTGAAAAGCGAACCACTTGCCGGTACGACCCATGCCGGTCTGTATTTCGTCCAGCATCAGAAGCCAGCCGTGCTGGTCGCAAAGTGCGCGCAGGCCCTTCAGATAGCCCTCATCGGGAATGACAATGCCGCCTTCGCCTTCAATCGGCTCGATCAGAACCGCCACCACATCGGTGTTGTGTTCGGCGATGTGCCGGATGCCTTCCAGTTCGCCGAAGGGTACACGGTTAAAGCCCTTGACCAGCGGTTCGAACCCGGCCTGGACCTTGCGACTGCCGGTGGCGGTGAGCGTGGCCAGGGTGCGGCCGTGGAAACTGCCCTCGGTGACGATGATGGCGGGATTCAGGATTTCGCGCTGATGCCCATAAAGGCGCGCCAGTTTGATCGCCGCTTCGTTGGCCTCGGCCCCAGAGTTGCAGAAAAAGGCATTGTCCATGCCCGAAAGCCCGCACAGCGTGTCGGCCAGCGCCTGTTGCTGCGCGATCCCGTACCAGTTGGAGGTGTGCAGCAGCCTGCCGGCCTGCTCGCAGATCGCCTCGGTCACCGCCGGGTGCGCATGGCCCAGGCCGCAGACGGCGATACCGGTCATTGCGTCGAGGTATTGCTTCTCGTTCGTGTCCCACAACCAGGCCCCGTCTCCCCGTGTGAAGGTGACCGGCAGCCTGGCGTAGGTGTCCATCAAGGTATTTGGCATAAAAATACAAAGGCGCCCTGGATCAGGGCGCCGTTTGGCCGTGGAAACGCGAAATTCTAGTCTTTTATCGTTCCCGTGCCAAGCCATCAAAAAGCAAAGGCCCGGACGGCGGCCGGGCCTTTGCAGCTTATGCCGATGGGCGCTTACAGGCCGAGCGAGGTGTAGTGCGGACCCGCTACCATGAAGAAGACCATGGGGATGGAGAACATGGTATTGCTGCGCGAGGCGAGGAAGGCAATGCGTGCGCCCTTGGCCTTTTCCTCAGCGGAGGCCTCGACCAGCCCCAACACCTTTTTCTGGTTCGGCCAGATCAACACCCAGACATTGAACAGCATGATGGTGCCGAGCCAGGCGCCGAGACCGATGGGGGCGGCCGCGCCCTGGAGCAGGAAGGCATCGACCAACCCGATGCCGGCGCGCTCCAGGTAATAGGCGCCGCTCAGCCAGGTCACCAGCGCTGACCAGCGGAACCACAGCAAGGCCGTGGGGGCGATGTGCTGGGTGATACCGGCGGCGGTATTGTCGGCTTTGGCCTTGGCCAGGCCGGGCGCCTGGACGAAGTTGAAGTAATAAAGTAGGCCGATCCAGGTGATTCCCGCCAGGACGTGCAGCCAACGATCAAGAATGAGATCCATGAGTATTCTCCCCGAGACGAATTCTTTAGTAGATGTGTATCTAGATGTATACCGTGAGGTCAGGCGACAAAAGCGCGCGCCCTCAGCCGACGGCGATCAGAAAATTACGCGCGACGACAAACAGAATCAGTGTGAGCACCAGTCCCGAGACAATGGTCCCGATGATAGAGTCCAATGGGTTCTTCATCTTCTTTCCCTCGCAACCTTATGATTTTAAATATGAATATTGGCGAACAGTTGACCGTTTCGATCAGGCGCAAAGCCTAAGGCAGTTTTATGCCGATTTCAAGCGCATTTGGGTGTCAAACCCGGCAGAATAACCTGCCAATCGTTATGACGATTCCAATTCGCGGTGACGGGATGGCGGTCGCCGGCGCGGCGGGCGCTGTTGCGGCGGCGCTCAAAGCGCCTGCCTTGACCTGCCTAGCCAAAAACACGATCATACTGCGCTTATTTTCCGGGGCGTCGCGAGTCGCCGATAAGAAAGGAACCCTTTTTCAACGTCGTGTTGACCAAAATCCCCACCTGAGTGCGTAGGAGATCCATGAACGCCGAAGACCAGAAGCGCCTGCTGCGCGAAATGATTTTTTACCGCCGCTTCGAAGACCGTACTTTTGAGGCCTATATGGAGCGCAAGATCGGCGGTTTCCTGCACCTGTACTCCGGCCAGGAGGCGGTGGCGACCGGCGTGCTGGAGATGGCCCGCACCGGCCATGACTATGTGATCACGGGCTACCGCGACCATGTCCATGCCATCAAGACCGGCGCGCCGCCGCGTGAGGTGATGGCGGAGCTCTATGGCAAGCAAACCGGTTCTTCCAGGGGCCGTGGCGGATCCATGCACATCTTTGATCCGACGGTGCATTTCATGGGTGGCTATGCCCTGGTGGGCCAGCCGTTTCCGCTCGCCGCCGGTCTGGCGCTCGCCTGCAAACACAAAGGCTCGGATCAGATCGCGATCTGTTTCTTAGGCGACGGCGCCAATAATCAGGGGACGTTTCACGAGACCATGAACATGGCCTCGGTGTGGAAGTTGCCGGTGTTGTTCGTGTGTGAAAACAATCTCTACGCGATCGGTACCCGCATTGAGCGTTCGACGGCTGTGACCGACCAGTACAAACGGGTCTGCGGCTACAACATCCCATCGAGTCAGCACGACGGACAGAACATTGAAACCGTCATGGAGGCGGCCAAGAACGCCATCGATCATGTGCGTGGCGGCAACGGGCCCTATTTCATCGAGTTCATGACCTACCGTCATCGCGGGCATTCCATGTCCGACGCCAAGGGTTACCGCAACAAGGAAGAAGAGGAGCAGTGGCTGAAGCGTGATCCGATCGTGTTGTACACCGAGAAGCTCAGAAAGGCGGGCGTGCTTTCGGACAAAGACATCAAGGCGATGGAAAAGGCCATCGATGATGAGATTGAAAACGAGATCATCAAGTTCGCCGAGGAGAGCCCCGAGCCGCGGGTGGAAGACCTGACCAAATACGTCCTCGATGATAACCCGGATCCGCGCTGGATCGGGCCGTTACAGAAATAGGCAAGAGGTAAGACATGGCAGAGATTGCATACTGGGAAGCGATTCGTCGCGCCCATGACGAGGAGTTGGCCAACGACCCCATGGTCATTGTCATGGGCGAGGACATCGGCGTGGCCGGCGGCACCTATAAAGCCACCTTGGGCCTGTACGACAAGTACGGCGAGTCGCGGATCATCGACACCCCGATCTCGGAGAATTCCTACACGGGCGTCGGTATCGGTGCCTCAATGGCGGGCATGCGTCCCATCATCGAGATCATGTCGATCAACTTTGCCCTGCTGGCACTCGATACCCTGATCAATGCCGCGGCCAAGATCCGCTACATGTCGGGCGGCCGCGTGCAATGCCCGATCGTGATGCGCACCCCGGGCGGCACCGCGCACCAGCTCGCGGCCCAGCATTCGGCGCGCCTGGCGCGCATGTTCATGAGCACCTCGGGGCTGCGGGTGGTCACCCCGCGGGGTCCGCTGGACGCCTGCGGCATGTTGAAATCCGCGGTGCGGTGCAACGATCCGGTGATCATCATCGAGCACGAGCGCATGTATAACCTGAAGGAGGAGGTTCCCGACGAGGAATACTTCCGGCCGCTGGAGGGCGCGGAAGTGGTGCGCGAAGGCAGCGATATCACCCTGATCGGCTACAACTACAGCGTGCATCTGTGCCTGGAAGCCGCCAAGCGCCTGGAGAAAGACGGTATCAGTGCCGAGGTCGTCGACCTGCGGGCGCTGAAACCGCTGGATCGCGAAACCATACGCCGCTCGGTCGAGAAGACACACCGCTTTCTGGTGGCCGAGGAAGACGAGGCCCCAGTGGGGGTCGGTGCGGAGATCATGGCCGTGGTCACGGAGGACTGTTTCTATGCCCTGGACGCGCAGCCGGCACGTGTGCACGCGGCCGATGTGCCGGTGCCGTACAACCACACCCTTGAGAAGGCGGCGATTCCCGATGCGGATGACGTCTATCAAAGCGCCCTCAAGGTGATGGGCAAGATCTGATTGCCCCTTGCGGCCGTGACCGATTGGCTTTGCAGTTTCCAAGTGTGATCCCTTGAAACGACATCGAGAAGACGAAAACTGGCGTAATGGCTGAACCTCATATCATAAAAATGCCGCAGCTCTCCGATACCATGACCGAAGGCACGGTGGTGTCGTGGGAGAAGAACATCGGAGACTTCATCGAGCGCGGCACAGTGGTCGCGACCGTGGAGACCGACAAGGCGATCATGGACGTGGAAGTGTTTCGCGAGGGTTATCTTTCCGGCCCGTTGGCGGCGGAGGGGGCGGTGGTGCCGGTGGGCGAGGCCATCGGCCGGCTGGTCGCCGGGGAGGCCGAGGTCCAAACCGGTGAGGCCGGTACGGCGGTTTCCGCGACCAGCGCGCCGGCGGCGCCCGTGCCCGGTGCCGAGCCAAGCGAAGTTCCAAGCGGCGCGCATCCCGTCAAGATGCCGCAGCTCTCCGATACCATGACCGAAGGCACGGTGGTGTCGTGGGAGAAGAACATCGGAGACTTCATCGAGCGCGGCACGGTGGTCGCGACCGTGGAAACCGACAAGGCCGTCATGGATGCCGAGGTGTTCCGCGAGGGTTATCTTTCCGGCCCGCTGGCCGAGGTCGACAGCGTGGTGCCGGTCGGTGAGCCGATCGCCTATCTGGTCGCCGAGGCCGATCAAGTGCTCGATACTACACGCGCGGCGGCCGCCGCGCCGCGGCCTGTCGAGCCGATGCTGACACCGAAATCAGAACCCTTCGGCACGGCCAAGGCCAAGACCCGGATCCCGGCCATGCCCCATGGCGCCACCCCGGCCCCGCGTCCGCGGGCGGGCAAGGCCACGCCCTATGCGCGCCAACTGGCCGGCGCCCATGGCATCGATCTGAACAGCATCACCGGCAGCGGCCCCGACGGGCTCATCGTCGCCGCTGACGTGCTCAACACGGAGGTGCAGAAAACCGCCACCAAGCGCGTGTTTCAGCTGCCCGGCGTGGGCCGGCCCATGGACGCCATGGAAAAGGCGGTCGCCCACAACATGGAGTATTCGCTGTCCATGCCGTTGTTCCGGGTCACGGTGACCGTGTCCCCCGCGCAACTGGCGGCGGCCTCGAAACAGGCCGGCTACTCGTTGACCGTGGCGCTCGCCAAGGCCGCGGCGCTCGCCATCCAGCAATATCCCAAGGTCAACGCGGTCTATCAGCACGAAGACCGGATCATCGAACGCGAGCAGATTGACGTGGGCCTGGCGGTGGAAACCGAAGGCATGGGGCTGGTCGTGCCGGTATTGCGTGATGTCGCCAATCGCAGCCTGGGCGAGCTCAATGCCAACTGGAAAGACTTGGTCAATCGCGCCCGCATACGCCGACTGAAGCCCGAGGAGTACTCCAACCCCACCTTTACCATCTCCAATATGGGCATGCTGGGCGTGACCCATTTCGACGCCATCCCGGCCCCCGGCACCTCGGCCATCTTCGCGATTGCCACGACCGGGCCGCAGGGCATGCCGGTCACGGTTACCGCGGATCACCGCATTGTCAACGGCGCGGACGCCGCCAAGTTCCTGACTGTGTTCAAGGGACTGGTGGAGAACCCGGACTGGGTGGCGGGCGGCGCGGCGGTGGCCGCGCCGTTGACGCCGACCGCGGTCAAGGCGGAACCCCCGGTCGCCATCCCCAGGGGCGAGTGGGATTACGACGTGCTCGTCATCGGCGGCGGCCCCGGCGGCGAGTGTCTGTGGCGCGGCTGCATCCCGTCCAAGGCCTGGCGCGCGGCGGCCGACCGCATCCGTGACCGCCGTCATGACGGCCATCTGGGTGTTACCAACACCAACAAGCCGGAGCTGTCGTGGACCAGGCTGGAGAAGACCCGCCGCGGCGTGCTGGAGACACGCGGGGAGATGGCGCTCAAAACCGACAAGGGTGTGAAGATCGACGTCTTGCCAGGGTTTGCCCGGTTTGAATCGGAGCACAGCGTCTCGCTGGATAGCTCCGGCATCAGCCAGGACCCGCACCTGCGCTCGGCGAGCGAGGGCAAGCCCGGTAAGACCATCAGCTTCGGGGCGGCGGTGATCGCCACCGGCGCGCCGCCGTTTGTGCCGCCCATCCCGGGCGCCGACGGCAAGGGCGTGCTCACCTCCGATACCGTGTGGGGACTGAAGGCCCCGCCGCAGCGCCTGGGCGTCATCGGCGCCGGTGCTATCGGGCTGGAGATGGCGCAGATCTTCGCCGATTTCGGCGCCAAGGTGCAGGTGATCGAAGCCCAGGATCGGCCGCTGGCCGAGGTGGAGCCCGAGATCGCCAAGCATCTCACCGCCCTGCTGGAGCAGGAAAAGAATCTCACCCTGACCGTGTCCGCCAAGGTCAAGAAAATCAGCGGCAAGCCCGGCGACATGACGCTGAACTACGAGGATGCCGAGGGCAAGACCAGGAGCTTCAAGTGTGACTACGTGATCGTGGCAACCGGCAAGCGCCCGGTGCTGGAACCCCTGCAGTTGGACAAGGCCGGTGTGGCGGTTGACAACGGCGTCGTCAAGGTCGATGCCCGGTGCCGCACCAATGTTCCCCACATCTACGCTGTTGGTGATGTCGTCGGGGGCCTGATGCTGGCGCACACCGCCGGCCAGCAGGGGCGGGTGGCCGCCGCCGCGTTGCTCGGCGAGTCCTTGGCCTACGATGTGGCCAAGGACTGCGGGGTGGTCTTTACCCGGCCTCAGGCCGCCTTTGTCGGTCTTTCCGTGGAGCAGGCGAAAGCGGCGGGGATCGATGCGGTTGAGGTCAAGACACCGATCAGCCTCGATGCCAAGGCGATGATCACCAATGAAACCGATGGGCTGATCAAGATTGTCGCCGACAAGGCCAGCCGCCGTATCGTCGGGGTGCATTTTCTCGCAGACCATGCCGACACGCTGATTGGCGAGGCGGTGATGATGGTGGCCGGGGAGATGACGCTGGATCAGGTGGCGCAGGCGATCCACCCCCATCCCACCCAGACCGAGATGTTCGGTGACATGGCGAGGCGGCTGCTGGCGCGGCTGCGGCGCAGCGCCAAGGTGCGCTAGCGGCCACCAGCTAGCCATGCGCGGCGCCACACCCCGCCGTGTCATGGCCTGATCCTTTTTGCCTGGGCGGCGCTCGTGGTACGGTGCCTCTCACAAGCCTGGTTTTCTCGTATAATCCCTGGCAGGTTGCCGAAAGACTTCTTTTTCAGAGTGTCCCGGCAGGGATCGCCCGCGATTGTGTGTCGTGGTGTGAGTTGCGGTGAAGGCGTAATGAAAATGAGAAGGTGTTGAAAGCGCATGGCTCGATCTGAAGTCAAAAAAGTGGTGCTGGCTTACTCCGGGGGCCTGGATACCTCGGTGATCCTGAAATGGCTGCAGGAGACCTACGGCTGTGAGGTGGTGACCTTCACCGCCGATATCGGCCAGGGTGAGGAAGTGGGCGTGGCGCGCGCCAAGGCCGAGGCGCTGGGTGTGACGGAGATCTATATCGACGACCTGCGCGAGGAGTTCGCCCGTGATTTCGTCTATCCGATGTTTCGCGCCAACGCGCTGTACGAAGGGGAATACCTGCTCGGCACCTCCATCGCCCGTCCGCTCATCGCCAAGCGCCAGATCGAGATCGCCAATGAGACCGGGGCCGACGCGGTGTCCCATGGCGCCACCGGCAAAGGCAATGACCAGGTGCGCTTTGAACTGGGCTTCTATGCGCTCAAGCCCGATGTGCGCGTGATCGCGCCCTGGCGCGAATGGGACTTGAGCTCGCGCAAGAAACTGCTCGCCTATGCCGGGCAGCACGGTATCGCCGTGGAGCAGAAGCGCGGCGGCGGCTCGCCTTACTCCATGGATGCCAATCTGCTGCACATCTCCTACGAGGGCGGCATCCTGGAGGATCCCTGGGCGGAACCGGAGATGTCCATGTGGCGTTGGACCGTCGCGCCGGAAAAGGCGCCCGATGAACCGGTCTACGTGGAGCTGACCTATGAGAACGGCGATATCGTGGCGACCGACGGCGAGGCCATGAGCCCGGCCACAGTCATGCAGCGGCTGAACAGGCTCGGCGGCGAGCACGGGATCGGCCGCACCGACATTGTCGAGAACCGCTATGTCGGCATGAAGTCGCGCGGCTGCTATGAGACGCCTGCCGGGACCATTATGCTCAAGGCCCACCGCGCCGTCGAATCGCTCACGCTCGACCGGGAAGTGGCGCATCTCAAAGACGAGTTGATGCCGCGCTATGCCAGCCTGATCTACAATGGCTATTGGTGGAGCCCTGAACGCAGGCTGCTTCAGGAGCTGATCGATGGCTCGCAGGCCACCGTTAACGGCACGGTGCGGCTGAAGCTCTACAAGGGCAACGTGACGGTGACAGGACGGCGTTCCGACAAGGACAGCCTTTTCGATGCCGAGATCGCCACCTTCGAGGAAGATGCGGGGGCGTATGATCAGCGCGATGCCGAAGGCTTTATCAAGCTCAACGCCCT
>CAMYII010000066.1:41776-74294 GCA_947258385.1 Acidiferrobacterales bacterium
GGATGATGCGTGTACTGCACACCATGATACGCGTGGGGGAGCTCGAGCGCTCGATCCAGTTCTACACCGAGGTCCTTGGCATGAAGCTGCTGCGTCGCACGGATTACCCGGATGGGAAATTCACGCTTGCCTTTGTCGGCTACGGGCCCGAGTCCGAACACGCCGTCATCGAGCTCACCCACAACTGGGACACGGCGCGTTATGATCTCGGTGACGCGTTCGGCCATGTTGCCTTGGAGGTCGACGATGCCTACGCGGCCTGCGAGGAGATCAAGCGTCGCGGCGGCAAGGTCGTGCGCGAGGCCGGACCGATGAAACACGGCACGACCGTCATCGCCTTTGTCGAGGACCCGGATGGCTACAAGATCGAACTCATCCAGGCGGGCAGCCGTGCCGGCTAGTTTTGTTAGAGCGATCCCATGACATGGCTGGATAAAATCCCGCTCCTGCCCCTGGTCGCGGTGGCGGTGTTTCTCGGGTTCGCCCCGTTTGTGCCGGAACCGCACCTGTGGGAGAAGAGCAAAATGCTATTCGACGGCACGCTCACACGCCCGCTCGATATTTTTGATCTGTGCTGGCACGCCGCGGGTCCGGTGTTATTGGGACTGAAGTTGATCCGCATCATGACCAAGGGCGATGCCGGAACGTTCTGACCCATTCACTGCGGGTCCCTAGCCCCCCAACGATCGAATCGCCGCCGGCATGAAGCCCCCTTTGGTCTCTGTGATCATGCCCGTGCTCAATGAGGCGGCAGCGATCGAACAACGGCTGGCGGAGCTCGCGTGTGATCAGCGGCCATATGAGTTGATCATCGTCGACGGCGGAAGTACGGATGCCACGCGCCAGATTGTAAGAGGATTTATCGACACCCGCCCTGCGTGCACGCCGGACGCCCCAGGGTCGCGCATACGCCTGGTCGCCTCCGCGTCGGGCCGCGCACAGCAGATGAATAGGGGGGCGGCCGTTGCACGAGGTAACGTCCTGCTGTTCCTGCATGCCGACACGCGTCTGCCTCCCATGGCCATTAAGAATATAGAACAGGCCATGCTGACCGGGTGCCTGTGGGGACGCTTTGATGTGAAACTGGATGGCCAGCGTTGGCTGTACCGCGTGATCGAGCGGGCAATGAACCTGCGCTCGGTCCTCACCGGCGTTGCAACGGGCGATCAGGCCATGTTCGTCAGGCGCGATCTGTTCCGCATGCTGGACGGCTTTGCCCGCGTGCCGCTGATGGAGGACATCGAGCTGTCGAAACGCCTCAAAGGCATCGACCGACCGGCGCGCATCCGCGCGCGCGTGAGGACCTCGGCGCGGCGCTGGGAACGCAAAGGGGTGTTGCGCACCGTGTGGCTCATGTGGACATTGCGACTATTATATTGGGCGGGCGTCGCGCCGCGGCATTTGGCGCGCTGGTACCAGCAGCCCCAGTGAGTCTCGGTGACATGAACAATCCGGATCTGATCCTGTTTTCCAAACAGCCTGTCGCCGGGCAGGTGAAAAGCCGCCTGCACGGCGTCTATGGTCCGCAGCGCGCGGCCGAGATCGTCGCCTTTTGCATTCAGCGGACGGTCGAGCTGGCCGTGGCCAGTTGGCCGGGCGAGGTCCATCTGTACGGCTGGCCCGACGCCGGCCACGAACTGTATGTGAGGCTCGCCGCCGCGTTCCCCATCCACCTTGGCCGGCAGTCGGGCGGGGATCTGGGAGAGAAAATGGCGCGCGCGCTGCAGCAAGGCGTCGCGCGCGCCGGGGCGGCGGCGGTGATGGGCTGTGATGTGCCGCACTGCCCCGGTGCGGCGCTGCGGCAGGCCCACGACGCGCTTGCGAGCGGCAAGAACGTCATCGGTCCGACGCAAGACGGCGGCTATTATTTTATCGGGCTGCAGCGGGTCTCGGTCGGATTGTTTACGGATATCCCCTGGGGCGGCCCCGCGGTGCTCGAGCGGACCCTGGCGCGCGCGGCCGAACAGGCGATGGAGTTTGTGCGCTTGCCGCAGCTGCGGGATCTGGACCGGCCCGAAGATCTCCGCGCCGTTGCCGCGAGCTATCCGCCGCTTGCGCAGTTTCTGCAGGCAGAGCCGTCCAGGTGAGGCGTGCGGCCGCCGCTAGCCCGCCAGGGCGCCGCCGCAGCTGCTGCCGCTGCCGGCGGTGCAGCCGAAGCAATGGCGGTCCACGGCCACCGGCCGGTCTTCAAGCGCCTCGGCCTTAAGGTCCCAGAGGTAACGCGGTGCACGCCCTTCCAGTGGCAGGTCGAGCATCTGGTTGAAGTCGCAGTCATAGACCCTGCCGCGCCAGTCGACACTGATCAGGTGGCGGCACATGAGCCCGGGCACGGTCGCGGCGTTGAAATTGGCGGTCAGCAGTTCCTGGTAGCTGGCCTCCTGACCGGTGCGTTGCAGGAAATGCTGGAAGCGGTTGATCGGCAGGTTCGTCAGCGTCAGCAGGCGCGAGAAGCCGATACCGAACTCCTCATTTAGCCGCTGCTTGTAGTCCGCCTCGAGTTTTGCCTGGGCCGGCGGCAGTGACGGGCCGCCCGGGTTGTAAACCATATCCAACGTCAGATGCGTGTCTTTTCCGTAACCCACGCTGTTCAATAACTGTAAGGCCTTGATGCTCTTGCCGAATACGCCCCTGCCGCGCTGCGCATCGACATTTTCTTGCGTATAGCAGGGCAGGGAGCAGACCAGGCGTATCCCGCGTTCGGCATACCAGCCGGCGAGATCCTCCTGCTCTGGTTCCAACAGCACGGTCAGATTGCAGCGCGCCGTCACCGCCATGCCCATGGCCAGCAGGCCGTCGACGAAATGCCGGAAATCGGGATTCAACTCCGGCGCGCCGCCGGTCAAGTCCGCCTTTCTGATGCGGGACTGTTCTGCCCAAGTCAGGATGCGTTGCATGGTTTCCCAGCGCATCACCTCGGTACGCTTGGGCCCCGCATCGACATGGCAATGCGCGCAGGCCTGATTGCAGAGCCTGCCCAGGTTGATCTGCAGCTCGCTCAGCGCCGCGCGCCGCAGCGCTCGCAAGCCGTGGCGGTGGAGCATGCGAGTGAACGATGGCGGCGTGAATGCCTGCAGGCGGACGATATCACCCATGGCGGTATTGTCTGATTATTTGTCGGGATGCAATCATTTCACAGTTCTCATGCGCTCGAACGGCTGGTATGTAGTTTAGCAGACCCATCATACCTTCTTGTTGAAGCCGCGGGCGATCCAATAGTCCACGCTGGCGTATTTTCCACTGCCGATGAAAAAGAGCACCAGGAGCATAATGAAATAGGTCGCGGCGAACTCGATACCGTTATTGAGCATGACCAAACTGCCGTTTTCGGTCAGCCAATCATAATTGCCGTGCTCTCTTAAGATATCTTTTGCGCGATCCAGGCGCACCAGGCCGCCCTCTATTCTGTCGTTGGAGAACAGCCACAGACTGCTGTCGGCAATCGCGAGCCAACCGTTTTGCCAGTGTACCGATACCGCGGCGACGAGCATCGTGATCATTAACGGAATCGATATCCACCGTACGCCCAGGCCGAACAGCAGAAGTATACCGCCGGCCAGCTCAGTGGAGGTGGCGAGGAAGGCCATCAGCTTGGGAAACGGCATGCCCAGTCCCCAATCCGGATTGCCGAACCAGGCGGCCGTGTTCTCGAAGCCGTTGTATTTATTGACGCCGGCCATCCAGAACACCGGGGCGAGATAAAGGCGCAGGGCGAGCGGGGCGAGGAAGTCGACCGTGCGGGTACGGTCAAGCAGCGACTGCATCTGCAGCAAAAACTTCATGATAATCTCCTGTGCTTGTTTTGTTGTCTGTTGACGCTTTTTGTAGAGACCCTGGCTGCTGGCCTAAGTTCCGCCGGCCGCCGGCCTCACCTTGATGCGATGGTGTATTGCCATGCGCTCAGGCGATCCGGTCACCGGCTTGTTGGTCTGCAGATGGTATCGTCTCGTCCTTTAAGGGGGCGACGTCGGGAAACAGCTCGTCAAGGGCAACGGATTTTCCATCGCCGGTGGTCACACGCGCATGATATCGGCGTAGATGCCGCGGCTCGGATACGCCGCAGGAGTGGGCGATGATGCCGACTTCGTGCACCATGTTGCGGGCATAATTGGCCACACGCGCGGCCTTGTTCTCGGGTACCAGGCCTTTTTGCAGGCGCGGATTGTGGGTGGTGATGCCGGTCGGACAGGTATCTTTATTGCATTGCATGGCCTGGATGCATCCCAGGGCAAACATGAACCCGCGGGCCGAAGTGATGAAGTCAGCGCCCACGCACAGCGCCCAGGCGACCTCCACCGGTGTGATGAGTTTACCGGAGGCAATGACCTTGATGCGATCGCGCAGGCCGTATTCATTGAGCTTATTGACGACCAGCGCGAGACCTTCGCGCAGTGGTACGCCCATGTTGTCCATCAGGCTCATCGGGGCCGCGCCCGTGCCGCCTTCCGCGCCATCGACCGTGATGAAATCGGGCGCATGCTCTATGCCGCGTTCGAGGATCTCGGCAAACAGCTTCTCGAGCCAACCGTAGGCGCCAATGACCGCTTTAAACCCGACGGGTTTGCCGGTCACCGCGCGAATGCGGTCGATCAAGGCGAGCAGATCGTCAACGCTGTTGATGTCCCGATGCCGGTTGGGGCTAATCGAATCCGCGTATTTTTCTATTCCCCGGATCGCGGCGATCTCCGGGGTCACTTTGACCGCCGGCAGGATGCCGCCCTTACCGGGTTTGGCCCCCTGGCTCAGTTTCAACTCGAACATGCGCACCTGCTCATGGGCGGCAATTTCGCGCAGCCGGTTGTCGTCAAGACTGCCCTTGGCGTCGCGCACGCCGTATTTGGCCGTGCCGATCTGGAACACCAGGTCGGCACCGCCTTCGAGGTGACAGGGCGACAGCCCGCCCTCGCCCGTGTTCAACCAGCAGCCGGCCATGCGTGCGCCATTGGATAACGCCAGCACGGCCGGTCGCGAAATGGCGCCATAGCTCATGCCCGAGATGTTGAACAGCGAATCCGTGGTGTAGGGTTTGCCGCAGTATGGGCCAAGCGTAATCGCTTGCGGCGGTGCGGCATCCTCGTGCAGTGTCGGGAAGGGACAGTTCACAAAATACACACTGCCGGCCGGCCGCAGATCACGGGTGGAGCCGAAGGGTACCGTGCTATCGACCGACTTGGCCGCCCGGTAGACCCAGTTACGCTCGGCGCGGTTAAAGGGCAACTCCTCGCGGTCCAGGGCGAAAAAATACTGGCGAAAAAACACGCCCAGACGTTCGAACAGAAAACGAAAGTGACCGATGACGGGATAATTGCGCCGTATGGCCTGACTGGTCTGAGTCACATCAAGCACGAAAACAATGATGACGGCGAGCACAACGAGGCCGACCGTAAACACGAATACGACGGCCATGACCTGGAGCGCGGAGTACAGGAAGGTTTGTGTGATGTCTGCAATCATAGCCGTTCCAAGACCTTGGCCCGGCAATACCCCGCCCCGAGGCAACACCGGCTCGGAATCCCGAGGGCGGCAAGCGCCGTTAGTCGTCGTGCGCTAGCGACGCCGTGTCCCTAGCACAATACCGCGCTGTCTGAGGTCTTCCAGGACCTGCTTGCCGCCGTCGAGCACGGCCTGCGGGTTCGGATGCTGCAGCTCGGCGGCCACCAGCTCCAGTGCCTGGTGACCGCTAAGGGCGTGGTCCCGCGACAGTAACTGCAACAGCCTGAAGGTCGCGGGATTGATCTCCAGAAAGCCGATTTCATCGCTGGCGTCGCGATAGACCACGAGGTATGCCGGTGAGGCTTCCGGCTCACGCGGCTGGTAGTCGGGGCCGATGCGATGCACGGCGAAGCGGTAGCTCAAGGGCAGGGCCAAGGCCGAGAGCGCCGGCGTTCCCGCCAGGAGATCCCCATCACCGTCGATCTCCTGCCAGGGGACTGGTGCGTCGGACAGAGACAATGCCAGCTCCACCCATTCGTAGTGCGCGAGCTCCAGCAGAAACGGCGGGTCCTCCGGCCGCGGTGCGCGCTCGTGCTCGAGGTAGGCCAGAAACTCGGTTGGCATCTGCGGGAACAGCGGTGTCTTCGCGCGGTGCTCGGAAAAATATTCGCGCACCAGGGCGTGCCAGCGCTCGTCCTCGGTGATTTCCCGCAGCACCGGGAAGGCGTTCGCCAAAAAATCTTCCACGTTGTTGTAGAGCAGCTCGCGGTAGATGCCCATCCGGCGGTCCTCGATGTCCGCCGGCGCCGGATTGCGTGCCGGATTGCGGATATGGGCCGCGAACTCGTACTGTTTACGGACGAAGGAGGGATACTCAGCCACTGTGTGCCACCCGGATCTCGGTCTGCCCGGCCCACTTTTGCTGCAGGGCGACGATGTGATCGATCTCCGCCAGCAGTTCCGCCAGCGGCGGGATGTTGAAGTCGCGTTCAAGCAGGGTCGGCATGGCGCCAAAGTGGGCGTAGGCCTTGTCCAACAGTTCCCACACATTGCTAATGACAGGCGCGCCGTGGGTATCGACCAGCAGATCCTCGGCCTCCCGGTAGTGGCCGGCGATGTGGCAGTAGGCGATGCGCTCGGCCGGCAGCGCCTTGAGGAAATCCTCGGCGTTGTAGCGATGATTGATGCTGTTGACGTAGATATTATTTACATCGAGCAGCAGATCGCAGTCGGCCTCCGCCAGCACGGCATTCAAAAAATCGATTTCGGCCATTTCCTGAGCCGGCGCCGCGTAATAGGAGACGTTCTCCACCGCGATGCGTCGCTCCAGGATCTCCTGTACCCGGCGGATGCGGGCCGCGACGTAACGTACGGCCTCCTCGGTAAACGGGATTGGCAGCAGGTCGTACAGGTGGCCGTCATCGCTGCAATAGCTCAGGTGCTCGCTGTAGCAACGGATATCGTGTTCATCGAGAAACTGCTTGACCTGGACGACAAAGGTCTCATCCAGGCGAGCGGGGCTGCCCAGTGACAATGAGAGACCGTGGCAGACGAACGGGTAGCGCTCGGTGAAGGCCCGGAACCGTTTCCCGAACTTCCCGCCGATACCGATCCAGTTTTCCGGAGCGACTTCCAGGAAATCAATCTGACTTGGGGAGTGCTCGGCGAGCGGGCCCATCAGGGCCCGCTTTAAACCGAGACCCGACCCACAGACCGGATAGTCAATTTGGGTCATGGGAAAGCGTGGGCTACTTCTTGCCGCCGCACTTGCCTTCGCCGCACTGGCCTTCTTTGGCCTTCTTGCCTTCTTCGGCCTTCTTGCCGCCGCACTTGCCTTCGCCGCACTGGCCTTCTTTGGCCTTCTTGCCGCCGCACTTGCCTTCACCGCACTGGCCCTCTTTACCCTTCTCCGCGACTTTGTAGCCGCTGCCGAGATCGGTGACGGAGAACGGATTCTCGGCGGCGCCGGCCAGCGGGAGTGCCGCCAGGCCTGTGACCATGGTAATGCCGATAGCGGTGGCGATGGGGTTCAGCTTTTTCTTTCCAGCCATTATTTAATGCTCCTCAAAAAGTTTGTTAATCAAATCTTTGATTCCACTCACAGTATTATGAGCGCTAGGGCGGTAGCCGAGGTGGCAATCATGGAATACCGCGTCGGCCCCTCATGCCGGAAACAGCAGGCACGGACATTGGGACCGGGTTGCCACCATAAAGTTTCACTCCTGTGCAAAAAGAGCTTAAACGGCGGCTGCGCTGCGGCGGGAATACACCTAGAAAAGGTGGCCCTTGTTGTGGCAAAGGCGTGCGATGCACTCGAGATACTCGGATTCGTCCGGCGCGTGCTGCGCTTGCTGCGCGCGCCACAGGGTTTCACCCAGGCATTCCATTACCTGGTGCTGTGCCGCATGCTCGTCGCCGGTTTTCAATAATAGCTCGTGGTTGCATGCTCATATGCAAAAAGGGGTTGGTCTCGCCCAATTCTGGCAAATAGTCCCGCTCTCCCATTTCTTCGGGGTCTTCCAATAAGGTTTGATACTCAGGATGAAGCAGCGCCACGTCAACGATGAGCCGCTCAATGCCTTCCACGGTTTCGTTACTGCGGTGGCGGCGCCAGGCGCGGAAGAAGATGTCGCGCATTTGCCTGCGATCGCCGTTGAAGAGCATGGCTCAGTTCCGTTTGTGCTGAAACAGGCCGAGGATCGCGGAATACTGGTACAGATGGTTGTTGCCGTCCAGGGGGCCGATCTCGCCGTTGCCGTAGAAGCCGATGATGGGTAGCCCGGGAAAGCGCGCCTTAAGCAATTCCAGATCACGGTCACGGTTGCCGTAGAAATGCGGGCCGCGACCCATGCACGGGAACAGAAACGCGAAGTCCGGGTCACTGCCGAGCCCGTTGTAAGCCTCTTCAATGGTCCGGCGCATGGCCCGCTCAGAGGCCAATGCGTCGCGCATGGCCCAGAACAGGCGCTCGCCGCGGTGCAGTGGGTGGGACAGCGTAATGGAATTGTCGCTCAAGTTGGCCGAGATGATGTGGTTCAGGCGATATCGGCCCTCACGGATGGCCGTGACCGGGTCCCCGAAAGTAATGCCGCCCATGATCAAATGCAGCGGCAGATGTTTCATCTTGCGCACACCGGCGGGCAGTGACTGTACGAGTACATTCAGCGCCGGGTAGTTGCCCAGGCGCATGACATCGTATCCCTCTACCTCGGCGACCTCGATTGGAGAGGTCAGTGCCTGCACGCCCTGGGAGGCGACGATCGCGCTCGTGACACCGGTAATCACGGTGTCGACGTGGCCGGTATCGGCGACACGGCTGCCGCTCCATACCTTGAAAGGCCCCTGGCCGAACAGGTCGCCCGAGACCGCGCCGATCCGCGGAGCGGTAATGTCCAGCCAGTCGGCGGTCAGTGCCCCCGGCGTACACAGGCTGATCACGGCCTGCTGGTCGTTGTGCACCGCGTGGCTGAGATCGAGGCGGACCTCGCCACCGAAGACCATGACTGCCGCGCCGGGGCTGTCGAGCACCCATTCCTCATCGGTCAGGATACCGGCGCCCGTGCAGCCCACCACTTGCAGGCAGCCGGCGGCCCGGGCTGCGGCCTTCAGCGCGGGTTCAGGGTCGTGGGCGTACTCGGGGGTCAGAAACAGCATGACGCCATTCGCGCGCGTCAGGCCGGCGCGCTTGAGTGCTTTTTCCACCGCGGTCGCCGCATGCTCGGCGTAGGGCCGGTTGCCGTGGCTCAGGCCGGTGGCCACATTCAGTCCGCTCATGCCTCTACTTTATCCTTATATTCGCACAAATCAACAATTACGCACGCGGAACAGCGGGGTTTGCGGGCGATGCAGGTATAGCGGCCGTGCAGGATCAGCCAATGATGGGCGTCGCGCTTGTGCTCCTCAGGTACCGTCTTGAGGAGCCGCTGCTCGACTTGCAACACGTTCTTCCCGGGGGCCAGTCCGGTGCGGTTGGCCACACGGAAGATATGCGTATCCACCGCGATCGTCGGCTCGCCAAAGGCGGTATTGAGAATTACGTTTGCCGTCTTGCGGCCCACGCCCGGGAGGGCCTCAAGGTCCTTGCGGGTTCGCGGGACCGTTCCGCCGTGTTTTTCCATCAGGATCTGGCAGGTCTTCATGATGTTGGCCGCTTTCGTATTGTACAAACCGATGGTCTTGATGTGCGACTTGAGCCGGCGCAGGCCCAGGTCGTGGATGGCCTCGGGCGTGGCGGCCGCCTGGAAAAGCTTTTCTGTCGCCTTGTTGACGCCCTTGTCCGTTGCCTGCGCGGACAGGATAACGGCGACAAGCAGCTGAAAGGCGGTGGCGTACCTGAGCTCAGTGGTGGGGCGGGGATTGGCGGCTTTCAGTCGTTCAAATATTTTTCTTCGTTTCACCGCATTCATGGCGCGCTATCATAACGCAATCACCCAAGCGCGGCGACGCGGCTAAGGCACGGTGATTTTCCGGACATTAACGGTCGATTCGTGGACGGTTTCTTCGCTTCGCCTGCACGCGCGCAACGGCGTCGCGGTTGTATTCCCGGATCTGCTGTTTGTCAGGAGTGCGCGCCGGGTGCATGGCGTGCTCGGCGGCCGCGGGGCCGCCCGGACGGTTGTGCGCGGTCTGCGTTCCGGCCAGGCGCTCCAAACGGGCCTCGGTGCGGTGTCTCGCCCGGTTCACTTGTTCGCGCGAGTACTCGGGCCACGGCCAGCCCCCGGTTTTCGCTGGCGGCGGGCAGGG
The DNA here is from genome assembly GCA_947258385.1 of Acidiferrobacterales bacterium. GTDB lineage: Bacteria > Pseudomonadota > Gammaproteobacteria > Acidiferrobacterales > SZUA-150 > CAMYII01. The sequence continues at coordinate 51,950 of CAMYII010000066.1, forward strand.
GACGAGGGCGATACAATCCACGGGGCAGGGTGGCACGCACAGTTCACAGCCGGTGCATTCCTGGGTGATGACCGTGTGCATCAGTTTACCGGTTCCTACTATGGCGTCGACCGGACAGGCCTGGATGCAGAGCGCGCAGCCGATGCACAGCCGTTCGTCGATAACGGCCGTCGTGCGGCGACGGTGCTCGCCAAACGCCGGGTCGAGCGGTTTGCTCGGCACGTCGAGTAGCGTCGCCAGCGCGCGGATGGTGACATCGCCGCCCGGCGGGCATTGATTGAGGCCGGCCGTGCCGCCGGCGATGGCCGCGGCGTAATCATAACAGCGCGGATACCCGCAGCGCGTGCATTGGGTCTGCGGGAGGCAGGCGTCAATGTCGGCGATCAGCAGCGTGTTATCGAATGTCATCGGCATTCTGTCTAATAGCCAGGCGCGAGTTTCTAGCAACTAGTATCTAGGAACTAGTCTCTAGGGACTAGCAGCTAGGAACTAGGATCTAGCGACTAGTCACTATTTGATGCGCATTCCCGGTCGCGCGCCGTCATCCGGCGCGAGTATCCAGAGATCGCTACCGCCCGGGCCGGCCGCGAGCACCATGCCTTCGGACACACCGAAGCGCATCTTGCGTGGTGCCAGATTCGCCACCATGACCGTCAGCCGGCCTTCGAGGTCCGCGGGTGGGTAGGCCGATTTAATACCGGCGAAGACAGTGCGGGTTTCGCCCCCGAGGTCCAGCGTCAGCCGCAGCAGTTTGTCCGCACCTTCTACGGGCTCGGCCTTGGCGATACGGGCGATGCGCAGGTCCACCTTGGCGAAATCATTAAAACTGATTTCCTCAGCTATGGGATCATCGGCCAGTGGGCCGCTTGTGGGTTTTACCGGTTGCTCGGTTTCATTCATCGCTAGATTCTCTTTTGAGGCCGCCAACAGGGCATCGACTTGTTGCGGCTCGACGCGCTGGAGCATGTGTTTGAATTTGTTCACCGCGTGGCCGAGCAGCGGCGTGTCGGTATCGCTCCACACAAGCGGTTCGATACCGAGGAAGGCCTCGGCCTTTTGCGCCGTGACTGGCAACACTGGCTTGAGATAGATCATCAATACCCGGAACAGATTCAGTCCCTGGGTGCAGATGCCGTGCAGCTCGGCATCGCGGCCTTTCTCTTTCGCCACGAGCCAGGGCGCGTTGTCGTTGATGTACTGATTCGCATCATCCGCCAGCGCCATGATGTCGCGCATGGCGCGCGAGTATTGCCGGCGCTCCAGGTGCTCGGCAATCTGATTGCCCCAGTCCGCGAAGCGCTGGTAGAGCGTGGGCTCCGGCAGGCTGTCCGAGAGCGTATTGCCAAAACGCTTATTGATGAAGCCGGCGCAACGGCTCGCAATATTCACCACCTTGCCGACCAGGTCGCTGTTCACCCGCAGGATGAAGTCCTCCAGATTGAGGTCGATATCCTCCACTCGGTCGTTGAGCTTGGCGGCGAAGTAATAGCGCAGGTATTCCGGACTAAGATGATCCAGATAGGTGCGCGCGTTGATGAAGGTGCCGCGTGACTTAGACATCTTCTGGCCATTGATGGTCAGAAACCCGTGGGTGAAAATGGATGTGGGTCGGCGAAAACCGGCGCCGGTCAGCATGGCCGGCCAGAACAGGGCGTGGAAATTGAGGATGTCCTTGCCGATGAAGTGATACAGCTCGACCTCGCTGTCCTTGCCCCAGTAGGCCTCGAACTCCAGACCCTCGCGCTCACAGAGCTGCTTGAAGCTGGCCATGTAGCCGATGGGCGCGTCCAGCCAGACGTAGAAATATTTTCCCGGCGCGTCCGGGATCCCGAAGCCGAAGTACGGCGCGTCGCGCGAAATATCCCAGTCCTGCAGTCCCGCGGCGAACCATTCGTTTAACTTATTGGCCACCTCCGCCTGAACATGCCGGGTCTGTGTGATATCGGGAAACAGCCACTCGCGCAGCATGGCCTCGAAGTCGCCCAGTTTGAAAAAGTAATGCTCGGACTCCCGTTCCACCGGCCGGACGCCGGAGAGCACGGACACGGGGTCCTTGAGTTCGCCCGGACTGTAGGTGGCGCCACAGACCTCGCAACTGTCACCGTACTGATCCTCGGCGCCGCAGCGCGGGCAGGTGCCCCGGATAAAGCGGTCCGGCAGGAACATCTGTTTCTCCGGATCGTAGGCCTGCTTGATGGTGCGCGTGGTAATGTGGCCGGCATCCCGCAACCGCCGGTAGATGGTCTCGGACAGCTCGCGGTTTTCCGGCGAGTGCGTGGTATAGAAATTGTCGAAGGCGATGGCAAAATCGGCAAAATCGGCGCGGTGTTCTTTGCCGATGTGCTCGATCAGCGCCTCCGGTGAGATGCCCTCATTCTGGGCCCGCAGCATGATCGGGGTGCCGTGGGCGTCATCGGCACACACGTAGTAGCATTGGTGGCCGCGCATTCTCTGAAACCGCACCCAGATGTCCGTTTGGACGGTCTCCACCAAGTGCCCTAAGTGGATGGAGCCGTTGGCATAGGGCAAGGCGCTGGTGACCAGGATTTTTCGATGGCTGTCGGACATATGTATGTTGGTATTGATGCAACGGAAAAGGCCGCGCCTAGGCAGGCAGCGGCCGTTCGGGTTCCGGCTAAAATACCAGTTTTGCAGGTCCCGGGCTAGGTCGACGCCTGGCCGCCGCGCCGCACGGATGCCCTTGCAAACCTTCAGGGTAGATTCTGTTACAATCCCGCGTCCGGCGCATGACATTTTTTGGTTGTCGGTGTAGCATTGCGCCCCCATACGAATACTTGATCAAATTAGTGGAGAATTAACGATGGCAGAGGTGTCCCGGCTGCAGGTCGAAACCGCATTGAAAGAAGTCATTGATCCTTACCTGGAAACGGATCTGGTGAGCGCCAAGGCGATCAAGAACATCGCTGTGGATGGCGGCAAGGTCACGTTGGAGGTGGTGCTCGGTTACCCGGCCAAGGGTTACAAGGATACGCTGGCAGCGAAACTGAAAGCAAAGGTTTCGGCCATCGAGGGTGTGCAGGACGTCGCGATCAATATTTCCTCCAAGATCGTCGGTCACGCCGGCCAGAAGGGGGTGAAGGCGATCCAGGGGATCAAGAACATCATTGCCGTGGCCTCGGGCAAAGGCGGTGTCGGCAAATCGACGACCGCCGTCAACCTTGCCCTCGCCTTGTCCGCAGAGGGTGCTAACGTCGGCATCCTCGACGCCGACATCTACGGGCCCAGCCAGCCGCGCATGTTGGGCACGCAAGCCAAGCCCGAGTCGGCGGACGGCCGCTCTATGGAGCCCGTGGTCAGCTATCATTTGCAGAGCATGTCGATCGGTTACCTGGTGGATGAAGAGACGCCGATGATCTGGCGCGGACCCATGGTCACCCAGGCCCTGGAGCAGTTATTGACGGACACCAACTGGACAGATGTTGATTATTTGATCATTGATCTGCCGCCGGGCACCGGTGACATCCAACTGACGCTCGCCCAAAAGGTTCCGGTCACCGGCGCTGTGATCGTCACCACGCCCCAGGACATCGCGCTGCTCGATGCCAGGAAGGCCTTGAAGATGTTCGAGAAGGTCGAGGTACCGGTGCTCGGCATCATTGAGAACATGAGCACCCACATCTGCAGCAAGTGCGGGCACGAAGAGCACATCTTCGGCGAGGGCGGCGGCATCAGCATGTCCGAGCAGTACGACGTGCCGTTCCTGGGCGCCCTGCCGCTCGATATCCGTATCCGGGAAGAGACCGACGGCGGCAAGCCGACGGTTGTGGCCGAACCGGAGTCGGCCATCACCTTGACTTTCCGCGAGATTGCGCGCCGCACCGCGGGCAAGCTGGCGCTGGAGAAAAAGGACTACGCGAGCAAGTTCCCGAACATCGTCATTCAGAATACTTAGCCCCAATATTGCACCAGGCCAGCGGGAGATAGAACAAGGTCATCGTTGTATTGAGGTCGTGATGGGTAGATTAGCGATTCACGACATGTCCCAGACAAGCTTATCCGGTTTTTGGCGGGTTCTGAGCGCCCATCTTGAACGAACGGCCAGTCACCATAGCGACGGCTATGTGCCGGACAGGGAAGTACCAATGCCGCGACGCCCCTGGAGGGGCAAGAGCGGCGTGCCGGACAGGGAAGTACCAATGCCGCGACGCCCATGGAAGGGCGAGAGCGGCCTTTTCGGCCGTTCGTCCAACCTGGTCTGCTCAGCCCTCCGCCAAAATCCCGGATCCTGATGCGACATTGGGGCTAGGCAATGCCGTTATCCCAATCGGCAAGGCCCCCGCTCCCGGCGGGGGCCTTTCGCGTTTGCGGTCCACGGCCGCTCGACCGCCGCGTTGGCGCAAGTCACCCGTAAATTGTTATGATGCCTGTGCCCCGCACGCGGGCAGGGGGCCGGCAGGGTCCTGTTGCCAGCAGGGATCGCGCCCGGCATGAATACTGCGACGTCATCACCAGTACAGGTCTGCAATGAGCATCAAGTCTGACAAATGGATCCGGCGCATGGCCGTGGACAAGGGCATGATAGAGCCGTTTGAGGCGGATCAGGTGAGGCAGACCGAACGCGGGCGCATCGTCTCCTACGGCACGTCGAGTTACGGCTACGACATCCGCTGCTCCGAGGAATTCAAGATCTTCACCAATATCAATTCGGCCATCGTTGATCCCAAGAACTTTGATGACAGCAGTTTTGTCGACTTCAGGGGTGAGGTTTGCATCATCCCGCCCAACTCCTTCGCGCTGGCGCGCACGGTGGAGTACTTCCGCATACCCCGCAATATTCTGACGATCTGCCTCGGCAAATCCACGTATGCGCGCTGCGGGGTCATTGTCAATGTTACGCCCTTCGAGCCGGAGTGGGAGGGCTATGTCACCCTGGAGTTCTCCAATACCACACCCTTACCGGCCAAGATCTATGCCAACGAAGGGGTGGCGCAAGTCATCTTCTTTGAGGCGGATGAGGAATGCGAGGTGTCTTACAAAGACCGCGCCGGCAAGTACATGGGCCAGACAGGGGTGACCCTGCCCAAGGCCTGACCGGGTGTTTAGCTGCGCACGCTGCGCGTGAACATGGCCTTGAGATACGCGGTCTCCGCAATCGCGGGGTGCACCGGGTGGTCGGGACCCTGGCGGCCCTGTTCAAGGATCTGTAGATCGCGCTCAAGGGCGCGGCTGGACCTGAGCAGGATGTTGCGCAAGGCGTCCGGCTCCAGGTGGTAGGAGCACGAGCACGAGACCAGGATACCGTCCTTGTCCAGCAGCCGCATCGCCGCCTGATTCAGGCGCTGGTAGGCAACGGTCCCAGCCTTGATGTCTTTCTTCCTTTTGATCAATGCCGGCGGGTCCAGCACGACCACCTCAAAGTGTTGCCGCTCGGCGCGCAGGGTCTTCAGCGCGGCAAAGACGTCGTCTTTCAGCGCCGTCACGGTATCGCTGACATGATTGAGCCCGGCATTGTGGCGCACGGCGTCGATGGCCTGTTGCGAACTGTCCACGCAGAGTACCGTGTCGGCCCCCGCGAGCGCGGCGTTGATGCCCCAGCCTCCCGAATAACTGAACAGGTCCAGCACGCGCCGGCCGCGCACATAGTCACGCAGCCGCGCCCGATTTATGCGCTGATCGTAGAACCAGCCTGTTTTCTGCCCGGTGTGCGGTGAGATTTCAAAGCGGGCGGCGCCTTCGCTAATCACGACCGTTTCGGGCACCGCGCCAAGCGCCGCTTCGATATAGCTTGGCAGGCCTTCGGGTTGCCGGCTGGCGCTGTCGTTGCGCAACAGGATCGCCTGTGGCCGCAGCACCTCCTGCAGGGCGCTGAGGAGCTCGGGTTTCAATCGTTCCATGCCGGCGGTGGTAATCTGCGCGACCAGCAGGCCGGCATAACGATCGACCACCAGACCGGGCAGGTTGTCGCTCTCACCGAACGCCAGGCGATAATAGGGCGCATCAAACAGCCGCTCGCGCAGGGCCAGGGCGAGGTTCAGGCGCTCGGCGAGCAGGGATTGATCCAGTACCCGGCCCGGGTCGCGACTGACAAGCCGCGCGCAGATCAGGGTGTTCGGATTGACATAGCCGGTGCCCAGGGCGTTTCCGTCTGCCGCCTCAATCGATACTGCTTGCCCCGGCTCAAATGCCGATAACGGCGTGGCCGCGGTGTCGACCTCATTGCTGAAGACCCACAGATGTCCGGCGCGCAGGCGGCGGTCTTCACGCTTTTTAAGACGCAGCGCAGGCAGCATCACGCCGGACCAGGACCCTGACTGGCAGAGAATATGTGGCAGCTTCGGTCAATTGAGCCAGTAGGCCCCGCTCGTGGCGATCGCAGTGGTTATCAGGCCCAAGACGAGGTTGACGCCGATGAGGCGGCGGATTCGCGCGAGCTGCTCGCCGGCGGCCGCGAGGTCGGAGACGGCGAGCGCAGTGTTCAGTCGTCGATACGGGGCGAGGAACACATAGACAAAAATTACAATCATCGCCACGCCTGTCGCGTGCATGATATGAATGTACTTTCCTGCTTGCGCAAAGCCGCCGAAGCCCAGGAATATCATGGCATACCCGGTCAGCGGCAATAGGATAACGGCGACCCAGACCCAGGGAAAAAACCGGGCAAAGGCGTGTGACCACAGCGGCAATCTGGTGGCGGGCTCTAAGGTCAGCGCCGCCGGCCGCAATACCATGTAGGCGAAGAACATGCCCCCGACCCAGATTATCGCGGCGAGGACATGCAGAGTGATCGAGATCGGCATGAGCGGCTCCTGGTGACGTTGCTTAACGCGGTTACCATCTCAAAAATGATGAAAAACCCAATATATGAGCATTTAACGCAAAGACGCCGAGGCGCAAAGAAGGATCGTTGACAATCTTGATAACTTAGCGTCTTTGCGCCTTTGCATTATAACGATAATATAAATAGTCATACGTGTATGACCTGATCCCGTCACCTGCGCGTAACGCTTTGCTGCTAGAAAGGCATTTTCGTGCCGGGGCGGACCTGTTCGATCAAGTCCCGGAATCGCTGTTGGATACGCTCGAGATCCTGCGCTGTCTCTGCCTCGAAGCGCAGCACCAGAACCGGGAGCGTATTCGAGGCCCTGACCAGACCCCAGCCGTTCGCAAAGTCGACCCGCAGCCCGTCGATGGTCGTCACCCGGGCATCGGAAAAATGCGCCCGGGCGACCAACTCGTCTATGACCGCATAGTGCTCGCCTTCCGCGAGTTGAATCTGCAGCTCAGGGGTATTGACGGTGTCGGGTAGCGCGCCGAAGATTTCCGCCGAGGGGCGTGGGTCGCGCGCCAGGATCTCGAGTAGGCGGGCGGCCGTGTAAAGCCCGTCATCAAACCCATACCAACGCTCTTTGAAGAAAATGTGGCCGCTCATCTCGCCGGCCAGCAGCGTACCGGTGTCTTTCATTCGCGCTTTGATAAGGGAGTGGCCGGTCTTCCACATCACCGCTTTGCCGCCCGCTTCGTTGATCGCGGTCTCCAGGTTGCGGGAGCATTTGACATCATAGATGATCTCCGCGCCCGGATGGCGTGAGAGCACGTCACGGGCATACAGTATCATCTGCCGGTCCGGCCAGATGATGTCCCCTGTCGGTGAGACGACGCCGAGGCGATCACCGTCGCCGTCGAAGGCGAGACCAACATCCACGGGGGCGGCGCTGATCGCATCGATGAGGTCCTGGAGATTGCGCGGTTGGCTGGGATCGGGATGATGGTTGGGAAAGCGACCATCCACCGCACAGTACAGGTCTCGCACCTCGCAGCCGAGGCGGCGCAAGAGCTCGGGTGCGAGCTCACTGGTCGCCCCGTTTCCACAGTCGACAACCACGCGCATGCCTTTCTCCAGATGTACATCACCGGTGATTCTCTGCAGGTAGGCCTCGCGCACATCCACGGTGGTGATTTTGCCCTGTCCCTTGGTGAAATCACCGGTCACAATGCGCTGGCGCAGTCGCTCGATGGTCTGTCCTGACAATGTTTCGCCGCCCAGAACGATCTTAAAGCCGTTGTACTCGGGAGGGTTATGGCTGCCGGTGACGCAAATACCGGATCCGGTGCCCAGATGATGGGTGGCGAAATACAGCACCGGCGTGGGGACCATGCCGACATCGATAACGTCGCAACCGCTGTCTGCCAGGCCGGCACACAGGGCGTCGACAAGCTCCGGGCCCGACAGGCGGCCGTCACGCCCGACCGCGACGGCTTGCAGTCCACGCGCCCGGGCCTCGCTACCGATAGCCCTGCCGATGTCTTCGGCAATGCCTGCGGTGAGCGTTTTTCCAACGATACCGCGGATATCGTAGCGCTTGAAGATCTCCGGCGGTGGATAGGCGGCGCGGGTCTGTTGGTGCTGATGCTGTGTGTCAGTGGTCAAGGTCTGATCTCTTTGCGTTTTACGTTGTCGTTTGTCGTTGCCAATATCTTCTTAAAAAGGAAAATGATCATCGTTCGCATGGCAATCCACTGCCTCCGGACTGCGGGTGACTAGAGCCTGTCTCAAAATCAAAGTTGCCCAGCAAGCCTTCACGTCCTGGACGCAACGCTAACAACGCCAAGGCGCGGAGGGCGCAGAGCATACTTCAAAATATAAAGCGTTTTACTTTCTTCGCGTACTTGCACCTCTGTGAGCTCTGCGTTTGTTCCACAGCACCAGGGGGCGGAAGGGTTTTTGAGATAGGTTCTAGCCATGGACGCGCATCTCATCACCCCCGGCATGCTTGGCCTCATCAAGGGCCTGCTGACAGCGTGCCATCACCTCGCTGGTCCCGCAGTCGCTGGGGGACGTTGAGCTCATTCCTCCCGACCAGGTAAAGGTGACCGTCGTTTTTGAGGGTAATTCTATGGCGGTACTGATCTTTTCTCGCAGCTGTTCGAAGCCTTGCCGTGCGGAGTCCAACTCGGTGAAAGAAAGGATAATACCGAATGTCCCGCCCCCGACGCGGCTGATGAAGTCGCTTTTGCGTAACGAGTCTTTGAGCGCGCCTGCGAAATGCTTGAGCACAATATCACCGGCCTCGTGTCCGAACTCATCGTTGATCTCGTTCAAGTTGTCGATCTCTACGAGCAGAACTGATGAGGGAAACCCCATACGTGTCTGGTCGAACAACTGATCAAGGCGTATGTTAAAGGCGTCTTTCGTTGCCAGTCCCGTCAGGTAGTCGCTTTGGCTGTGCTCCAGCAATGCCTCGTGGTCAGCAACCAGCTTCTCGCCCCCTATACGTAGTCGCTGCGCCAGGCGCCGGAATTCATCGAGCTTGAGCGAATAGTCCGCCGCCATGACGCCGCTGCGTATATCACCGAGCATCTCCGAGAGGGCCGCGATATCATGGTTGACCGCGGATTTTGCCATGGCACGCAGCAAGACCGGCGCCAGGACAAGGCAGACGAGGGCGAGCAGGAGAAACAGCCACGGCAACGGTTGGTCTGCGCCTGTGAGCACGCCAGGACCTTGTGCGGGCCAGACGGCAAGCTTCCACGGGGTATTGGTTATTGGCGTGAAATGAGGCTCGATGCCTGCGGTGAGCGACGCATCACCGACTTTTGCCAGAGTAATAAATTGCCCGCCGTCGCCGAGATACTGGCGCAACTCTGTGTATCCGCCCTGCCCGGTATCGGGATCGAGCATCTCCTGCAGCATATCCGGTCTCAGGCTGATCAGCAGATGACCCAGCAACTCGCCTTTCGCATCAACGATGGATTGGGGGATGTCGATGTGGGCGGATAGAGCATCCATGAGCATATGAAATTCCGCATCGGGACTCTTCGGCCTGTCGGGCGTGGATTGTATGATATCGAGACAGGCGTAACCGAGATTGGGGACCGTCAGCTCGTCGACCGCGCGTTCGCTCAATGGCAGCAGACGGACTTTAAGGGCATCGGGAAAAAACACCGTCAGTTGCTCGACCGCCTGGGCACGATCATTGGCCCGTCCGGGCTTCATTAGCCTGCCCAGACCAAGCCCTTCGATGGCACTGACGGCGGCCACATGATAATAGGCAATTCTGTCTGTAATGCGCCTGGCAGTACTATCCGCAATCGCTGCTACGCTCTGCCGACGATAGCGGTCAACCACGTCGTCGGCCAGCAGGTAAAAACCGACACCGGAAAATACCAGTGCCAGTAACGCAAAGAACAACGAATAGGTATGAATCCTGGACAGATTTTTTGTCATCGATGGCAATTACCGCTTGCGCAAGAAAAGGATAAAGCGGAACTGTTTCCCATCAGTTCTTTCCGGTATGACCAAAGCCGCCGCCGCCGCGGCCGCTGTCAATGAACTGGTCAACGATCTCGAATTCGGCCTGTACAACCGGGACGAACACCATCTGGGCGATGCGGTCGCCTGGTTCGATCACCACGATTTCGTGGCCGCGGTTCCAGCATGACACAAATACCTGTCCCTGGTAATCCGAATCAATGAGACCCACCAGATTGCCGAGGACGATGCCGCGTTTATGGCCGAGCCCCGAGCGGGGCAGCAGTACCGCGGCCAATGAAGGGTCCTCAATATGGATGGCAATACCGGTCGGGATCAATTGTGCTTCACCCGGCTCGATGCGAATATGCTCCTCCAGACAGGCGCTCAGGTCCAGGCCCGCGGAACCATCGGTTGCATACCGCGGGAGCGGAAATTCATTGCCAATGCGCTTGTCGAGAATTCTTAGCTGTATCTTTTTCATCATACCGTTTCGCAATGTGTTGAATCAGGCTGCGGGCCAGCTTCGATTTGTGTTGGATTGGCAATTCGACTGTCCCGGAGCGGTCAATAAGCAGCAGGCTGTTGTCCTCGGCCTCGAAACCGCGACCTTCCAATCCCACCTGGTTGGCGGCAATCAGGTCGAGGTGTTTGTCTTGTAATTTCTTCCGTGCATGGCGCTCAAGATATTTTGTTTCCGCGGCGAAGCCGACCGTGAACGGCGCACCGTCCAGCGACGCGACACTGGCCAGGATGTCCGGATTTTTCACCAGCTCGAGGTTGAGAGTGTCGCGATCCTTCTTGATTTTGCTGGCGCTGAAATCAGCCGGCCGGTAATCGGCAACGGCGGCGACTGCGATAAAGATGTCTGCCTCCCGGATATGGGCGTGCACTGTATCAAACATCTCCTGCGCGCTGGTGACGCGGACCGTGTGCACCCGATCCGGGTCCGGCAGGTTTGTCGGGCCCGATACCAGAAGCACGCTGCTGGCCCCGGCCTCGGCTGCGGCCTCGGCGAGCGCATAGCCCATCTTGCCGGAGCTGCGATTGGTGATGCCGCGCACCGGATCGATGGCCTCCCAGGTCGGTCCGGCGGTGACGACCACGCGGACATTGCTGAGCAGCCCCGTGGCAAACAATCCGGCCGCGAGCGCAACGAGCTCTCCGGGTTCGAGCATTCGGCCGGGACCGGTCTCTCCGCAGGCCTGCGCCCCTTCGGCGGGTCCGAAGGTCTTAACGCCGTTAATCTTGATTGTTTTCACGTTTGCCTGGGTGGCAGTATTGAGCCACATCTGCTGGTTCATCGCCGGGGCCACGGCGAGCGGCGCAGTGCTCGCCAGGCAAACCGTGGTGAGCAGATCATCGGCGCGTCCCTGGGCGAGCCGCGCAAGAAAGTCCGCGCTTGCCGGCGCCACCAGGACCGCATCGGCCCAACGCGCCAGGGCAATATGGTCCATCGCGTCCCCAGTTACCCCCGCGTGTGTGGGATCCGCGTCGTTCCCCCCGGTCAGCATGTGCACGTGTACGGGATTGCCGCTTACCGCCTGCAGGGTCAATGGGGTGATGAACTCGGTGGCGGCGCGGGTCATGACGACCCGTACCTCCGCACCCGCCGCGCGCAGGCCGCGGGTCAGCTCGGCGCTCTTGTAGGCCGCAATACCGCCGGTGACACCCAGCACGATGCGTTTATTGCTCAGTTCGCCCATATGGTAAAGTTTACCCGTGCCGCCTTGCCTTGCACAGATGTCTGTATGACGGCGCGTGGCGGATGCATGAACAATTCAAAAAAACAGGGAGGTTAGCATGCCGATTACCGACTGGCCGTACAATGAGCGCCCGCGCGAGAAGCTGCTTGCGCGTGGGCCCGCAGCACTGTCCGATGCCGAGCTGCTGGCGATCTTCCTGCGCACCGGCGTGGCGGGGAAAACCGCCGTTGACCTGGCACGGGAACTGTTGGTGGAGTTCGGTACCCTGAGGGAGCTGCTCGGCGCCGATCGGCAACGGTTCTGCGTGGCCCCAGGATTGGGTGAGGCCAAATTCGCGCAACTGCAGGCAGTACTGGAGATGGGACGGCGTTATCTCGGAGAAAGCCTGCAGCGCGGGGCAGCGCTGACCTCGCCCGACGACACGCGTCGTTATCTGCAGGCACGCCTCCGCGACCAGCCCTATGAGGTGTTCTGTTGCTTGTTCCTGGACATCCGCCACCGTGTCCTGGCGTTCGAAGAGCTGTTCCGCGGTACCCTGGATGGCTCTGCCGTGTATCCACGGGAGGTTGTCAAGCGGGCCTTGTTGCACAATGCGGCGGCGGTCATCCTGGCCCACAACCACCCCAGTGGCGTGGCCCAGCCGAGCCGAGCCGACCAGAGCTTGACCGCAAGCCTCGAATCGGCGTTGCAGCTCGTCGGCGTGCGGGTGCTCGATCACCTGGTGATTGGTGATGGTGAAATGGTCTCTTTCAGCGAACGCGGGCTGTTGTGAGACAAAACCCCTTCAATCGAAGGGAATACCTTACCCGGCGGGCAGCGAGCCGAACGCAGACCCGTTCTGCCGGCCGAGCCTGGTTTTCCGGCTGGGGGGAGAGACGATGGTGTTTTGTCGTTGCCCTGGCCGCTCTGGTGGCCGCCAGGCGGGAATGGGCCCGGCGGCTCCTTGCCGCCCCCGCGGTGGAGTGTCAAATGCCCAGTCTAGGCGCTCGGGTCCACCGCCGGCCTGGCCGCAAGGGGTACCCAACGGCCGGCGATTCTGGTATAACGCCAGTCTTTTCGATCCTGCCCCGGGCAGGGATATTCAAGAGGAAGTTTTCACCATGGCGAAAGTTTGTCAGGTCACGGGTAAGCGCCCTATGAGTGGGAACAATGTGTCTCACGCCAATAACAGGACCAGGCGCCGTTTTCTGCCGAATCTGCATTATCGTCGCTTGTGGGTGGAGAGCGAGAAGCGTTGGGTGCGGCTGCGTGTGTCCCAGCAGGGCCTGCGGATGATTGACAAGAAGGGTATCGATGCGGTGCTCAAAGACATCCGTGCCCGCGGCGAGAAGGTCTAACGGAGGCCCCTATGGCAGCGATACGTGAAAAAATCAAGCTTGTTTCCAGCGCCGGTACCGGCCACTTCTATACAACGACAAAAAACAAGCGCAAGACGCCCGACAAGCTGCAATTCAAGAAATATGACCCCGTCGTGCGTAAGCATGTTCTGTATAAGGAAGCAAAGATCAAATAACGCCAGCCGAGCTAGCGTCAAAAAAAGCCCGCTGTCGATGGCGGGCTTTTTTTTGCCCGGACGCGCGGTTCCAAGGCAGCGGTCCCTAGCTGTCAGGACCGCTCCGGTGAACGTCTCACGACGGGCCTATCGGTTAGGATGCGGGGTGAACCGCTGGGTAGGCCAGCCTGCCTTGTGGCCAGGACTTGGGTTGCGGTGAATCGTTTGATCCTGAGGCCTTGGCGTGGCGCTGCAGCCGCTCCTCAACCGGCTTTGGCAACGGCGTCAACGTTCCATCTGACCGCCAGCCATATTCGGCGGCCAGGGTGCTGATGGCCTCGATGCGGCGTTCGGTGTGCGGATGACTGCTGAGCAACTGCGGCGGCTGACGGCTGCTCACCGCAAGACCTTGAAATATCTTGAACAGGTTTTCGGCGCCAGCGATGTGTCCGTAGACCTGCACCAGCGCCGCGAGCGCCGTGCGATCCGCTTCCAACTCCTGCTCACGACTGAACTTGAGCACCGTCAGAAGCCCGGCCTCACCGAGGACATCACCGGCGATATCGATGTCCGAAAGGCCGCTGAGCGCGGCCAGCGCAAGGCCCACGACGAGCCCCCGCCCCAGGCTCATAATCGGGTGGCGGTGTTGAATGTGCGCGATCTCATGGCTTATTACCATGGCCAGGGTGTTTTCGTCCGGGATTTTTTCCAGCAAACCGCGAAAGACGACGATATGCCCGCCAAGGGTGGCGAAGGCATTGACGGTGTCGTCGTCGACGTAATGTACCGTGATCCTCATGTCTTGCGGCAGGTTCTGCGCGGCGGCCAGCCGCTCGGCGAGCTTTTGCAAATAGGCGGTGGTGGCATCGTCATGATCGGCTTGGGCGGCGTACTTCCCGGCGAGGCTGACCTCTACGCTGAACGGGATATAGCGCACCAGGGATTCGGCAGACCAGGCCAACAGGAAGGTGACGGCGACGACGATCAGCAGCACGCCGCCGGTCAGTATGGCAAATTCCCTAAGCGGGTGGACCGGCGTGGTGTTGATGCCTTCGGGGATTTCAGGGTTACTGTATTCCAGGGATGGCTCTCCGTTCAGGTGTGGCCCGGCTGCTTGTCGGCGAGCGCAGTCCCGTAGGCCAGCACCTCCATGGAACCGATTCTGTCCTTGGCGCCTTTTGAGATCGAGGCCGTCTCGAGCTTGACATTGAAGATCATCTTCCCGCCCATCTGCAGGGCTTGTTCCTTCATTCGTAATATGGCTTCGCGGCGCGCGCGGTCTATCAGTGATTCATACGAAGTGACCCGACCGCCAATCAGATTACGCAGCGCCGCGATGAACCGTTTGAAGTAATCGACCGAGATCACCACGCTGCCGGTAACCAGCAAGGATCTCGGCGGGGTTTTGTACATCGGAGGAAATTTGCTTGCGATGATCGGCAGACCGCGCAGCATCTGTTCGCGCTTGATGATGGAACGATAATGTCTGCGTTCCGCCAGCTGGCCGAAGATATAGCCGATGGCCAGCAGTGTGAGCAGGATGACGAGATCTGACACCGGCCTACTCCAGAACGACCGCGGTGCCGTAGGCGAACAGTTCGGCGGCCCCTTGCGCCACCGAAGAGGTCGAGAACCGGATATTAAGGATGGCGTTCGCGCCGATCGCTTCCGCCTGCGTCTTCATCCGTTGAATGGCCTCTTCGCGCGACTCATGCAGCAACTCCGTATAGCCTTTTAATTCACCGCCAAAGATGTTCTTGAGACCGGCCATCATGTCGCGACCGATATGTTTGGCGCGCACGGAGCTTCCCTGAACCAATCCGAGGTGTTTGACGATTCTGCTGCCCGGTACGATCTCGAGGTTTGTCATCAACATGGTTTTGCGCCCCCGCCAGCGTGAAACAGACATAGCTAAGTAAAGGAAAGGATTTCACTTAAATCAAGCAGTTATGGGAGTTGCGGTGACCGGTAGCCGGGCGGTGCCTCGGGTCTCCCGGAGGGCGGTGTCTGTGCTACAACTATAGGTAGATAACGTCTTGCCTATGTACAAGTCCGGTTTTTTCTGACATAAATGGCAGGAGCATTGGATTAATAGTCGAGAAGGGTCTGGCGATGTATTGGCTCAGTCAGGAGGTATTGCGAACGGATGTGTCGGGGATGCCGCTTGAGTGGATCGATTTCAGGTCCGCGGTGCGAATATATCACCTCGGCCAGGTGGCGTACGCCTGCGGCAATCCACTGTACAAAATCCGCGGCGGTCACAATGCGCTGACCGGGCTGCGCAGTGTCATCGAGGTCAACTCGATTATCGCGACTTACAGCGATACCCATACCTTGTGGAAGTCCCGCGAGCATTACGTTCCGCCGTTGAATAACCAGGCCCTGTTCGCCCGTGATGCCTATCTGTGCATGTACTGCGGCAATCGGTTTCCGGCCAGGGAGCTATCCCGGGATCATGTCAAGCCCATGAGCATGAACGGTACGGATGCGTGGAATAACGTGGTCACCGCCTGTAAGCGTTGCAACAACCACAAGGCGGGCAGGATGCCGGAGCAGGCGGGCATGGAGCTGTTGGCGGTCCCCTTTATACCGACTCACGCCGAGTATATCTATTTGCAGAGTAAGCGCGTGCTGGCCGATCAGATGGAGTTCCTGCTGGCGCATTTTCCCCGCAGCAGCCCGCTGCACAAGCGCATTTCCGAGCTCATTTAACCCGCCGGTGGCATCGCCTTAACGACGGGCTCGCGCTCGCCAACATAGCAGGGGTTTGGAGCCCAGAACGAACAAACCCGCCGTCAGGCGGGTTTGTATTGTTGTCCGGGTGTGGCGGGTTCAGCCGGCGGCCGGTGCCAGTGAATAGGTCCTCAGTTTGCGGGAAAATTCGCGCAGCGATTGAATACCGGTTTCCTCGGCCTGTTTGCACCAGTCTTCCAGGGCATGCAGCAGGTTTTCCTGCGTCGTCGCGGAGCGCTGCCAGATATCCTGGAGCTTCTGTTTCATGGCGTACACCGTGTCTAAGGACTTGTTATTCTCCAGCGCCTTGCGCAGCCACTTGCGGCTGTGCTCGTCCAACAGCGCGGCCTCCCGCGCCATCAGCCGTTTCGCCCGCTTCAGCAGCGCCCAGCTTTCCTTGTCCAACCGAGCCGCCTTCTCCAGCTCTTCGCGGTGCACACGCGTCATCACTTCGCGGGTGAAACGCGCCATGATCTGAAAGCGGTTTGCGATCACCGCCTTAACCGTCTCGATGTCGCAGCACTGCTTGCTGGGGTCAAAGACCGGCTTGGGCGGTACGCGTTTTACGGAGGCGAGCCCCAGCGTCTGCAGAGTACGGATATACAACCAGCCGATGTCAAACTCCCACCACTTGGAGGAAAACTTGGCCGAACTCGGATAGGTATGATGATTGTTATGCAGCTCTTCACCGCCGATCAGAGTGCCCCAAGGCACAATATTGGTGGAGGCGTCGCTGACCTCATAGTTGCGGTAACCCCAGTAATGACCCACGCCGTTGATCACGCCGGCGGCGAGCACCGGTATCCACAGCATTTGTACCGCCCAGACCGTCAGGCCAATCGGCCCGAACAGCGCCAGGTTAGTAGCCAGCATGATGGCCACGCCCTTGGCGCTGTGGGGCGTATAGACATTGCGCTCCAGCCAGTCGTCCGGGGTGCCGTGGCCGTATTTTTCGAGCGTCTCAGGGTTTTTCGCCTCGGCCCGGTACAATTCCGAGCCTTGCCAGAAGACCTTTTTGATTCCCCTTGTTTGCGGGCTGTGCGGATCATCGGGCGTTTCCACTTTGGCGTGGTGCTTGCGGTGAACCGCCGCCCATTCCTTGGTTTCCATGCCGGTGGTGAGCCACAGCCAGAAGCGGAAGAAATGGCTGACGATGGGGTGCAAATCCAACGCCCGGTGCGCCTGGTGGCGATGCAGATAAATGGTGACGCTGGCAATGGTGATATGGGTCAGCGTCAGGGCGAACAATACAACTCCCCACCAGGGAAGGTCGATCAGGCCGTTAAACATGGGTTTGTGGAGCTCTCCGTTGTTGGTTGCATTTTCATTATGCACCTATATGGGTCAGCACCGTGGCTTTTTCAAGCGTTGCCAGTAGCCTGTCCCTGCTATGGTACCCATTTTCCCGTGGCTAAGTGATAGTTTAGATCAATTCGTGTGTGACGGTCCAGACCGGTGAGGCTCGGCCATGGCGCGATGGGCCCGGCGGGTCAAGCCGTCCCGCCCTCCGGGGTGTCGGCAACGGTGCTCGCGGGCTTGCTGCCGCCAGCGAGCGGTTTGCTCGAGAATAGCGAACCGCGTAAGCTCAAATGCCGGGAATTACCGGAGGGCGAAATCCGCAGTGGCTGTGCCTGTCACCCCTTTACTGGCCACCGACATCATCATCGAGCTCATCGACCGGCGCGAGCGCCCGATCGTGTTGATCGAGCGCAAACATCCGCCGCCCGGGTGGGCGCTACCGGGGGGGTTCGTCGATATTGGGGAGACGGTCGAACATGCCGCCACGCGCGAGGCGGAAGAGGAAACCGGGCTTATCGTGTCGCTGAAGACCCTGTTCGGGGTTTATTCGGACCCCGGGCGTGATCCCCGCGGACATACGGTCTCTGTGGTTTATGTTGCCGAGGCGCGGGGGCGACCCGAGGCACGGGATGACGCCGCGAATTTGGCGCTGTACACCCCTGATTCACTGCCGCGGGACCTCGCCTTCGACCACGCCCTCATCCTGGGTGATTACGCGCGCTGCCGGGCAAGCGGCCGCTTGCCGGCGTGTGCCGGGGGCTGACGCAGGCGTGCAGCGTGGCGCTGCGAAGGCCAAAAAAAAGCCCGCAACGGGTGCGGGCTGAGGAGATAATCATCAAAGATCCGTTCAGGGTTTGACGTAAGAGAAGCCCTTGCCCTGAAGGTGCGCAATCTCGGCCACGCCGCTCGGCACGATATCGGTCTTTTCGACGTCATACAGATCGTTCTTGTAGCTGATCTTCTTGCCGCGCAAGGTGTTGCCGCAGATCTGCATCTTAACGCCCTGTTTCTTGAGGCTGATGACCTTGCTTTGAATGTCGGGGTTGTCGTTGGCGCGCTTGAGCAGGGTGTAGCCTTTGCCGTGCATCACCACACGCAGATCAAGATTTTCCTTACCGACCGCATTGATGTGGTTCTGAATGTTGCGCATGGCGGCGATTTGCTGTTTTTCGTTGTCATAATTGACATGGTAGACGACCTTCTGCTTGCCGTAACCTTCCGCGGCGTTCACCGCGAGCCCCGCGGCCAGCGACGACAGCGCCAGTATTGAGATGACTATCAGCTTTTTCATACGATGCTCCTGGATTACTCTAGTGGTTAAATGATTGAATGTGTTAGTTGTGTTATGACACTAGACCTGAATATAGGCCCAGCCCTCCTGTTGGCGCCGCATAATCTGCGCTACCCCAGAATCGATCACGACCGTGCCGGGTATGAGCCGGGCGGCGAGCCCCCGTTCTTCGGCCAATCTGTCGATAGAATTCTGACAAGCCACGAACCTCAGATTGCTGTATTGCTTCTGCAGGCGCCTGACCCGCTCAGGGTACGGCGAGGCATCGACCCGCAGCAGATCGATGCCGTCACCGTTGACGATTAATTCAATGCGAGCGCGTTGGTCGTTGTCTTGGTAGAACTTGAGCAGGCCCTCGACTTCATTGAGCGCATCGTTGATGTGCGC
Organism: Acidiferrobacterales bacterium; assembly: GCA_947258385.1. Classification (GTDB taxonomy): domain Bacteria; phylum Pseudomonadota; class Gammaproteobacteria; order Acidiferrobacterales; family SZUA-150; genus CAMYII01. Next base: position 71,068 of record CAMYII010000066.1, read on the forward strand.
CGCATCGCCAGTGTTGAGATGAAACAGGATTTTCATCGCATCATCCGCGGCCAGGGTACCGTTCGCGGTGTCCGGATGGCCCGCCGCGCTACCGGCCGAATCCCCTGAACGCTCATTCGCGCCGGCGCGGGCGTTATCGTAGGCCTCCTGCGTGGGCGTGGACACTGAGCTGTCCAATTGCCAGCCGAGCACGATGCCCAGTATGAGCGTTGCTGCCGACGCAATCCCGGCGGCCATGCCGTGGTGTGACTGTCCGCGAGCGTTCGGCGCGCTGGGATCAAGCGCCGCCGCCGGTGGATTCTCGTAGGCCAGTTTAACGAGGTCGCGGATCTTGCGCAGCTCGCAAAGGCGCATGCTAAGTGCCTTGTCCCGATTGATGAGGACGTAGGCCTCGGCCTTTTCCTCAGGCGTCAGCTCATCATCGACCAAGGCATTCAGGAATTCATCGGACAATTTTTGTTCGTCTGTCATTTCACCCTCCGTATTCGCGGTTCCTTCGCGGGCGCATGTTCGCCAAATTCGGCCAACAAATGCTTGCGCAACGCATTCCGTGCTCGGCAGAGGCGACTCATCACGGTGCCGATGGGAATATTGAGAATATTTGCCGTTTCGGCATAACTAAATTCTTCCAAGTCGACCAGTGTAATCACCTGACGCTGGCCGTCAGGCAGCCTGCCGATATTCCTGCGAACTATCTCAACCGTCTCCAGCCGGCTGTTTTCAAGCTCCGGGGTCGTCTCGTGGACCAGCCTGACGTTTTCGATATCTTCTGTTTCGCGGTAACGCCGGAAATGATCGCGATAACAGTTGGCCAGAATGCTGAACAGCCAGGCCTTACCGGCGTTCGGGTCTCGCAGTTGCGAGGCTTTCCGCATGGCTTTCGTCAGGGTTTCCTGTACCAGATCGTCTGCCAGTGACGCATTGTGGCTCCAGGCATAGGCTACCCGGTAGAGTTGGGCGCGATAACACGTCAATTGTTTTTTGGCCTCGCGCGACCGGCAAAAAAGATTCAGCATATCCACATTTGACTCCTGCAGGAGGATCCTTTTGGGACCCTCTAGAGCTATGACGCAGCATTAAATTGTTTTATTCCGTGCAACGTTGCCTGATACCGGGCAGGTGACGATCAGAGGGTACAGACTAGCAGAATTATGGCGGTGGGCGAGGCCTTGATAACCCCAAAGAGATTAGGGAGTCAGCATACCGATCGCGCGGGTGGCCTCATTGGGCCGTGCCGGTCCGGTTCTGGCCGGCGCCCTGCTCGACCAGGCCTTGTTCCGGCCGGCGCTCGCCGTCCAACAGCACTGCCCCGTTTTTGATCTGCAGCCGGCCCTCGGCAAACCAGCGCACCGCGAGCGGATAGATGCGGTGCTCCTCTTTGAGCACACGCTCGGCAAGGACCTGTTCGGTATCGCCGTCCAACACCGGGACCCGCGCCTGGACAATGAGGGGACCGCCGTCGACCTCCGGGGTAACAAAATGGACGCTGGCACCGTGTTCCTTCACGCCGCTCGCCAGTACCCGGGCGTGCGTATTCAGGCCCGGGAAGGCCGGCAGCAGGGAAGGGTGGATATTCATCATGCGGCCGGCATAGTGGTTGACCAGTGGTTTGCCGAGGATGCGCATGAAGCCCGCCAGCACCACCAAATGGGGGGCGTAGCGGTCAATCTGTTCGATTAAGGCATGCTCGAATGCGGCTCGCGAGGGGTAGTCGCGGTCGTCGATGATATGGGGGCGGAGCCCGGCCTCACGCGCGCGTTCAAGACCCGGGGCGTCGGGTGTGTTGCTGATAACGGCCTCGACGGTAACGGGTAGCTGACCGCCGCGGGCTTGATCAATAATGGCCTGCATGTTGCTGCCGCGCCCCGAGATCAGGATAACGACACGGATCGGTGGCGGATTCATTGAATGAATACCACTCGCTGGCCTTCTTCGTGGGGCTCGATATGTCCGATGATAGAAGCGGTTTCGCCGCCGTGCTCCAGCAGCTTCAACGCCCGTTCGGCGTCTGCCGCATCGAGTGCCAGTACCATGCCGACCCCGCAGTTAAACGTCCGGTACATCTCGCTGTCCTCGATGTTGCCGTGCGTCTGCAACCAGTCGAAAATCGACGGCCGCGACCAGCTGCGAGGGTCGATGACGGCACGGGTTCCGGCCGGCAGGACGCGCGGCAGATTGCCGGGCAGGCCCCCGCCGGTGATATGAGCAACGGCGTGCAGCGGTACGGCCCGCAGGAGCGCTAGCAGCGGTTTGACGTAGATACGGGTGGGGGCCAGCAGGGCATCGGCCAGGGTGCCGTCTTCGAACGGTGTATCCAGGCGGATCCGCCCCGCCTCGAGGATCTTGCGGATCAGGGAATAGCCGTTGGAGTGGGGTCCGCTCGCAGCGATGCCGAGCAGGGTATCATTGGGTTTGACGGTGGACCCGTCGATAATCCGCGATTTTTCGACGATCCCGACACAAAACCCGGCGATGTCGAAATCATCTTGCGCATACATTCCCGGCATCTCTGCGGTCTCTCCGCCGACCAGGGCGGCGCCCGCCAGCATGCAGCCCTCGGCGATGCCGCGAATAACGGCCTCGGCGGTCTGCGGGACCAGCTTGCCGGTCGCAAAATAATCGAGAAACAACAGCGGCTCAGCGCCCTGCACGATAATGTCGTTGGCGCACATGGCCACTAAATCGATGCCGATCGTCTCATACCGGGTGGTCTCAATCGCCAGTTTGAGCTTTGTGCCCACGCCGTCGGTGCTTGCCACCAGGACCGGTTCCCGATAGTCAGCGAGCGGGAGCTCGAACAGGGCACCGAAGCCGCCCAGACCCTGCAATACGCCGGGTCGCGAGGTTTGCCGGGCCAGGGGCTTGATGGCTTCAACGAGGGTGTCCCCGGCGTTAATGTCAACGCCGGCCTCGCGGTATGTGATAGATGCTTTGTTCTTTCCCACTGCTGCGCTCCCGGCCGTATGCGCCGCTAAGGCGTCGTTTGAGGCGCCCGTCATATTTTCGGTTTCTCACGTGTTCCATGGGGTTACCATGACCTTTTTTGGCCACCGAAGGCCCACCCGGCAGCTATGGTAGGGCGAGCGTACCCGGGTGTAAACCTTGACTTTGCGCGGGGCGTCCCTTACCCCCAATGTTGCACCAGGCCAGCGGAAAATGGGAAAAATCATCTTAATCTTGAGTCAGTGATGGCTATGGTAGCGATTTACGACATGTCCCAGAAAAGC
>CAMYII010000067.1 GCA_947258385.1 Acidiferrobacterales bacterium
CTCGGGAGTTCGAATCACCTAACAAGCCATAAAAAAAAGAACCCACAAGGGGTTCTTTTCTTTATGGCGCGCCCGGAGAGATTCGAACTCCCGACCGCCTGGTTCGTAGTTAGCATATTAACCCATAACTTGCTGTTTTTATTAACTATTACCGAAACGCCCGTTGCCCATTATTGCCTAACGATGCAGGACAATGCACAACCAATCCCCGCAAAAGTCCCGCACACATAAGTGCCTGAAAAATGACCAGACGGTCGAACTATAACCTAAGGAACATCTGATTAATTACCATTTTCTGCGATAATAAAGCAAGCTAGAACAACCAAGGAACAAAACGATGCGTCAGAGCAGTTTATCAGCAGAAGGCTTTGAGAAATATCGCAAACAGACGCGCAAAGAGCGTTTCTGGGCGTGCTCGACGAGTATCAATTGAGCGACTTGCTGACGAAAAATCGCGCGACGCGGCGCTTGCTTAAAATCGTTTCAACGTCTTAGCGACGCTCGCCTGTCGGCGTGTGCGCGAACGGAACCGAACCGGCGAAGACAACGATCGCGGGCGTGGCCCACGGACGTTGAGGTTTAGCCACACGCGCCAGCGCATGAGTTTCCATCCTGCAGTGCAGGACTCGTTTTTCAAATACATCTTTTAAGGAGGAAAACATGAATACCCGACGCCTGTGGGTGGCGAATTCGCGATTATTACCTGAAAGCGATAACTTAGACATAGATGGTCGCCGCAGGCAACCCTCCCTTACGCTTCGCTTCTATGAAGGACCTGTCCCTAGCGAATTGCTGATTATCGCCTGAATACGCGCACGTAGCCAGTCTGGTTACCGAAGGCAACTTTCCCTACTCTACCCGCCCATGAAGGACCTGTGGGAACTCCTCGCCCATCTACTCACTACGCTCGCCAAACTCCTGGGATCGGGCGGTGCCAGGGCCGTCGTCGCTGACAGCCTTCTTATGAAACAGCAACTCCTGGTCATTAACCTGTCCCTGGCGAATTACGAGTTTGTACCATGAAGCCTGCAATTTTCCCATCTTGTAATCCCTGGAGCGCGGTCTAATATCTTTCCACATGAAGACCCTGGCCCTACTGGTCATACATCTTCTGACTGCGCTAGCCAAGCGCGTGGGCCCCGGTGGAACCAAGGCCATCATCGCAGAGAGTGTTCTCGTCAAACTCAACAGCTGATTGCCCATCGCGCTGCCGGAAAGACGCCCAGATTGACCCCCTCAGACAGAGTCCTTTGCGGCTTTCTCGCTTTATTCCTGCGTCCTCGTCGCATCCGAAAAGCCGCCATCGTTCTTAAACCCGCCACGCTCGCCAAGTTTCGCCGCACCCTATTAAGCCGCCACTATCATCGGTTATTCTCGTCACGGAAAAACGCCAAGCCGGGTCCGAAAGGCCCCTCGGATGAGCTCGTTCGGGTCATTGTGGAAATGAAACGACGGAATCCCCGATTCGGGTGCCCCCGGATCGCGCAGCAGATCAACAAAGCGTTCGGCGTCGCCATCGATAAGGACGTGGTCAGACGCGTGCTCGCCAAACGCTACCGCCCAAAGCCTTATGACGGCGGCCCCTCATGGCTGACCTTCCTCCGGCACACTCGCGATAGCGTTTGTAGCATTGCGCTGTTTCAGCGGAAGTCCATTCTTCCAGGAATCCGTTCGAGCCTGCTTGCGATCGGCCAGTGCACTCGACGGATAACCCGCTGTGGCATTGCCAGTTGTCATTTCAATCAATCGATGCTTTGCGCCCTGCTTGGTGATGCCATACCCGTGGTCGAGGCATCAAAATCGCTCAGCCCTGCCCATGATCCGCCCTTCAGTCTCCACGGATGTAGAAGGAAACTTCTTGGTGTAGGGCATACGCCAACAGTACCCGTTTTCCCGCGTGCACCTCCGTTCGCGGAGCGACGAATTAGAACCAGACCGCGGAACCATAACGACTACCGCTCAGACTGCGGTGGCAATAAATTTGGCACAGAACTCGAGGCGCTCAAAAACCATTCCAATCCTTTCCTCATGCCTAGTCCGCTGGAGGAAAGCAGATCTGCAAAATTTGGCAGCAAGACAGTACTCAGCCATGCTGAAAGGCAAAATTTCGCTCGGATAAGGCACTGTCCAGAAGAACTGCGGACCTTGATCGCCGCGTGACTGGTAATTAGCCATGCACAGGCCAGGAGAATGCCAAAACCAGTGTCTGCAGATACAACGATGCGCTCCTCCTCGGCCGCTCGCGCCAAGATCGTTTCGTCATCGGCTGCCTGCAACGTGTAGTCACGCACATGCACAGCGTCATGCCCCGCCTGCCGCAGCCCTTTGGCAACCAACGGGGGCAACGCATTATCCACCAGGAATCTCATGGTGCGGTTACGGGAAGCTCCCGTTCGCGCACTCGTCTGCCGCGAATAGCCGCGCCTGGTGGATGTCCTCCGCTTCCAAGTCGGGATAGGCACCAAGGATCTCGGCTTCGCCCATCCCCTCGGCAACCATTCCGACGACGGTTGACACGGGAATGCGCAACCGCCGGATACAGGGGACGCCTCCCATCTGGTGGGGATCGACCGTAATTCGCGTACATTTCATGAACTTGATCTCCGACAGCGGCACAGCTGAATCCCGAGCACTCCTTCCCAATCCGGCGGCTGCGGTGCCAAGGTCCTCAATCCCGAGCGTTCGGCAGATGCCAACGCTTACTATACTTAATTACTATAGCCAACAACGCCCCCTTCCTGGATATCCCTCCAGGCGCGGACGGGTTCGCCGGAAGGAGCCCGGCCAGGGTATCCGTGGTCGGTGAGCACGCGACTTCCTGCGCCAGAACCGCCGAAAGCCCTGTCAGTGCCAGCGAATCCAGATCCGCCGCTGGACGACCACCAGCGCATCCTTCCAACTAAAGCAATCCGCAAGCACCGCAAGCCCCATGCGGCTCGCCACCTCGGGCTGACGTGGCTTCGCACCCCGCTCCCGATACCTGGCCAATTGCTTCCGAACGAAAAGATTCTCCGCCACCCGCGCAGCACGAGACCGCGCAAGCCCACTCATGAAAGCGACTAGCTCGCCGAGAAGTGCGAACATCACCCTGATGCCATCCATGACGCCGTGATCTTGCCATGCCACCCGCCGACATGGCTATCCTTAATGGGCTTTGCCTTAGAAATGGGCCTGGATCGAACTATTGCGCAGGACAGCGGTTATTCTTCCTATCCGCCCACGTCATCCGGGCTGTCCACCAGAACCTCAAACCCAACCTATCCTCTGAGACGGCGAAGCAGCGCGATGATCGTTGCCGATGTGTTAAATGTAATAGATGACTAAAAGGCTCCCCTGGCAACACCGGCAACAGGCGCGCCGCAGATTCGCAGGAACAGAGCGCTGCACGGCACGCCGCTTAAGCACTGGCGAGAATAAGTCATTTACCGCGCGAGCTCTCTCCCTTCCATGATCTAGATTAATTACTCGTATACCGTCATGCATAGGCGGGCCCGCGCAAGCTGTCGCTGTCGCGCCGGCAGATCTGTGCAGTGCTCTTCCGCGCTCCCTGTGACCGTGTCCACGAAATAGCGGTATAACGACCAGTTCAACCAGTCTCTGAGTCGCTCCGTCCGCGGAAGCCCATAGCGGCGCGGATAGAGATGGACCAGAAAATCCACCACCAGATCCCGTCCGTTGTTTTCGTCGCCGGTGAAGCGGCGTCCCAAGCGGCACAGGTGGTCGATATGGGGCGTCAGGATCACTTCGAAATCATCGCGATAGGTGCTGCGCTGCAAGAGCTGCAATACCTTTGTTCTCACCTCCTGATCAGGCAAGGCCCTGCGCAGTAATGTCGCGAATGATTCGCATGTCGATAGATTGTTCATAAGATTGCTCATACCGTCTCCTCCTAAGTGCCGGGCCGTTTCTTGCTAAAACTAAAACGCATTTTGGCTCCAAAAGGTTCCTGCGCCGCCGCAATCCTGTATGCACATCGGTGGGGAAGCCGTGACCGCGTTCCAGAAGCGTTTGCTCGCGCCAACGTTTAAGCCAGGGCCTGCACGATACCTCCCCGATTCACGCCGGCTTCGGAGCTAGATAACACAATGGCAGTTCTGGTCCTTTGTTGCGGCCCGGCGACCAAGGCCCTCAGACCCTAACTGGGTCTCTCTCCACGTAGGAAGACTACCGGAACGAGACGCTCACGCACACAAGCGCTGTCGTCACCGAAAGGCCTGGACCCACCCGGCGCCCCATCGCTCATGGTTAGCCTCCTTAAACTGGTGGGCACAAAGACGGTAGCGTTCTTCGGCTCGCTACCACAACGCTCTGCAGTTTGGCGCGCCACCTCATCGGCGGCCAGTGAGCTCTCTGTACGGAAGCAGCAGTGAGGCCGATCGGTCTCGACCTAGTGCTCCCGCGTCTTGCCTGCGGCGGTGGGTTCCAACCGCTCGGTCTTGCGGTACCGATGGATGACCCGTACGTAGGGCATCTCGCCTTTCCTACCCATACGTTAAGCGTCTGATCCGGACCATTCGTCGTGAGTCTCTGGACCAGACCTTATTGTGGAACACGGTTGACTTGGAGAGAAGGCTTGAGGCGGTCCGGAAATACTACAACCATAGCCGTGTTCACGCCGCCCTCAAGGGCGACACCTCGGCGCAAGTCGGCGGCAAACCTATAACTAAACAGGCCAGATTGGCGTGTTATTGCTGGCAGACGCATTGCCGCGGTCTGGTCCAGCTTCCGATGGCGGTGTAATTATGAATTCGAGACGCACAGGTTTCCGGCAGCGGCGCTACCCCTAATTTGCTGCCAAAATACCAACCGCCGAAAGCAGACCAGAGCCCGCCGAGGTCACTATCTGCGGGTTGCGCCAGGGTGGCGGCATCGCCTGTCCGGCTTCCACGGCGGCGCAACTCGCGCAGGCCATTATTTGGCCTCCATTTTCAAGTCATCGGACAAGATGCCCACCCGGCAGCGTCCGCCCTCGCGCAAACACATGCGCTCTTTAAAGCGCGCGAGATCCGCTTGATAGGCATGATCCGGATCCGGCAGCGCGTGGATAGTCGCATGCAGGGCTTCGAGATGGGGTAGGTTCGATACCAGGCGGTGGTAGACCCAGCGCCCTTCCTTCTGGGAAGACAATAAACCGGCCTGACGGAGGATCTTCAGGTGCCGGGAAAGTTTGTATGCCGGCTCCCGCAGGCTATCGACTAACTCACACAGACAGGCCTCTTCACCCGCTGTCGCCAGCAGACGGATGATGCGCAGCCGGGTCTCATCGGCCAGGCTCTGGAACAGCGCCTCGGGCTGGATGGTTATCAATTGCATAATTGCACTATAATGCAATTATATGATCCGTCAAGTACAAGGCCTTTATTGGCTATCAATAGGCCTCTTCCTGGGTCCGTTAAACCGGGGTAGCCACAGTCCGAACCCGTCCTGTTCATCCTGCTTGACCAGTTCTGAAAAAAGCGGATTTCATCCGAGAATTTCATCTGATAATAATGGAACCTTTTCCGCCACCGTAGCGTGTTAACCAAAGTATGAGCCTGATACCACTATTCAAGAGCCGCCAGGCGCGATTCGAAAAACTGATCCGGCCCCGCCTCCGTCGACTGTATCGCCAGGCCTATCGTCTGACCGGCGATCGTGACGACGCCGAGGATCTGGTCCAGGACCTGCTGGTCAGTTTGTACAGCAAACAAATCCATCTGGAAAAAATCGATGACCTGCAAAGCTGGCTGTTAAAGGCTCTGTATAACCGTTTTATCGACAACCTGCGCAAGCGCGGACGGGGCGCACTGGGCCACGTCCACGACGACAGTGATGAAATGCTGCCATCCCTGGCGGACAACAATACACCATCTCCCGATATGCTCTCCCACCAGCACCTGGAGCTGGGCCGCGTGCAGAAAATACTGGAAAACCTGCCCGACCATCATCGCACCCTGATCATGCTGCATGACGTTGAAGGCTTTACGCTAAACGAACTTGAACCTGTCCTGGATGTCCCCCTGGGCACATTAAAATCACGCCTGCATCGCGCCCGCCATGCCTTGCGACATGCACTGGCAACGGAACCTTTTACGCCCGAACAGCGTGTTAATGAATAGAGGTTAATGGCATGAAGAATGGCATGAAGTGTTCACAGATCAACAAACGGCTCGATGAAATTATCGAGGGCGCGCTGACACCCATTCAGCAGCAGGCGGTTTCGCAACACCTGCAGAATTGTGACGGCTGCCGGAACAGGGTTGAGACAGCACGTACCCTGTTACGCAATCTCAAGGAGCTGCCGGTCATGCCGCCGCGTGCCGGGTTTGAAAATCGGGTATTGGCATTTCTGCACCCGGTCAAACCCGCACCACAACCGCGTATCTGGTTTGCGGCGGGTTTTGCCAGTGCCTTGCTGGCAGCCCTGGTGCCCCTGGTTCTATGGCAGGTGCTGTTAACTGAACCCAAACCGGCAATGGCACCGATTGAGGTTGCGCTGGTACAGGTTGTTCCACAGCAGGTACAGCAGGTAAGTCTGGTGTTCAGTTCGCCGAATAATATTGACACGGCAACCCTCAGTCTGGAACTGCCGGGGAACATCGAACTGCAGGGCTTCCCCGGACAGCGCCACATTGAGTGGCAAACGAGCCTGAAACGGGGCACCAATCGATTAACCCTGCCGTTGATTGCGCAGGTACCGACCGAAGGTCTGGTGACGGCCAGCCTGAGTCGTGGAGGCGAAACCAAATCGTTTCAACTACGCGTAAAAGCCAGGTACCCATCATCGACATCAAGCGGGCGGGCGTCATAAACCTGAAAACGGCTTTTTTCCATTTACATTTGGATACATCCAACGGGAGAAGTGCAATGAAAAAACGATACACACCTTTGTTATTGATTCTTTTCGGTCTGCCCTTTTACGCAGTTTCCGCCGCTGAGCCTCCCGATATCAGTGATGTGACGATGGACGTCATCGAACACGGTGATCCCCGTGAAGTCACCCACGACATCGATCTGCCTGGCGATATTGCTGAACGCTCGCACGACGCAGAGCATCGCCAAGACCAGGAGCGCCACCAGGAGCGCCACCAGGAAGCGCGGCATGATGAGCGGGACAAACATCAGGACGGGAAAGACATGCATAAGGACCACCAGGAAGATTCCATGGACGACCGCCATGACGACCGCATGGACGACCGTGACGACCGCCATGACGACCGCATGGACGACCGCCATGACAGCATGGACGACCGCCATGACAGCCATGACGACAACATGGATGACATGAGGTGGTAATTCCAGTGCCTGACGCGCGCGGTGTCTGATGTCGCGTGTCGCCTCACATATTCCACATTCTGTCACCCCCACCCGGAAATGGCCACGGACGGCCCTCCGGCGTGTGGATTTACTGAGTTATATTAGCATTTTCTTATTTACTTGTGGTACGATTTGATTTGGGCGTATAGAACGAACTTCGGCCTCCAAAAGGGTGGAGGTCGACCACTCATAGGAATAATTCAAAAAAACGGGTTTCTCAACATGCTAATCAATTTCCAGTTCCGGCGCTTTAATCTTGCAATGCTTGTTTTTTCAATTTTTCTATTTGGCGTCACACCGAGCCTGGTGAGCGCAGCAACTCCCCCTGCCTCTTTTCAGCGCGGAATAACAGCGTTTGCAAAAAAAGATTACCAAACTGCGTTGAAGGAGTTTCGCACCGCGGAAAAAGCCGGGTTTCGCACCACACAGCTCTACTACAACCTGGGTGTTACAAGCTACCACCTCAAAAACTACCCGGAATCAGAGCGCTATTTCCTGCTGGTGGAGAAAAACGCCCGCATGCAGCAGATTGCCCGCTATAACCTTGGTCTGGTCGCCTGGCGAACGGGTGACCTCAACGAAGCCATCGGCTGGTTCGAAAAGGCAACGGCACAGGGAAAGGACAAAAAAATCCGCGCACTCTCTGAGCACATGCTTGCACGGTTGAAGCAGGCACAGCAGGCGAAACAATCCAGACACCGCAGCTTGGATGCCGGCGCCAGCCTGGCCGTGGGCTATGACGACAACGTTTTTTTGCGCGCCGCCGATATCGCCTCGACTCAATCCGATAACTATCTGGATGCATTTGCCTGGTTTGATGTCGCACTCAACAGGAACTGGGGAGTGAACGGCGATGTTTCTGTACTGGACTATCAGGATATCGACCTGGCCGACTACGACGAAATCAGCGGCGGAGTCACGTACCAGACCCGCACGCAAAACTGGCGGCTGAAACCTGAGCTCAAAGTGACACAAAGCACACTGGGCAGTAATGACTATCAGCGCGTTACGGATATCAGGTTTACCGGCCACAGGCCTCTGGCTGACCAGGCCACCCTGACACTGCGCTACCGCTACAGTGATATCAACTCCCTGAACGCATTCTATGACTACCTTGAAGGTTGGCGGCAGCGGTTTCGTGTCGACTATCATAAGCGTGTTTCCGCCGGCTGGCTTCGACTGCGCTACCAACTGGAGTTCAACGACCGGCAGGATCTGCCCAATATCAGTTATTCACCGACGCGCAACAGCTTTCGGGTTCGCCTGCGTACACCCTGGAAGAATAACTGGGAAACCGAAGCCGCACTTCGTTACAGGAACAGTGACTACCCCAGCAAAGGCGGTGTCAGTCGCAATGACGACCGCTGGCGCGTACGACTGGTCGGTTTGAAAAGACTGAGCAAAATGCTGGAGGCCGGCGTTCGTTATACCTACACCGACAATGATTCCAATGTCGCAATCAGGACCTACGAGCGAAACGACATTCAGGCTTTTGTCGACCTTCGATTTTGATTCACGCCTGATGCCCACCGGTCCTTCAATGCAGGCAATGGCCTTCACTGACCCGCCGCATTCACGTAACGATTCGATGCCTGGCTGCTATTGTATTGGCGGTTACTGTGTCCTGATCGCCTTGCATTGTCGATCACCAGCGAACCGCGAATACAGGCGGCCCTGGGCTATCTTAAGCACCATATCGATGGCCCCATTGGCGCCACCGAATTGGCCGCAACCGCCGGCCTGTCGCGCAGTCGATTCATGGCGCTTTTTTCCCATGAATTGGGCATCCCCGTCCGCCGTTACATTTTGTGGCTCCGCCTTAAACGGGCTGCAGCATTCATTGCTGCCGGGGCGACGATCACGCAGGCGGCGCACGATGCCGGATTTTCGGATCTGGCGCATTTTTCGCGAACGATGCGTGCAACCTTTGGTGCGACGGCGAGCGAAAACCTGCAACAGCTGAGAATCACGATGACGTGAACGCGAGTGTTACCTGGCAACAAATAGTCGCAGGATCGTTACACAATTTGTAGTCGCAAGATCGTTACACAATTTGATTTAGATCAATGCATCGCCATGGCAAGTGTATCAGTATTTGCTTAAATTCTGATGTTCTGTCCCGACCATGTGAGCCTGGTAAGCCGGGCAGGATCACCGGACAAGATGAAAGAAAACTGATGCTGTCTACCCCAAACAAGATCGTCAGCCTATTACTGACCTTCGCGCTGTTAAACAATCCCTTTTTAGGGGTACTGGCCGGCCAGGTGACCGATGCGCCTACTGCTCTCATCGAGGCAAAGAGCGTCATCTCCATGCAGGACGAGTTTTTCCAAGCTGGGCAAACGGGTAATGCTGTTCTTTCTAGTTCCGACTGTTGTTACCAAGATAACGTTGGTATTTGCGGGACGATCGACTGCCAGTATTGCTGCAGTCCCACGATGATACAGGTATTAACTTCCGTGTTATTCAATGACGCTTACATTTATTCGCATGCCAGCAATACTGGCCGCGAAGGTCTTGAATTTCCTCCCGCCACACCACCCCCTCTGACTATCTCTCATTAAAACCACAGCATACACAAACAATTCGATATACGGAACCTTCTGGTGCGGAATTGCGTTTAACAAATTAGAGGCAGCGATAAGCGACTGCTTTTGATTACGCTACATAGCACTAAAAGCCCCCGCTATCGAGGGTGCTTGGTTGTCGTATCACGGAATTCTTAGTCAAGTTAGAGGGTATTCAAATGAAACTATCAACACTCAAATATGGAATACTGGCCTGCCTGTTGATTTCACCAAATGTGTTCGCAGCACCGACCTTGTATATTGCCGCGAGCGATGTGGATGAAGCCGTTGTCGTGGATACGGCAACGGATAGGATTGTCAGCAAGATTACTGCACTAGAAAGACCACACGATATCGTTGCTACACCCGATGGAGAATATCTTATCGTCGGGGCTCTGCAAACAGAACATATGAGAAACACAGCGTTTTCCATAGTAGAGCGAAGTACCGGTCAGGTTAAGTTCAAGATACCGATGAAGGGTTGGTCCTACCACCAGGTGGTTACGCGCGATGGACATTACATGCTTTCCACGAATCCGAGCGAGGCGCAGGTTCGCGTGGTGGACCTGGACTCCAGACAAGTGCTCAAGTCTGTCAGCGCAGGAAGCGCGGCGAACCACCTGTTGTTGTCCAATGACGATCGCTACGTGTACGTCAGTAATGAAAGGGACGACACGATCAGCCAGATCGATGTCGGGACCTGGTCGGTAAAGCAGGCAATGCAGGCCGGTCGTGCCCCTGGGCATATGGTGATGTCGCCGGATGGCAAGTTAATTTACGTCACTAGCCATGATACGGACATGGTGTACGCGGTCTCCGTAGAATATGGAGAAGTAGTCGATTCGTGCCGCGTCGGCAAAGGATTGCATGGGATCGGTTTTGGTGATGACGGCAAGACATTGTTCGTCAGCAGTAAGACGGAGGACAAGCTGTTTGCGCTTGACACCTCCATGGAAAAAAGCTCACGACGGGTACTGGAACTGTCACCGGAGCCGTATCACGTCACGGTCGCCAAAGGAACGGGCAAAGTCTACGTAGCCAGTCATAAAGAGCCAAAAATATGGGTGATAGATCAAACGACCTTGAAAGTGCTGGATGAAATCGAGCTTCCAGCCGTGGGGCATCACATGGAAATTGTTTACTGAGAGCAGCATTCACTTTGCCATTAAGGTCAAACGTCATCCCGATGGAGCGCTGACGCTCCATCGGGAATGGCCGGCAGTATTGACCTCAGGGTCGATGGTCGAACTCAGGACCCTACGGTGATGGCACCTACCTATCCGAAGACCAAATATGTTACATTTCCTCGTGATTGGTATATATCCCCCTAGGTAATGTAACATCCATGTATCATGGCTAACCAAACCACGCAGACGGACAAGGTCCTGGGACTGGTCAGGAAGGCGGGGGTCCTGCGTCCGCAGGATCTCGATAACCAAGCAAGTCCATAAACTGCCCGCCGAACTGCGCCGGTCATTGACCTGCGACCGGGGTATGGAGATGGCACAGCACAAGCAATTTACCATCGCAACGGACGTGAAAGTCTACTTCTGCGATCCACAGAGTCCTTGGCAACGTGGGACAAATGAAAACACAAACCGCTTGCTACGCCGATACTTCCCGAATAGAAATAACAGCGCTAGAAGACGGTGAACTTCTCCGTCGACTCGTTGTAGCGTACCAGCAGATACCAGATCCCAAGTATGGCGAAGCTCAGTACATAGACCCAGGACCAGCCGCCGAACATATCGGGCAGATAGGCCTGGGAGCCGACCTTGGTGACCTCGACCAGATCCAGGGTCATCTCGCGGGTCAGCAAATCCCAGCGCTTGACGATACCGTTGAAGACGGAACCGGCCCAGCCGAAGAAGAACACGGCGACCATGAGCTTGATGTGGCCCTCGCCCATGCGCCACAGCGACCCGGAGGCGCACCCGCCGGCGAACACCATGCCGATCCCGAAAATCACCCCGCCGAGTACCGAGCCCAGCCAGAAGCTCGCCGGGATGGCCAGGTACGGGTCCACGGTCTTGTGCAGCAGCAGCAGCGAACCGACCGGGATGCCCAAGGCGAGCGCCAGGATCATGGCCTTAGTCATGGTGCCCTCGCCGGTCATGAAGGGCTCACGAAACACGCGCGAGAAACAGAAGCGCGAGCGGTGCAGCACAAACCCGAGGGCGAAACCGCCGAGCACGATGATCGCCCGGTTGACCAGCTTGGTATTCTCAGAGGTGAACCAGGAGCCGGCCCAGTACAACACCGCGGCCAGCACCACCAGCCCGAACAGCGGGTAATACGGCTTGAGCGCCGATTCCGGCCCGCGCTTCGGCGCGGCCGTGCCCCAGCTGATGTGCTCCATCGTCCACAACAGCGCCTTCAGACCGACGAAGGCGCCGGCCAGCAACCCGACCCACATGGCCCAGCCGGCCGGCGCCTTCGTCGTACTGGAGCTGGGCGAGCTCGACGCCCGGCCGGACCTGCAGACCGTGGTGCTCCTGCTGCTGATGATGCGCATCACCGAGGCCATGTATCTGGGTGACCGCAACCAGCGCAAGCTGTGCATCATCGACGAGGCATGGCGGCTGATGGGACAGGGTAACGCCGGGCAGTTCATCGAGCAGGGCTACCGCACGGCGCGCAAGTTCGGCGGGGCATTCATGACCATCACCCAGGGCATCGACGACTACTTCAAGTCCGGCACCTCCAAGGCCGCGCTGGACAACGCCGACTGGGTGTTCCTGCTCCGCCAGAAACCCGAATCCATCAAGGCCGCCGAGAACAGCGACCTCATCTTGATGGACGAGCCCCTGCGCCGGCTGCTGACCAGCGTGGATACGCAGCAGGGAAAGTACTCGGAGATCGCCGTCATGGGTCCCGGCGGCACCACGGTCGGCCGCCTGGTGGTCGATCCCTTCGCCGAAAAGCTCTACTCCACCCGTGCCGAAGAATACGCCGCCATCGAGGCGATGCAACGTCAAGGTCTGAGCCTGGTCGAAGCGATTGAACGCCTGGTGGAAACCGGAGGAGACCGCTGACGATGCCCCGCTGGTCACACGGCCTGCTATTCGGACTGGCGGGAGGACTGATCGCGCTGCTCGTGGAACGCGTCGTCTTGCCACCGCTGGCGGTCGCCCAAGTGGACCTCACCGGGTTGATCGATGAGCACGTCCGCCGTCCGGATCTAATGAAGCGGCCGGAAGCGGAACGCTCGATGGATGCGGCACGTTTCGCCGCCCGCCTGGAACAGGAGACCGCGAGCCTGGCGCGCGATTACCGCGTCGTCATCCTCGCCGCGCCGGCCGTGGTCGCCGGCGCCCCCGACCTCACGGCGGTGCTGCGAAAACGCATCGAGGAACACACGCCATGACGATACCGGCACTGGCCCCCGCGCCCGAGGACGTTCGCGTGCAGGTCCGCCGCTTCAAGCGATGGCTGGGGCTCACGCTCGGCATCATCGTATCCGTCCGGCTCATCGCCCTGATGCTCTCGCCCGGGTACCGCCTCGGCATCAACGGCACCGAAAGCCTGCCGGGTGTGCTGTACCTGGTGCTCAAAGCCGAACCCCCGGACACCCGCGGTGATCTGGTGGCGTTCTACCCGCCCGAGAACCGCTTCTACCCAAAGGGAATGTTCTTCATCAAGCAGGCGATGGGCATGCCCGGTGACGAGGTCACCCGCAAGGGCCAGGACTTCTATATCAACGGCGAGTTCATCGCCACCGCCAAAACCCATTCGCGGTCCGGTAAGCCGCTGCAGCCCGGACCGGCCGGGGTGATTCCAGATGGACACTACTTCGTCTGGACACCCCATCCTGACAGCTACGACTCCCGCTATGAAGACATCGGCTGGATATCCAAAGATCGCGTTATCGGTCGCGCTGTTCGCCTGTTCTAGCGCCCTGCCCGCCCGGGACCTCGGCGTGGTGGGACCGGTCTATCCCATCGCCGAGCAGGACATGCTTGTGACCATCGCGCAGCGCCTCAAATCGCTGGAGGAAAGCGGCGAGCTGGCGCGTATCGAAGAAGACGCCAAGACCCGGTACCAGGCCTACGTGGAGCGGCCGGAAGGCGTGCATCTGCCGCGTGCCAAGAAGCACCGAACTTATTATATCGACCCCAGCCTCACCGTACCCTACGGCCTCAAGGACCACGAAGGCCGTATCATTCACCCGGCCGGCACGACGATAAACCCGCTGGACCACATCACGCTATCGAAACGACTCCTGTTCTTCGACGGAGACGATCCCGTCCAAGTCGAGTGGGCACGATCATTGATCGAGAGTACGCCGATCCAAACCAAACCGATCCTCGTTAATGGGCCAATTTTGGAGCTAACGAAAGAGTGGCAGATACGCCTGTATTTTGATCAGCGAGGACAATTACTAGACCGGTTTGGCATTCAGATGGTACCAGCGACCGTAAGCCAGGATGGTGTACGACTCAAAGTGGTAGAACATAGTCTCAGTGATCCGGAATGAACCATGTTCTTTTCCGAGGTAATATGATCCAACGTCTCAGCTCGGCCCGGAGCGAACAGCTACGGAAGGTTATGAAGGCATTGTACTGGCAAATGCAGTCAGCATACATCCGCCAGTAGTTTAACAGACGGGAGCGTCACAATCAGGGTCTGTGGGCTGTCTGATCAGGAACTACTACGGTGCCGGTAGAACGGCACGCCATATATCTGTTCTTCGAGTTTCCGAAACTGCACACTGTTGAACTGGCCGCGGTCTATCAACTCCAGACGCTCAAGGCGCTTACGGAGAAATGTATAGCTAGCTTTGGCTTTGCAGTTCCGCTTCAGATGGACAATGTCCTCAGGGGTCCAGGTCGTTATACTCAGAGCACGGACGTCTTCGGCAAATTCACGCTCAGGGTAAATAAATTCCGCAGCGAAGACTTCGGCACCCTTTTCAATCAGTTCGTTGGCATTATAGTCACCACAATGGATCACGCCCGACCCAAGTGCTGCGCGATCGCAGTAATGGTGCTTCAGTTCATGTACTAGAGCAAATAGCTTCGGCTCGTTTGGAAGCGAGCGCTGAATGGCGACTGAACAGTCGCCATCCGCACACATGTAGAGCGCCTTGATCTTGTAGGGTAATGGCCAATAGTCGATTCGAATGCTCTCTGCCTTATAAATGCGCCGCACTTCACGAAGCCCAAAGGCTGCTGTGTCTACGCCGTATCCGTTCCGCTTTTTGCGGGCGAGAGCTTTAAGATCCTCGTAGTAGGCGTGCCGGCTCATAATATTCTAGCGCTTGGTTCGGGATCGTTTGGCGCCTTGCAGGGCTCGGCGCGCCTTCCGGAATTCCGCATAACGGAGAACTTCCTCAAAATCCGACTCGCTGAGGCCGCCCGTGGCGGAGGTGAGCATCGCGGTTCGCTCGTCGCCTTGTTTAAGATCTGGAAAGAAAACGGTGATGGAAACGCCGAAGAAACGGGCGAGCCGATCGAGGTCCTCGGGGGTAGGCTTATATGTGCCGGTTTCCCAGCGTGAGATTGTGTTGGCGGCAATCTGGAGACGTTTCGCGAGGGCTTCCTGACTGAGGGCGCCTTTTGGATATGCAAGGCGCAGCTTCCGGATTTCCTGTCCTATGTGCTTGTAAAGATCGGCCATATGGTTCCTCCTATCATAGGATATTATTATCCCAATATAGCTTGACAAGCGCCGGAATGCCAAGCATACTGTTATGGGACAATTACGTCCTTTTATAGGACTACCATAAACAAGGAGTCTTATCAAGGCTTAGAGACTTACCGAGCAACGCACATCAAGCTGAACTGCGAGAAGTGCTTATGGAGGTAACAGTAAAAGCGGCGTTACAAAAAATCGGACGCCAATTGGATGAGAACATATTTCCAAGAGTCAAAAGCGGTGGGATCGTCATGCCCAGCGAGCCTGCCGTATCACCACTTACGTTGGGCGTGGAGAAAAGTTATGACAAAGCCTCAAGACAGAGAAGACCCAAATCCAGATCGTGGGAAAGGACCTCCGGAGGGCAAAGGCCGGCCAGAGGACCGTGGCCGCCCGGTCAAACCGCACCGGTCGTCCGCACAGGTCTTCAGGCACAATGCGAAGACGAACTAAATGCAGTACATGAAGCCTATCCTGGCACCCGAGCCTGGCGTCAAGAAGAAGGTCTATGGCTGCTAACTGAGAGCTCTCTGTTACCCGGGTTACTGCAGAGAGCGCTTTTTCTTACCGCCATTTCCTTCAGCCGAGCAATCGTGCGGAGTTGGGGGTTCTGGGAAAACTTCTTGGCAGGCCCAGTATGGATCGGGCCTCGCCACACAAATTTCCCTGATGGCTCGATATGTGCATTCGAACCGACTGATGGAACGTGGGTTATTGGCGGATCAATGGTGGAGCTTTTAGATCTTTATACGCTCTGGGCATTAAGACACCTTCATCTACAAGTTTTCGGCCGCTGGCCAGGGCGTCAGGCCGTCCATTATCCTTATGAAAGGATTTTGGAGTTAAGAGAAGATGAGTACTGCGGATGCGGGAAGTCTGATGAACTCTATGGTGAATGTTGTCGAGATAAAGATCTTGCCAGGAGCCAGGTAGCCGATGCGGTTCACTTTATCACCTGCGCTGCAGGTGGGTTACGAAAACCTCCGGATGCTGTAATGAGATTTGCTCGTGAACGGATAGAGCCTCCACGGTTTAGCGATTTGTTAGTCCGGTAGTTGCATATGTCTAAAACAAATTACATTTACAAAGCCTGCAATGGTACGGAATGAACCCATTAAATCTGGAATAGACAGCGCCGATCTTGCCACGCTGCGCGAATTCATCGCCACAACGCGAATGCTCAGCGATATAATTGGCAATGCAATACAAGTCCGGATGGTCTTGGATACTAACGCTATACTGCGCGACTTGATTTACCTAAGCGAGAGGCGCGAAAGGGCGGGGGTGAAGACATCAATTCAGGAACTCATCGTCTCGCAGACGTTGATTCCGTATGCACCGTCCGTTGCCATACGTGAGGTCGAGAAATATCTTCCAAGTATCGCAGCAAAACGCCATATAGAAGTTGAAGTCATGCAAGAAGTTTGGGTGGATTATCGAAAATCCTTACATTTCTGCGACGTGAAGGTAGAAATATCCGGGCATGAAAAAGATGCCCGTGATCCCAAGGATTTGCCGTTTATTCAGTTGGCAAGTGCGATTGGTGCTAGTGGTATAGTAACCAATGACAAAGATGTCCCCGCCATGGGTGGTAATAGCATTCACCTTGACTGCATCATCCAGTTGCGTGATTACGCCCGAGCCAAACAACTCGAATTAACGATCCATTTCAGCGGAACGCTGCTCATGGTTGCCGGCGTCGGAGCCCTCATAGGACTCGTCCGGCTCTTTCAGACCATTATTCGTGCAATAGGTCAGTTACCCACACCGGTCAAATTAGTTCTCGTCGGTGCGGTCGTCTTAGTGATTGCTCATTCAAAGAGTCGGGAAATAGTAGCGGATCGTCTCAAGGCACTTGGATCAAGCATCAAGGGTGGTGTTTTAGATCTTCGGGGTCCGTTTAGTGAGGCGATGGACACGTTCACAGATGCACAGAAGAATGCCAACACCGCATTGTCGAAAGCCCAGCAAGTAGCGGTAATATCCAAGCGAACCGCGCTACGCACCCACGTATATGCGATATGTTTGGCGTCGAAGCGACCTCTGCTTCCAGCGGAGATCGAACGAAAAGTGCTCACGGCAGGATACAAAACACGGTCTAAGGCTTTCCAGAACTATCTATTGCGCGTCCTGCGGCAAGATTCGCGATTCTATTGCACAAGTGATGGAAGGTGGGGAATTTCGAGCCATTAACCATCTCCATACTTTGTCGCGCTAATCGCCATTAAGATCATTGCGAGACGCCGATACTAGGTCGAAAGGGCTATGTCGAGCGCATCGACTGTTTCGCTTAGATTTCTTGCCTACTTTGACCCTCGATGAAATCGCGGCTGTTTGTAACTTCATCCCAACTTCCTCGCCAAATCCTCCGCCTTCAGGTGCGTGTACCGGCGCAGCATGCGCAGATCCTTGTGGCCGGTGACGCTGGCGACTTCCATGATGTTGAGCCCCTTCTCGAATAACCTAATTGTGGCTTCGTGGCGCAAATCATGAAAGTGCAGGTCCTCGATGCCGGCACGGCGAATGGCGCGGGTGAAGGAGCGTCTGATGGCATCGGTGGTGAGACCGGGGAATACCGGCCGTAGATGCTGCGCGAATGTCCGCAATTTACCGGAACGATTGGTCCGAATCCAACCCGCTCCGGTCGTTCATGGTCGTCGCCGCGAGTGTCGGCTTTCAGGTCGCAAACCGGTCGTCCAACTGCGGCGATCGGTTAGGCTGTTGATAGCCAAGACCTGACATTCAACGGGACGAACCTTGATGCCCGAAACAACCGACCTATCCGTGGAGTACACGAAAGTTGCGCTAGCTGGTTTCCGGAAGATTAGCTACGGATTTCGGCTACTTTATCTTCAGACAGATGTCACGTTCACTGCGGCCAGTGACATACACTTCACGAAACGCTAATTCCTTTACCTTCTCGGCTAGGTGTGGTCTAAAATCATCCCATCGATTGGCAGGGAGCGTTTGTAGCGGTACCTCTATAAGCAGAGTGTTCCCTTGAGAATTACTCTTCTTACGGGCACAAATTGCCACCGAGCGAATCATGCTGTGGCCAACTTCCTCCCCGGAGTAAGCTACTCTCGGTTGAGTCATCCGTCTGACAAAGTCTTCCTTTGGTGCGTCGTCCGACAAGCCGAGATATCCTCGAGCAGTCCCCGTCCGGTTCAACTCGGTCATCACGTTAAGCCTCTCCCTAGCTTGCGCGACGGTAACTTCGATCTCGCGGAGCCGACCGCCCCCGTGCCTCACGCAGCAATCGGGGGTGGTGTCATCTAGGGCGAACCATATCCGATCTTCGAGGGCGGCATGCTCTCTGACAAAGCGCGCGACTGGGGACACCTCATCGCAAAGCTTTTTCACCCGGCCCCGTGCTAGCCGGTAGCCCTCGGTCAGGCCCTCTTCGTGGATGAACTCGATGATATGTTCGTACTTTTTCAGGAAGCTCGCGACCGTGGTTCCGCCCTTGAGAGCAGTATAAAAGTCATCGAGGTCATCTTTTTCGCTAGCCACTTGGATCTACTCCTGTCACGTCAGGACCACGAGTGAGCCAGACCCACCTGTCCCGCCGAGTCCGGCATGCTGGCTTTTGCGTACTTAGTTTGCCCGAGGCGGTCATTGAGCTGTGCTACCGCTTCGCAACCGGTCTATAGAAAGCCTCGGAGGGAATCTCAAACATGGTTCGAGCCTGCTGCCCGAAAGTGGCCGGCTCGATGACCAGTCGCATCGATTTGGCGTTCTTCAGCGGGATGTCTCCAAACCTCACCTCGAACGTTACGGTCTGCCCGGGCTTGATGCCCTTTGCCTCGTCACCCAAGAATGGCGGGCTAATGCTTGTTAGCTTGTAGTTGTTCCCGAACGAGTCTGTAAGAGACGCTCCGACCGGAACGAGACCGCCGATGTTCGAACCGAACTGGTAACCCCAAACCTTCTGGTTCCTCGGCTTTAGAATCCTAGAAGCCGTCGTGTTTGTGGCCTCCACGGTAAGAACCGTCTCCGGTCCGAGCCGACTAATCGCGATCTTGGCGATCTCCAACTTCATCCCGCCGACATGACGCACGAGGAGTTCTCGGTTCTTGACACGCCACCTGTCAAAATGGATTCGTTCCGCCTCTGCGGCCCTGTATCTGGTCAGGACTTTCTCAAGCCCCTCCTCTATCTCCTTTCTCTGCTCAGCGATCACCTCCTTCACCCGAAGGTACTTATCGGCTATTTGTTCGCCGTAGTCCCCCTCGCCGAAGCACTCACCGTCGCTGGCCCTCCATGTGTCAGCCTTCCGGTCCAAGGCGTCCAGCTTACGGATAACCTCATCGGCCCTGGCCCGCGCCTCCTTCTCGGCCTTGTCCAGCGCCTCGGCGGGCCCGAGGGTTGCGAGGCCGGAGAATGACATGAAGTCTCGGTCCGCAAGCTTGGCATCGACAACGAGCATCGTGTATGCCCTGAGTCCGTGGGACCACTGGTGCGGTGAACAGTCTTTCTTCGCCGTGGTCGCTTCGGCGCGATAGCTTTCGGCGTATGCCTGCTCGTCGTGGGCGCACCCAGCCACGAAAAGGGCTACCAGAAGAAGGACGAGCGTTCGCACGGATTTCATCGGCTCCCCTCGCGCATGTAATGGTATTGTCTCAGAGTACACCTGGTCGCCTGGCTCGATCAAAACCTTGGCATAATGGCTTCCGTCCGGGTTCATGTCCCGTGGGCGTCCAGCGACCTCAACTTCGGCTTGGGGTCAAAACCGGCGGTATGAGGAGCGCAGAGTGAACGACCGCTCTTGATCCGTAAGCGGGTCTTGCGGTCTATCACATTGAACGACGGCAACTGGCCGGTTTGAGGCATACAGTCCCCACCGCCAAAGCATAGCGAAAACCTTCTTGTGCATGAAATAACGTTTTCCCTTCATCTTCGGCTCCGACCAGCCAACGATGGGCGCCATGAAGCGCCCATCGTTCCGTGAATTCATCGTCCTGGCGTGCCTGGCCTTGGCACTGACCTGGCTGCCCACCCCACAGGCCTCGGCCGAGCAGCCCTGCTATGGGCGCTTCCCCAACCCCTTCACCGACGTGTGCTGGAAGTGCGTGTTCCCGATCAGCATCGGGCCACTCAAGGTGGACATGGGGATGGAGGATTCCGGCGACAGCGTGCCCTTGATCTGCACCTGTCCCGCGCCGCCGCCGCTGTTCGTCCGGATCGGCTTCGGGGCGGGGTTCTGGGAGCCGGCCCGGGTGGCGGAGGTGGTGCGCACACCGTTCTGCTCGCCGCTGCTGGGCGGCGTCACCCTGGGCGCATTGGCCGCACCGTCGGGCACCAATGCCAGGACCAGCGACAGGCGGGACGCCTTCTATCACGTCCACTGGTACATCTATCCCCTGCTGGCCTGGATGAACCTGCTGACGGACCTGGCGTATTACTCAGACCCCACTTCCCTCAGCAATATATTTATCATAACTAATTGATAGTTAGGGATATTTTATACCCATCTCCGTATTGGACCCGCAGTCTTACCCGCTTTCGGTCAAAAATCCGCTACAAGCAGCCATCAGCGGGTTCCCATTTGTGGGTATCGGCGGACCTTACGCTAGTAAAGCGGGCCGGGATTGTATCGTCATCAGCGCCGTTCCAGTAGCGCCAGGACCATCTGCAGGCTCTCAGGATCGGCGGCTCGCAATAAGGGACCAATCGCTTTCCGCAACACGTCGGCCTGCCGGACCTTGGGTGACAAAAACAGCTCGTAGGGTTCCACGCCCAGGGCGGCGGCCACGCCAAAAAGCACGTCCAGGCTGAAGTTGGCCTGCCCGCGTTCAATGTGGCTGATATACTTGCCTGTCACATCCACTTTTTCGCCTACCTCGTCCTGCGTCATTCCGTGCGATCTTCTCAACTGACGTATACGAGCCCCTAACTGTTTGCGCTGTTGCGTTGTCATGGGCCGAGAGATTAACGGCCAGTGTACCGCAATTTGACTTACTGTTGCTTGATTTCTTGCCTTTTATCGTCTGATAGTCTATTTTCTATCACTGACAGTAGAAAAACAGGTCTGGGACGCATCACAGGGGGTGTTTATGCTGATTTTGACCCGACGGATAGGCGAGCGGATTTGTATCGGTGACGATATCGAAGTGTTACCCATCGAAGTGCGTGGCAATCAAGTCAAAATCGGGATTGTTGCGCCGAAGGAAGTCGCGGTACATCGGGAGGAAGTGTACGAGCGGATACAAAAAGAAAAAGACAACCGGCCACGTCGAAAGTGAGCCACCACTTAAGGCGCAGCCGTGAGCAATGGCACGATCCAAAGTTAAGAATCAAAAACGCGCTATGGACGGCAAAAGTTAACCTGCTCATTATCCGGTGCCGATGCGGGAACGAATTTCGACACCCGGCGGATAAGTGGATGGTCCAGTGCAAATGCGGCAATTTCGCCAGTTTACATGCTTTGCGCGAGCGATATTTAGATAAACATCTAAAGCGCATACAACAGGAAAAGATAAGCAAACGAAACAGCCAAAGATAACTGTTCTGATAAATTGTAGCCGTTCAGACTTGGCCTCACACTATCCGCCAGACAGCGAATGTCAGGAAACGGCATCTCGGTCCCTCGTGCTCGTTGGCGTAAATGTCGGCTTTCGGATCACAAGCCAGTCGTCCGATTGCAGCCGATCTGGCAGTTGTTGGCCAAATGAAAGTAACCGCCCAAGATGAACAATGCGATATTAAGGCAAGGACAGGTGCAAGAACGGTATTTTAGGGATGGCTATGCCGAGAACGCGTTGGGTATATCAGGAAAGCCATGGCACTCGATGGGTCATGTGCCATCCAGCACGCGGGATAAACATGCTCCACGTTCAGGCCCTCCTTGTCATGAAAACGCTGGCCACAGTACAACGTCCAGCCGCCACCGGGATACAGCTGCTCCCAAAAGACCTTGCGCGCCTTGGAATAACTCTTGATTGCGGTCTGATCGGCGAACAGCGAACCCGCGCATAGCACTATCAGGCAACCCAGTGTAACGATTAGTTTTTCTGGCATCGGCCCCCTCCTTGTTTTGCTTGTCTACTATGTACTAAAATAACACCAGCCCACTGGTACTCCTCCCTGTGCCAGTCCGGGTCTTCCTTAACCCCAAGGCACCCCTTTGCCTTGGGGATTTTTGTTGCAGCAGGAGTCGCAGATGCCCAGGATGGAACACCGTTGCAGCCCGCGTATCCCCATAGAGATTGATGTGATGCTTTGCCGGCATAACAAACCCGTGGCGCCGGCAAGAACGCGTGACATCGCTTTAACTGGCATGTTCGTCGAATTGAAGCATGCCATTTTCCGCGAACACAGCACGCTGGAGGTGGAGTTCACGCGTGGCGTCGAAAACAAAGCGCGCTATTCTCGCGTGCGCGGTAGGGTGGTGCGTCGAACACCCGAGGGGATTGGCGTGGAGCTCGAGGAGTCGATTCCCGAAGTATCACAGACTCTCCGGTCCCTGATTGAGAAGGCTGGGCGGTGAGCTCTGCAAATCGGGGAGTCTGAGTTGACGGCCGATTCACCTGGGCTAGAATAATATACGTTCCAGTCTGCACCCCTCCCTGTGCCGGCTGGGACTCGCAGTTAGTGGACTTTCCATGAACCCCAAGGCCCCCTTTGCCTTGGGGTTTTTTCTTGTCATGTTCTTCGAAACTTCCGGAATGCATCCAGCATCGCGGGAATACCCTTAAGAATTATTCAACCGCCAAACCAAAAAGTAATCACAATCTTGAAAATCGCCATCCAATATGGATCGATCGTATTGGGCTGCAGCAATTCGCAAAATTCGGAAAATCCACCGATCAGCCATAATGTAATGCCCGGGCATATACCTCGACTTACCGCTTGTTTGCATACCCATTGGCTCGGCCGTGAAATTGGTAGTATCTAGCCATTTAAAAACAGACATTTCTCCCCCCAGAACTTGCGTCGGGAAGCTTCGTCGTTGGCACACCGTTGCCTTGGTTGCTATTTGGCCGAACCCTCATTAGTCGTAAGATATTGCAGTATCTTCTGCTTCTCCTTGATTTCGATCAGTCCGTAAGCCACCAACTTGCTATCATTTTACCCATATTTTGGCCACGGCGGCCAAATTATGCTTCCAGTGACGGAACAAATGGGGCCTAGACCGCCTTCCGCTACTGACCTATGGCATATACCCGTATGCCATAGGTCAGTACAGGGCCGCTGTGCCGTACCCCCCGGCCGCCGGCTGCTTGAAGCTGTTATTTGCAAGGGGCTGACGGCGCAGAAAACCCGGAAATTCAAGGCGCCGGCTTGTGGCCTGGACTCGTGCTAATTTATCCTCTGGCGGGATCGCCCTTGGAACCTTTGAGGGGTACGCCGCCTTTGGCCGCGCATTCCTTTGCGGAAACGTTAAGCCAACCCTTTCCTTTACACGCGTTCTGGCCGGTGCAGGCGTTGAAAGCGGTGCTGCAGGCGGTCGTGCCCTTGCAACTGTTGATTCCGTAACAGGCGATGTCACCGGCTTCGGCTTCTGGGGCAAAGGCTGCGACAGATTTGTACATGCCGTAGAAGACACCGGCGGCGGCAATGCTCAACGCCGCCCCGTTCACGGCGCGCCGCGTCGGGTCCACCTTTTCTTTTTCTTGCGGCACCTTGCAGACTTCCGTCGCGCAAGCGGCGGCACGCCGGCCGTTGATATAATCCCAGGTGCTTCCCGCGACGAGTACGCCGAGGCCTGTGTAAATCGACCAGTTAATTGGATAAACACCCGTAATCAGCAGCCACAACCCAGCCGCACTAAAAAGGCCGCCGGCGAGCCCCAGCCAGAACGGCGGCATCGTGTCGTGCGATTTTGCTGAACGGTAGAGCACCCAAAGACTAAGTCCAACGAAGCCAACGAAAATGGGAAACAGATACGCATCGTGCACGAGAAAGCCAAGCCCCACGGTACCGACGGCGGCGAGCACGGCCGAGATGCCTAGACAACAGGCGGCGGCAACACCCGCCCCGATTAAGCTGGAAAACTGCTTGACAAGTTCTTTCATGATTGTCTCCTAATAGCTTTTGATTGCGCCCTGTACCATTGCCCGTCTGCCACGGCAGATTGTCCACGGCGGCACGTCATTCAGCTGCCCAAAACACGTCAGAGCATATAGCCGATATCCGATCCATACGTAGGATAGGCATTGATCATCTTCTTTAGGTCATCGCGAGACAGCTTGTGTCGCATCGCCATGGCAAATTGGTTGATCAGCTCGTCTGCATGGGGACCGAGCAGGTGCGCGCCGAGGATCTGGTCGGTATCCGTTTCGACCAGAACTTTGGAACCAGAATACTGTTCGCCGACGCGCCGCGACGAGTACCAGCTGGCGGTCTTTTCAAAATGGGTAGAAAATATCAGATTCCGCTTGCCAGCCTCACTTTCACTCAGCCCGACGCTGGCCAAGGGCGGCGTGGTAAACACCACTGTGGGAATGGCGGTGTAGTCCGGTGTGAGTTGATTGCCGTTTAGCAGATTGGTCGCCACCACCCGTGACTCCATCGCGGCGACCGGTGTTAAGGGACGCCCGGCAGTTGCGGCGGCGTCGCCGGCGGCGTAAACATTCGGGTTGCTCACACTCTGTAAGTACGCATTGACTTTGATGCCGCCTTGTTCCCGTTCAACCTTGCCGCGCGCTAAATCCATATCATCGAGATCGGGTACCCGGCCAGCGCCGTGCACGACAATATCGGCAATGAAGCGCTGCTTTTTCCCGTCGCGTGACGTGCGAACTGTTAGACCGTTGGGACCTTGGTCAATGCCTGCAATTGCAGTTTTCAGGTGCAAGGCGATGCCGAGTGCCTTCGCCTTCTCGGACAAAATATCCACCAAGTCCGGATCGAATCCACGCAAAGGACGATCGCCGCGATGCAAGATTTGCACGTCGGCGCCCGCCGCGGCGGCGAGGAACGCGAATTCAAACGATATGTAGCCGCCGCCGACAAACAGGATTCGCTTGGGCAGCTGTTCCAGCTCCAAAAATTGGTCGCTGTAGGTCAGATGATCCTCGCCGGGAATGTTCAGCGTCGCCGGTCGGGCGCCATTGGCGAGTAAGATATGCTGTGCTGCTAGCGTGTCGTCGCCGACGGCTAAGGTGTCGGGTCCGGTAAACCGGGCACGTCCATGAAACGGCAGAATGCTCGTGTCCTTCATGCTGTTTTCGTGGTAGGCCGGCACCGGCTCGGTGAAGGATCTCTTGAACTTCATGAGTGCCGGCCAATCGATGCGCAGTTGTCCTGTTACTCCGTTGTTCGCCATGCGCCGCGACCAGTCGATCAGCTCCGCTGCACCGATGAGCACCTTCTTGGGATCGCAACCGCGAAGCTCGCAGGTGCCGCCGAACGGCAACGAGTCGATCATCGCCACCGTCCACCCGGCCGCTTTGCACTGATAGGCCGCCGCCGAGGCGCCGGCGCCGGTACCCACCACAACCAGATCGAGATCATGTTTCATATGACCTACCCTCCTTGTGGTGCCGATATGGTTTTTGTACCCGTCCTTAGCGCTAACAAGCTTGGGAAGAATATGCCTGCTCAGGCGGCAGCACCATATGCGGCTTCGTTTAACCCGCGCAGCAGGACAGTTGCTTGACGTCCTTGCTGAACGTCTGGGCGGCAAGCTTCAACCCTTCCACGATCGTGAGATAGGGGAACAGTTGGTCAGTCAGATCCCCGATGGTCATGCGGTTTCGAATGGCCAACGCAGCCGTCTGAATCATTTCGCCACCTTCGGCCGCGAGCACCTGGACGCCCAGCAAGCGGCCGGTTTCCTTTTCCGCCACCAGTTTAATGAAACCGCGGGTGTCGAAATTGGCCAGGGCCCGCGGGACGTTCTCGAGGGTGAGTATCCGGCTATCCGCGTTGATGCCTTGCGCCTTGGTCTGTGCTTCGGTGAGTCCCACGGTCGCAACCTGCGGATCGGTGAAGATCACGGCCGGCATGGCCGCTAGATCCAATGCGGCGTCGCCACCGGTCATGTTGATAGCGGCGCGGGTACCGGCGGCGGCCGCGACATAGACAAACTGCGGTTGATTGGTGCAATCACCGGCGGCGTAGATGTGCTCGATGTTCGTACGCATGTGATCGTCGATGACAATGGCGCCGCGTTTGTCGGTTTTCACGCCCGCCTTGTCCAGGGACATCGTAGCCGTGTTGGGTGTGCGCCCGGTGGCCACGAGGAGTGCGTCGCCGCGGAGGTCGCCACCCTTGGTCTTTAACACGAATTCCTTGCCGTCATGGGAAACAGCGCCGGGCAGCGTGTGGGTCAACACGCAGATCCCTTCGCTTTCGAACACGGCTTTCAATTCTTCACCGATCGCCGGATCCTCATTCGATAGCAGGGTACTGCGCGCCAGCATCGTGACTTGCGATCCTAACCGCCGGAAGGCCTGCGCGAGCTCGACCGCGACCACGGAACCGCCGAGCACGATGAGATGCCCGGGAAGGTGCTCGGCAATCAGCGCCTCGGTTGAAGTCCAATAGGGCGTGTCCTTAAGCCCGGGGATGTCCGGGATCACCGGACGCGCCCCGGTCGCGATCAGAATGCGATCGGCGTGAACGATCTTTTCGCTGCCGTCTGGCCGTTCCACGATTAGCGTATGCGCGTCCTGAAAGCGGGCTCGGCCCCTGAGCAAATTGATGCTGGGGTTGCTCTCCAGAATGCTTTCGTATTTTGCCTGGCGCAGTTCCTCCACCCGCCCCTGTTGCTGCGCGACCAGTGCGGGACGATCAATCGCAGGCTGATTCTTTGCGATCCCGGTAAAGGCATGGCCGGCCTGCAGATGGGCAATATGGGCCGCTCGAATCATGATCTTGGACGGTACGCAGCCGACGTTCACACAGGTGCCGCCGAGGGTGCCGGCTTCGACCAGAGTGACCTGCGCGCCCTCCTCGGCGGCCTTGATGGCGGCGGCGAAGGCGCCCGAGCCGGAGCCGATGATCGCAACGTGCAAGTCGGCGCCGTTGCCGCTGGTGTTCACCGTGCTGTCCTCCTTCAGCAGGCTCGCGCCATAGCCTTCCGTCTGTATGGCCTTGACTAATTCGCCAGTATTGACTTCGCCTGTCGTTTCGACACGGGCGGTAGCGTCTTCATAGGATATACTGGCCTTAACGCCCGGAAGTGCGTTCAACGCTTTTTCGGCCGTACGCGCACAGTGGTCGCAGGTCATACCGGTGATGCGTAAGTTCAGTGTGTTCATGGATGCTTTCCCGGTTTTACGAGAACGTCTTTGTACTGCACCGCGTTCATCTTGCGCCCGACCGTGAAGGCCTCTTGGAGGGAAAGCAGGAAGGTACCTTTGTGCTCGGACACCCATGCTTCCCCAGCCTCACGGGAACGAAAGAAGAAAACGAAATGACAGAAGCTTGCGGTGAGGTTTTCTTGGAATTTGGTTGGATCCGGTATCAAGAACGACACTACCACATCGCTCGGCTTGCGGGCTTCGGCCGCCGTGGGCGAGACCGTCAACCGGATCGTCTCATTGGTGGCAGCGCAGGTGGAAGTCACGTGCGCCGTGGCGTTGAGCAGTTCCGGGATGAACAACGTGTCCCAGGCGCACCACGTATATAATGTCTTACCATTGACCTCGAAACGGTGGCGCGTTTCCTTTACGGTCAGCCCCCAGAAGCCAATGACGCGGTCGTTCTCGTCGTAATAAACCCCGGGCCATTGATTCAGGGTTTGTCTGGCCTCGGCAATAGGCACGTCAACCGCTTGCGCGAGACGAACCGTATCAACCGCTTTCCCTTCGGCCAGCAGGCGGTAGAGTCTCAGTGCAAGCTCTTGATCTGCGCGACTCAGCCGCGGAAACGCACTGACAATATCTTTAGTTACTTCGTCGAGATTGGGTGGCACGTGAGCGGCGGCAGGTGCATTGATGTCAGCAGCGTCGTTGGCCTTCATGACGGTCACCTCTTCTGTCATTGGTGTGTTACAGCCAGTCGCTACTGACGCTTCAGTGTCGATGGATAGCCGGCGTTGGTCGTCGCCTTGGTCAGCGCCGCGACGTCTGTCTTGCCGGGATCGAACGTCACTTTCGCCCAGCCCACGCCGTCGCCTTCGTACTTCGCCTCGGTCTGGATGACGCCGGATACCCCTTCCAGGGCCTTGCGCACGGTGATGGGACACATGGCGCAGGTCATGTTTTTCACATCCAGGGTCACGGTCTTATGTTGGGTTTGCTCTGCTGCCTGTACGGCGGGCGTGAACAACAGCACACCGGCGGCGAGCGAGCTGAGCATCAGCATCAGTGCAAATATCACGTTGCGAAACATGAAATGTTCTCCTCTGTAATAATTAGCCAAGCAGTGCCGGCCCGTACCAGGGAAAGGCGATGAGTGCGGCCAGGATTACCGTGACGATCCAAAAGATAATGCGTTGGTTTCTGCGCGTGACGGGGTTGGCGCAGGGTTTGCCCGGCTCACACACTTCGGGAACCAAGTAGAGCGTGCGGAATGCGAGACCCAGGAACACCAGAACCGAGCCGATGAAAATCGGCCGGTAGGGTTCGAGCGCCGTCAGGTTGCCGATCCAGGCGCCGCCCACACCGAGCATCAGCAACACGAACGGGCCAACGCAGCAGATGGACGCTCCCACCGCGGCCACGGTCGCGGCAATCAGCGAGCGGTTCTTGGTTGCGGTGTACTCTGCCATGATTCGGTCTCCCGGTATTGAGTTCATATCAAAAGCCTACACGCCGTACCCAGGTACGGAGTCAAGGCCTTTCTAAGGGGTGGATATGAGGGCTACTTTCGGCGCCGTGTCCGGCCGGGCAGTGGTTGCTCGCTTGCCAGCGTCTGCACGAGGGGGCAATGTGTGGTGTCCCGGCCGGACCGGCAGGCGCGGATCAAGCTGTCGAGCGTGGCGCGCAGCGCCTTGAGATCCCGGATCTGCGCCTCGACCTGGGCGCGTTTCTCCTCGGCTCGGCTGCGCACGTCCTTGCAGCGCCCGTCGCCCAGCTCCAGCAATTCGGCAATCTCCGGCAGGCGGAAGCCCAGTTGTTGGGCGCGCTTGATGAACTTAATCCGGTCTACGGTGTCGGCCGGATAGTGCCGGAAGCCCTCAATGGGTTTGCGAGGTTCCTTGACCAGTCCCACGCGCTGGTAGTAGCGCACCGTTTCGACGTTCACGCCCGCCGCACGGGCCAGGTGTCCAATAGTCAGATCAGCTTTGCTCACCGCACAGTCCTCGAGAAATCCATAGAACAACTGTAACTCCGGACTTAGGTACAGAGTCAAGTTTTCTATTGGCCGCGGACGAGGTAACGGCTGACCGAGCGTGCCCGCCAAAGCATGCGTGCACTCACCACCGCGAAGTTCAACGATGCGCAGACGCGCCTAATAGAAATCACGACTTCGAGAAACAAGCTGGAGCTCCCGCTTAACCTCTGTCAGGCGTCTCCAGACGATTGCCGTATTGTTGAGTCGATCGATACACGCAAAAAGCGCGCGCAAAGGGCAAAGACCAGGCACACGCAAAACTCGAGATCGGTGAAACGTCGGCAAGGATTCCTCGGGGCTCTGTCGGCAAATGAAATATTTATATATTTATTATTGTAAGGACCAATGCGAACCTGCATATAACTGTATGTTTTGTAATAAAATGGCGCCCCCAAGGGGACGCGATAAGCATGTATTACGCTATATGACCCGCGAACATATTTGATAATCGCAACCTAAGAATGTGTTTATTGATTAGATACTACCAATTTCACGGCGGAGCCAATGGGTATGCAAACAAGCGGTAAGTCGAGGTATATGCCCGGGCATTACATTATGGCTGATCGGTGGATTTTCCGAATTTTGGGAATCGCCGCAGCCCAATACGATCGATCCATATTGGATTGCGATTTTCAAGATCGCGATTACTTTTTGGTTTGGCGGTCGAATAATTCTTTAAGGATATTCCCGCGATGCTGGATGCATTCCGGGAGCTTCGAAGAACGTGACAAGAAAAAACCCCAAGGTCAGGGGGGAGAACTTGGGGTTGATGGAAAATCCACACGGTATTCCCGTCGAGTGGGTGGGAGAGAGCCGACGGGAACATATCTCAGTCTAGCCGACGTGGGTCAGCCGTCAACTTAGATTACAGGCCCTGCTGAGCTCACCGCTGAGTTTTCTCGATCAGGGACCGGAGGGTCTGAGAGACTTCGGGAATCGATTCCTCGAGCTGTCGTTTTACCCATATTCTGGCCGCATTTTGGAAGCATATTTTGGCCAAAAGTGCAAAATCGAAGCATAAATTGGCCGAAAAATACGGTGCTGGGCCTTTTTCTTTATTGAAGAGTTGATCTTGAGAAAGGAAGTGCCAGGCGGGGCACCATACCCGGCCTGGCACTCCTTCGCTATGGCCTGCGGATGATCACCGCCTCATAGAAGCAATGTTCACCTTCGTCGGACACATAGACATCGCCGGTTTGCGGATCAATCTGCAAGCCGTGTGCATGCGGCTCCAGATCATCCGGTGCACCGGTCGGCAGCCCCGTGATCTGGTCGATTCCGATTTCGCAATCTGCTGAAGGCGAATTCTCTAGTCCGGTATTAAAAATCGAAACCGGCTCTACTTGCTTCAGTAAGCGTGTACTGGTATCCACGTTGCCGGTATGCTCCCCGGAAATCAACAGGGCGTTAAGCCGCGGATCAACCGCTAGCCAGTGCGGATGCACGAACGAGTTTTCCAGGATGTTCACAGCGGCAATCACTCCAGCCAGATCCTCTGGATCCCTCACCACATCGTCGATATTGGGGAAGTCGAGGCAGCCGTAGCCATTCGACACGTCGATCATAAAGACAGATGTGGAGCACGGTGAAAAATTGCGAAATCAGGGCTTGACCTGGAGTCAACTCCAAGTTGTACGCTACCTACCAAGGTCAGTTTTTTCGTAACGGCCGGAACCTGGAGCTGACTCCGGGTTGTCATATTCATTAAGGCCGTGGTTTGGGGTTTGTCTTATATGGCTAGACGTAACGCGACGAGGGCGAGGTGTTCAGCCTCGAGTGTGGTCTTGCTGGCGCTGGTTGTCAGCAGCTCCGCTTGGGCACATGACCCGATCTTCGGCCTCGGTCCGCACGTGCTGTACAAGGGCGGCGTCGAGGTCGCACCCGAAGTCCACCTGGAAAAGAAAGGCGACGAGCGGGAGACGGAACTGGGGCTCGAGCTGGTGTACGGCATCACCGGGGATTGGGCCGCGGGTATCGAGCTGCCTCACGTGCGAAAGGAAGAGGGCCCGGAAAGTACCCGCGGTACGGGTGATGTGCGCCTGTTCACCAAGTACCGCTTTTGGCGTCATGACACCCTCGGTGCCCAGGAAAGCGCCGCCGTGTTGCTGAAGGTCAAGACCGACACCGGCGATGAGAACTCCACGCCTGCCCTCGGGACCGGTACCACCGACACCATTCTGGGTCTGGCCTACGGCTATGAGGGCCGCAAGTGGTATCGCTGGGCCAGCCTGCGCTATCGCCGCAACGGCGAAAACGATGCAGGCCTCAAGCGCGGCGACAAGATTCTTTTTGATCTGGTGGGTGGTATTCGGCCCAGGCTTACCGGCTATCTCGAGCCGGATACGGTGTGGCTGCTGGAGCTGAACGGCGAGTACGGCAAGCGTGCCGAACTGAACGGTGTGGAACTGCCCAATATCGGCGGTACGGAGTGGTTCCTGTCGCCGGGCGTCTTCTGGACCAAGCGCAACTTCGCGGTTAAGGCCGGCGTGCAGATTCCGATTGCCAGCGATCTGAACGGTAATCAGGAGGAGAGCGACTACCGCGCCAAGCTCGTCCTCGAATGGCATCTGTGATTTTTCTAAAATACCTGGATCAAACGAAAAAGGTGATGTGATGAAACGCTATTTAATTGCACCGCTGCTGCTGCTCTGGAGTCTGGCAGCTCTTGCTGCTGGGACGCAGTACGTCATGCGGGTGGACGGGCTGGCCTGTCCCTACTGCGCCTACGGCATCGAAAAGAAGCTGAAGAAAATCGAGGGTGTCGAGAAGATCGACGTCGATCTGGACAAGGGTCTGGTCACGGTGAACGTGCGCGACGGTGTGGAGCTCACCGAACCGCAGATGGTACAGCTGTTCAAGGATGCGGGTTTCACGTACCGCAGCATGACGAAACACCCGCTATGAGTGTAGAACGTGCACAAGTGAAAAGCAGCGGCGTCACCTGGCTGACCCTTTTCGCCTCGACCGGCACACTGATTTGCTGCGCGCTGCCTATCATCCTGGTCACGCTGGGGCTTGGGGCGACAGTGGCGGCGCTGACCAGCGCCTTTTCGTTTCTGATCACGTTGAGCCAGCACAAGATCTGGGTGTTCACCTTCTCTGGCGCCATGTTGGGCGTGTCCGGCTGGCTACTCTACCGGCCCGGCCGTCTTTGTCCCAGCGATCCTGAGCTGGGTGCGCTGTGCGAAAAGGCCCACGTTTGGAACCGGCGCATTTACTGGGCCTCGATGGCCATCTGGGGTATCGGTTTCTTTGCCGCCTACCTTGCCTTGCCGCTGCGCATCTGGCTGGAGTCATGATGACGATTCAGCGCAAAACGGACAGGCATGAGTCCATGCACGACTTTCGTCTTGAGTATTATGCCGGCTATTCGCGCCGGTGTTCGATTCAACTTTTGACTGTTATATGGAGCAACAGCATGAGCATTAAAGTAGAAGTATTTTCCTCTCCCGGCTGCAGCAAGTGCGGTCAGGCCAAAGAGGTGCTGCGCAAGCTTGCCGAGGAAATTGGCGGCGGTCGAATCGAATGGCGGGAGATCAACGTGCTTGAAGAGTTGGACTATGCTATTAACCTCGGCGTGCTGTCCACACCCGCCATCGCTATTGACGGGGAACTCACATTTACCGGTCTGCCTTCGGTCCGCGAGCTGCGCACCGAGCTCGATCGGCGCCTCGCTGTGGAAGGCGGGGCGAGGCCCGCATGACTACGGTATTTCTCGCAAGCGCAGCGCTACTGGGGTTGCTCGCCTTCTTCGAGCCCTGCACCATAGCCACACACACGTTGTTTTCGGCGCGCGCCCATAAGGCGCCGCGCGCCGGATGCTGCCAGAGCCTGCTGGCGGTGTGGCTGACGCGCAGCGTGTTATCAGGTGCATTGCTCATGGCCGCCGTGCTGGCCACACCGCCGCTTTCCTGGGGGCCCTATCTGCCTAGCGTCATACTGTCGGCGATGGCCACCGTCTATATCGTGTCCCGCTTCACCTATATTCCGGTACCGCACCTGGAGTTTTCCCGGCTGCTGCCCGGCGGCCGGTCGCTGCCATTCGCCGTACAACTTGGCCTTACCCTGCCGGCCTGTACAA
This sequence comes from Acidiferrobacterales bacterium, assembly GCA_947258385.1. GTDB lineage: Bacteria > Pseudomonadota > Gammaproteobacteria > Acidiferrobacterales > SZUA-150 > CAMYII01. Next base: position 33,811 of record CAMYII010000067.1, read on the forward strand.
TCCCGCTGTTCGTGGTCGTCGTCGGCCTGGCGGTGACGGTGGACGCGGTCGGTTTCGCGGCGCTGGCCGGGGTGTTGTTTGCCACGCTGTTCACAGCGCCGATGGCAGTTACGTCTTTCAAAGGCGTACATGCGGACGGCCGCGAGTTACTGAACCGCGCTGCCAGGGGCAGCCCGTATCTCACTACAGTGCTGCTGTTCGGCGCCGCGCTTTACCTGCTGAGCCCCGTACTCGACGTGAGCGCAGACGCGCTCAAAGCGACGCTGCAACAAACGAGCCTGGCGGGGATCGGTCTGGGCTTCCTGGCGGGCTTCGTGTTCAGCTTCAACCCGGTGTCCTTCGCCTCCATTCCGGTGGTGCTGGCCTATGTCACCAAGGCCCACGAGGAGCGCCGGGCAATTCTGCTGGGCGGGGCCTTCGTCATGGGGATGATCGCGACCCATGTGACGCTCGGCGTCGCCACGGCGCTGGGCGGGGATTGGGTGAAAAATGTGATGGGCCGGGAGTGGGGGCTGTTCCTGGGACCGCTGCTGATCCTGCTAGGCTTACTGTGGCCAGGCTGGCTGAAGCTGCGCCTGCCCTGGATCTCCATGCGGGCGAAGAAGGTCACGGGCGTTTGGGGTGCTTTTCTGCTTGGAATCCCGTTTTCAGTAGCCGTTTGCCCTTTCTGCACGCCGGCGCTGCTGGTGACCCTGACCGCCAGTACCGCCATTGGCTCGGTACCTTTCGGTTTTGCACTGCTGCTTGCATTCGCGGCGGGGCGCAGTATACCGATTATAATAGGCGCATGGAGTATGGGCTGGCTGGAATCACTGCGTATGCTGTCGCGCCACCAAAAAGTTTTAGAATGGGTTGCCGGCGTAACATTAATACTGACAGGGTTGTATATGCTCAATGAGTATTTCTTCATCATCAAGTACTAACCGTACCTCGAAGTCGAGGAACAATAAGAAGGACCACGAGGAAGTCCAATATCGCATCGGTGACGTGACCCGTCTCACCGGCCTCAGCGCCGATACCTTGCGGTACTACGAAAAGATAAAGCTGCTGCAACCAGTTAACCGCTTAGCGTCCGGTGTACGCGTCTATGATGAGCGCGACCTGTCGCGGTTGCGGTTCATACAGCGGGCCAAGTCGATGAATTTCTCGCTGGACGAGATCGCCCGACTGTTGGAAATGCGGGAGGATCCGCAACACGCGCGCGACGAGGTACGTGAATTGACACACCGAAAACTGAAAGAGGTGGAAAATCACATGGAAGAGCTCGATGCGTTGCGTAAGGAATTGTCACTGCTGATCAACCTATGCCGCGGCGCCGAAGCAGGGTGCCCGATTATTGAAGATCTGGATAACCGGACCAAGCAAAAAGAACCAAAGCGTAGTTAAGGGTTGTTTGCTGCTCCCCGGGAATCGCACCGATAAAAAATTGGTACCAGAGAGCAATATTTTCTAATATTAGAAATAGTTGCTCTCTAACGCGGTTTTTCACGTGTTAGTGATTAACGAATGAATACGCCTCTCATAGAGGTCCATGTGAGCTTGCGTCATGATGTATCACTCGAATCGTGCTTCCTGATGGCGGTAGTGTTCCGAGCTTATAGTGAAACCTCGCATACCGCGACTTGACGCTAGGTCTACGATAACCGGTACTTGCATGTTTCAGAGTGGCGCCTGCAAGATCAATAAGCTCGACATCGATATGTCCTCGAATAGGACCTCGGCCGACTGCTCTACGTCTCAATTCACCGCGTATGACGACCTCGCCTCCTTCCTGAGTGACGCTGACAAACGTTATCGTGGCACGACTGGAAGAGATCTCTTCGACCTCCACGGAATTATTCCGCACCAGGTCTATTGCCATGGCGGCGCATCCGGTCAGGGATAGCGCGACGATTCCGTATACCACAGCAGTCTGCTTCACGACTCACCTCCGCCGGAGTGAACTTTCATTGCCAAACGACTCCGGGACCGTTCAGCTCTTACCGATGGGCAAGGCGGCCTGGATATCGCTGATGTAGATCCAGCCCGCTTCGGACTGCCCGGTCCGCGCATTTTCCTGAATGATCCGCACCGCCTCCGCGGTGCGTTGCTCGTCCTCGCACACCAGCTCCAGCTTGACCTCGGTGATCACCTTCTCGCCGAGATCGATGGAGTATTCCTGCTCCTGGGCGTCGAGCGCCTTGAGCATACCCTTGACGTCAATGATCGACAGATTGCGGAAGCCCGCCTTCTCCAGGGCGCGCAGGACATCCGCAATCCGGTTGCGGTGAATAAAGGCTTTTATTTCTTTCATGGTGTTTCCTCCTTTCGGGTTTCCATCCACTCGTAGATGACCGGTAGCAGCACCAGGGTGAGCAGCGTGGAAGTGATGAGGCCGCCGACCACCACCGTCGCCAGCGGCCGTTGGGTCTCTGCACCGACACCGGCGGACAACAGCATGGGAAGAAGGCCAAGAATGGCCACACTGGCTGTCATCATGACCGGCCGCAGCCGGAGCTCCGCGCCTCGGCGTACCGCCTCAGCGACAGTGAGTCCCTTTTCACGCAACTCATTGATGAAGCTGACCAGCACGATGCCGTTCAGCATGGCGACACCGAACACGGCGATGAAGCCGATGGCGGAGGGCACAGACAGGTACTGCCCGCTGATGAACAAGGACACCCCGCCACCGATCGTGGCGAAGGGCACGTTGGCGATGATGAGCGTGGCGTACTTGACCGAATTGAAGGCGGTGTAGAGCAGCACGAAAATAAAAAATATTGTCAGTGGGACGATTACGGACAGCCGCTTGAGCGCGCGCTGCTGGTTCTCGAACGCCCCGCCCCACTCGATCCAGTAGCCGGGCGGGAGCTTCACCTGTTCCTTGATCAGCGCATTCGCTTCCTGGACAAAACCATCCACGTCGCGGCCGCGCACGTCCATCTGGATCACCGCGTAACGCTGTAATTGCTCGCGCCGGACGAACGAGTATCCTTCGGCCACCGACACCCGCGCGACCGTGGACAGCGGCACAATGGCGCCGCTCTCGCTGCGCAACGGAATCTCGCGAATGGCCTCGACCGAAACTTTGGCGGCATCGCTCAGGCGCGTGGTGATATCGAAGCGCTTGACGCCATCGATCAGGGTGCTGACCGGCTCGTTGCCTATGCCGGTACGCACCACCGTCAGCACCTCATCGGCGTTCATGCCGTATCGCGCCAGTTGCGCGCGGTCCACCTGAATGCGCACCTGGGGTTTGCCGAGATTGGCCTCCAGCGACAAGTCCGCCACCCCCCGGACTTTTGCGATCACTTCCTTGATCTCCTGGCTCAGCCGGTCGAGCTCGCCGAGTTCCGGCCCGTAGAGCTTGGCAGCGAGGGTCGCCCGCACGCCGGAGATGAGCTCCTCCACCCGCATTTGGATCGGCTGGGTGAAAGCGATCACCGCGGTCGGCACCGTTTCTTCGAGTTTCTCGCGCATGGCGTCGGCGAGCTCGCCGATGGAGCGATCGGATTCCCATTCGTCCTGTGGCTTGAGCTCGGTGTAGATCTCCATGTAATTCACGTCCGCCGTCTCGCCCTTCTCCGCGCGGCCGATCATGGCGATGGTGGTATTAACCTCGGGGTATTCGGTCAGGGCGTTCTCGATTTTCTTGGAAATTTCGATGGACTGTTCCAGCGAGGTCGACGGAATGGAGGTCACCCGCCACATGATGGAGCCTTCCTGCAGCTGCGGCATGAACTCCTTCCCCAGGAATGGAAACAGGGCCAGGCTTGCGACCAGTAGTATCGTGGCACCGATGACCACCGCTTTCTTGTTGGCCAGCGACCAGGCAAGGAGCGGCAGGTAGCCGCGCTTGATCCATCGGACCAGCAGGGTATCGCGCTCCTCCTTGGGCCTGAGGATGATCGCCGCCAGCACCGGGATAATGGTCAGCGTCAACAGCAGCGAACCGGCCATTGCAAAGCTGATATTGAAGGCCATGGGCTTGAACAGCTTGCCTTCCAGCCCTTGCAGACTGAACAGCGGCAGGAACACGACGATGATAATCAGGATCGCAAACGCGATGGGGTTGGCCACTTCGCGCGCCGCGGTCAATACCGCCGCGGTGCGGTCGACCTTTTCTCCTTTTTCGCGCCACTCGGCCATGATGCGGAAAGCGTTTTCGGTCATCACCACCGCGCCGTCCACCATCATGCCGATGCCGATAGCCAGACCCGCCAATGACATCAGGTTGGCCGACAGCCCCGCCTCGCCCATGAAAATGAAGGCGATGAGCATGGCCATGGGCAGGGCGGCGATCACCACCAGCGCCGAGCGCAACTCGCCGAGGAACAGGAACAGCACAATGGCCACCAGAATGGAGCCCTCCACCAGCGCCTTCACCGCGGTAGTCACCGCTTTTTCCACCAAGTCGGTGCGTTCGTAGACTGGACGCAGCACGACATTATCGGGCAGTGCCGACTGGATAATCTCGACTTTCTCCTTGACGGCATCGACAACGTTCTTGGCGTTTTCACCGATACGCGCCAGCGCCATACCCAGCACCACTTCCTCGCCGTCGCGGGTCACCGCACCGAAGCGCAAAGCCGGCGCCTGTTCGATGCTGGCAACGTCGCCCAGGTAGACCGGGGTACCATCCTCGACCTTGACCACGATGCGGCCGATGTCGGTTTCATCCCGGACCAGCCCCAGTCCGCGCACCAGGTATTGTTCCGGGCCGAGATTGATGTACTGGCCGCCCACCTGACGGTTGTTGCTTTCGACGACTTCCATCACCTCCCGGAAACTCAGCCCGTATTCGATGAGCCCCAAAGGATCGATCACCACCTGGAACTGGCGTTCCTGACCGCCCCAGGACATCACGTCATCGACACCTGGCGCGGTGCGCATGATCAGGCGTACGGTCCAGTCCTGCAGGGTGCGCAGGTCCATGTTGCTGATAGTGTCCTGCAATTTTTCATCGGCCCGTTCCACCGTGTACCAGAACACCTGGCCGAGACCGGACGTGTTGGGGCCCATCTCCGGCGTGCCATAGCCTTCGGGAATGCGGTCGCCGACTTCCTGCAAGCGTTCCATCACCAGACGGCGGGCGAAATAGATATCCATGTCGTCTTCAAAATACACGGCGACATAAGACAGGCCGAACAGGCTCACGGAACGAATTTGTTGTACACCGGGCAGGCCCGCCATGCCCGACTCGACCGGGAAGGTGAGCAATTGCTCCACATCCTCGGCGGCAAGGCCGGGGGCTTCGGTATAGATATTGACCTGTACCGGCGTTACGTCCGGAAAGGCGTCAATGGGCACCGTGGTGACGGCGCGCCAGCCGAGAGAAGCGACCACGGCGAAAATAATAATCACCAGGAATTTGTAGCGCAGGGACGCTTCAACGAGTCTATTTAACATCTTGGGCGTCTCCTAGTCGTGGTCGCCGATCTGCGATTTCAGCGCCAGCGACTTGAGCACAAAAGCGCCTTTAACGGCGATCTGTTCTCCTTCGGCCAGTCCCGCGCGGATCTCGGTGAAGCCGCCGCGCGTGGCGCCGGTCTCGACGGGCTGCGGGTGCAGCGCGTCGCCCTCCACCTTGAACACCGTCTCGCGCCCCTCGAACCGGATGACCGCCTCCGCCGGCACGACCAGTACGCTGTCTCCCTCCGCCACGCCGATCTCCGCATCGGCAAACATGCCGGGTTTTAGGCGGTTGCCGGTGTTCTTAACCAGGGCACGTGCCTTCACGGTGCGCGTGGCCTCGTCCATGCCGGCACCAAGGGACAAAATACTGCCCTCAAAGCGCAGGTCGGGATATGCCTTGACGGTCAGCGTGACGGGTTGCTCCGGGCTGACCTTCGCGAGCTTCGATTCGGTTAACGCGATATTGGCCCACACCGTGCGGAGATCGGCGATAACGTAGAGCGCTTGGCCGGGTTGCACCGTATCGCCGGTGTTCAGCTTGTGTTCGACGACAGTACCGGTAATCGGACTGTGCACGTGCAGATAGGGAAAGGGTTCCTGTTTCGTGGCCAGCTGGCGGATTTCTTTTTTTGTTAATCCCAGGATGCGCAGGCGCTGCTCGGCATCGGCGAGCAGCGCCTTATTGTCCCGAGTGATATCTTCTGGCGCCGCCCTTTGCGCGCGCGCATAAGTCAGCAGATACGCCTGCTGCGCGCTCAGAAATTCGGGGCTGTAAATTTCCGCCAGCAGTCGGTTCTTGCCGACACGCTGGTTGGCGAAAACGGTGACCTTTTCCGTCCAGCCGCCGCTGCGTGCGGTGATGACCACGCGCCGGGATTCGTTGAAACCGATCTCAGCTGGGGCCCGCAGGGTTTCGGCCAACCCGCGACGCAGGACTTTACCCGTCATCACGCCTTGCTTTCGCAGAGCGCCAAGGCTTAAACTCACTTCCTCTTTATGTTCTTCTTTGTGCCCGTCTTCGTCGGCATGCTTGTCTTCCGCCGTGACGAATGCGGACGGGCAGCTCAGGCTGATTAATACTAATAATAAAAAAGTTAAAGTCGTTCGAATCACCGCGACACTGTCGCCAAAAGTCGGTTTGAGCCAATTCACAGTTCCACCTCCCATAGGTCCTCGCCTACTGTCTGCAGATCCGTCACCGCTGCGCGGTAGCGCGTAAGGGCCTCAAGATAACTGCGGTGGGTTTCAAGAAACGTGGTGTAGACATCCAACAGGTTGAGCGCGTCGATGCGCCGAACGCGGTAGTCGTGCTGCGCCGCTTTGCGCTGGTCTTCGACATCCGGCAGGATGGCCGCGCGGTAGCGTTTCACCTGCGCCGCGAAGGCCTCGGCTTCATCGAAACGCTGATTGAGCCGGGCAAGCACTTGCAGGCGCAGCGCGCGCCCACGGTTCTGTACGGCGCTGGCCTCAGCCAGGGCCTCGCGTTCCCGGCCGCGCTGGCGGTCGCTGCCGGGCAATGGAAACTTGAACCCGATCTGTCCGGCCCAGGCGTAATCAGCATTGGCCCCGTCGAACAAGCGCTGGCGGCCAACGCCTAAGGTGAGCTCTGGCGCGCGGCCATGCCGTACCGCGGCATAGACCTTGTCCGCCTGTTCGGCC
>CAMYII010000068.1 GCA_947258385.1 Acidiferrobacterales bacterium
ATGGGATTCATACCCACGGGAAATCAATTCAAAGTTTCAACGTCATAACTCCCTGTTATTCCATATCCCCTTCGACTAGGCTTTCCCTAGCGCACCAAGGTCTGACCCCGATCACCGCTTATAATTCAGAACGTTACGTTTGAGTTAGCGTCGCTCTTGCTAAAGGACAGCAGCGACAGATTTGTGCCCTTGCGTCAAGTCTGCTATAGAAAGATTGAGGTGAGTGTTAGCTCATTACGAAGTGTTCCTTGAAGGCAGCCTCGCTTCTAACGTAGTATTGACGCCTATGCGACGGTTCATTGCACAATTGCTTGCCCTGTCCATCCTGTTCGCCGGTGTGGCGTGGGCTGCCGATGCCCATGCCGAGGCCTTTTTCGGACACGATACTAACTTGCCGTCGCTCAGCGACGATCTGCCCAATGACTTCTCCGATGACGGTCCCTGCGACCACTGTTGCCACGGCACGGCGCACTATCTGGGACTTCTGCTGATCCCGTCTGCCATGGTCGCTGCCACCGACTCTTGCGTTACGGTCCTCCCGATCGTTTCGTATCACTCCCGCGTCAACGCGCCTCCCAGCCGACCCCCCAAAAGCTAAGTCCTTCCTTTTTGTTGTAACCGGTTGGCGTTCAACAGCCTGAACGTAACGCCGCGCGGCAGAATCAACGCGTGCGGCACGGTGTCATTCAGAAGGACGAAAGTTTATGCGTTCAATCATGATAGGGTCGGCGTTGCTGCTCGGCTGCCTGGCGCCGGCACATGCCATTGCAGCCGACCCCGTAACCGCTGGCGAGCGGTCCGTGATGGTGTTTACCCGCGAGCAGGCCGTCACGCACGCATTGGCAAACAACCCGGAGTTGCTTGCCGCCAAGCAACGGGTGAAGGCGTCACGTGCCCGCCGGTTGCAGGCCGACGGGTTCGAGTCGCCGACGGCGTTCTGGGAGTTTGAGGAGGCCGATGGCGGCGGACCGAGCCGATTCGGCAACCAGGTCTACGGCGTCGAGCAGAGCGTCGAATGGTTCGGCGTGCGCCGGGCGCGCAAGCAGGCGGCGGACCTGGGTATTAACGCGGCGGATGCCGAGCTGGAACGAGTGCGCCTGCGTGTGACCGCGCAGACGCAAAAGGCCTTCGACCGGACCCTGCTTGCCGATCAAACGGTCGAGCTCGTGCGGCAGGTTACTGGTTTCATGACCGAGGCCGTGGAGCTGAGCCGGGTGCGATTCAAGAGCGGCACGGGCTCCTACGTCGATCTGCTGCGCACCCGCATCGCCCACCAGCGCCTGCAAACCGAACTGCGCGAGGTGGAGGTCGCGGCCTGGGAGGCGCAGCGCCGGCTGGCCGTTGTGCTCGGGCTCGAGGGCGCCGCCTTGTCTCTCCGGGGGGAGCTCGACGTCCAACCGTTGCCGCAGGACCGCAAGCTCTGGCTTTCACAGATAGAGAAGCACGGACCAACGTTCGTCCTGCTCAAGCGACGGGCCGAACAGGCGGACAAGGTCTATGCCGCGGTACGGCATGGCCGCGCGCCAGAGCTCACCTTAGGCGTTGGCCGCCAGCGCTTGTTCGACGGGGCCAAGCGGACAAGGTCTATGCCGCGGTACGGCATGGCCGCGCGCCAGAGCTCACCTTAGGCGTTGGCCGCCAGCGCTTGTTCGACGGGGCCAACACTGATTACGCCTGGGCCGGACATATCGGGTTCAAGTTTCCATTGCCCGGCAGCGACCGCCAGCGCGGCCGGGAACGCGAGGCCGTGGCCGAGGCCGGCGCCGTGCGGGACCGTGGGCACGCGTTGCGCCTGCAGGTGTTCGCCCGCCTCGATCAGCGTTTCGATGAAGCCGAAGCCTTCGCGGCGCAGGTGAAGCGCTACCGCGCGGCCATCCTGCCGGATGTCGAAGACCAGCGCAAAGCGGCGCAGCACGACTACCGTGTCCGGCGCATCGACGCGCTCAACCTGTTGGATGTCTACACCACTTTTCTTGAAACCCACCGCAGTTATCTTGAGGCCCTTACGCGCTACCGCGCAGCGGTGACGGATCTGCAAACAGTAGGCGAGGACCTTTGGGAGATCGCGCCATGAGTCTTTTAAGAATTCCGCAAAACGTAAAAGCACACCGGATCCGGTTGTCGATCACCAGTTTACTTGCTATTAGCCTTGTTCTGTTGACACCGGTCTCCGGTTCGGCTGCTGACGAAGAACACGGTCATGAACAAGGCGCGCACGAGGAATCCTCGACCGTTGAGCTCACCGCGGAGGCCATCAAGGCGCAAGGCATAACGGTCGAAGCGCTGACATTGCGTCCCGTGACCGAGACCTTAGCCGCCACGGCCGAAATCGGCTTTAATGAACAGGATCGCGTCGTCATTACGGCGCGCAGCAGCGGTTGGGCGGAAGAGGTCGCCGTCTTCGCGAATCAACTAGTAAAGAAAAACCAGTTATTGGCCAGTGTCTACAGCCCCGAGTTCCTGAGCGTACAAAACGAGTATCTGTTAATTCTGGAACGCGCAAATCGCGGCGGTGCGGCGGCGGAAGCCAAGACCCTACTGGCCGATGCCAGACAGCGCCTGCGCATCCTGGGTCTGACGAATCGGGAAATTGATAAGCTGGCACGGACCCGCAAGGCCTATCCTTTCCAACATATACACAGCCCGATCAGCGGCACCGTCATCAAACACCGGCTCAACACCGGCGACACGGTGGAACCCGGGCAGAAGATGTACGTCATCGCCGGCCTCGGTACCGTCTGGGCGGAAATCGCGCTGACCGAAGCGCAGCTGGGTAAAGTGCAGCCGGGCCAAGCAGTAATCTTTACGGTTAAGGCTTACCCGGATCAGCGGTTCAACGGGAAAATTCTGTCCATCGGCGCCGGTATGGATGACGCGACGCGCACCGTAAAGGCACGGGCGTTGATCCAAAATCCAAAGCGTTTGCTCAAACCCGGCATGTTCGCCGAGGCCGAGATCGGCATCGGTCGCGGCGAAACGGTGCTGGCCCTGCCCGAGGAGGCGGTGCTGCGCAGCCCGGACGGCGACTGGGTGGTGTTTGTCGAGGAAGCGCCCGGCCATTTCAAACCGCGTGAGGTAAAGATCGTGCGCAACGTTGGCCGTCAAGTGGTGATCGAAGGCCTGAAACCCGGCACCCGTGTGGTGACCAAAGGCGCCTTCTTTATTCAATCGGAGCTGGCCAAGGGCGGCTTCGAGGTACACCAGCACTAGGGGGCGGCCATGCTGAACAGAATCATCGATCTGGCTGTCGGCAACCGCCTGCTCGTCGTCCTGGCGCTGGCTGCGTCGGTGATCGGCGCCGTTCTCATACTACCCAGGCTAAACCTGGACGCCTTTCCCGACGTCACCAACATCCAGGTCACCATCAACACCGAGGCCCGGGGCCTGGCGGCCGAGGAAGTGGAGCAGCTCATCACCTATCCCATCGAGGCGGTGATGTACGCCCTGCCGGACGTGGAAGAGGTGCGTTCCATCTCCAAGACCGGGTTGTCGGTCATCACCGTGGTGTTCAAGGAAGGCACCGACATCTACTTCGCGCGCCAACTGGTGTTCGAGCGTTTGCAGGCGGCGCGCGAGCAGATTCCCGAGGGCATCGGCACGCCTGAGATGGGGCCCAATACCTCCGGTCTCGGACAGGTCTATCAATACACCCTGCGCACCGATGATCCGGAAAAATACGATGCGATCAGTTTGCGCAGTCTCAACGACTGGGTCGTGAAACTATTGTTAATGCCGGTGGGCGGCGTGACGGATGTACTCTCCTTCGGCGGTCAGGTGCGCCAGTACCAGGTACAACTGGATCCGAAACGTCTGCTTGCCTACCGCTTGAGCCCGGGCAATGTGGCCGAGGCGATCGAAGCCAACAACCGCAACGCCGGCGGTTGGTATCTGGACCGCGGCGCTGAACAGTTGGTGATCCGCGGCGTCGGCTGGGTACGGCCGGATGCGGACGGCCTGCGGGATATCGGCAACATTCCGCTCAAGGACGAAGACGGTGTCGTTGTGCGCGTAAGAGATGTCGCGACGGTGACCTTCGGTCCCCAGATCCGTCAGGGTGCGGTGACCATGACGACTCGCGATCAAAACGGCCGGCCTCAATCGCTGGGGGAAGTGGTCGCCGGTATCGTATTAAAGCGCATGGGGGCCAACACCAAGGCCACCATAGACGGCGTTAAAGAACGCCTGCCCGCGGTTCAGGCGGCCCTGCCCGAGGGTGTCGCCCTCGAACCGTTTTACGATCAGGCGGACCTGGTAAGCAAGGCCGTCGCCACCGTCACCAAGGCGCTGCTGGAGGCCTTCGTGCTGATCGTAATCGTATTGATGCTGTTCCTGATGAACCTGCGTGCGACCCTGCTTGTATTGCTCTCGATCCCCATCTCAATCGGGCTTGCACTCTTGGTCATGGCCTATTGGGGCATTTCGGCCAACTTGATGTCACTAGGCGGCTTGGCCATCGCCATCGGCATGATGGTGGACGGCTCGGTGGTGATGATGGAGCACATCTTTCGCCATCTGAGCACGCCGGACGAGGAACATCGGCTGCACCGCCGGACGGAGGTCGCCCCCGGCGACGAGCACCCGCTCGATGCCGGACGCGACCGCGGCGGTATCGCTCTGCGCATCCAGGAGGCGGCGCGCGAAGTGGGCCGGCCGGTGTTCTTCGCCGTCCTGATCATCATCATCGTGTTCGCGCCGCTGTTCACCCTGGAGGGCGTAGAAGGGAAACTCTTCCAGCCCATGGCCGTCAGCATCGTGCTCGCCATGCTGGCCTCGCTCGGCGTCGCGCTTATCGTGGTGCCGGCGCTCGCGACCTACCTGTTCCACCGTGGTGTCCGTGAAAAACAAAGTCCGGTGATGCGCTGGATGGAAAATGGGTACCGGCGCGTACTTCCCCGGGCCTTGCAACGGCGCCAGTGGGTCGCGGGCAGCGCCATCGGATTACTGGCGTTCTCATTAGCGCTGGCTCCTTTCCTGGGCACGGAGTTCGTGCCGGAGTTGGAAGAAGGCACGTTGAATATACGCGTGACCCTGGCACCGTCTACCAGCCTGGACACTTCCTTGACTGTAGCCAAAAAGCTGGAAGAAAAGCTCATGGAATTTTCCGAAGTGCTATATGCCTCGAGCCGCGTCGGGCGGGCGGAGATCGGCGGCGATCCGGAACCGGTCTACAACATAGAGATATTTGTCGGACTGAAGCCGGTATCGGAATGGACCTCGGCCCCAAACCGCCGAACTCTGCAGGCGTTGATGGAGGAGCGGATGTCGGTCCATCCGGGACTGCTGTTTTCCTTCTCCCAGCCTATCGCCACGCGTGTCGATGAGTTGCTCTCCGGCGTCAAGGCGCAACTGGCGATCAAGCTGTTCGGTTCGGATCTTGACGTGCTCGCCAAAACCGGTAAGCAAATCGAGGCCCTGGTGCGCCAGGTGGAGGGGACCCGAGGCGTGGAGATGGAACAAATTGCCGGCGAGGCGCAGCTCGTGGTGCGGCCCGACCGGGACCAGCTCGCGCGCTACGGCATCCCGGTGGATCAGGTGATGGACCTGGTGTCCAACGCCATCGGTGGCCGTGCGGCCGGACAGGTCATCCGTGGTAACGAGCGCTACGACATCTATGTCCGTCTCGCCCAGCGCTACCGCAACAGTATTGGAGCCATCCGTGATTTGATCCTGCAGGCGCCGGGCGGTGCGTGGGTGCGCCTGGGCGATGCGGCACAAGTCGAGATCGAGTCCGGCCCGCCGCAGATCCGCCGCGACGACGTGCAACGGCGGGTCGTGATTCAGGCCAATGTCGAAGGCCGCGACATGGGTGGTCTGGTGGGGGAACTGCGTGAGCGTATTAATAAGGAAATCGACTTACCGGCAGGTTACACCGTGGTGTTCGGTGGCCAGTTCGAAAACCAGCAGCGCGCTCAGGCGAGATTGATGGTTGTTGTGCCATTGTCGCTCACCTTAATCTTTCTGCTGCTGTACTTTGCTTTCCACTCAATCGGGCAGGCGTTACTTATTATGGTCAACGTACCGCTTGCCTTGATTGGGGGGATCTCGAGCCTGTTCTTCTCCGGCCAGTATCTCTCGGTGCCAGGCTCTATCGGCTTTATCGCGCTGTTCGGTGTAGCGGTCCTAAACGGCGTGGTGATGGTCAATGCCATCAATCAGCGCGTCGTCGATGGACAGCCCTTGGAACAGGCGGTGTACGAGGGCGCGCTTTCGCGCCTGCGCCCGGTACTGATGACGGCAAGCATCGCCGCCTTGGGGCTCATCCCCATGCTGCTGGCCACCGGCGTCGGCGCCGAGGTGCAGCGCCCGCTGGCGACGGTGGTGGTGGGTGGCTTGTTCTCGTCCACCTTGCTCACGCTGTTCGTGCTGCCGGCGCTCTACGGTACATTTTCCAGCGTCAGGCTCAAGGAGGCAACATGAGGGGCCGTATACAGACACCGACAGACACCAAAAGACCGGGTTATAGGCAAACGATTTCTAGTATTAGAAAATATTGCTCTCTCGCACTAATTTTCCGGATATGCGCTTAGATTGCTCCGGAATTAAGTATGACAGCGGCGACTCTGACACTTCTAATTCCGGGTTACAGAAGGGTCAGGCACTGGTAACGCCAAGCTCCACCATTGCCCCGCGCAAAACTAATAGCGAGGACCGAAGAAACAAGGCCGCGATCCCCAAGCCAATCGCGATATCAGGCCAGCCCGAGCCGGTGACCCACACTCCCAAGGCGGCAAACAAGACCGATACGTTCGCGATGATGTCGTTGCGCGAACACAGCCAGACAGATTGCATATTAATGTCATCTGACCGATGGCGCCACAACAGGAACAGACAAACACCGTTGGCCGCAAGGGCAATTGCTCCAACAGCACCGATGGCCTCGAACACCGGAACTTCGGGGAAGAGAATTTTATAAATCGCATGCCCAAGAACAAACAAGCCAAACGCCGCCATGATGCCACCCTTAAGCAGGGCTGCAAGCGCTTGCATTCGCGCGCCACGGGCAATAACGTAAATGCTGAAACCGTAAACCAAGGCGTCGCCGAGCATGTCCAGCGAGTCGGCCAGCAGTGACAGAGAGCCGGACAATATACCTGCCGTCAGTTCAACGAAAAACATAACGGCGTTAATACCAAGCACAATCTTTAGAGTCGAACTCTGGCGACTGCGAAGCGCCTCAATCTCGCATCCCTTGTCGTTGCAACAGTTTGCCATGGTGGGTTCTTGAAAATGCCTAACTACATGTAGATGGGCTAAATTACGGATTATGATCCGGATCGGTATGAAAGTTTACTTGCTTCCTCCCCGTAAACAAGGACTTTCAGGGGATTTTAATACACTGTCGCGGTGGTAGGCCGATCGAGGACCGGTCGTGTCGGCCGGTCCTCGTGGGTTAGCGGGCTAGTGCATCACGCCTAGCGCTACCGGCCCATAGTACGCCCGCGGCTCTTTGATGCCCAGATCCTTGAAATGGACGTTGAGATCCGCCGGGCTGGGGGATGTTAGGAGCTCGGAGACGGGAAGCTCGAAGGCGTTGGCGAGTTTTTCGAGATTGTCCACGCTGACGTTGACCTCGCCGCGCTCGATCTGGCTGATGTAGGTTCGGTGAATGACGTGCACGGATGCCCTACAGGGAAGTAGTAATGTCGCGAGAGGGCAGGAGCCCGAAGCGACCGCACTAATGTCGCGGGAGCCAGGAAGGCGGGAGCGACTCCCCGC
>CAMYII010000069.1:0-81996 GCA_947258385.1 Acidiferrobacterales bacterium
GCCTTGATTTGGCAGGGCGCCATTAAGAAAAGACCAACAACGCGATGACGCGCGTTGTCCGGCGGCGCCCCCTCCCTCCGCAGTACTAACTGATTGAGATGCCTTTTCTCACGCTGCTGTTGCTATTGCCGACATTCGGCGCGGCCATCGTCGCGTTCTTGCCGGGGGCGCGCCCGCGGCTGATCCGGGGCATCGCCCTGCTCGCGGGCGGCGCCACCCTGCTGTTTGCGTGGGGGGTCCTGATCGCCGCCTTCAATACCAGTGATCCTGGATTGCAGTTCAGCGAATTGGTTCGTTGGAGCCCGCGCATGGGCACTTATTACGCGCTCGGTATAGACGGTTTTTCCTTTCCCATGGTCTTGTTGGCCACCTTGCTGAGCTTTGTGGCGCTGTTGGCCTCCGGCAGTATTCGCGAGCGCGTCAAGGCCTATTACTTGCTGCTGCTGCTGCTCGAGGCCGCCCTCCTGGGTGTGTTCATGGCCCAGGACTGGGCCTTATTCTATATCTTCTGGGAACTGACGCTGATCCCGCTGTTCTTTCTCATCGACCGTTGGGGCGGCGCGCGGCGCCACACGGCCTCGCTCAATTTCGTGCTCTACACCCTGGGCGGATCGGTGTTCATGCTGATCAGCCTGCTGGCGACCTCCGATACCATTCCCGGCCATTCCTTCGCCATGGCCGACATGGCGGCCGGCGCCCGGGCGCTGCCCGAGCACACGCAAGTGCTCATCTTTCTGGGCTTTCTCATCGGTTTCGGGGTCAAGATGCCGATCTTCCCCATCCACGGCTGGCTGCCACTGGCCCACGTGGAGGCCCCCAGCCCTATCAGCATTCTGCTCTCCGGCATCCTGCTGAAGATGGGGTCCTATGGGCTGATCCGGGCCGCCGACATGCTGCCCGCGGCAGTGGTCGCCCTGCAAGGCGTCCTGGTCGGGCTGGCGCTGGTCAGTCTCATCTACGGCGGGCTGCTGGCCTGGCGCCAGAGTGACCTCAAGGCCATGATCGCCTATTCCTCCATCAGCCATATGGGCGTGGTGCTGTTGGGTATCGCCGCGCTCAATGTCTCCGGGCTCACCGGTGCGGTCATGCAGATGGTGGCCCATGGTCTGGTGGCCGGCGCCTTGTTCCTGCTCATCGGCCTGCTCTATGAGCGCACCCACACGCGCGAGGTGGGGCATTACAGCTCCCTGGTTCGGGTCACGCCACGCTTCGCCTTCTTCACCACCCTGGCCCTGATCGCCGCCGTGGGCATGCCCGGTACCGCCGGCTTCGTCGCCGAGTTGCACGCCCTCATCGGCGGCTTCGAGCGCTGGGGTTGGCTGGTGGTGACGCTGAGTGTCGGCATGCTCATCAGCGCCGCTTACGCGGTGCGGACCGTCGGGCGCTTGTTCACCGGGCCCGTGCGGGTGGAAATGCGCACCGTGCAGGACTTGCGGACGACGGAAATGATAGCGGCCGGCACATTGGCCGCGGGTATTGTGTTGCTGGGCGTGTTCCCGTCGCCGGCCCTGCACTTGATGGCGGCCTCCATCGCCCAGTTCGCCGCGACGTTCCCAGGTTAATCGTTCACAGGTCGGCACCATGGCGCTATCAACGCAACACACCGAACCGCTCAACATGCGTGAAGCGCTGCGCCAGACCGTGGCGCATCTGCAGCACGTCCTCCCCGGGCAGGCGCCGATCAAGGACTTCGTGCATCACAATACCCTGCACGGCTTCGAGCACCTGCCTTTCGCCGAGGCGCTGGAAAAGGCCCACGGGCTGACAGGCGCCGACGGCTATTTGCCCGAAGCGCAGTTCCGCGCGTTCTACCGCGACGGAAGAATCACCCGCGAGGATCTGGACGCGGTCTTAAGCGAAGATGCGGAGCTGCGCGCCGATGAAGTCATTGATGAAACCCCGTCGCAACCGCTATGCCGCCGCGACGTCTACCTTGCCGCCATGCGGCATGCCTTAAGCCCGGTGACCGGCGGCCAGCTCAACTGGCAGATCGAGGAACTGAATGCGCTGCAGGCCTTTCAGCCGGATGTGGCGGAGGAAAGCCGCAAACGTCTGCTGCAAGCCGCGCATCGTCTGGGTGTCGACAGCGAGGCCGTCGCGATCGCCGACCTGTGGCAGGCCTGTCTGGAAGACCTGGGGTTGGAGCACTATATTCTGCATCCCGAGGAGTTGCTGGACCTCGCGCCGGAGCAGGCCGAAAAGATGCTGGCTGATCTCTCGACCGGCGAGGAAGAGGGTAATCTCGAACAGCCGATGGTGCACCTGTTGGTCAGGAAGGAAGCGGCCGGCGAGCTCGATGAGCTACTCGAAAGCGTGGGGCCGGAGATTACCCTGCGCGGCCTGCTGCTGGCGCTGACGGGCGATGACCTGCTCGATGAGATCCGGCCCTTGATTATCCGTTACCTCGCCGGCTACCTGGATCAGGGCCTCGCGGCCTGGCACAGCGCCGATCGCGAAGAGGGATTTTATGTAAGCTGGCGCCGCAGTGCGGTGGAAGACCCCACGTGGCTATTCGATGATCTGGCGGACTGGAAAGACGAGCTCGCAATCTTGCCGCGGGACCCCGTGGATGCGGTGATGGCGGAGCTGAACCGTTTCGGCCTGCCGCGCGAGCGCTGGACGGCCTATCTCGAACGCCTGGCCTTAGAGCTGCCCGGCTGGTCCGGCATGATGTTGTGGCGACATCACCGCCCGGGCTACGAGGGGCTTGCGCCGGCCCGCGTCGACATGATGGATTACCTCGCCGTGCGTCTGGTGTTGGAGCGCATCTTCGCCCAGCGCCTGTGCCGGCAGCACTGGCGGCTGGAGGCACGCCTCGATGTGCTGCGCTGGTATTTCCGCCGCCGCCGTTCGGAATTCTTCGTGCGCCATGTCCTGTATAACGCCCGCCTACCGGAATACCTGATGAGTCTGGCGCAGCGTCTGGTCGTTGATTATGCCGAAAGCGACGACGCCTACCGCGAATGGCAGCGCCTGGCCGACATGACCTGGACCTGGCGACACAGCCCGGCGTCGGACTTTGCGGTCGGTCATAGTGTCCACCGCAGCGCCTGGCCGTTGTTCCGGCTGGCCCAGCATCTCGGGCTGTGCGGGGCCGAACTCCGCAGCTTAAGCAAGGCACAGCTCGATCAGGTTTTGTCCTGCTTGGACGTCCTCACACCGGACCGGCGCGGCTATCTCTGGCTGCAGGCCTATGAGCGTCATTACCGGGAGCAGCTGTTCAATGCCCTGGCCAACAACCACGGTCGCGGCCGTTGGGTGACCCGCGACGAGCGCCCCGAAGCCCAGCTTGTCTTCTGCATGGACGATCGCGAGGAAGGCATACGGCGCCATTTGGAGGAAGGCAATCCCCATATCGAAACCCTGGGCGCGGCCGGGTTCTTTGGCGTTGCCATCAACTGGCGCGGACTGGACGACACCAAAACCACCGCGCTTTGCCCGAGCGTGGTAACACCGGCCCACGACGTGCACGAGGTGCCTCGGCCCGGCAGCGAAGCGCGCAAGACCGAGCACGATCAACGCCGCGGCGGCCGCATCAGGATCAAGGATCTGCTGCACCAGGAGATTCGCCGCAACCTGATCAGTTCCGCCGCGCTGATCGCCGTGGCGGCCCCTGCCGCGCTGTTGGTGCTGGCCGCCAAGATACTGGCGCCCTTCCGGTTTGGGCAGTGGTCGGACCGGCTGCGCCGGCGCAACGACCGTGACGTCGCGACTCAGGTCGCCATCAACGCCAAGGAGGAGACGCCGGCGACGCCTGAGCAGCCGCGCCTGGGGTTTACCGACAGCGAGCAGGCGGATCGCGTACAGGGTTTTCTGCGTACGATCGGTTTGACGTCCGGTTTCGCGCCCCTGGTGGTGATGATGGGCCACGGTTCCGGCAGCGAGAACAATCCGCACCTGGCGGCCTATGACTGCGGCGCCTGCAGCGGCCGTCATGGCGGACCCAATGCCCGGGTGTTCGCCGCCATGGCCAACCGGCCGGAAGTGCGCGCGCAATTGGCGCAACGCGGCATGCCCATTCCGGAGGACACCTGGTTCCTGGGCGCGGAGCACAACACCTGCGACGAGGCCATCGGCTGGTACGACATGGGTGCGATGCCGGAGCGGTTTCGGGACGCCTGGCGAAGGCTTGAAGCCGGACTCGATCAGGCCAGCCGCGGTTCCGCCCACGAACGTTGTCGCCGTTTCGCCTCGGCGCCGGCAACGCCAACCCCGGCACGGGCGCTGAGACACGTGATCGGACGCGCATTGGATTTCAGCCAGGCACGACCGGAGCTGGGCCATGCCACCAATGCCGCGGCCTTGATCGGGCGCCGCGCCATGAGCCAGGGTGCTTTCTTCGACCGGCGGGTGTTCCTGATTTCCTATGACCCGAGCCAGGACCCGGAGGGTGAGGTGCTGGAGGCCATTCTGCTCGCCGCCGGGCCGGTGGGCGCGGGCATCAATCTGGAGTACTACTTCTCGACCGTGAACAACGAGCGCTACGGCTGCGGCTCCAAGATTACACACAATGTCACGGGGTTGTTCGGCGTCATGGACGGCACGAGCTCCGACCTGCGCACCGGCTTGCCGAAGCAGATGATCGAGATCCACGAGGCCATGCGGCTGCTCATTGTTGTGGAGGCGCGCACCGACGTGCTTGGCCGGATATACGAACGTCAGCCGGTGTTACAGGAGCTGATCGGCAATGGTTGGGTGCTGCTCGGCGCCAAGGACCCGGACAGCGGTGACATTACACTGTTTAAACCGGGCGAGGGTTTTATACCTTGGGAAGGCAAACTCACGCCGCTGCCGAAAGTCACGCGCTCGCTTGACTGGTATGCCGGCCATCACGATCCGCTTGCGCCCGCATTGATCGAAGCCCGGGAGGCGGCCGATGCCTGAGCGGCTGGTCTGGCTGATCCCGGCGCTGCCAATGCTGGCTGCCGCGTGGATCGGTGTCGGTTACGTCACGGGTCATAACCGGGGCGAGGCAGGCGAGCGTCACACCGCGCGCGTGAGCCAAGGCGCGGCGGCACTCTCCCTGTTCCTCGTCCTCTCGCTCGATGCGCTCGCGTTGTTCAAGGGCGCGCCCGGTCAGATCCGTCTGGGTGAATGGCTCACAAGCGGCGACTACCGTGTGGCGCTCAGCTTTACCCTGGACGGCCTGGGCCTGGCCATGAGTACCCTGGTCGCCTTTGTCGCCTTCCTGACCCTGCGCTTTTCCGTGAACTACATGCACCGCGAGCCGGGCTACCAGCGTTTTTTCCTGCTGCTCAGTCTGTTCACGGGCGCCATGCTGCTGCTTGTCACGGCCGGCAACGCGGTACTGACCTTCGCCGGTTGGGAACTGGCCGGGGTCAGCTCGTATCTTCTCATCGCCTACGCCTTCGAACGCCCGACGGCCGCCAGGAACGCCACCCGCGCCTTTGTCACCAACCGCATCGGCGATGCCGGTTTTATCCTGGGCATCTTTCTCGCGTTTCATTGGTTCCAGAGCGTCGAGTGGCCGACGCTGCTCGAGGGCACCGAGGGCCTTTCCAGTCTCAGCGCCGGCATGGTTACCGGGGGCTTTCTGCTGGCGGCCTTGGCCAAATCGGCCCAGGTGCCGTTCGCGCCCTGGATCAGCCGCGCCTTGGAAGGCCCGACACCCTCCAGCGCCATCTTCTACGGTTCGTTGATGGTGCATGCCGGCCTCTACCTGGTCCTCCGCCTGCAACCGCTGTTCGAACAGGCGCCGGCACTCATGGCGCTGCTGGCGGCACTCGGCCTGCTCACCGCTTTGTACGGCTTCATCGGCGGACTCGTCCAGAGCGACGCCAAGACGGCGCTGATGTTCTCCACCACCGCCCAAACGGGGCTGATCTTTCTGGAATGCGGCCTGGGGTGGTTTGAGCTCGCCGCCTGGCATCTGGCCGCCCATGCCCTGTGGCGCGCCTACCAATTCCTGAGCGCGCCGGCCTTAATGCACCTGGTCAGCCGCCCGGCGCGGCCGGTGCCCCCATGGCTGCAGCGCCGGCGAGCCCTGTACACGGCCGGGCTGCGACGCTTCTGGCTGGATCACCTCGCCGACTGGCTGCTGGTGCGGCCGACCCAGGCATTGGCACGCGAAGTCCAGAGCTTTGACGAACAAGTCGTGAACCGGCTGGTGGGACTCCCCACCCAGATCGACGCCGTTTCCTCGCTGGCGGAGTGGGAGGCGCGCCAACGCGGCGTTGTCCGCACACCGGAAGGCAGCGTCGGTCGCGGCCAGGGCGTACTCGGCGGGCTGATGGAATGGCTCGGTTCGATACTGCATTGGTTCGAGGAGCACCTGGTATTGCACGGCGGTGGCGGCGGCCTGCTCAAAACCATGCATCGCATCGGCGGGTATCTGTTAATCATCGAGCAACTGCTGAGCCAGCCGCGCTACCTCTGGCTGCTGATTCTGGTCACCTTTGTCGTGATTATTTAACCATGACGGCATGAACACACTTTCCTGGACAACACAATCGGCCTACCCCATCGTCACGACGCTGCAGCTGGTGCCGCTCGCCGCCATGGGTCTCATGCTGACCCTGCGTCATCGCCGCATAGTGCGACCGGCCGCCGCGCTCGCGGCCGCGGTCGAATTGCTGCTGGCCATCGACCTTTACCACCGCTTCGATGTCCACCAGTCGGCTTTCCAGTTCGCCGAACGCTTAAGCTTCCCGCCGCTGCTTTCCTATCACGCGGCGGTCGACGGCGTCAGCGTCCTGTTCATTCTGTTGACCGCCCTGCTGACGCTCATCATTACCATCTACGGTCCGGTACGCGGTCTCCACCCCTATTGGCGTTTTTTAGCCGTGGTGTTCGCGGTGCAGGCCACGTTGATGGGCATGTTTACCACCATGAATCTGCTGTGGTTTGTGTTCTTGTCGGCGGCCCAACTCGGCCTGGTGGGCTATCTGCTCTGGCGCTGGGCAACCTCTCCGGCGAAGGACTTGATGATCACGCGCTTCGTGCAGTTCATGGGTACGGGTCTGCTGCTACTGATGATGGGTGCACTTACGTTGGGTTGGAACTACGCCGATGCCACGGGCGGCGCCTGGAGCTTCGACCTGCTGGCGCTGAGCGGGGTACCGGTCGCCGCGCCCATACAATCGGCGGTGTTTATTCTTTTGTTTTACGGGCTCGCCATCCGCATTCCGCTCTTTCCTTTCCACGGCTGGCTGCCGCTCGCGGCCGAGCACGGCAACGTGGCGGTGGCACCGGTGTTCCTGCTGGGACTCAAGGTCGGTGTCTATGGCTTATTGCGTTTCGTCTTTCCGCTCCTGCCGGACGCGGTCATGTACTGGCACAACTACGTGGTGGCCTTTGCCGTGGCGGGCATTTTTTACGCGGCGCTCCTGGCGATGATGCAAGTCAATATGCGCCGGCTGCTGGCCTTCGCCGTAGTCAGCCACACCAATATCCTGGTCATCGGCTTGTTCAGCCTCACCCACATCGCCTTTCAGGGCAGTGTGCTGCTCTCGGTCAACTTCGGCCTGGCCACCGCCGGCCTGCTGTTCATGACCGGCCTGGTGTATCGCCGCACCGGCACCGGCCATCTGGCCCAACTCGGGGGGTTGTTCGATCACATTCCGGTCATCGGCATCGCCTTCCTGGTCGCCGGCCTGTCCATTATCGGCATGCCGGGTACCCCGGGCTTCGATGCCGCGCACCTGGTAATGGAGGCCGCCATTGAACGCTTCGGGGCCTTGTTGACCATCGCCGCGGCCCTGGGCAACGTGGTGGCCGCCGGTTTTCTGCTGTGGGCCTTCCAGCGCGCCTTTCTCGCGCCGCGTGACCCGGACGCGCGGCCGCTGGTGGTGCAAGCGGCCACCCCCATCGAGCTTTTCATTGCCGGCGCGGTCATCGTGGTGTTGCTGGGCGCCGGTTTTTATCTGGAACCGTGGCTGGAGCTGGTGGATACCTCCCTGGAGGGCTTAAGCGCCCAATTCGATCATTCATCATGAACCACGCGATGACATCAACAAGAGAGGAGAACCCAGGTGGCGGATAGTCTGGTGATGGTGGAAGCCGGCTTTCCGCTGCTAAGCCTCATGATCGCGACGCTTCCGCTGGGGGCGGCGCTGATCTGGCTCGTGCCCGATGCCGGCAAGGCCCGCTGGATCGCGCTGTTCACCGCCTTCCTGGACCTTGGCTTCGCGCTTGCCGTGGTTGCCGGTTTCGATCCCGCGCACGCCGGCTTTCAGTTCGTGGAGCGGGCCCAATGGATACCGACCCTGCATGTGCAGTACCTCATGGGGGTGGACGGCATTTCGGTATTGTTTTTGCCGCTCACGGTGTTGTTGTTCATCGGCGTGATCCTGGCCTCCTGGAACCGGGTGCGTACTCTGACACGGCTTTACTACACCTTGCTGCTGCTGATGGAGAGCGTCACCTTGGGCATTTTCTGCTCCCTGGACACGATCCTGTTTTTCCTGTTCTGGGAACTGACGCTGATTCCGCTGTACTTTCTGATCAGCCTGTGGGGCATCGGCCCGAACCGGCGCTATGCGGCAGTGAAATACATGCTGTTCATGCTGGTCGGCGGCGTGCCCTTACTATTTGGCTTTCTGCTGCTGGCCTTTAATCACGCCGAGGTCGCCGGTCTGGGGATCCCAGCGGGGCTCATGTTCGACTACCTGAACCTGCTCGCCACACCTGTCTCGGCGGAGCTGCAAGTCACCGTGTTCTTCCTCTTGTTATTGGGCTTTGCGGTGAAGACGCCGGTGTTCCCCTTTCATACCTGGCTGCCGGTGGTCGCCATGGAGGGGCCGGTGGCGGTCACGGCGCTCATGACCGGCCTCAAGCTTGGCGCCTACGGGCTCATCCGTTTCGTGGTGCCGCTGGCACCGGATGCGGCACAGGAGTTTCACTGGCTGCTGGCCGGTCTCGGGGTGGTTGGCATCCTCTATGGCGCCCTGGCGGCGACGGCGCAAACCAATCTGCGACGCATGCTCGCGTTTTCCAGTATCAGCCACGTCGGGCTGGTGGTCCTGGGCATCGCTTCTTTCAACCTGCAAGGTATCCAGGGGGCGCTGTTTCAACTGCTCAACTTCCCTGTGGTGGCGGGTGGCATCTTTTTGCTCGCCGGTTACCTGCACCACCGGACCGGCTCCAGCGACGTCATTAGCCTCGGCGGCGTGGCCCGCACCATGCCGTTGCTGGCGGCCTTCTTCTTCCTGTTCGGCCTCGCCGCCATGGGCGTGCCCGGAACCAACGGCTTTCCCGCCGAGTTCCTGATCCTGATGAGCGCGCTGAAAACCCACACCGGCGCCGGCCTGGCGGCCTTATTCGGCGTGGTGCTGGGCGCGAGCTATTTCCTTGTGATCTACCGACGCGCCTTCCTGGGCCCCGTACGGAGCGCCGTCGTCATGGACGCCGTGGATTTGCGCCAACGGGAGCTTGTGGTGATCACAGCGCTGGCGGGCTTGATTCTGTTCGCCGGCCTGTATCCCAACGGTGTCCTCGATCTCACACGCCTGACCAGTGAGAACTGGGTGGCGGGGTTGAACCCGCCACGCCCCTGAACCGCTGCCACACACTGCGCGTGGGTCCCTCACATCAGAGCCGCGCGCCGACACCCGCCTTGCCTATCGGCCCTATCGCCGGCGACCGTCTGTCA
This sequence comes from Acidiferrobacterales bacterium, assembly GCA_947258385.1. Lineage (GTDB taxonomy): Bacteria > Pseudomonadota > Gammaproteobacteria > Acidiferrobacterales > SZUA-150 > CAMYII01. Next base: position 9,611 of record CAMYII010000069.1, read on the forward strand.
TAAAATCTCAACAGCTCATCTCTACCCCCTTGGCGCTGCGAACAAAATTTGGGAAAATCGGACCAAATCAACCTGGCGGGCCCAATAATCAATTATGCCCGTCGCCTGCAACCAAGCGGTGCCCAGGGAAAGGGATAACGCCACCGGGCGGTTCAGGGAGGAACCAGAGATCATGTACCTCGAATATTGGCCTAAAAAGACTTCCGCCGTGCGACGAGATGCCGTGTTGTCGCGTCCGAGTCCGTTCCCGGTCGCCCCGCGCCCGAAAGGTTCAACAACACCGCTAGCATCAACCGGACGCGAGGGTTTGCACCGATGAAACGGCTAATGGTGTATTCGCACGACACATTTGGGCTCGGCAACATCAGACGGCTCCTCGCAATCTGTGATTACCTCATCCAAAGGGAGCCAGAGCTCAATATTCTGCTCATGTCCGGCTCGCCAATACTGCAGCACTTCCCTCTCCCGGAACGCACGGACTACATCAAGCTTCCCAGCGTGACCCGCACCCAAGAGGGGAAATACCGCGTCAAGTATCTCGAAAGCGACACCCAACAGGTCCTGGCCCTGCGCGCCGAGATTCTCCGGTCCGCGCTGGCTAACTATGCACCCGACGTCTTTCTGGTAGACAAAAAACCGCTGGGTATCGAACAAGAGCTAAAACCGGCGATAGAGTACGCCCATAGCCATCTTCCCCAGATGCATAGCGTGTTGCTATTACGCGATGTGCTGGATGCCCCGGAAGAAACCATCCGGGTATGGGAAAAGCACGACTATCACAAGGCCATCCAGCAGTTCTACACATCGATTCTGGTGGTCGGTTCAGCGGATATCTTCGATTTGACCCGGGAGTATCGCTTTCCTGCAAGCAGCACTGACAAGGTAACATTCTGTGGCTACATACGGCGCCGCGCCAAGCTCGACAGCCGCGAACGCATCAGACAACAGCTGGGCATCGAGGGGCTGCCCTTGGTATTGGTCACATCCGGTGGCGGCGAGGACGGTTATCACTTACTCGATACTTTCACCAGAAGCCTGGCGCTCTTCCCGTCTCATCAGCGGTTCCAGAGTGTCATGATCCTGGGCCCGGAGATGCCCGTGGCGCAAAGGAGTAATCTGCGACAACAGGCCATGAACTATGACAACGTCATGGTCATGGACTTCACTCAGGACTTCATCAGTTGGCTGGACGCCGCGGATTTGGTGGTCTCCATGGGCGGCTATAACACCGTATGCGAAGTGTTGTCGCTGAAGAAAACGGCCATCGTGGTACCGCGTGTGCGTCCGGTACGCGAACAGCTTATCCGCGCTGAACGCATGGCCCGGTGTAGATTGCTCACCACCCTGCATCCGGCAGATCTCGGTCCCGAAGTCCTGATGCACACGATAACGCAACAACTCAACCAGAAAAACAAACACTCGAACGAGTTGTACAAGCTGGACCTCGAAGGACTTCCGCGTGTTGCCAGGGCGATTAGCGCCAAACTACACAGCGGGTCTTCTAAGCACAAGCCCTCCTCTGCGCAACACACTCAGGCGCACAGTGAGCATTTGCGCGCAAGCACATTTAAACAAGTCAGCAAACATGAACCACTCTCACGCCCAGGAAATTGCTTATATCGTTAAGGCCTATCCGCGCACCTCTGAAACCTTCATCGCCAACGAGGTGCGCCTGCTGGAGCAAGCCGGCCTACGGTTACAAATATTCTCCTTGCTGCACGTCGCGCAGACACAAGAGCACGGGGTATTCAAGCAGATACAAGCGAAGGTCACGTACCTTCCCCCGCTCGACTCCTTGTCGCGCAGCCGTTTCCTTTCATGGATGTGGCGCAATGGGAAGCGTGTGGCTGCCTCCCATCTGCGCCTGGCAGGCAAGCGCCCCGGCGCCTATCTTGGCTGCCTGTTCAAGGCCTTGGCCATGGGCGTCAAATACCGTAAACGCAAGACCGATCTGTGCAGAAAAAAAATTATCAAGGAGTTTCTACAGGCCGGCTATATTGCCGAGAAGATTTTGCGGGCCCCCCAAATCAAACACCTGCATGCCCATTTCTGTGGGACCACTACGACCGTGGCCCTGTTTGTCAGCCGTCTGTGCACCTTGCCCTTCAGCTTCAGCGCACACGCCAAGGATATTTACCAGCAACAGCAGAATCCAGGCGACTTGTTACAACGCAAAATCAAACAGGCCGCTTTTGTGGCCACGTGCACACTCACCAACCAAGACCACCTTCTACAAATGTGCGCATCGTCGAAACCGATTTATAGGATCTATCATGGAGTCAATACCCAGTTGTTCCGACCGCCGTTACGGCACGGCACTATCGAACGCCCACTGATCTTGTCCATCGGGCGCCTGGTGCCAAAGAAAGGCTTTACTTATCTGGTGCAGGCGTGTCATCACCTCAAACAGCAGGGCCATAATTTTGACTGCGTGATTATCGGCGATGACGGCGGCGAGCACGCGGCATTGACACGGCAAATCCGGCAACTGGAATTGAGACAGACCGTTCGCCTGCCCGGCCCCATGACGCAAGAGGCGCTGTTACAGTGGTATCAACAGGCGACAGTGTTTGCGCTGCCCTGCGTTGTCCTCGACGATGGGGACCGCGATGGGATTCCCAATGTCTTACTGGAGGCCATGGCAGTGGGCCTGCCCGTGGTTTCTACGCCCATTTCCGGCATTCCGGAAGTGGTCCACCACGAACGCAATGGCATACTGGTCCCACAGCGGGACAGCGTCGCACTGGCGGCGGCAATCGAGACACTATTCACCCAGGCCGCCTTGCGCTCCAGGCTCGGTGAAGCGGCAAGACAACACATCCACCACCAGCATGATTCAGCGAGGACCACCGTGGAACTCGTGCGCTTGTTTCAGTCCTCCCTTTACCTCGGACAAGACGCGATACCGCTGGCCGGCAGTAAACAAGGACACGCAAATGTCTGAGGTTAGGAGTACGATGATTTTCACGGCACAACCATGGACCAGAGAATCTAATGCCTTATCCTGACACCAAACGTATCGCTTATGTTATGAAGCGCTATCCGCGCTATTCAGAGACATTTATCGTCAACGAGATCGTGGCGCATGAAGCGGCCGGTATGGACATCGAGATCTTTTCCCTGCGCGCGCCGGAAGATACCCATTTCCAGGATGTCATCGCACGCGTCAGGGCACCGGTCAATTATTTGCCTCCCGCGACACCCAAGACCCCGGTATTCTGGCAGAACCTTGTCGAGACGGCCGATCTCCTGCCCGAAATCTGGCAGATCTTGCCAGGCGTGCGCCGGGACCCCATACGCGATATCTATCAGGCACTTACCCTGGCACGGCTGATTTGTCAAAAAGACATCACCCATGTACATGCCCATTTCGCCAGTCAGGCAACCACGGTCACACGCCTGGCCGCGAAGTTCGCCGGCATTAATTATAGTTTTACCGCCCACGCCAAAGATATCTTCCATCAAAGCGTGGATGCCGATGATATGCGTCTGAAGCTGCGGGAAGCCCTGTTTAGCATCACGGTGAGCGATTTTAATCTGAGCTATTTGCGCGATACCTTTGGTCGCGATGCCAAACACGTGGTGCGCCTTTATAATGGACTGGACCTCGAACGCTTTCCTTATCGATCTCCGCAGCAACGCCCGCGACAGATCATCGCTATCGGACGCCTGGTGGAGAAAAAGGGATTTGCCGACCTGATCACGGCCTGCGCCATACTGGCCAAACGCGGGAAGGATTTCACCTGTGCAATCATTGGTACCGGCGAACAGGAAGCGGCCTTGCGCGAACAGATCCGGCAACATGGACTGCAAGCGCTCGTGCATGTCCTGGGGCCGCTGCCGCAGCAGGACATTATTCAACACATCCAGCAGGCCGCGGTACTCGCCGCACCCTGTGTGATCGCCGCCGACGGCAACCGCGATGGACTGCCTACGGTGTTGCTGGAAAGCATGGCCCTGGGAACGCCCGTTGTCAGCACTGATGTTACCGGCATTCCCGAACTGGTAAAACACGAACGCACCGGACTCGTGGTACCACAATACGATCCTGAATCCCTGGCCAATGCCCTCGAACATCTGCTGGGTACACCGGAAGTGCGAATGAATCTGGCGATCCAGGCACGCCAGGCGATAGAATCCCAATTCGATATCCAGCAAAACGCCGCACAACTGCGCAAGCTGTTTCAGACTAGCATGTTGCCTACGGCCATGTCTCAAGAGGCCGGCTGATGCGCATCGCCTACATCTGCACTGACGCCGGTGTCCCCGTCTTTGGCACCAAGGGGTGTTCGGTCCATGTCCAGGAAATCCTGCGCGCCTTTCGCAAGCAGGGCGCGACGATAGAAGTATTCGCCACCAGTCTCAAGGGCGAGGCGCCGGCAGACCTGGCGGGCATCCCAATACACAGACTCGATAAACCGCAAGGCGATCGTGCCGCCAGAGAACAGGCGGCGCTCGAGGGCAACACCCGCCTGCGGGACTTGCTGCGACAACATGGCCCTTTCGATCTGGTCTATGAACGCTATGCCCTATGGAGCTATTCGGCGATGGAATACGCGCAGGCACAGGGCGTGCCCGGCCTGCTCGAGGTCAACGCGCCTTTGATCGAAGAACAGGCCGAGCACCGGGGACTGGTGGATCGCGGTGCCGCGCAGCAGGCTTCGCGGCGCGCCTGGCACAGCGCCAGCGCCTTGCTGGCCGTCTCGCGCGAAGTCGCCGAATACCTACAGCGCGATAACCCGGCGCAGCGCATTCATGTCATCGCCAACGGCGTCAACCCCGAGCGCTTCACGCCAGAGCTGGCGCCCGCTCTGTCCCGTTCTGAGGAATCTTTTGTAATCGGGTTTGTCGGCACGTTCAAGCCCTGGCACGGTCTATTAGATCTGGTGGAGGCATTTGCCCTCGTGCACCCCAGGCTGCCGCAGGCACGGCTGTTATTGGTAGGTGACGGACCGCAACGCGAGGCCATCGAACACGATTTGCAGGCAAGAGGGCTGCACAACTACGTCCACTGCACCGGGGCGGTGGCACCGCAACAGATACCGGCATTGCTGACCTCTATGGATGTCGCCGTGGCGCCTTATCCCGATCTGGCGTCATTTTATTTTTCACCGTTGAAGGTCTATGAATACATGGCCGCGGGCCGTGCGGTCATCGCCAGCCGTATCGGGCAACTCGCGCAATTACTGCATGAGGGCGTCTACGCGCTGGTGTACCAGCCGGGTGATATCAAAGCCCTGGCAGCCGTACTCGAGCGCCTCGCGCGCGATCCTGAACTTCGTTTGCGCCTGGGAAAGGCCGCGCGCCGCAAGATACTCCGGGAACATAGCTGGGATGCCGTGGTACAACACATCTTGGCGATTGCGCGCGACTCCACAAGCGTCCAGGCACAGGCATGCGAGGCCCCTTACTAGTGGCAAGCCCGGCAAAGCTCAATAAACTGGCCCCTTCACTGTGGCGCGTGCTGAAATACTTCTGGCCCTATGTGCGTAAGCGCAGATTACTCATATTCGGCGCGTTTGCCGCCCTGTTCGTGGAAGTGGTCATGCGCATCCTGGAACCGTGGCCGTTGAAATTCATTTTTGATCGCATTATTCCGACACAAGGGGCTGGAGGCGCAGGGCCTGATGACACCCTGCTGCAGACGATGACACCCGGCGATGTGTTGATCCTGTCCGCTATCGCGGTGGTGATCATCGCTGTACTGCGCGCTGCGGCCTCCTATGTCAATGTAGTGGGCTTCGCGCTCATCGGTAACCGCGTATTGACCGAGGTGCGCAACGACGTGTACCGGCACCTTCAGACCTTGTCGCTTTCGTTTCATGGCAAATCACGCACCGGGGATATGATTGTCAGGGTGATCGGGGATATCGGTCTGCTGCAGGACGTCACCGTCACCGCCTTATTACCTCTGCTGGGCAATCTCATGGTGCTGGCCGGCATGCTGGGGGTCATGTTGTGGCTCAACTGGCAATTGGCAGTGCTGGGCCTGGTCGTGGTTCCGTTGTTCTGGCTGTCCTCGGTACGACTGGGAAGACGCATCCGCCAGGTCTCGCGCCAGCAACGCCAGCGTGAAAGCGCCATGGCGGCAACGGCCGCCGAGTCCATCGGCGCCATCAAGACCGTACAGGCACTGTCGTTACAACAAATTTTTAACCAGATTTTCTCCAGCGCCAGCAACAAGAGCCTGAAACAGGGCGTGCAGGCCAAACGGCTTTCGGCCAACCTGGAGCGCACCGTGGATGTCTTGATTGCCATCGCCACTGCCCTGGTGTTGTGGTATGGCACTCATCTTGTGCTGAGCAGCGCGCTTACACCCGGGGGGCTGTTGGTGTTTCTGTTTTATCTCAAGACCGCCTTCAAGCCGGTGCGCAATTTCGCCAAATATCTGGGACGCCTGGCCAAGGCCAGTGCCGCCGGCGACCGGATCCTCGAACTGCTGGCGCATGAACCGGGGGTATCCGATCTACCCGATGCCGTCACCGCGCCGCCCTTACGTGGGGCGGTGACATTCGATCAGGTCAGCTTTGCCTATGACGACCACACGGCGTTGCGCGACCTGAGTTTCGAGGTACAGGCCGGGCAACGTATCGCTATCGTCGGTCCCTCCGGCGCTGGCAAGTCCACCATCGTCAATATGATTCTCCGGCTCTACGATCCGGGTTCGGGCGTGGTACGCATCGACGGACAGAATATCCGCCGGTATACGCTCGACTCCCTGCGCGCCCAAATCGGTGTTGTGCTACAAGATGGTCTCCTGTTTGCCGCCAGTGTCCATGACAACATTGTCGGGGGCAGCCCAGAATACACGCCGCAAGCCGTCGAGCAGGCGGCGCGTCTGGCCAATGCACATGAATTCATCATGCAACTGCCGCACGGCTATGACACTGTGTTGGGGGAACGCGCGGTCACCCTGTCCAACGGCCAACGCCAACGCCTGACCATCGCCCGGGCCATCATACGCCGGACGCCGATCGTTGTTCTGGACGAACCCACGACCGGTTTGGATGAAGACAACGAGCGCCAGGTCATCGAGGCGCTGGAGCACCTGACCGAGGGACGCACCGTGTTCATGATCACTCATGATCTGCAACTGGCGCGTCGCGCTGATCGCATTCTCTATATTGACGGCGGCGTACTGCGGGCCTGGGGCGATCATCATACACTGTTGCAGGGCAACACCCGCTACGCTTCGCTGTTCCAGGATGAGCCCATGACCAACAACGCCAACACGAACAGGGCGACTCATGCTGAGCTCGGCTGACCGCGACCTGGTCCGGCGTGATCGCGCTATACACGGTCTGGCCACGGTGCTGGATCCCGAGGCCATGGTCGAGTTATTGCTGACACACTTGCCTCAAGCGAATATCCGCGACGTTGAAGTCCACTATGTGCGCTACAAACCCGGCGTCAATTGTCTGGTGGGCTACACCCTGAACACGGCTGAGGGTACCGTGGACCTCTATGCCAAGGCCTACGGTGCCGCCAGCGACGGCAAGCGCTACAAACTGCCAGATCCCTGCAACCATCACCCCGTGCTCGGTGCCCACAGCCTGATCGTGGAAGACCTTGCCTTGACCATCAATGTGTTTCCCTGTGATCGACGTCTTGGGGTACTCAACAAGCTGCACTCAGCGCAGAATCGTGAACAGCTATTGCGCAAGATGCTGCCGAATCAGCCGCGGTACTGGCAAGTCCGGCTGCAAAAACTGCGTTATAAACCGGAACGCCGCTATGTCGCGAGCGCGCTGCTCGACGACCATCCGCAACTGGTGCTCAAGTGCTATGACCTGACAACCTTTGATAATGCCTATCGCAATGCCAAGCGCCTGACATCAAAAGGACCACTGCGACAGGCCCGTTGCCTGGGGCGCTCCAGGCGTCACCGTGTACTGGCCTTCGAATGGATCGCCGGCCGGCCATTATCACAGATGATCGCCGAACACAGCTGGCGGGAACAGGATCTGGCCCTGCTTGGTGCCGCCCTCGGCAGCTTGCATCGGCAAAAGACCAAACGCCTGCATAGCCTGACACGCACCCGCGAGGCCAGGACCTTGGAGGCGGTGGCGCTGTGGTTAGGGACTATCCATCCTGATCTTCAGCAACGCTACCACGCTGTGGGACAGGCCCTAAGCGCATCGCTGTTAGCCTTGCCCCCGCAAGGCGCCACGGTCCACGGCGATTTCTACGCCGAACAAGTGCTGATCGACACCGGCGACAACGCACGCGCGGCGCTCGTGGATCTGGATTGCGCTGCGCGCGGCGATCGCGCCATGGACCTGGGTAACTTCCTGGGCCATCTGCAACGCGATGTCATCCTGGGTAAACTCGATGCCGACAACGCCGAGCGCCTGCGCGACGGCCTGCTGCGGGGATACCGCGAGACTGCCTCCTTGCCGGATAATGCACGTATCCAGCTGTATACCGCCGCCGCATTATTACGCCTCGCACCGGAATGTTTCCGTCGCCGCCTGCCCGACTGGCCACAGCAGTTACGAGCGCATATGGACGCCGCCGAGGCTCAGCTTGCTTCGTTGGGAGGGGTCAGCATGGGCATGGCCAAGACACCACAGGCAGACACGACCGATCGCACCGAAGTCATCGATCCGTTTGGCATTGTCGCTGACCCGCTCCTGGAATTTGCCGACGCCGCGCTCGATCCCCTGCACGTGGCGAGCCAATTGCGTCAACACCTGCCTGAATACCTAGGCAGGCTGGAACGATTACGGGTCGAGGAAATCCGTGTATTGCGTCACAAACCCGGTCTACGTTGCCTGCTGCAATACAGGATCACATACCAGACGGCGGATGGCACACAGGAAGACCTCACACTGATGAGCAAGATCAACGCCAGGCGCCCGGACAAGCCAGGCTATCGCCTGTTAAAGCAGCTATGGAACCACGGCTTCGATGTCTACAGCACCGATGGCATCGGCGTACCCGAACCCATGGGCCTGATTCCCGATTGGCATATGCTGCTCCAGCGCCATGTCCCCGGCGTCCAGGCAAGCGAAGCGCTGGCACAGGCCGGCGACACCCGTATCGCCACGCGCATCGCCGAGGCCATCCATAAACTGCATCGAACCGGCATACCCGCCCAACGCCAGCACGGCATCGACGATGAACTTCGAATCCTCGCTGAACATCTGGACGGTCTGGCCCGGCAACGGCCCGCCTGGTCTGAGCGCCTGGAGCGCATCCTGCAGGCCTGTACCGAGCTCGCGCAGGCGAGCGCACCGCACCCGCCCTGCGGCATCCACCGCGATTTTTATCCCGACCAGGTGCTCATTGACGGTGACCGGCTCTATCTTCTGGACCTGGATCTGTATACAGAAGGGGAAGCCGTGCTCGACATGGGTAACTTTATCGCCCATCTCATGGAACTGGGATTGCGGACGCGGCGCGACCCATGGGCGCTGAACGCACAGATGCACGCATTGGAACAACGCTTCCTTGAGCTCAACGGTGAGAGCTGTCAGCCGCGGTTACAGACCTATGTCACCTTGAGCCTCGTCAGACACATTTCCCTGAGTACACGCTTCGAAGAACGAAAGCCGTTTACCATGGCGTTGATGGCGTTGTGCGAACAACGCCTGGGTATAGGCAAAGACGACCAGAGCAGCGAGCGTTTCATCAGTCAAATCTAAACCCTGTTTGACCACACAGTCCCGGATTGATCAGACTATGAGCATTTATCGTACCGCGTATGCCATTGCATTTTCCCTCATCGCACTCATCACCACCCTCGACAGCGCTCAGGCCGCCAAATTTGTCGGCAAGGAGCTTGAGATCAAGGGCAACTGGCGCGACGGCATAATCACAGCCAAGAGCATACGCGCGCCAAACAAGCGCTACGATGAGGACAAAGGCCGCGTCAGCGGGCGCATTACGGCCGTCGACCGGGGACTGCGCCGCATGCGGATCGGCCCGCTGACGATACACTGGTCGGCCAAGACACGGTTCGAACAGATCAAAGAGAGCACGCTGAGGGCGGGACTGACGGTCAAGGTCAGCGTACGCCGCAGGAGTGACGGCAGGCTCGAGGCCAGGTCCATTAAAACGCGCGCGCGCATACGCGAAGCGATACGCTTGCGCGGCCTGGTCAGCACGGAAGAAAAGCTCGAGGATCGCTCGTATTTGGTTACCATACTGGGGCTGCAGGTGCGCGTTCCACGCAAAACATCAAAAGAGATAGACAGACTGATTCGCCGCCCCGATGACCGTCGCCCGGAAGACCAATTCACCGTTACCATCGGTGACCGGCCCCTGACCATTGGCGGTGAATACAATCTGGAAGGTGAGGACCGTCACGACTTTAAGCTTGGCACTCCGGACGGCGACAACATTGAGCGTGATGACATCGCGCGCGTCAACCAGGAGCTGCAACTGGAGTTTGTCTATCCTTTCTCCGACGACGTGTCCATGTTCCTGGAGGCCAAGGGGCTCGACCGCCGGGATGTGCACATTGAGAACCGCAACAGAGATCTGGAAACCACAACCGAGCTGCAGCGGGGCGAGACCTGGGTCTATATCAACAGACTGTTCAGCAAGTATTCGGGACTGCAGCTCGGACGTCAGAACGTCCGCGAAAGACGCGAATGGTGGTGGGACGAGGACCTGGACGCGGCGCGCCTGCGTTACACCGACAGGCACATTCACGGTGAGATCGGGCTGGCGCGCGAGCTCTTCAAGGTCTCTAACAAGCAGGACGAGATCGACCCAGAGAAGGAAGACATCACCCGTATTTTCGCCCACGGGGCCTGGCAGTGGCGCAAGCGGCAACTCCTCGAGGTCTTTGCTCTCAGTCAGACGGACAGCTCCGAGACACATGCCGTAGGAGAGCAATTGAACCCCGAAGAGGAAGACGAGATCGATGCAGACCTTGATTGGTTGGGCTTGCGTGCCAGAGGCAAAGTGAAATTCAAGCACGCCGGGCGGCTGCTCTATTGGCTGGATAGCGCCGTGGTAAAAGGGGAAGAAACCGTATACGACTATGATGACAACCCCCTGCCCCCTCCCGCTCCCCCACGAGAAGTAGGTGACAGGGTTGATCAGGACGTGGATGGCTGGGCCTTTGATATCGGCGCCAGCTGGTCCACGCGTCTGCCGGGCCGGCCGGCCTTCACCCTGGGCTATGCCGTGGGTTCGGGCGACGACGACCCCAACGACGGCACGGACGAGTCCTTCCACCAGACCGGGCTGCAGGACAACAACGGCCGCTTTCATGGGGTCAACCGCTTTCGCTATTACGGCGAGCTGCTGCGGCCCGAACTGTCCAATCTGCGCATCGCCACCGCCGCCATCGGTTTTCCGTTCTCGAAAAGGAGCTCAGTGGAATTGGTCTATCACCGTTATGAGCAGGTGTATGAACAGGAAGGATTACGCGATACCCGCCTGAAAATAGATCCCAATGATCCTGATCTTATTGATACCGACATTGGCGAGGAACTGGATCTCGTGATCGGAATGCGCAAATGGAAGCATGTGGACCTGGAATTCATCGTTGCCGCCTTCCGTGCCGGCAAGGCCTTTGGTGTCAACGAAGACGAGACCGCGCGTTATGTAAATGCGGAGTTTACCTATAACTTCTAGGTCCGGGATGGCAACAAAGCAGAATCCGAAAATCGATACCTCAATACGTTCTGCCCCCTAGCGTTGTGGAACAAACGCAGAGGTCGCGAGACGCAAAGTACGCGAAGAAAGCAAAAAACGCGTTATATTCTGAGTATTCTCTGCGCCCTCCGCGCCTTGGCGTGCTTTGCGTTGCTTCCAGAGCATCAAGGGTTGCTGAGCGTTCGATTTTGCGACCGGTTCTAGTGACCCACCTGCTTAGGGCAGCCCGCGCACCGGCGGGATGATCGCGCGCAGCTTCGCCACCGTGTGGCGCGTCACCTGCGCGGCCCATTGGGAGGTCGTGCTTTGCGTGAGACCGAACCCCCGCAGGTCCGCGGCAAAATTTGTGACATAGATGAACTCGCCGCTGCGCACCAGGCTCGACGGAAACAGCAGGCCGACCACCGCGCCTTGCGGATCAACGCCACCGAAGTCGCCCAATGCGGCGATCATGCGCCCGCTCGGATCGAGCACGACCACTTCGTTGGCCTGATTAGCCGTCACCCAGATATTGTCGTGCTCGTCGATGATCAGGCCATCGGGACCGTTGACGGCGTTGACGAACACCTCCGGCGTACCGGGGTTACCGGCATTATCGACCGGAATCTTCACAATACTGTCCTCGCCGGTATTGGCGACGAACAAGGCAGTGGCGTCGTTGTTGAATGCCAGGCCGTTGGCGCCGAACGGCGGAAACCCGGCGGTGGTCAGCAGCGGGTCACTCACCCAGGACGCTATCGCGCCGCCGCCGGGACCGGTGCGCCAGATCACCCCCTGGAAGGAATCAGAAATATAAACATTGCCGTGCCGGTCGAAGGTCATCACGTTCGGCCCGGCCGCCGCGCCGCCGGGAATGGTCGCGAAGACCGTGGCGCTGCCGGTGAACGGATCCACCTCGAGCAGCTGCTGCGCGCCGAAGTCGACTATCAGCAACGCACCAGTAAAGGGATGAAACTTGATGTCCAACAGCAGGCCGCTGGCGGGCGCGACCGTCAGCGCACGCAGCAGACGTCCCTTGCTGGAGAACACAAACAGTTCGCCGGCAAAGGTCGTGACGTAGACATTACCCTGTTCATCGACCGTCAACGCCTCCGGGTTGCCGGCCCCATCAGGGAGCGTCGCGAAGTTCGATGCCGGCGTTCTGAGCCAGGCATGGGCCGGTACGGCGAGCACTGCTAACAGCAGTATTACGGCGAAAATAATGGGCTGTGTTCTTTTCATCTTCTGTCGTCTCCATGCGCAGAGAGGCGACACGTTACGCTATTTGTGCAAACGAACGCAAGCACCTTGCCGAAGCGCTTGAATTGCACATACTCGTGTCCCATCAGCCATCATTGCCGACCCAGCTGGTGTTCTCTATGATTGAGACCCACCCATGACCATTTATGAAAACCAGCACTCAGTTTGTGCCGGGGCGGGATATCACCGTACGAGTTTGCCGGATGTTGGAGTTCAAATTACTCTTACTTTTAACGGTTGCCAACGGCACGCCGGTTATGGCCCGTCGAATTTTCGGCTCGTGGCTCAGCTACCCGGTGGACGGCGACATGAAATTTCTTGACGGCCGGCCGTTGCTCGGGCGATCAAAAACCGTTCGCGGAATTGTGTTCTCCGTGGTCATCACAGCGCTTGCCGCACCGTTTCTCGGGTTGCCTTGGACGACAGGCGCGGGGGTTGCGGCGCTGGCCATGCTCGGCGATCTTATCTCCAGCTTTACCAAGCGACGATTGAAACTGCCCGCGAGCAGCATGGCGCTGGGGCTCGATCAGATCCCCGAGTCGCTGTTGCCGCTGTTGGTATACCGCTTGAGGCTGGGGCTCGAGTGGTGGGACATTATTATTATAGTAGCGGTTTTTTTCCTCGGCGAATTGGCGCTCTCCCGTGTGCTGTTCAAACTCAACATCCGCGACAGACCGTACTAGCCTCGGATCGGCCGGCAAAGGTGTGGGTCAAGCCGGATGCAGGCGATGCAACACGATCTCCGGTGGACAGTTCAGCCGTACGCTGACGATGCAGGTCCCGGAACCGACGGAGGTGTAGCCGATCATGTCGTGATAGCGCCACGGGCCCGAGCCCATGTAACGCGGACAACGGGCATCCAGCGTCAACGGGAACCCGCCGGGCAGACAAATCTGGCCACCATGGGTATGGCCGCATAACAGCAGATTGAAACCGGCATGCGCCGCCTGCTTGTAGATCTCCGGTGTGTGCGACAACAGAATGGAAACCGCCTCGTGCGGAACATCATGCGCGGCCTTTTCTATGTTATCCACGCGATAATAATGCGCGTCATCGATGCCGACCAGATGGAGCACGGCACCATCGCGTTCGATGGCGACGGATTCGTTCAGCAGCATGCGGATACCCATTTGTTCCATGCCCGGCACCATGCATATGGTGTCGTGATTGCCGAGCACGGCGTAAACGGGGTCCTTGAGATGCACGCGAACCTTTTCCATGCCCTCGAGCGTAGCGTCATACGCGCCAAAGGTCTGCGCCCGGTAATCCCCGGTTAGCACGCATATGTCATAGTTCACCTCGCGTAAGCGCTCGATCAGCGCGTGCGTCGCATCCCAATTCATATCGACATGCAGGTCGCTGGCGTGGAGGATGGTAAAGCCGTCAAACGCACGGGGCAGACCCGGCAGCCGGATCTCGTTGTGCCTGATACGGATATCCAGTGTATTGCGCTTGCCGCGTCCGTACAGGCCCAGCAGCCTCAGGCCGTTGCGGATAACAGAATGAATGGAGTACCAGTTCTCGAGATGGAAAAAGTTCATGCCATGACCGAACACCCTGGCTTCGTTGTCGGACTCAATGCCCAGCCGCTGCCGGGCGTGCAGCCGGCCGAGCCGCTTTTCCAACAGTTCAATGATGTTCTGATCCATCGTCTGCCAAGGCATGAGTTCGATATTCCGTGTATAGCGCAGGCCAGGACGGCCTTTACCTCACCATAGCCCAAAGCGGCGGCGCAGAAAGCCGTTCCGCGACGGGCCTCGCCCGCGCCACCGACAATCAGGCATTCCGCCACAGCCGTGCGCTTCCGGGAATATGCACGCGCCGAGGCACGGTTGTCCATCGGCGGTCTTGCGGCCCGTTCTCTCCGGCGCCGCCAAATCAGGGAATAATTCCGCTACCCGGATCGTCTTCGTCTAAGGTCATTGTTCTAAATATCTATATATAATATGTTGCCCCACGAATTATCATGGCGGCAACTACTCGGGGAGGACGCGCGTGGTGGAATGCCTGTGCGCGGGATTTGCTTGCTCGGATCCATGCCCTCCTCATTAACCTAGTGAAACACGTCGGCATTGTGCATTAACAACGGCCGATAACGTTTATTGGCAATTGGAGTTACGGTTTATGACAACAAAATTGCTCGCGCGGGTACTCGTCCTGCTTTGTTCCCTGCTCGCGATCCTTCCGGCCGCGGCCGAGATACTGTTCACCGCGCCGCCGCGGGAGACCCCGGAGGACGCGGCGAAAATCTACGGTCCGGTGGCCGATTATTTGACAGAGGCGATCGGCGAGAAAGTCACTTATCAACATCCGAGCAGTTGGGGCCTGTATCAGGCCACGATGCCGAAAAACCGGTACGACCTGGTCTTTGACGGGCCCCACTTCGTCGCCTGGCGCGTGAGCCAACTGCAGCACGAACCGCTGGCGAGGCTGAGCGGCCTGCTGACCTTCGTGGTGATCACACAGAAGGACAATCCGGACTATACCGACATCAATGCCCTCAAGGGACACGCCGTCTGCGGTCTGGCTCCGCCCAATCTGGCCACCTTGACGCTGCTGGAGCAGTTCGGCCCCGCCCAACAGCCCCTGCTTATCCAGACACAAAGTTTCCGTGAAGCCTATCAAGGCGTGATTGACGGCAAATGCAGAGCGGCGGTATTGCGAGACAAACTGTACCACAAGCTGGAAGGCAACACGGGGCGCACCCGGGTGATTTTTCAGAGCAGCGGCTTCCCCAACCAGGCGTTCACCGCGTCGGCGAATCTTTCCGATGCCCAGAAGGTCCGGATCGTCAGCGCACTGCTGGCACCCGAGGCGGCGACCAAAATCAGCGGATTTCTCAATAAATATTCTCATGGAAAAGGCCTGGTCAGGGCGACAAGAGCGGAATACCGGGGCATGGAAAAACCGCTGCAGGATATGTGGGGCTTTGAGCTCGGCCGCTCGGGAGGCTGACCGTCACGGTGCAGGTGGGCCAGGGGATCGGGGCGGAGAGACGCCGTTTTGCAGGCGTATCTCCGTCGGCCGCTCAGGCCGCCGTCAACGCCTGTGCCGTTTGATAGAAAACAAAGCTGACCAGCCACGCCAGCGTCAGCGGCCAGATCACCGCGACCACGGTGAACCAGCCGCTTTTGGACTCCTTCTTCAGCACGGCGATCGTGGACAGGCAAGGGGTGTAGATCAAGACGAATAACATGAAGCTGTAGGCCTCGATCCAGCCCAGCTGTGCGGCGATGATGCCCGGCAGCGCACTCTCGCTGGCCCCGTAGATCACCGCCAACGCCCCGATCACCACCTCCTTTGCCACGAATCCGAACAGAAGAGCGATGCTC
The DNA here is from genome assembly GCA_947258385.1 of Acidiferrobacterales bacterium. GTDB lineage: Bacteria > Pseudomonadota > Gammaproteobacteria > Acidiferrobacterales > SZUA-150 > CAMYII01. The sequence goes on from CAMYII010000069.1 coordinate 25,795, forward strand.
ATGAGATTGTCGATGCCGATCGGCGCGAACAGCGGCGCCATCCATTCGGCCAGTTGGCCGGCAAGGGTCGCGCTGCTGGCCGGCTGCACCTCGAAGGGGTAATGAGTCAGGAACCAGACCAGCACCACGCCCAGCAAAATGAAACCGCTGGCCTCTTTCAGAAATTGACGTGATTCCTGCCAGCCGCGCAGCAGCATCTGGCGCGCGGTCGGAAACCGGTAAGGGGGCAGCTCCAGCAGCAGTGGTTCGTCGTTGGGCAGGCGCCTGCGGTACAAGGCGGCGGTCAAAAAGGCCGCGAAAAAACTCATGACATAAAGACTGAACAGGACCAACGGCGCGGCCGCCGGCGAGAACACCGCGGTCGTGACGAACACAAATACCTGCAGGCGTGCCGAGCACAATGAGAACGGAATAATCAGCATCGTAAGGAGACGCAGGCCGCGTGATCGCATGACCCGGGTGCCCATCAACGCCGGCACGTTACAACCAAAGCCCATGAGCTGCATGACGAAAGAACGGCCGTCCAGGCCGAGTCGCGCCATAAACGCGTCCATGAGAAAAGCGGAGCGCGAGAGGTAGCCGCTGTCCTCGATCACGCCCATGAACAGAAAGAACAAAACGATGATGGGCAGAAACGACAGGACGGTGCCAACACCGTTGTAAACGCCTTCGAGCAGGAAGCTTTGCAGCTCCAGGTTGGCCCCGCCCAGCAGCGGCGCGACATATCCTTCCTTGAACGCATCCAGCAACCAGGCGACACCGTCCTGCAAAGGGGTACCCGCCGTATACACCGCCTCAAAGACAATGTACATCGCCAGCAAAAACAGCGGCAGGCCGAACAGCGGGTGCAGCAGCACGCGGTCGAGGCGATTGGTCAGACCCTGCGACGCGCTGACAGGGACATGGACGGTGTTGCTCACCAGCCGCTCGAGCCGTGCCTCCAACTCGTCATCACGGGCGAACGCCGCGGGATCGGCGGTGCGCGCGACCGCATCTTTTTGCAGGTGTTCGATTGTCTGCTTCGCCTGCGGGAATCCCTGGCCGTACTTCGCGCTCATCATCACGACGGGAAGCCCGAGGGTTTGCCCAAGTTTCTCATGTTCCACCCGGATCCCCTGGCGCCTGGCTTCGTCTGCCATGTTGAGCAACAACACGATGGGCAGGCCGAGCTCCTTGAGCTGCAGTACCAGGGACAGCTGGCGATCGAGCTGGGTGGCGTTGGCGATGACGACCAATAGATCTATCGGGTTGTGTTCCAGGAAATGGCGCACAACCTGTTCGTCCTCGCTGTAGCCGTGCAGGTTGTAAATGCCGGGTAGATCGACCAGCTCCACCATCTCCGCCGCCAGCAGGATTCTCGCCGACAGCAGATCGACAGTCAGGCCGGGCCAGTTGCCTACGCGGGCGCTGGCGCCGGTGAGCCGGTTGAAAAAGGTGGACTTGCCCGTATTGGGCATACCGAGCAGAGCAATCCGTTTCATGACTCTCCGGCCCGGGGTGCGTGGTTCACGCGCGCTTAGCGCAGGGTCTCGATAACCGTCAGCTGGATCAGGCTCGCCTCTTTACGGCGCATCATCAGATCGGTACTGCCGACACGGACCTGGATCGGGCCGCCCAGATTGGCGCGGCGTATGACCGCCACTTCGCGGCCGGCGCGCAATCCCAGGGCCAGCATGCGCGCGCGCAGGCCGTCTTCCCCTTGTACTTCGGCGATCAGCGCGCGTTGTCCGGTCGGTAATTGCTCCAGCGTCATGGCGAGTTCCTCGTGGTGGCCCTAGATGAGAAACATTCTCATTTAGAAATATAATGGCATATTAGTAACACCTAATCAAGTCTTAAATCGTGTGCACCGACTGGTTTTCCATTATCCCGCGGGTTCGTCCGCTGCTTGCGGCAATACGTCACGGATCGCCGCCGGGATCGGGGTCGAACGATCCCCAAACCAGCCGCGCGCTGCCCGTTGCGTACAGGGTCTCCGCTTGCGCGGCATCGCGCACCTAAATACGTCTCGACACTGCTGCCACCCGGACAGCCCCCATACAAGTGAACCTCAAGGCTCGCCGGATACACCACCGGTTTGTGAAAAGTGCAGGCGGCATTGATGAGCACCGGCCCCAACGCCGTGCCGGTCAATACCGCGCCGACCGCGTCAATGCTTTCCAGCCAGCTGACCCGCGCCTGCTCAAAAAGGTGAAGTAGGTCGCGCTATTCACATGGCCCAGGGCATCAAGATCCGCCCAGCGTACCGGAATCCTTAGCGTGTGCAGACAGGTCTGGCCCTCGGTCAAGGATTCACCGCCTGTAGTTCAACAGGCCGCCGCATCACCTTTTTCAAAACGTGATCAACCCTCGCCCTCACGCGACCGGCCGCTGCAGAGCCGGTGGGGGATGGTCTCATCGACCAGTTTCAGCGTGAAAACATCGCCGAGCGCCTGGCAGATCCGCCCGATCGTCAGGTGTTCGGCATCGACCGGATCTTCCCAGTGACCACAGGTCAGGCGAAGCACATCGGGTTGTGCCTCCGAGCGCAGATAGATCAGGGTCGCGTACATCTGCGGGCTGGCTCCGTCGGAAACGAAAATGATTCCGCGACCGGCCAGCCATTGCACCGGGGCATACCTTGCATAGTCGCTCTCCCGCCGGACCTTAACGATGACAAAGGTATCGGCGTGGACCCGCTGCGGCGCCGGCCTGAGCGTACGCAGCTCAAATTTACAATGGGGATGGTAGAGATCGACGCCGCCAAACGGCAGGATCCGCCCGCCCTGCAGATAAATGCTGGCACTGTCGGCGGGAATGCTGACGTCTTTGAGCAGGACCAGTTTCGAGCCGACAGGTAGGCGGTACTCCGGCGAGTCCTCGTAGCCCTGCCACAGCCCCCGGCACCCGGAAAGCAGGACAACTGAGACAATCAGCACAGATCGCAACACAACCACCCCCTCGCCATTGCGTGTCAGACCCTCGCCACGCATCACCGGATAACCCTCGTTGCGGGATGCCGAAAAGCACTTTTTTCGGCATCCCGCTGGAATGCCATTATATCGCGTCGCGTTCCGCGCATCGAATCATCAATCCGATGCGCGGACACGGCCACGCCGGACCTGATCAGCCGAGCACTGCACCCGGTTCGGGTTGCGGATGGTTTGTGAGCACCAGCACCTCTGAGGGTGGAAACTCGCCGATCTCAACGAAGGCCTTTCCGTCCGCGGCGATGCGTACCGGCACTTCGGAGCCGACCGGATGGACACCGGCAAACCCCGGCCCTGCCGCCGCCTGGGCGGTGTTGAGAACGACGGTCATGGCGCCGCCGTGAGGATTGAGCACCGCGTCAATCAGCACGTTCGCCCCGCGCGCATCCGTGCCGTGGGCGTTGAGCACACACACGAGCTCTTCGTCGTCCAGAATGCGCGACCAGGCGACGATTTCGCCCGGGCCATAGACATCGAACGGCCAGCCCAGTATGGAAATAGGGCGTGGGTATTGCCGCCCGTAGCGCAATGCGGGGAAGTCCCGGCGCAACGCCGTCAGCGCGGCAATTCGCACATAGGCCGGATGCTCGGAATCGAAACAATGCTGGCCGGCGGTACCAAAAGCGCCGAATCCAGGCAGATCAGTGTCCACCGCGTCGAGGCCCGGGTACCCGGCTTGCCGCGGGTGCAGTGGGCCGAACATCGCCTCGCGCAGGTAGCGGTCCGAGCCACCCCAGTCCGGCAGCCATTGGCGCTCGCCGGGCTCCGGCCCGGCCAGCGCCTGCTCGGTGCCGTAATAGAGACAGGGAATGCCGAGGGTAAACAGCTGCAGGGCCACCCCGGCGACGAGCTGATGATCCGACGCCGCTTCACTGGAGAAACGCAGCTTCCCGCCGAACACGTGATCGTGGTCGTCCAGCACCGAGACGTGCCGCTCGCCGAGGTTGCGGTGCGAGCCCATGACGGCGTGGCCGGGCTCGAAACCGGCAAAATAATCGCGCGGATGGGCCAGCGCCTTGGCGATCGCGTTGAGCTGGACCCGCATCTCACCGATGTCCAGCGCGGCATTGAGGTTGCGCGCCAGCACATCGAGGTAGCGGTCCTGGTTGGTGTCGCCGCCGGCGATCTCGCCGACGAGGAAGAAATTCTTCTTGCCCAGGTTCGCCGCAAACTCCTTGATCGAACCGCAGAAGTTGCGCGCCTCCTCCGGGGAGACGTGCTTGAGCGTATCGATGCGGAACCCGTCGCAGTCGCTCAAGGCAATCCAATACTTGTAGCACAGGGCCAGATCCGTCAGCAGCCCCGGGGAATCGAGCTTGAAATCGCGCAGCGTGATGAAATCGGTGCGCTTGTGCTCGGCATAGGGATCGTTGATGTCCCCCGCGCCAAGATCGCCCAGGCCGGCACGGGTGTAGCGCTCCGAGTCCTGCAGCTCGCGCGGCCACACCCCTTCCTCCGGGGTCTGGATCGCGGCAACGGGCTGACCGTCGTGGCCGCGCCAGGCGCCGAAGGGATGGCGCTCCCAGGTGTAATAAGGCGTAGTTTCCCCGCCCGGTGTCGCGGGCGGATACAGCCAGTTAGCGCCCGAGTGGTTGAAAATAATGTCGAGGATGACGCGCAGACCGGCCTCATGGGCGGCGGCGACCAGCTCAACGAGCGCGCGGCGGTCGCCGAAACGGGGATCTACGTCGAGGAAATCCTGAATCCCGTAGCCGTGATAGCTGTCCAGATGGCCGCGCTGCCGGAACACCGGGCTCAGCCAGAGCGTGGTCACGCCGAGCCCTTGCAGGTAATCCAGCTTGGATCGTACCCCTTCCAGCGTGCCGCCTTGAAAACGTTCCGCGCCCGAGCGCGCCCAGCGGTCCCAGCGCCACGGTTCCCCGTTGGGCAATGCCGGGCGCGCCGCCTCGAGACGCTGCCGGTCCAGGCGCGGGCGTGTCGCCTCCTGACCGTCACTGAAACGGTCCACGAGCAGAAAATACAGGACCTGGTCCCGCCATTCGACCGGAGAAGGATAATAGCCTTGACGTCTTGGCAGGGACACGCCACGGCGAATGCTGGCCGGCCTGTCGTGGTCTAATAGGATATCGGCGAATGCCATGACACGAACTCCTTTGCGTTATTGCGTGTTCTCCAAAACCCATGCTGTCACGGGACCGGGGCGGCACGCGCATGCCCACAGACGGCGCACACCGCGCGCCCGAGGCTTAATCGAGGAGCTGTTCCAATACGCGCACCCGCGCCCGCAGGGCCCGCACTTCATCGAGCAGATCCAGCGCCAGGGCGACCCCGGCGAGATTGAGTCCCAGGTCCCGTTGCAGGCGCAGCGCGGCACGCACGCGCTCGAGCTCACTGGCGGCAAAACGCCATTGCGCCGGGGACGGGCCCTGGGGCTGCAGCAGGCCCTCCTCCACCATCGCCATCAAGGCCTCGCCGGGCAGACCGCAGCCGCGGCACATCTCGCGCAAGCTTAAGGTCACGTGCTCGTCGAGGACGAGACTGACCGCTATCTTGAGTTCGCGTTCGCCCATTTCAGACTCCCATGCGTTCGCGTGGATTGAACGGCATGGCCCTGGCCAGCTGCTCGTACAGGCGCCTGTGCTCGGACGTCTCCGCCTTCGGCGTACGGATCTGCAAGACGACGTATTGGTCCCCCGCCGGGCTGTCCGGCAGCCCACGGCCCTTGAGGCGCAGCTTCTGACCGGACTGGGCGCCGGCCGGGACCTTGAGATCCACCGTGCCCCCAAGCGTCGGTACCGCCACCGTGGCGCCCAATGCAGCTTCCCAGGGGGCGAGCGGCAGGTTCAGGTAGACGTCGCGTCCCTCGACCCGGTACAAAGCGTGGGGTTCGAACAGGATCTCCAGGTACAGATCCCCGCGCGGGGCGTCACCCAGGCCCGCCCCGCCCTGGCCGCTCAGGCGGATCTTCTGGCCTTCGGTGATGCCCGGCGGAATTTTTACGTTGAGCGTATGCGGGCGCATCGTGACGCGCCCACGGGCGTCCACCTCGGGAACCTGCAGGGTCAGCGTGCGCGTCGCCCCGTGATAGGCATCCTCGAGACCGATTTGCACCCGCGCCTGATGGTCCTCGCCGCGCAGGCCGGCGCCTGCGCGGCGGCCACGGCCCCCGAACAGGGCCTCGAAGAAATCGCTGAACTGCCCGGCATCGGCGCCGGTGAATCCACCGCCGCTGAATTCAAAACCGGCGTCCCATCCCGGCGGCGGGGTGAATTCCTGCCCCGCCTGCCACTCACCGCTCAGCAGGCGATCGTAGGCCGCGCGCTTCTCGGGGTCCTTGAGCGCTTCGTAGGCCTCGTTCACCTCCTTGAAGCGTTCCTCGGCATCGGACTCCTTGCTGACGTCCGGATGGTATTTGCGCGCCAGCCTGCGGTAGGTGCGCTTGATATTGTCCTGGGTAGCCTCGCGCGCCAGGCCCAGGATCTTGTAATAGTCCTTGAATTCCATACGTTGTTATCCGCTTAAAGCCATCGTGCCATCGACACCCGGCATAGCCATCCGGATTGTCCTCGTTGACCAATTTATACATGGGGCTTCCGGGGCCGGTTTTCACCATGACACGGATCGGCTTCGTGACTCAGCGCAGGTGCTGACGGATAAACTTGGCGGCCCGCCAGTTGGCGTCTTTCGACGCCAGGTCATCGGCGAAGGTGCGCACCGTATCCGGACGGAAGTCGAAACCGCGACCCACGCCGGGATAGACGATGAGCTGCACCGGCCGCCCCTTGGCCTTCAAGGAATTCACGGCCGACTCGATCGAGCGGCGGCGCTGATACTGCTCGTCTTCGCCGATGAAGATCAGCGCCGGAATCTTGAGCCCATCGGCCTCCGCGGCATAGCTGTAGACCTGCAGCGGTTCCGGCGCATTGGGGTCCTGCATGTGCGGATACCAGGAGACATAGCAGGCGACATCCTTCTCCTGACGCCCCTTGGTGACCGCAACCTTCAGGGTCATGTAGCCGCCGCGCGTGTGCGAGACCAGGCATACCTTCCTGCCCTTGATATCCGGCCGCGACAGCAACAGATCGAGGCCTTTGTCGACGTCGTCCTCCACCGCATAGTCGTGCTCGATCGGATAGGGATCGATGAAACGCCCGCTGAACACCTCAGGGGCGAGCACCACGAAGCCGCGCGCGGCCAGGCGCCTGACCTTGAGCTGGATCAGCTGGTCCAGACCGCGGCGGCCGTGCTGGAACAATATTCCGGGGTATTTGCCCCGCTTCTTGGGGCGCGCGAGCATCGCCGACACCTCGGTGTCGCCGTTCTTATACGACAGCCAGCGCACATCGACGGCATAGTTGCTCGGCACTTCGAGCGTGCCTTGTTCCCACCACTTGGCATCCCACCACCACGGAAAGTCCGAGGTTTGCTCCTCGGCATGGGCCGCTGTCAGAATACCGACAAGCGGGATCATCAAAAGACAAGACTGTATAAAAGCTCTGATCAACCGCGGCATAGTGCCCCTCCAACAGCGGAATGATTCGTAAAGATCCTCTAAACTAATTCAAGACTTTCTTAACTAGAACCTATCTCAAGATACCTCCTACCCCTGGCACTGTGCAACAAACGCAGAGGTCGCGGAGGCGCAAAGGTCGCGAAGGAAGCAAAAACGCTTTATTTTGAAGTATTCTCTGCGTCCTCTGCGCCTTGGCGTGCTTTGCGTTGCTGGCAGGGCGTGAAGGCTTGCTGAGCGTTTGATCTTGAGACGGGTTCTATTGAAAAAAATCAACAAATCAGCAATTGACGCAAATCATTGCGCCGCACCACGATTTTCTTTATTTTGTTAGACGTCTGAGCGGTTCTATCAGCGCTTATAGGGAAATATACCCTCACAATTGGATATGGAGGAACGATCATGACAGCCGAACCCGAAACGATTGAACCTCAGCAAAAGACGGCTTCTGAGAAGCCAGGCAAGGCCATCGAAAAGCCCGCGCCAGCACGCGCCGTGAGCCCCTTTGAGGAGATGGAACGGATGATGGAGGGCTTCTTCCCCCGCGGTTGGCTGCGCCCATTCCGCTGGCAGTGGCCCTCCTGGGGCGAGCTGCCCGCGCCGTTTGCGGGCAAAATCCCGCATGTGGACGTCATCGACCGGGATGAGGAGATCGTAATCCGTGCCGAGGTCCCCGGGGTCGAGAAAAAAGACCTCGATGTCTCACTGACCGAGAACACCGCGACGATCAAGGGCGCGGCCAGGCGCGAGGAGAAAGCGGAAAAGGGCGATTATTACCGCTGCGAGATCTCCCGCGGCGCCTTCGCCCGCACCGTCATGCTGCCGGCCGAGGTCGATGCCGACAAGGCCAAGGCAAGCTTCAAGGATGGGGTCCTGGAGCTCACCCTGCCGAAGGTCGAGAGGTCGAAACGGCGCAGCGTTAAATTGGACTAACAGGCTGCTGAAAAAGTCCTTGCACGGACTTTTTGTATGCCTTGCGTCGCCGGCGGTACGTCCTGTGGCGCCTGGGAGCTTGCGGAAAAACACGTTTTTCAGCAAACTGCCAGTGGTCCGGGCGGCGATACCTTGCCGCACGGAATGGAGGAAGTTTTAGGAATGGAACACCGTTGGAATATACGCCTGCCTGTCAGGCTCGATGTCGGGCTCAAGATTCCGCAGGCCGGCCTGCTGCACGGCCGGACCAGCGACATCGGCCCGGGCGGCATGTTCATCAATACCGGGGCAATCGCACTTCAGACCAACACTCCCGTCGAAGCGCTGTTGACCTTGCGCGAGACCAAGGCCAACCACAGCTATCGCATCCCCTGTGTCGTGATTCACGCGACCCCAGAGGGTGTGGGCGTGATGTTCACCGAGTTCAACCGCAGTACCGCCCGCGCACTGAAGGCGCTGTTGCGGATCTATGACCTTGGCACCGCTTGGTGGCAGACCCCGCAAACGGGTACACCCGATCCGCAGGCATAGGCAGAGGCTATATCGACCACAAGAAATCGAACCGATCCAATTTATCTACACGAGGAGGGCGTCATGGCAAATTCCCCACGCAAAGCCGGCACAAAAGGTGCGGCCGGCGGTAGTCGAAAAGGCAAAGCGGCTGCGGCGGGCCCAGCCGTCACCGAGGAAGAACGCCAGCGCATGATCGCCGAGGCGGCCTATCTCCGTGCCGCCCAACGCGAATTTAACGGCGGTGACCCGGCCGCTGACTGGGCGGACGCCGAGGCCGAAATCAACAAAAGGTTGCTACCAAAGGGCAAACAGCAGCACTTACCAAGCCCGAAACAGCAGAAAGCCGAGCTCGCCGCCTATGAACGGCTGCGCGAAGAAGCAAAAAAACGCTTCGCCGAGATAAAAGATACCGTCAATGCAGACGCCATCCGCGACAGCATCGACGCGGTGCGCGCGCGCGCCGCCGAGGTGCTCTCGGCCCACTACCTCGTGGGCTACCCCGGCCGGGAGATGACCACGGCGAGGAACCTCCGGCTCACGCCGCTGCACGCGAGGCTCGCCGCGCGGGGCGCCTTCTTCGGCGAGCGCTCCGGCTGGGAGCGCGCGAGCTGGTTCGCGCCCGGCTGCAGCAGCGCATGAAACTTACGACGCCGGTGACATGGCCTCCAAGGGAACATTTGCCTGCATCGCCTGCGATGAGCGCATCACCCTGCAGACCGCGGGGCACCTGCCGACGTGCCCGAATTGTAACCAGGCGAAGTTCCGGCGCGTCCCGGACTGATAGGCGGCCGGCGGGCGGTGCCCGTTCGGATCGCCGCACGGATCCCGAATGAGGGATGCTGCCTGCGTGCAGTTCATGCAGTGGGCTTTGCCGCGGCTGCGCATGCGCTGGGCGGGCTTCCGCAAGGTACGCCGGCAGGTCTGTAAGCGCATCCAGCGGCGCATCAACGCATTACAACTCGCCGGTGCGGCAGATTATCGCGGCTATCTGCGGGTCCATCCGGCCGAATGGGATGTGCTCGATGGACTTTGTCACATTACGATCTCCCGGTTCTATCGCGACAAGGGGGCGTTTGATTTTCTTGGCGAGGAGGTGCTTCCAGCACTGGTACGCCTGGCAGCCGCGCGCGGCGACAGCATGATCAAATGCTGGAGCGCCGGATGCGGCTGCGGCGAAGAACCCTATACACTCGCGTTGATCTGGTATTTTTGCGCACCATCCGCCCGCCAATCCTCGGACATAGCAATCACCGCGACGGATATCGACCCCCGCCTGCTCGCCCGCGCCGAGCGCGCCTGTTATCCCGGCAGCAGCGTGAAGGCGTTGCCCGATCGGTGGCTGACGCTGGCGTTCGATCGAACGGGTGACCAATATTGTCTGCGGCCGGCATTGCGTAACAGCGTGAGCTTCATGGCGCAGGACATGCGCCAGACACGGCCTGACGGTCCCTTTGACCTGATCTTGTGCCGCAACCTGGTCTTCACCTATTTTGACCGCGAGCGCCAACGGCAAATCCTCGCACAATTAAATGAGCGTCTGCGCCCGGGGGGCGCGCTTATGATCGGTTCCCATGAAACGCTGCCCGATAGCGTTGCCGGTCTGTGTCCCCCGTGCGCGCACGTACCGATTTACCGCAAAGCGGTCGAACACCGGGCGGGCTGAATGCCAAAGAGATTCCGCTGCGAACTCATCAGTTGGCGCCGGGTCTACCAGCTGGCACGCCGTCTCGCATTGGACATCAGCAACGCACGCTTTCAACCCGACATCATCGTGGCCGTCGCCCGCGGGGGTTATGTCCCGGCGCGGATACTGTGCGATTTTCTGAACGTCTACCGGCTGGCCAGCGTCAGCGCCACACATTACGCCGCCGGCGCCCGCCAACTGGGCCGCGCCCGCCTGGGCGCGTCACTCGACACCGACATCAGCGGCCTGAAGGTCCTGGTCGTGGACGACACCAGCGATACGGGGGACACCCTCGGGCTGGTTCTCGAGCACATCAAAGCCCTGAACCCGGCGTCGGTCAACGTCGCGGTCCTGCATTACAAAAAGGTCTCCGCCGTTGTACCGGATTTTTTTGCACAAAAGGTGGTTAAATGGCGCTGGATCATCTATCCCTGGGCCGTGATCGAGGACATCACAGGCTTTATACAGGACATGGCCAACAGGCCCGGCACGCCGGAGCGAGCCGCCGTTCGACTGAAAAGGGATTATGGTGTACAAATACCAAAGCAAATCCTGAGTGACGTCTATACGTTGCTTCGATCATGAGCATTCCAACGACACAGCCACTTGGAGGAATCCGATCATGGCAGAGTCGCAAAAACCCATCATCGATGGCTGGTATGAAGACCACGAAGGGCGGGTCTTGAAAGTGGTGGCAATCGATGAGGATGCAGGCACCGTCGAGGTCCAGTATTTCGAGGGCGACATCGAGGAATTCGATCTCGATACCTGGGAACAGCTCGAGCTGGAACCGGTGGCAACGCCGGAAGACTGGACCGGCCCCTTCGATGACCTGATAGCGGACGATCTCGGCGACACCGACCGGCCCATGCGACCGGAAAACTGGAACGGCCCCGCGGACGAAATGGATCTCAAAGACTAAAGTGTACGATTTGTCTGCGGAACCTTTGACTTGCCCAGAGCATCCCTGGGATGATTGTGCCGGTGCTTTCCTACTAAACTTTGCTGCGCGTAGCGTAGGAGTCAACAGGGACCACGCCTGAGCCCGATAGGGATTTCAACCGACACCACACCGAGACGGGGAGAAATCCATGTCAGACACCAAGATACTGCTTGACGAGTCAGAGATCCCTACCCACTGGTACAACGTCGTCGCGGATATGCCTATTCGCCCGGCCCCGCCGCTGGGCCCGGATGGCCGGCCGCTCGGTCCCGAGGCGCTGGCCGCCATCTTTCCCATGGCCTTGATCGAACAGGAGATGTCGACCGAACGCTGGATCTCGATCCCGGAGCCGGTACGCGAGATCTATCGCCTGTGGCGACCGTCGCCACTGTGCCGCGCCCGCCGACTGGAGCAAACACTGGGAACGCCCGCCAGGATCTACTACAAGTACGAGGGCATCAGCCCGGCCGGCTCCCACAAACCCAACACCGCGGTCGCGCAAGCGTATTACAACAAGCAGGCCGGCATCACCCGCCTCGCCACCGAGACCGGCGCCGGCCAGTGGGGTTCGGCGCTTGCGCTCGCCGGTCAGATGTTTGGCATCGAGGTGCGGGTCTATATGGTCAAGGTGAGTTTTCACCAAAAACCCTACCGTCGTTCCATGATGCAGACCTGGGGCGCGGAGGTGCTGGCGAGCCCGACCGACATCACCGAATCAGGCCGCAAGGCGCTCGCGCAGGACCCGGAATCCCCGGGCTCCCTGGGCCTCGCCATTTCCGAGGCGGTGGAAGAAGCGGCCTCGCGCGAGGACACCAATTATTCACTCGGCTCGGTGCTGAACCATGTGCTGCTGCACCAGACCGTGATCGGCCTGGAAGCAAAGAAGCAGTTCGAGAAGGTGGGCGATTACCCCGATATCATCTACGCCCCCTGCGGGGGCGGTTCCAATTTCGGCGGCGCGGCCTTTCCGTTCTTCGCCGACAAGGCCGCCGGCAAAGAGGTGCGGCTGGTGGCGGTGGAACCGGCCTCGTGCCCGACGCTCACCCGGGGGCATTTCGCCTACGACTACGGCGACACCGCGGGACTCACGCCGCTCATGCATATGTACACGCTCGGGCATGACTTCATGCCACCGAGCATCCATGCCGGCGGGCTGCGCTACCACGGCGACTCGGTGCTGGTATCCCAGCTATACCACGATGGCCTGGTCGATGCCGTGGCGGTTCCGCAAATCGCAACCTTCGAGGCCGGTGTCACCTTCTCGCGCTGCGAAGGCATCATCCCGGCGCCCGAGTCCAATCATGCGATACGCGCCTGCATCGACGACGCGTTAAAGTGCAAGGAGACGGGCGAACCGAAAACCCTGTTCTTCAATCTCTCCGGCCACGGCCACTTCGATATGGCGGCCTACGACAAATATTTCAGCGGTGAGCTCGAAGACTACGACTATCCGGAGCAGGCGATCAAAGCGGCGCTGCACAATCTGCCCAAACTCGCCAGCGCCGGATAGACCGGTCGCCGTACTAGCAGGTTGCTGCAGGACTTGTTTTTCAGCAACCTGCTAGTTTTCCGGCGGCGGCATCAGCGAGGAAGGAATCGGCGCCCTGCGATACTGTTTCGTCGGCGCATAGTTGGTCGACAGATAATCCAGGATCAGATCCTCCGTCTTCGCATCGAACTGCCAAAGCCCCTGGGTCGCCTGCATCCAGCGGATGATATCCGTCCAGGTCTGCCGGTCGCCTTTCTGACTTAGGATAAACTTGGCCGAGTGGCAGATCGTACAATTGGTTTTTACCGTTTCGAAGCCCCGGTCGATGATGAGGCCGGTCTGTTCATCGATGCGTTTCTGATCGGTCGTCTTGGCGAACGTCATCGACGCCGACAGGCAAGACCAAAGCACAACACCTATTAATGTTAATGATCGCATCTTCATCGCATTACCGCCTCATACGACCCGCACGGCGATGCGATGACAGGCGTTGTTGAGGTACCCGCGCGGGTTCCATCCCGGCAATACCATGGGTTGGGAGGTGCCGGCGCTGTCCACCGCCCTGGCCCATACCTCATAATATCCGCTCTCCGGAAATTCGACCTCGGCCTGCCAGCGCTGCCAGGCGAGTCGGTTTTTCGGCGCATTGAGATCGGCCCTGGACCAGGTGGCACCGAAATCAATCGAGACATACATGCGCCTGACCCTGCGATCCCCCGCCCAGGCGTGACCCCTGAGCGCAAGCGCCTCGCTGCGTTGATGCAGGATGCCTGACTTGGGATAAGTAATAATCGACTTGACCGGCATGGATTCGATGATGCACATATCCTCGTCGGCCACCCGCGTGCCCGGGGCCACCGACTTGCAGGGTACCCGGTAAGACTGTCCGGTCATCTTCGGTCCGTCATGGACCTCGCTTCTGATGACAATTTTTCTGAGCCATTTACCGGAGGTGGAGGCCGGCCAGCCCCCGCACACGAGCCGCAGCGGATAGCCGTTTAGATGGGGGATGTCCTCGCCGTTCATGGCCCAGGCGATGAGCGTTTCGTTCTCCAGCGCTTTTGACATCGGCACCCCCCGGGAAATCGGCACCTTGTCGGGATTGCCGCTCAGATGCGTGTCTGCGCCGTAATAACCGATATAAACCGCATCGTCTTTGATACCGCAATGCGTGAGCACGTCCTTTAACCTCACCCCGGTCCAGGCCGGACACCCGATCGCGCCGACAGTCCATTGATTGCCTTTGGCGGGCGGATTGAATTCGCTCCTGCCATTGCCACCGCACTCGATCTGAAGCCGATAGGTATAGTGCTTGAACTGCGCTTTCAGCTCATCGAGGGTGAAGCTCGTCGGGCGCTCGCAGGATTCACCGGCGATCTCAAGGGTCCAGGATTTCGGATCGATCTTCTGGCGCTCAGGGGGAACACCGTTGTTGCGCACGAACAGGCGATGCGCCGGCGTCACCTCGTCATCAAGCAAGTGCGCGGGTGTCTCCGCGTTGATCGGCCGGTCATTCAAGACGATCAGGTCCTCCTTTCCTGGGATCGCAAACGGCTCGTCCGTGCCGGCAAGCGCCGCCGGTATCAGGCCACCCGGCATCTTGTGGGCGAACGGGATATGGGCGCCCAACACTGCGCTCATGGCGAGCAGTCCGCTTTTTTTCAGGAAACCGCGCCGCGTAAGCGGATCGACCTCCCTGCCCCATAACACGCGATCGGCCTTGACGGCGTCCTCGTCATACAGTTCATGGATACCGCGCTGGTGTTTCTTTCCGCTCATCGTAGATCTCCCACCTGAATGCAACTGCGAAGATGAAGGTTTTCTGTTTCCCCTACACCGTAGGTTAACAGCGCGAAAGCGAATTTATTTAATCGAATTTGTTACCGAGCCATAAGAAACTTAAATGCCTAAGGCGGAATAAAAAAGCATGTCGGATTACACATCGGGATTGTGACGAGGCATGTATCGACACGCTGTACCGCACCCAGGCGCATCGCCTAAAATGCCGGCAATCGTTGTCACGACGCGGACACGGCACCCGGGCGAGCGAGTTCGCCGCGGGGACACCCTTGCTTTCCGCCCCTCGAATTTATAATATCACTAAACTTGCGGTCTTTTCGGGACCTCATCGCTTACCGCGGTGAGATCCTCGCTCATTTGGGCGTATTCTGTCGTATGTGCACGCCGAGAATCGTTTAGAGGTGAAGCCATGGCAGTCATTTCAAACAATGCCCGTCGATCCCTACCGCCAGCAAATGCGTTGGTTCTCTGTGTTCTACTATACAGTAACAGCCCCGGTGTCGAGGCGTCAATATCAGCCGCCGGCCCGAGCCCGCAGAGTGAGACACAGGCGGCTACGGGAGGCACTGAAGAGACACGAGTCCAGGCGAGCCATCAACACGTATCCACGACAGACCACAAGGCGTTCAAGCAACTGAATCGTGAATTCAAAACCGGCCAGGAGGTCACCCGGGTCTGTCTTTCCTGTCATACCAAAGCGGCGAAACAGCTGCACAAGACCAAACACTGGCGCTGGGATTTTACCCACCCGCAAACCGGACAGGCACTGGGCAAGCGAAATATCGTCAACAACTTTTGCGGCTCGATCACCACCAATTACGCCTTTTGCACCAGTTGCCACATCAGCTACGGCTGGAAGGATGCCAACTTCAACTTCACCTCCGAGGAGGATGTCGCCTGTATCGTCTGCCACGATACCACGGGCACTTACCGGAAGTTTCCGGTCGGCACGGGTCACCCAAACTTCGAGGATAATCCGCCGCAGTGCGGCACATGTCATGGCGAAGGCGACCCGAAGGCCGCGCTGGCAAAACTAAAGACTGCGCCCATCATAATACCGGGCGCCAACGGTGGCACCCCGGTAAGCTGCGATGGCTGCCACGGGGTCGCACCGCACAAAGGCAATGACCTGCTTAACGGCCATGTCAACAAGGTTGACTGCCAGCAGTGTCACGCAGTAGAACCGGATCCGAACAGCCTGACGGGCTGGAAAGGACCGGATCTGACGCGCATCGCGCGCAATGTCGGGCTGC
Organism: Acidiferrobacterales bacterium; assembly: GCA_947258385.1. Taxonomy (GTDB): domain Bacteria; phylum Pseudomonadota; class Gammaproteobacteria; order Acidiferrobacterales; family SZUA-150; genus CAMYII01. The sequence goes on from CAMYII010000069.1 coordinate 41,850, forward strand.
CCAAGCGGCGCGACTGCGGGAACTGTCACTTCCATGGCGGCGGTGGCAACGCGGTCAAACACGGCGATCTCGACAACTCGCTCGTCAGTCCCAAAAAGGCGCTGGACGTGCACATGGATGAGGATGGACTCGACTTCACCTGCGCCACCTGTCACCGCACCGAAGGCCATGAGGTGCCCGGCAGCCGCTACGCGGGGCTTGCCAAGGACACGGCCGGCATCGTCATCCCGGGGCGCGAATTCAGTCACGCGAGCTGCGAATCCTGCCACGGTCTCACTCCGCACCCGCGCACGGTGAACAACAAGATGAACGACCACATCGGCAAGGTCGCCTGCCAGAGCTGCCACATTCCGGCCTTTGCCCGCGGCGGGGTTGCCACGCTGATCTCGTGGGACTGGTCGACCGCGGGAAAACTCGACGCAAACGGCAGGCCGCTCGTGGTGAAGAAACACGAGTATTCGCTCTATGACGGCAAGAAGGGGGATTTCCTATTCGCCGAAAACGTCATACCGGAATACCACTGGTATAACGGTGAGGTCAGGTACACCCTGATCAAGGATACTGTCGACCCAAACCAGGAGGTCAAGATCAACGAGGTCAGCGGCAACCATGACGACCCCAAGGCGCGCATCTGGCCGTTCAAGGCCATGCGCGGCAAGCAGCCCTACGACAAGGGTAACAAAACATTGGTCGTGGCCCATCTGTTCGGCCACGATGACACTGCCTACTGGGAGAACTTCGATTGGGACAAAGCGATCCGAACCGGCATGAGCGCAGCCGGCGCCCCCTACAGCGGCGAGTATGGTTTCGTGCGCACCATCATGTACTGGCCCATCACCCATATGGTGGCACCGAAGGAAGACGCCCTGGCCTGTGACGCCTGTCACAGCAAAAACGGCCGGCTCAAACACCTGACCGGCTTTTACATGCCCGGCAGGGATTCGAACCGGTGGCTGGAGCTCATCGGTTGGGCGGCGGTGCTGCTGGCCATCGCGGGCGTGCTCGTGCATATCGTTTGGCACGCGACCACCGTGCGTGCGAAGGGAAGGGGTCAGTGACGTGACGGTGCAGGATTTGGGTGAGGTTTAGCCTCTCTGGTACGGGATGCCGTACCGGGTGCACCATAACAGGCTGCTCACAGAGCTCAATGTGCGCGGCGTCTTTTACCCGTTGGTCGTCAAACGGGCGTGTCTCTGCACATCACCTTTGCCGAGAACCTGATTGGTTTAAGGGCATTCGCCATCTCTCCGCACCTCACCACGGGCGTGCGCAAGCGATATCTTCCCACGAGGGAAAAGATGTTCGCAGTCGCAGGATTCTATCCCATGAGCATCTTTGACGGGGAGGATTACACCCACTGAGATACGCAATCCGCGAAACACAATCCGCCACAACACCTGGTCTCTCTATGCTGCAAATCGCCATCACGCATGCATTTTTGGTTTGAGATTCCAGAGTCGCGCAACCATCCGACCGTTGATCTCTTCGAAAGATCTCCTACTATCTATTATTAGCAGGATGCTGAAAAAATCCGTGGAAGGACTTTTTCAGCATCCTGGCTAGAAAAATACGATCGCCCGTTCACAGCGTCTGATCTTGGATATCTTGCGCAAATAATGAGCGTATGCCGCCCAACAGCTGCTTTTCCGTGTCAACAGATTTTTGACATAGATCAAAGAAATTCGGGGGTATTGATTAATAATGAATACTAATGGTTCGTGTGGAACAGGAGGCCTGAATATGAAAATAAGGTTGCTTAGGGTTGCGGCTGTGTGCGCATTACTGGCAACAATGGGCATCGTACAAGCGGCCGGGAATATTGAGGCCGGGAAGAAAAAGGCAGCCAGTTGCAACACCTGTCACGGAGAGGATGGGCAAGGCATTAATCCGACCCCGCCGCTGGCAGGTTTGACCGAGGAATACTTTACCCGGCAGATGAACGCCTATAAGACCGGTAAGCGTGAGAACGCGATGATGGAGGCGTTCGCGCGGCCGCTGAGCGACAAGGACCTCGCTGACATGGCGGCCTATTACGCCGCCCTGCCGAAACCCTGCGGAGATGGCGGTGCGCCTGCGCCGACAACGACAGGCACCGGCGAGGTGATCGGGGATATCGACGCCGGCAAGAGAAAGGCCGCCAAGGGCGGGGCATCGAGTTGTAACGGTTGCCACGGCCTCCATGGGCGGGGTGACCCGCTAAATCCCCGCATAGCAGGTCTGGCAACCGGATACTTTATCCACGAGATGAACGACTACAAGACGGGTGCGCGCGAACATCTGATGATGCAAGTGGTCGTGCAGGACCTGAATGAAAAGGATATGGCGGATCTGGCGGCGTACTTTGCGTCGCTACGCTGAAGACCGGCTGGCGCGTACGCTTCATCTGTATCCGTCGCAGAAATAGTCAATTCAACGTCGCGCCCGGGGTATGCAAGCCCGGACTTGCCCGAAGGGGTGCGCTGCTCCCTATGGGGAATCCCATGGCGTTGTGCCCGCGGCAATACCGCAGGGAATTCTTGTGCAACATAACGGCTGAGGAACGCGGTCTGTCAGCGAGCTGCGTTCGGCGTCGCACTCGCCTCGCATTGTTCTCCAGTCCATCCAGCGATTCGCTCCTTTTCCGCCTCAACAAAATCGCTGGCCAACATGGCCATCTCTTCGTAGAAGGGCAGTTCCGCCGCCTCGATGACCTTTTCGCAAAACGTAGGCACCCAACGGGCGAGATGCTTCTCGATGAACTCCTGTTCGATATGCTGGACGCGTCTCACCGTATCGAGATCGCTTTCGCGCCAGGCCTGCGCCTCCATGCCGGTAAGTGCCTGCATGAATTCCAGCTCAACACTGAGATGATCCGGTATGACGGTATTGTCTGGCCGGTATTCAAAACCGACTGATTCGATAAAGCGTTTGACTTCGGCGGTTGACTGCCCCCAGAGTGATCCGCCCCCTCCTTCGATATGAACGGACTCGTGGGGCGGAATATGTTTTCCGGGACCAACGAACAGCCGGGTATATTCCACCGCCAGATCGACAAGCAGTTGACTCTCGGAAAGGTTTCGAAAATCCGCCTCCAGCTCGACGCCGGCGCTGGCCAGGGCCGTGATTATCGTGGGTCTTCTGATCTGCTCGACGAGTTCGGCGCTCGGTGGTTCCCGGTAGACAGCAACCAGAAAACCATACATGTGACTGATCGCGGTGACCGTAGCGGCCATTTCCAAGGGCTCATCGGCCAGTCGTAGATCTCTCATGCGTCATCCCACGCGCGCTACGCCTTGGTGACGGATACGACGGTATCCATACAGCGCTGTTGACCGGTTATCGGTTCGGGCGTGTTGGGTATGATCCAGTTCGGGTTCACGCCATTGCTACGCCACCACTTGGTCGCCAGCCTTGGGTTTTCGTCAACCCCGGTGGGCGATTTGGTTCCTGATGCATAGCGCCCGCTCTGCCAGTGCCCACAGTGATAGGCAACGGCAATCACGCCGGGCACGACCGAGGGCGTCACGTGCACTACCGTTTTGAGCTCGGCGATACTGGACCTGACCTGCACGACGTCTCCGTCCTTGATGCCCCGGGCCAGCGCCGTTGCCGGATTCATCCAGGCAGGGTTGTCGTGATAAATCTCGCTCAACCACTTGCAGTTCTGCGTACGCGAATTGGTGTGCACGTTGACCTTATAGGTGGTCAAGACCAACTCATCGGGCCGCATTCTCTCATGCTCGGGAACCGCTATGTAGGTCGGAAGCGGGGAGAACCCTTTGTCCTTTAAGAGAGTGGAATAGATCTCAAAATGACCCGACTTGTTCAGCACGTCGGGATGGAACCCGGCATAGACCCTGCCCCCTATCCTCTGACCGACATAGCCCTTGTGCGCATCCTTGGTGCGCGTATAGCCGTTTCGCTCCGCTGCCTCGCGGCTTCTGGCCCCGGACTTCTTCCAATTCCAGTAAACGTCTGTCGCTGCGTCTAAGATGACGTCCTCATGATTCACATCCTTCGATGAGATCCTTCTCTTATAGCCGTAGTATTCCGGCCTGGCATTGACATCGAACCAGACGCCATTGCGTTTCATGTACTCAAAACCACCGGCTTGTTTGACTCCAGGCGTCATCTCGCAGGATTGCCGGACGAAATCCCTGGCAGAATCGAAGCCCAGCGGAAATCCAAGCCGTTGCGCCAGATCGCAACACACGTCCTTGAAGTCCCGCGCCTCGCCCAGCGGTTCCACCAGGGGCTGACGGATATAATACTCGGGAATCTGGTTCGGGCCGATGTGGTCTTCCCAGTCCCACCGTTCCAAGTAGGTGGCGTCCGGCAGAATGAGATCGGCCAGGGCGGCGGACTCGTCATAAAACGGGCTCACACAGACGGTGTAGGGCAGTAGCGTCTCATTTTCCAGGATGGAGATATTTTCCAGGACTTCACCGTTGCTGTAGGCGGGATTGTGGCAATACCACATATAGACATCCGGCCGTCCCATCCGGCCGTCCTTGATCACCTTGAGTATCTGATGGCTGACATGGTGGTGAGGGAAGGCCGCTTGCCCCTTAAAGCCATCCAGTATCTTTAACTTCTTTGCCCTGGGTCTGCGCTTCGGTCCGCGCGGATACCTCCACTGCGCCTTTACGGCCCGGCATCGGCCGCCGGGGTTGTCGATGTTTCCCGTAATCGCGGCCAGCAGTTGGATGGCGCGCTCGGTTTCGACGCCGTTGTAGTGCGCGGCCGCGCCGCGATAACTGATGACGACGGCAGGCTTCGCATTGGCGAACTCATGCGCGATGGTCCAGATTTTTGCCACCGGGACGCCACTGACCTCCTCCGCCCATTCCGGGGTGTATCGCGCCAGATGGTGCTTGAGCGTCGCAATCTTTTCACCGATAGACGCGCGCGGATTTAGTGTTACTTTGCAGTATTTGAGGAACTGCTCACCTTCGCCTCGGTACAGGCCGGCATTCACGATGATGTGGCACATCGCGAGGACAACGGCGCCATCGGTGCCGGGCCTCACCGGCACCCACTGACTTGATTTGGCGACGGTATTGGCAAGTCTCACATCGAACGTTACTAGCCGCACGCGGCGATCCACAATGGCATTGACCAGCCGTTGTGCCAGCGGAATATGGTTCGAATGGGCTTCCACACAATTACTGCCAAAATTGAGCACATAACTGGTTTCGTCAAAATCCCAGTTATCGTCCTGGTTGCCCCAGGTCAGCTCCTGGGCAATCCATTTGCCGCTTTGGCTGGTGCTGGCGTGGTTGCCGATGGTCGCGGTGCCGTAGGCCGCGAGAAATGATTGTATCATCGCGTAGGCGCTTCCTTCCATCCGGCCATAATGGAACATGAACTTTTCCGGCTGCTCTTTCTCGCGGAGCACCTTCAGCCGGCCGGTGAGGTCCGCAAGCGCTTCGTCCCAGGAGATCTGCTGCCATTTCCCTTCGCCACGGCGCCCCACACGCTTTAGAGGGTATAAAATCCGGTCAGGATCATTGACCTGGTTGACACCGGCCTGACCCTTCGCGCACATCTTGCCCAGGGTCCTTATCGAGCGGGGCTGGCCTTCCACTTTGACGACCCGGCCGTCCTCGACATAGCCAATGGCGGGGCAGCGGGTGACACATTGCCAGCACGCAGTCGGAATGGCCTTGCGCGGACATCCCCGGGTCGGAGAGAAATCCTTGCCCCCCCATTCGAGAAACCGGGTCGGCTGCGCCAGGGCCTCTTTGCCAACGAGCATTGTGGTCGCCGCCGCAGTCCCCAGCTTCATAAAATCTCGACGATTAAACATGATCTTTCCCTTCCTCATAGCCCGATCGGATAGGTAATCTGCCCGGCCGTCACCACGACATAACGCAACATGAACCCGCCGATCAGCACGGCCACCGGCATGAACACCTCGAGGCTGCGGTGTACCTCAAAGGTTTTCTGGTAAAGCAACCTGGGCAGAATCAGAAACAGTTCGATCACCGCCGGTATCAGAAGTCCGAGCAATACCACCCAAAGCCAGAACGTAGATGCCAGGGGGCCTCCCGCCAGAATGACCGAAATGGCGTGCTTGACACTGCCGATCGTTAGATGGGCGTACATGATGAACAGCAAGAGCACCAGCGATTCCAGAGCAATCAGCAAAATATCCGTGGCGGTCAACAGGTAGCCGCTTTCGCGGTACCGGTGTTCCGCCTCCGGATCCCCTTTTCGGTGCAATATGGCCCACGCCAGCATGATGCCGGCGATCCCGGTGGACAACGATGACAACAGGAACAGCATCGCCAGGATGGGCGAGTTCCAGAAGGGCCGCGAGGGCATGGCGCCCAGCAACACGCCAGTATACACGGCCACACCGATACCAAGCGGCACGCACACCCACGCCAGGAGCCTTCTCGGCCTATCCCACTTATCGCCGGGGGCCGCGTTTCTCGGGAGGAAAGTGGCCGCATACAGAATGCTGATCCCGATAAAAAAGGTCAGCAGCCAGGTCCCGATGGACATGGGCGACAAGTTGATAACCCTGTAAAGGTTAATCCACCGGAACCAGAGGCCCACGTGAAAAGTACCCAGCTCAAAAATCAGCAGGAAGCAGCCGATGCTGACTGGAATCGGAGCAATGAAAGCGCCATAACGCGCAATGTTGAAGTAGGTCCCGGAAGGTCCGCTGCGCAACAGCACCGAGGCGCTGGTAGCCAGGGCACCGGCGCCCATGCCGGCGAGGAACAGATAACTGATCACCGGCAGACTCCACGTTAATTCTTCGCCGTGCATCGCTACCTCCTCTCCTTTTTCGATCGGTGGGTGTTCACGTGAATGTACTGGCCGGTATAGTGGATGTCGTGCTCGTCGGAATCGTCCGCGCCGATGTAGAACACATTTGGTTGCGTGCCCATTTCCTTCCTCAACACCGTAACCGCGTTGTGCGCGATGAGCTTGGAGATTTCACTGCCTGACGCGTTCACATCGCCGAAGATGCGCGCACGCCCCACACAGGTATTCACACAGGCGGGAACCAGCCCTTGGCTTATGCGATGCACACAGAAATCACACTTGTCGGCCGTGCCCGTAATCGGGTTCAAGAAGCGGGCATCATAAGGACAGGCTTGAAGACAATACTTGCACCCGATGCACATGTTCTTGTCTATGACGACGATGCCATCCCGCCGCTTGTACGTCGCGCCGGTAGGACACACGCGGACGCACGGTGGCTCCGAACAGTGGTTGCACAGCCGCGGCAGGAAGGTCCGTTGCGCAAAGGGGTGGTCCCCCTTTTCGGTATACTCCACCCACGATCTGTTTACCCCCAGCGGCACGTCGAACTCGCTTTTGCACGCGACCGTGCAGGCGTGGCATCCGACACAGCGGCGGGCGTCGATGAGCATTCCGTACTGGACTGCGCGCTTGGGGGCGGCGGCGCGCGCGGCGGCGGGTAAGGCGGCCGCGCCGGCGGCCGCCGCGGTCGCGACGCCCAGCCGCTCCATGAATTTCCGGCGGCCGCGCTTGCGTTTCATGGTTCTGGCAGACATCATTTTCTCCGTTCGAAACCCGTTTGGACCCATAATCTCAAGCTCAAAGTATAGACAGAGCTCGAACATGTTTATTGATAAAGATCAATTTCTCGCAACTTTCAATTCATCCGATCCAGATCAATCCGTCAGGAATCCATCGGCGGGCCAGACAAGCGCTGCTATCATGGTGAGTTCAACCCGCAAGCGTCTCCGATCCACCGCCTCCGGCGCGACATGGCGCGGTGACATGCGCCGAGGCGTCGTTCCCTACCGCATGGTGTCGCACCGAGTCGACCATGTGCGGCCGGGTCTCAACGAAACCCGCGATACAAACAACAGGACATCCACTCCGACTTGCCCCCGGGGCATAAGCGAAGATGCGCAGCAGCGTCGCCCGGGGCCCACCCCGTATGCCAGTGCCGCGATCTTCTTTCCGGGAAACCAAGAGCGCTTCTGATCCGACGGTCGGGCTTGACCAGGGCAAAGGCTACCGCCATGATCAACCGCCAGTGCCCTTGCGAAATGCCACCTGCCCGGGCCGTTATGGCGGCCTTGTTCGTCCAGCGATTTGCGGTTGGGTAACCGCGCAAATCTTCCACTCGTTGCAGGTCATGAAAGTTTGATGGGCAGGGACTGATTTGAATGATAATGTGAACCGTACTATGCTTGGCGTGTTCCCCTGGAGCAGGAGGTTTTATTATGAAAAGAACAGTCCCTATCGTGGCAGGTGTATGTTTGTGCCTGGCGGCGATAGGCACCGCCCTGGCGGCCGGGGACGCCAAACTTGGTGAAAAGCAGGCATCCAGTTGCAATGGTTGCCACGGGGCGGACGGGCGGGGCCAGGGCCCCAATCCACCGCTGGCCGGCATGAAAGAGGCGTACTTTATCCAGCAGATGAATGATTACAAGTCTGGCGCCCGTTCCCATCTGTTTATGCAAAGGCTCGCGCAGGGGCTGAGCGATCCGCATATCGCCAACATGGCGGCCTATTATGCCTCGCTCCCACCGCCTTCTGGAAAGGGCAAGTGAAAGGTGAAGAACCGCATTTAATTCCATGAATCATGGTTGATGCGATGTTTCTGCAACAATACAACCATTAGGTATTGTGTGAGGGATTGAGAAAGGAAAAATGATGTCGCGCAAACAGACAATGACCGCCGTTGCCCTGATAGCGAGCGTGCTGGGTACAGGGTGTGCAAAGGAGATCAGTTTCAGCAAGGATGTAAATCCGATCCTGCAAAAGAGTTGCCTGCCCTGTCACAGCGTCTGGGGTCCCGGCTATGCCGCCACTGGTCTTAGTCTGGAAAGCTACGACAGCCTCATGAAGGGCACGAAATTTGGCGCTGTCACCAAACCGGGTTTCAGTGGAGCCAGCGCCCTTGTGATCTTCGTGGAATACGACCACCAACCCGTCAACATGCCCCTCGGCCAGAAGCGGTTAACGCCGGAGGAGATCAAGCTCATCAAGAAATGGATCGATCAAGGCGCGAAAAATAACTAGAACCCACCCCTTGGCGTTGTGGAACCAGCGCAGAGGTCGCGGACAAAGCAAAAACGCCATATTTTGAAGTATTCTCGGCGTCTTTGCGGTGAACCCTCATACAAGGCTTTTCCGCTGAAATATTAACTTTCAATGCAGAGGCGCCAAGATGCATCGTTAGCATCACCCAAGGTGTATTCGATAGGCGCATCACCATGTATACTGCCAGGCAGCCGGTGACGGGATGCGCCACGCTGCCGTGACGAGGTGTCGAGAATTGACTGTCAACCGCTCATGTCACAATCATGTCGGGAGTTCGTTATGCGCGAGCCTGCAGAATGCGTCGACGTCGTCAGCACACCACACGAACAGATCCAAACCTTTCGACGGCATCGAAAGATCCTGCTGTCGTTTTCACGCGAACTGCTTCTGCTGAGTGGCATCGCTGCCGTCGCCAATCGGGCCTGCGACGCGGCAACAGAGCTCGCGGACGTAAGATTTGCGCGCATACTGCTGCTCGATCCCGCCGACAAAAACTTCAAACCCGTCGGTCACGCGGGATGGGATACCAGCGACCCTGCCAGCCTCGTTCAGGATGGGGATATGGATTCGGAAGCCGGCTATACCTACAGGGTGGACAAGCCGGTCATCATCACCAACACCCGTGACGAGGCACGGTTCAAGCTGCCGCCGGTTTACCAGGAACTTGGTATTGTGACCGCCATCAACCTGCCCATGACGGACAGCGACGAAGTGATCGGGGTCGCCTCCGTACAGCATGACCAACCGCACAGCTGGACCGACGAAGAATGCGAAGCGCTGGAATTTCTGGCCAATATCACCGCGACCGCGATACGCCATTGCCGGGAAAGGCAGCGGGCCGATCAGCTCACGGAGGAACAGGCCAGCGCGCTGCATGAACTTCAGATCAAGAGCGCGGCCCTGGATGCGACCGTGGACATGGTCGTCATTACCGATCTCTACGGCAAGGTTGAATATGTCAATCCGGCGTTCGAGAAAGGCACGGGTTTCACGGGCGAGGAAGTCATTGGTACGAAATTCGACTTTCTCAAGTCCAAGGCGGCGACACCCGACATCTATCATGATATCTGGGACGCCTTGTTCGCCGGCCAGACCTGGAAAGGGGTAGTCGTGAACAACCACAAAGACGGGACGGATTACCTCGAGGAACAGACCATCACCCCGATCACCGGTGAGGATGGGCAGGTGCATCACTTCATCGCCGTCAAGCGCAAGATCGATTTGGGCCGCGCGCAGTCCCATGCCTGACAGGTGAACGGCCGGCCCACCCGCGCGACGCGGCATTGGCCACCCAAGCCTGCGGACCGCACATGATCTGTCAAATCCGCTCGCCCTCGGGCGTGAAACAGTACAGCCCGTCCGGGTCGACGCTCAGATTGAGCACCTCTTCCCGCTTGAACGGCCGGTGACCCGGCAGCACCGCCGCGAGCGGCGGTCCGGCCCCATCGCCCGTGCCCCTGGCCGTGGCGGCCATATCGGTCGCCACGGTTTCCAGCGCAGCATCGACATAAACGATGGTCTCGTGGCCCAGCGACTCGGCGGACCGCACCGTGGCCGGCATCAACCCGGCGCCCGCCTCCGTTAACGACAGCGCCTCCGGGCGCATACCGATCAACATCGATCGACCGCACCATCCTTCGAGCCCGGGATGCCGGGTCCGTATTCCCGCGCCGAGCGGCACGCGCGCCGCACCAAGAAGCAATACCAGTCCGCGATCGTCCGTGTCCAATCGACCGCGGACAACGTTCATGCCCGGGCTGCCGATGAAGCCTGCGACGAACACATTGGCCGGATTTTCATACAGCTCCCGCGGCGCGGCCACCTGTTGCAGCACGCCCGCACGCATCACGGCGACTCGATGGCCCAGGGTCATGGCCTCGACCTGGTCGTGCGTCACATACAGCGTCGTGATCCCCAAGCGCTGCTGCAGGGCCGCGATGTCGGTGCGGATCTGGACCCGGAGACTGGCATCGAGGTTCGAAAGCGGTTCATCCATCAGGAACACCGACGCATCTCGCACGATCGCCCGACCCATCGCCACGCGCTGGCGCTGACCGCCGGACAGCACACGCGGCTTGCAGTCGAGCAACGCCGTCAGGTTCAGCATCGCGGCCGCCCGCTCGACGCGTTGCCTGATTTCTGCGGCGGCGAGCCTCCGCATAGTAAGCGGAAATTCCAGGTTCCTGCGCACGCTCATATGGGGGTAAAGCGCGTAGTTCTGAAACACCATGGCAATATCGCGCCGCTGCGGGGGCCAGTCGTTGACCACCTGGCCATCGATCAGGATCTCGCCGCTGCTCACCTCTTCCAGGCCGGCCACCATGCGCAGCACCGTCGATTTTCCACAGCCGGACGGACCGACCAGTACCAGCAATTCGCCGTCGGTGACTTGCAGATTGAAATCGCTGATGACCCGGCTGCCGTCCGGGTAGACCTTTTCCGCGTGATGAAAGGTGACAGCCGCCATGACTATTATCCCTTAATTGCTGAGGCGGCCACGCCGCGCACGAACCACCGCTGGAACGCCACGAACACCACCAGCACCGGCATGACCATCATCGCCCCAAAGGCCAGTATGTCTCCCCACTGCAAAGGCGGCAGCGTGTAGAAGGTGGCAATGGCAACCGGAAGGGGGCGGACCCGGGGACCGATGGTCACCATCAACGGCCACAGATACGAACCCCACCAGGTAAGGAAAGAGAGAATCGCGACCGTCGCGAATACCGGCCGGGCGTTGGGCACGATAATAAAGAAAAACGTGCGCAACACACCGGCACCGTCCACGCGCGCGGATTCCTCGAGCTCGCGCGGCAGCCCGATGAAAAAGCTGTAAAAAAGAAAAATGGAGAACGCATTAGCAATGAAAGGCAGAATCTGTGCGATATAGGTGTCGCGCAGGCCGAGAATTGAAACCTGGTAGAACAGCGGAACGGCGATGGCCTCGAAAGGAACGATCATGACCGCCAGCAGCAGATTGAACAGCAGCGTGCGGCCGCGCCAGCGTAGCCGAGCGAAGGCATATCCGGCGAGCGAGTTGACCAGCAATCCGGCAATGACAATGCTGCCGGTGATAAATAAGGAGTTGAACAGAAAGCGCGCGAAGTCGGCGCGGCGAAAGACATCGGCGTAATTCCGCAGCGAGACACTGTCCGGCCACAGCGCCTTGACAGTCCCGGCCTCCATCAACACACGATCATCCGGTTTCAGGCTTCCGATAATCATCAACAGCACCGGCACGATAAACAACAGCACAGAGGCGATCAGCACAGCATACCCGGCGGCCCTGGCCAGCCCGTGATGCTGTGCCGCAGTGCTCGCCACCCTCATGCCACCTCGCTTTGCTGGCGCAACAGCCGTCGCTGCAACCATGTGATAAACAACACGATGATGAAAAACACCACCGCCATGGCGCAGGCGCGCGCCACCTGCTGGCGGGTGAAGGCCGCCTGCACGGTCTCAAACATCACCACGGTCGTGGCATCTTGCGGGCCCCCGCGCGTCATGAGCTGCACCTGATCGAACAAACGGAAGGCAAGAATAGTGGTGACCAAGACCACAAAGATCAGGGGATTGCGCAGCTGCGGCAGCGTGACATGCAGGAACTGTGGCCAACGCCCCGCCCCGTCCAGGGCCGCGGCCTGGTACAGCTCCTCCGGGACCGACTGCAGACCGGCGAGCAGGATGACCATCTGAAAGCCGGCGCCCTGCCACACCGACAACAGCATCAATGCCGGTAGCGCAAGCCACGGGTCGCGCAGAAAATCGCGTGGTTGCCAGGCACCCCAGGTGATCATCTCCAGAAAGGCGTTCATCATGCCGCTCGCACCCGGGGCATAAATCAGAATCCAGATGACCGCCACCAGCGACATCGGGAACACGACCGGCATAAAAAACAGCGTACGGAATACCACGGTCCCTCGCAGCCCGTGGTTGAGCAACAGCGCGAGCCCGAGCGCGATACCCGTCTGCAACGGCACCACCACCACGGCAAACATCATATTGTTGAACAACGCGCGGCGAAATCCCGGATCTGAAAAGATGCGCGCGAACTGCTTCAGGCCGACAAACTCAAGCGGCAAGGGAGACCCCAGACGCAGGTTGGTGAATGCCAGGACCACGGCGAGCAAAAACGGGACCGCGATGAACAGGGTCAGACCCAACAGAGCCGGTCCGGCGAACAACAGCGCCGCCGGTGTTTGGTCGTCCAACGCCTTGCGCCTGAACATGCTGCGCCCCCCTTTTATTGGTGCCGGCAACAAAGGCCGCGCCTCCGTACCACATCACCTGCCGGCATCACTGTTTGCCCCGCCGTGTTGGCACTGGCCATGGATAACCCATGTTGTCTTCAATTTCATTGTCGATCTCGGCCGCCGCCCGGTCGAGAACAGACTTCACGTCCCCACCGCTGCGGATCCGTTCGAACGCCTGTTGAAACAGCGCGGTGAGCAACGGGTAGGCCGGCGTGCGCGGACGCGGGACCGCGTGCCCACCCAGCAGCTGCTCGACAAACAACCGTAGCGGCCCGCCCTCGCGATACCGGGATGACCGGGCCACGGCCTGGTGGGTGCCGGGCACCGCCCCGTTGGCCTCGGCCATGGCCAACACCTCCTCGGGGATCAGCAGGAACTCCAGGAAGGCGGCGGCCGCCGCCGGCGCCTTGCAGTTCACGGTAACGCCCCAACTCCAGGAACCCTGGCCGGTCTTGGCGCCGTGACCAAAATCCGGCAGCGGCAGCAACAGCAACTGCTCACCCAGGGCCGCGGCATAGTCACGGTAATTCCAATGCCCGCCCAGCGCGAGCGCCACACGGCCGCTGACGAAGGCCGCGTCGTCGATATTGGGGTCGACATAGCCCGCATCGATCCAGCCCTTGAGCGTGGCCATCGCGCCAACGCTCGCCTTGCTGTTGAGTGCTCCGCTGGCTCGCAGCTTGGTGCTGCGGTCGATCAGGTCCCCACCTGCCGACTGGATGAAGGGCGAAAAGGCATAGGTATACCATTCACCGGCATAGTTCAGCTTGAGATCCAGCACGGCCCCGTCGGTGTCGTCTTGTGCCAGCGTCGCTAACAGCATCGAGAACTCCCCGACGGTCCAGGCCTGTCGCGGCGAAGCCGGTATGCGCGCGCCGATCCGCTCGAGCCGGCCGCGGTCGGCATAAAGCGCAAGCCCGGAATCGAAGGTGCCTACCGAGTACAGCCTGCCGTGATAGCTACCCTGTTCGATGATGGAGGGCAGGAGGTTACGACGCGCCGTCTCGGACAACAGGCCCTCAAGGGGAATGAGATGGCCCTGCCAGACATAGGTATACAGGAACGGGCCGTCGAACTCCAATAACTCCGGCAGATCGCCGGCCACGGCGGCGGCCTGGATCTGCGCGTTATACGTGCCTTCCGGAACCAGCGTCAGATGAACATCGATGGCGTCCTGACGTTTGTTAAAACGCTCGACCTGGGCGCGCAATGTGTCGCGCTCGCTCTCCTGACCGGCATGCGCCCAGACCTCGAGCCGGGTGCGTGTCTCGTCGCGGGCAGGCTCGCGCTCGCAGGCACTCAGCAACAGCGACCCGATAATCATCAACATCGCGGCGCAAACACCGAACGAGGGCATGATCATGCTCCGGTAACAATACCCTCCAAAAGCAACGGCGGCCCGCGCCCACGCCGCCGAGCACCGGCGCAACATCGTGTCACAACCGCCCGGCGGACAATGCCGCGCCCATGAGCCCGACGCGGGGATTCAGCACGACCCTGACCGGGATCGTCTGCGTGACGTGGGACATGCGGCCCTTGTCGTTGAAGGCGCGGATGAACTCACCGCCTTTGAGTCGGTCGATGATCTTCGGCGCGATACCACCGGCAACATAGGCCCCGCCGGTAGCGATACACGTGAGCGCGAGATTGCCGGCCTGGGCCCCATAAATCGCGATGAACAGATCCAGTGCCTTGACCGCGAGCGTATCGTCGGCCTCGAGCGCAAAACGCGTAATGACCGCCGCCGGATCAGACGCCATCAGGGCCTTGTTCAACTCCGCGGACTCGCGCGCCACGCCGGTGTCGCGCAGAAACTGATAGATATTGACCAGGCCGGGGCCACACAAGATCCGATTGTATGACACTCTCTCAAACCGCTCCCGCATATATTGCAGCAGGGCGACCTGCGTTGCGTCTTCCGGAGCGAAGCCGACATGCCCGCCCTCTGAGGCCAGCGCTTCATAATGGTCCTGCTGCCACACGAGTATGCCTTCTCCAAGACCGGTCCCGGCGCCAATCAGAACCCTGGGACCATGGGGCTGTTCCTGTCCTTGCTGCAGCTCGAGGATATCATCCGCGACCAGCGCCTCAATGCCATAACCCACGGCCTGGAAATCATTGATCAGGCACACGCGCGCGATCCCCAGCTGCTCCGCCAACTGCCTGGCATCCAACTGCCACGGCAGATTCGTCAGTCTGGCACGCTCGCCGCTCACCGGTCCAGCCACACCAAAACATGCAGATGCCAGACCTGCAACGGCGTCCTTGCCGGCCTGGTGCAAGAATTCGCTCACCATCGGCGCAAGGTCGTCATAGGCGCGGCTGTCGTAGCGCTGCTCCTGCAACACCTTGCAATGCGTGCCCTCGACCTCGGCGATCTGCAACAAGGTCTTAGTGCCGCCGATGTCACCGGCAAGAATCCTCATTGGCGCACGTCCGGGGGCAGGTTTGCCGCGGCCGCCTCATCGAGATACCACTCGATCTCACCGCTGGGCTCGAGCAGTTGCAGCGGCAGCGGCGGGTGGCCGTGCGACTCGGCAAAAAGACGCCGCATGATCTCGGCCTTGTCCGGTCCGGCGACCAGCACCATGATATGCCGTGCTCGATTCACCGTCGGCAGCGTGATACTGATACGCCAGACCTTGTATTTGGCGACGTACGCCGCGGCCACCGGGCGTTCCCGTTCCCGCAGGATGCAGCTATTGGGAAACAGCGAGGCCACATGACCGTCGGGTCCGACACCGAGCATGACAAGGTCAAATTGGATCTCGCCGTGCTCGGATCGCGGCAACTCGGAGTGCAATACCTGCGCATAGGCGGCGGCACCCTGGCGGATGTAGGCCATGTCGGCCTCGATGCGGTGGACCTGGGATGCCGGGATCGGGACATTGTCCAGCAAGGTCTCGCGGGCCATGCGGTAATTGCTGTCCACGTGCGACGACGGAACCGCACGTTCGTCACCGAAGTAGATGTGCACACGCGACCAGTCGAGCTTCCCGGCGAACTCGGCACCAGACAGACGCTGGTACAGAAGCCTCGGCGTGGAACCGCCGGACAACGCCACGTGAAACGCACCACGGGCGGCGATGGCTTGCGCGGCGAGCTCCATCCAGCGCCGGACCGCGGCCGCAGCGAGGTCATCCTGGTTGGCAAAAACCTGCGGCCGCCTGCGTTGCGCCATCTCCGGTCTCCTCCACTGTCATCGTTTGCCGCCTTGCTGCCGTGACGCGCGCCCCGCGGCCAAGCCACCCTAGTCTTCATTTTCGGACTCGTGTTCGTGGGCGCGCCTGGCCATGGCGATCAAGCGTGCCTCAACGCGCTGATTGACGCTGCCGGCGGGATACATCCCGGCTTCGTCGCGTTCGCCCGCCGCCAGACCGGTGAGCAGTGCCATGCCTTCATCGATGGTCTCCACGGGGTGGATATGAAACTTATTTTCGGCGACCGCATCGATCACATCACGGCGCAACATGAGATGGTTGACGTTGCTCGCCGGAATCAGTACACCCTGCTCACCGGTCAGGCCGCGCCTGACGCACACATCAAAGAAACCTTCGATCTTCTCATTGACACCGCCAATGGCCTGCACCTGACCGTTCTGGTTGACCGATCCGGTGACCGCCAGGGACTGCGCGATCGGCACATCGGCCAACGCCGAGAGCAGAGCATACAACTCCGCCGATGACGCGCTGTCACCCTCCACGCCACCGTAGGTCTGCTCAAAAACAAGGCTCGCGTTGAGCGACAAGCTCTCCTCCTGTGCATAGCGGCCGTTCAGAAAACCGGTGAGAATGAGCACACCCTTGGAGTGGATCGGCCCGCCCAGCTCGATCTCGCGTTCGATGTCCAGCACCTCGCCCTTGCCCTGCCGCACCTTGGCGGTGATACGGCTCGGATGGCCAAAGGCATAATCGCCTAACATCACCACCGACAACCCATTGACCTGCCCGGCCACCGCACCGTGCGAATCAATCATCAACGTGCCACGTTGAATCTCCTCCAACAGATGCTGCTGCACCCGGTCGTTGCGGTGTACCCATGCATCGATCGCCTGCTGCACATGGTTGATACCGATCACGTCGCTCGCCGCCTCACCGGCCCAGTAATCGGCTTCACGCAACAGATCCCCGATCTTTCCAAAGCGCGTGGAAAGCTTGTCCGTATCTTCCGCCAACCGGGAACCGTGCTCGATCACGCGCGCCACGGCATGCCGGTCCAAGGGCCGCAATTTCTCGCGCTGCGCCAGCATCGCGATCAAATGCGCGTAACCCTGGCTGCTTTGCTCGTCGCGGTCCATGACGCTGTTGAAATCGGCCGCGACTTTGAACAGCTCGCTGAACTCCGGATCGAGCTCACAAAGCAGGTAGTAAAGCAGACGCTCGCCGAGCAAGACCACCTTTATATCCAGCGGAATCGGTTCCGGCTCCAGTGTCGCCACGCTGAGCAGGCTCAAGGCATGGCCTAGGGATTCGATCCGGATCTCGCGGGACCGCAAACAGCGCTTGAGCGCCTCCCACAGGAACGGCTGCAGCAACACCTCGCGCACATCGAGAATGAGGTAGCCGCCGTTAGCCTGATGCAGGACGCCGGGTTTGATCAGGGTGAAATCGGTGACCAGCGCACCCATGCGCGCATGGTGTTCGAGGCGGCCGATCAGATTCTGATACGTCGGGTTGTCCATGTAGATCACCGGTGCGCCTTCGGTCTCGCTGCGATCGACGATCACGTTGACCTTGTAACGGTGCAGCGCGGCTTCCCGGCTGGAGGGTCGTTGCTCGGGAACTCCCGGAATCATAATTTCCGGTTGTTCCTGACGCCGGAAGGCATCCGCATTGTCGGTCACATCCAGCTGCACGGCATTGAGATAGTCCTGCACGGCCGGCAACCCCTCATAGACCCGGCGCAACTCGTCTATCACATGGCCGACGGCCGACATGGTGATCTCGCGATTGAGCTGCTTTAACGCTTCCTGGCTCTCTCTGCGCCAGCGCACCACCTGCTGGAGAATGCCCTGCAGGTGTTCCTGCAGGTTTTCCACGATCGCCTCGACCTGTTTGCGCTTCTCTTCCGGGAGCTTTTCGTACTCATCGGGCTGAATCACTTCACCGTCACGGGTGGGAACGAAGGCAAGTCCGGAAGGCGTGCGCAGCATGGTAATCTCGTGCTCCTCGGCCTCTTTCTGCAGTGCCTCAAAGGCCTGCTCCTGCTGCTCTTTCAGTTTCTCCTCGATTTCCTGGCGCCTGGCGCGGTATTCATCGCTCTCATAGGCCGTGGGCACGGCGGAGCGCAGCTCGTCGACCAGCTGTTCCATGTGCTGGCGCAGCTGCGGACCCATACCCGGCGGCAGCGCCAGGGCAAGCGGCTTCTGCGGATCCTTGAAATTGTTGATATAGCACCAGTCATCCGGCACGGGCTCCGCCGCCGCTTTTTGCTCGGTAAACTGCTGGGTAACGGAACGTTTGCCGGTACCGGAGGGACCCAGGGCAAACAGGTTATAACCCTCCCGGCGGATACCTATGCCAAAATGGATCGCATTCAGCGCCCGTTCCTGACCCACAACCTCCAGGGCTTCCTCAAGCTCCGCGGTTGTGTCAAAGGCGAACTGTGCGGGATCGCAAACTCGGTACAGTTGCTCCGGGCTTAAGCACTTTTCGGCATTCATTGGTGTGGTTTTTCTCGTGTTTGGCACGGTCGTGAAATCGCTTGCGGGCCGCATCGTCCTTGTAGACACTTGCGAAACTCAACTCTAACGTATTTTTGCATGCCAGCGCACCCCGTGCCAGCGACGGCCAGGCACAACCCGCTGATATCACGAACGTCAGATACGGGGTAAAAAAGAAGTGAAGGAAAAATCCGGCTGGATGGAAGGGGGCACATCTGCCGCTTCCCGCGGCCCGGATTTCGCTTAGACGAGCTGGATCGGAATGGCGTCGCGTGTGTGGCGCAGCCGGTTGCGCTCATCCACGTACACCAATTCCGGCTTGAAGCCGGCCAGCTCCTTGTCCTCCAGCACCGCGTAAGCGCAGATAATGACGATATCGCCGGGATCGGCCTTGTGGGCGGCGGCACCGTTCACGGAAATGATACCGGAACCGGCCTGGGCGCGGATCGCGTAGGTCGTGAAACGCTCCCCGTTATTGACGTTATAGACCTCGACCTGCTCGTACTCTCGGATATCCGCGGCATCCAGCAAATGCCCGTCGATCGCCACCGACCCCTCGTAGTCCAACTCCGAATGGGTCACGCGGACACGGTGCAGTTTCGCTCTGAGCAGAATTCTTCGCATAACGTCAGTTTACCATGAATACCGGCCGATTATCCCGGTTTAGCCGCCAGGATTCAAATCGAGCTCGATATTATCGATCAAGCGCGCGCCGCCGAGATAAGCGGCTGCAAGGATCACGAGCTTACGGTCATCCGGCCCGGCTTCCTGAAGGTCCGCCTGACGGCGGATGCTGAGGTAATCGGGACGGAAACCGGCCCCGGCAAGCGCCTGCATGACCTCATCTGCTGCGCCCGGTAATATGCGCCGCGCCAATACTATTTGATCGCGCAGGCCGCAAAGAGTTGCATAGAGCGTCGGCGCCAGCCGCCGCTCTTCGCTGGAGAGATAGGCGTTGCGCGAGCTCATGGCGAGGCCGTCGGCCTCACGCACCGTTTCCACGCCAACGATCTCGACCGGCATCGCGAGATCGGCCACCATCAACCGAATGATTAATAACTGCTGGTAATCCTTTTTGCCGAACAGCGCCACATCCGGCGCCACCAGGTTGAACAGTCTGTTGACGACCGTTGTCACCCCGCGGAAATGACCCGGTCGGCTGGCGCCGCACAGAGTATCGCTTAACCCCGGTACCTCCACAAAGGTCTGCGCCGCCTGCCCGCGCGGGTAAACGGTGTCGACCGAGGGGTTGAACAGCAGATCAACATGGGCCACGGCCAATGCGGCCTGATCTTCCGTGAACGTGCGCGGGTAGCTGCCAAAATCCTCGTCTTGCCCGAATTGCATCGGATTCACGAAAATACTGGCGATCACAGCATCGGCGATCGAGCGGGCCTCCCGGATCAACCGCAGGTGGCCGGCATGTAAATTGCCCATGGTTGGCACAAAGGCGATGCGCTTGCCTGCGGCGCGCAGGGCCGCCACGCGCTCGCACAGTTCGCCGCGGGTTTCCACGACAATCATGGCGATCAGAAACTTTCTTCCGCCGTGGGAAACTCACCCGCCTTCACCGCCGCGATAAAGGCCTTGAACGCCGCCTCGATGCTGTCCTGCTCGCGCATAAAATTGCGTGAGAACTTGGGACTGGGACGCGGATAGATGCCCAACATGTCCTGCAACACCAACACCTGCCCGTCGCACAGCGGGCCAGCGCCGATTCCGATCGTGGGGATCGCCAGCGCCGCGCTCACCTCGCCGGCCAGGCTCGCCGGCACCGCCTCCAGCACCAGGATGCTGGCACCCGCGTGCTCCATGGCCTTGGCGTCGGCAAGGATCTGGCGCGCCGAGGCCTCGTCACGGCCCTGAATGCGGTAGCCACCCAGTTGGTGCACGGATTGGGGGGTGAGACCGAGATGGGCGCAGACGGGAATACCGCGCTCCACCAGGAAGCGCACGGTCTCTACCATCGGCGCGCCGCCCTCCAGCTTGACCACATGGGCGCCGCCCTCTTTCATCAACCGCCCCGCGCTTTCAAGGGCCTGCTGCGGCCCGGCCTGATAACTCATAAACGGCAGATCCGCGATCAGGAGCGCCCGCGTGCAGCCTCTGGCGACACAGCGGCTGTGATAGGCCACCTCACCAAGGGTCACGGGCAGGGTCGATTCATGACCCTGCATCACCATGCCGAGAGAATCGCCAACCATGATCGCATCAATACCGGCATTGTCCATCAGGCTGGCAAAACTGTAGTCATAGGCAGTCAGGCAGGTGATCTTTTCACCCGCTTGTTTCATTTTCTTCAGTGTCGTGATGGTGACCGCTTTCATGGCTGGCTCGTCAAGGGATTGAAAAAATGGCGTCCACGGCGAATGCTGCCTATATGCTCCAACAGCGCCGCAAAATCCTCGTCGCTGTCAACAAAATTGATCTCCGCGGCGTTGACCACCAGCAACGGCGCCGCCGCGTAATGATAAAAAAAGCGCGTGTAGGCATCGGCCAGCGCCTGCAGGTAATCGCGCTCGATCCGGTGTTCATAGTGTATGCCGCGCCGCCGTATGCGGTCGAGCAGTACGGCCACCGGGGCCTGCAGGTAAACCACCAGGTCCGGCACCGGCATGTCCAACTGCAGCTGATTGTACACCTGCTGATACAGGCGCAGTTCGTCATCATCCAGCGTCACCTGGGCGAACAGGCTGTCCTTCTCCAGCATGAAATCCGCCACACACCCGGGACGGAACATGTCGCCCTGCTTTAACTCCTCAATCTGGCGGGCGCGCTGAAACAGGAAAAAAAGCTGCGTCGGCAGGGCGTAATTCTTGCGCGAGTGATAAAAGCGTTCCAGAAACGGGTTCTCTTGCGGCCTCTCGAGCAGCAGCTCGCTGCCGCCAGCGGCCGCCAGCCGCCGGGCGAGACTGGTCTTGCCAACACCGACCGGTCCCTCCACCACGACATAACCCAGGTTTTTGAAATTCATATCCCGTCCAAGCTTACGCTTTATTCGTTCGCGGTATTGACAGTGGGCTCCGCCGGCAACGAACTCACGCCTTGTGTCAGCGTCTCATCGAGGCGGCGGACATCTTGCGCGGCGCACCCCGGGAGCAGCTCACGAACGGCGCCTTTCCCCGGAATCAACAGATCGGCGGCGATCTCCGCCAGAGGATACAGCACGAACGCCCGTTCGTGGAGCCTGGGGTGGGGTATGACCAGCCTCGGCAAACGCATGACCCGTTCGCCGTAGAGCAACAAATCCAAGTCGAGGGTGCGCGGCCCGCCCTTGCCACCTGCACGGTCCCGGCCAAACCCGGCCTCGATCTCAAGCAGGTGGCGCAGCAGCGGCAACGGTTCGAGCCCGGTTTCAATACGGCAGACACCGTTGATAAAATCCGGCTGTGGTTGATCGCCGACCGGCGCGGTCAGATAGGCGGAGGAACACTGCTTCACCGAGGTCGTGTCCAAGGCATTGAGCCGTTCGATACCTTGCCGCAAAATTCGAAGGCGATCACCGAGATTACTGCCCAGAGCAATATAGGCGGTCTGTTGCGCCTGCCGCTTATTCCTGCGCATGGCTTGCCGCTTTCCGCTTGCGTGAACGCGACCGGCCACGGCGTCCCTTGGGCGGGGAGACGGCACGCACCATGGCCCGGGTCTCGGCCTCGTCCACCTCCTGAAACCGTGTCCACCATTCGCACAGCTCCGCTGGTTCTTCGCCTGCCTCGGCCCGCAGGCACAGAAAATCATAGGCGGCCCGGAACCGCTCATGCTGCACTAAACGGAACGCGTGCTTGCCGTGGCGTCGCGCAAAACGCGGCTGCAGCGCCCAGATCTCGCGCATGGGCGTGCTGAAGCGGCGTGGAATCGAGGTGTGCCGCGCCTGCTCCCGGAGCACATCGCTCGCCGCCATGCGGAAGGCCTCGTGGGGGCTGCCGCCACGTTCCATCAGGCGATCCGCCTGCCTGCGCGCCGGTTCCCATAACAGCACCGCAAGCAAAAAAGCTGGCGTCACCGACTTGCCGCCATTAATGCGCGTATCGGTGTTGGCCAACGCCCGCGGCACCAGGGTGATGGGAAATCCGTCCTGCTCCCGGGTCATGCCCTCCTCGGTCAGGGGAAAGACGTGCCCGAACAGCTCGTAGTGACGCAGCATTTCGAAACTCGTCAGGGCGCAACCGCCTTGGAAGAGTTTGATGACTTCGTCGAACATGCGTGAGGGCGGCACGTCACGCAGCAGCGGCGCCAGTTTGTGCAGGGCGCCGGCCGTGCGGGCCTCGATCTTGAACCCCAATTTGGCGGCGAAACGTACCGCCCGCAGCATGCGCACCGGATCCTCACGCAAGCGAACCTCGGGGTCGCCGATCACCCGCACGATCCCCTGCTTGAGATCGGCCACGCCGCCGACGTAGTCGGTCACGGAGAAGTCCGCGATATTGTAATACAGGGCATTGATCGTGAAATCCCTGCGCCAGGCATCGTCTTCCATGGCGCCATACACGTTGTCCCGCACAATGCGCCCGGCCTCGGTCAGCTCCAGACCGGCCGCCGTCTGTTCCGCCTCCGGCGCGGCGCGATAGGTCGCGACCTCGACGATCTCACGCCCGAATCGGACGTGCACCAGGCGGAATCGCCGGCCGATCAAGCGGGCGTTACGGAAGAGTTTGCGCACCGTTTCGGGCTGGGCATCGGTGACCACGTCGAAGTCCTTGGGCTCGCGCCCGAGCATCAAGTCGCGCACACACCCCCCGACCAGCTGGCTCTCATGACCCACCTCTCTCAGTCGAATCAATACCTTAAGCGCGCTTTCACTGAGCTGGGCGCGCGAAATAGGATGCTCGGATCGTGGAATAACGACTGGGGAACGCGGCTTACTCACCTTGAAAATCGATCGCCCTCGGCCTCAACAGCCATTTTGATTATTGTGTGATTATACCTCTAACGTATAATACACGGCTTTCCGGCCTATATCTGGTCGGAGACCGTTACGCTCCCTTCGTCTAGTGGCCTAGGACGCTGGCCTCTCACGCCGGAAACAGGGGTTCGAGTCCCCTAGGGAGCGCCACCTTTTCGTCCCGGCAACACGACGCAGAATAACCGATGGCAAGCACATCGCCTCATATCGCCGAGGTTGGCCGGCAGGATTTCGACCAGCAGGTGCTGCAGCGTTCGCGGCAGGTGCCGGTACTGGTGGATTTCTGGGCCGCCTGGTGCGGCCCCTGCCAGATGTTGATGCCCCTGCTCGCCAAGCTGGTCGGGGAGTACGAGGGCCGGTTTTTTCTCGCCAAGGTCAACAGCGACCAGGAGCAGGAACTGGCGCGCCAATACGGCATCCGCAGCCTGCCCACCGTCAAGCTCTTCAAGGACGGGGCGGTCGCCGATGAGTTCATGGGCGCGCAGCCGGAGGCGGTGATCCGCGAGCTCCTCGATCGGCATATCCTCCGGGAGTCCGATACCGCGCTTGCCGCGGCACTGGCGGCCCGGCAGGCCGGGAAAACCGAACAGGCGCTGGAGATGCTGGACACGATAATGCAGTCGGATCCGGCCAATGAGAAGGTGAAAATTGCGTACGCCGATATGCTGTTTGCCTGCGCCCGCTATGACGAAAGCGAACAGGTGCTGGGCACGCTCGCCCCGGCGAGCCGGCAGGAACCTGCCATCGCGGTCATGCTGGCGCGACTCGATTTCGCGCGCGCGGCCAAGGATGCCCCACCCGTCGCGGCGCTTGAGCACGCGATTGCCGAGGATGCCGCAGACTGCCAGGCACGCTATCGGCTCGCCGCGCACCATGCGCTGCAGGGTGAGTATGCGGCGGCGCTGCAGCAATTACTGGAAATCGTCAAACGCGACCGCGCGTTTGCCGACGACGCCGGACGCAAAGGCATACTGATTGTGTTCGACCTGCTCGGCGGCAAGGGTGAACTGGTCAACCGCTACCGCCATCTGCTCGCGACCGCCTTGAACTGATCGCTGCCGAGAGGCGGGCCCGCCAAGGCGGCAACGCCGGCTGCCTGTGGCTGGCGGTCTCACGCCGGGGCATATAAAGTCTTAGGGAACCTTCAGAAAAAGTTTATCCACGGACTGCGGGACGCCCTGAGTCAAGCGGCGCTTCCCGAAATGCGCTATCGGAACACTGTTACGCTATGACCAATGGACCGACCGATCTGGAACAGCGCGTGCGGGAGTTGGAACGACGCCTGGACCGGATACAACGCGCGCAGGCGCCGCTGCTGGCACCGTCTTCGCTACATCCGGCGATCGCCCTAGGCCTGATTCTCATCGCCTCGGGCTTCGGCTATCTCGGCGTGGGTCTGCCGCAGCACGCCTACCAGTTCCTGCTGGCCGGGCTGATCCTGCTGGTCGCCTATCACCGCGGGGCGCTGCTGCTGCGCGAGGCCTACTGGCGCTGGCCCCAGATCACGGCCAATTACGCGTTCCTGTGCCTGCTGTGTAAGCTGCTCATCGGCGGCGGCACCAAATACCCCCTGGAGTGGCTCAAGGTGCCGACGATCAAGACCGTACCGCCGGGCGATGACGCCACCTGGTTCAATCGCGCCATCCCCGATTTTGAGTTCGGTTGGGAGGCCATCGCCTCGGTCTCGGACTGGAGCTTTGATATGACCCGCATCCAGGTGCTGCTGCTGATCGTGACGCTGCTGGGCGCATTGGTCCGTTTTCAGCCCTTCGCCTCACTGACCGCGCTCATTCTGCTGGTCATTTCCATTCCGACCTTTTTCGCGTTCCATTGGGACTGGGTCATCCTGTTCCTGATCGCCGGCGCCGCCGCGCTGTATCTGCAGACCGGGACACCGGCGCGCCACATCGATTAGATCCTATCGCAAAAACCCTTCCGCCCCCTGGTGCTGTGGAAAAAAACGCAGAGGTCGCGGAGACGCAAGGTACGCGAAGAAAACGAAAACACTTTATTTTGAAGTATTCTCTGCGTCCTCTGCGCCTTCGCGTGCTTTGCGTCGCTTCCAGGGCGTGAGATTTTGAGACAGGTTTGCAAGACCACTAGGCGCGCAGCAGGCCGCCCAGCCAGCGGCCGATGTCAGCGATCTCTTCGAGGTTCACGGTATGCTCCATCGCATAGGCGTGCCATTCGAGCTTCACCCCCGTCCCCTGTAACAGCTCCCGCGAGGCCTCGGCCAGCGGTCGTGGAATCAGCGGATCGCGGTCGCCGTGGGCGAGAAACACCGGCAAGCCGGCTATCGGCGCCGGCGACTGTCCGCCGGGCGATATCGCTTCCGGGATCGGGACGTAGGTCGACAATGCCAGGATGCCGCCAAGGCGCTGCGGATAGCGCAGGCCCGTGTGCAGGGCGATGGCGCCGCCCTGCGAGAACCCCGCCAGCACGATGCGATCCGTGGCGATACCGCGCCCGGTTTCGCGCGCGATGAGCCCCCGCAGGCCCTGCTCTGACTCCAGAATATGGTCGGCATCGTCCGTGAAGCCTGAGGGCGCGGGCAGCATGTCATACCAGGCGCGCATCACGTAGCCGCCGTTGATGGTCACGGGCCGGTACGGCGCATGCGGGAAAACAAAGCGCACGGCGACATCCCCGGCCAAGCCCAGCTCCGGCACGATCGGCTCGAAGTCATGACCGTCCGCGCCGAGGCCGTGCAGCCAGATGACGCTGGCGGACGGCGCGCTGGCGGTCTCGACCTCCAATGTCTCCGGCAATCGAACATCGTCTGGCATGATAGACTCGCTAACGGCCCATGGCGCACGGTGCGCCGTTCATGCTTCACCACGGTAGATACAACCCGCGGTACAGGTCTCCTGCACCACCACCCGGCTCAGCAACGGCAGCCCGGGCTTCAACCGGGCCCACAGCCATTTGGCCAGATTCTCGCTGGTCGGGTTCTCCAGCCCCTCGACCTCGTTGAGATAGCGATGATCGAGCTGCTCAAACAGGGGCTTGAAGGCGGTGCTCAAATCAGCGAAATCCTGCACCCAGTCCTCGGGCGACTGCACCGGGCCGGCGACATGCACCTCGATCCGGAAGGAATGCCCGTGCAGCCGGCTGCACTTATGCTCGGCGGGCAGGTTTGGCAGACGGTGGGCCGCCTCTATGGTGAAAACCTTGAATATTTCCACGGACAATAATCCATCAATTGGAACAGGCGACGTAGCGGTGACAGTCGATGCTGTCGGTTTGACCCCGCTGACCAGGCGCACAGAGTTGCGGGCGCAGTTTATTCCAAGCGCTGCCGAGGTTAAACTTGGCCCACATAGTAAACCAACTCACGTAATCCAGAAACCGTGTCGTCCAACCCGCTACCGCTGATTATCGAGCCGGACGCCCTGCAAGCGCAGCTCGGCAAGACGAACCTACTCATCGCCGACCTCTGTAAGCCCGAGGTCTACGCGCGCACGCATCTTCCGGGCGCGGTGCACCTGGATTACATGCAGGTGATCGCGGCCTTCAATCCCGGCATGGGCCTGCTGCCCGGTGAAGCCCAGTTGAGCGAGCTGTTTTCCTCGATCGGCATGACACCCGACACCCACCACGTCGTCGCCTACGACGATGAGGGCGGCGGGCGCGCCGCCCGGCTGTTGTGGACCCTGGAAATGATCGGCCATCGCAGCTATTCGCTGCTCAACGGCGGCATCCACGCCTGGGCCGCGGAGAACCGCCCGCTGACCTCGGAAGCAGCGGCCCCCTCGCGCAGCCGGTACCCGGTCACGATCCTCGGGACAGCCGGCGCCGACAAACCCTATATCCTGGAGCACCTGAACGACCCCGGGGTCGTGCTGCTGGACTGCCGCTCACCGGCCGAATACGCGGGTCGCAAGAGCTTTGCCCGGCGTGCGGGACACATCCCCGGCGCAGTGAATTTTGAATGGACGAACGCGATCGATCCACAACGCGCGCTGCGCCTGCGACCGGCAGAGGAGATTGGACCGGCCCTGCGCCGCCTCGGCGCAAGCCCTGAGAAGGAAGTGATCACTTACTGCCAGACCCATCACCGCTCGGCGCACACCTATATCGTGCTGAAGAGCTTGGGCTATGAGAAAATTAAGGGGTACGCGGGCTCCTGGTCAGAGTGGGGCAATGACCTGGAGACGCCTGTCGAACAATAAGGCCGATGGTTTACAAGGGGTCCCGACCGATATCACAGGTATAACAACGCGAGCCCCAACCATCGTCTTCGAGCGCCGTGTCAACCTCGCGCAAGGCATACACATCACCGACATAGACCATCGCCGCTGCCTCGCACATCTCGGGGTCGAGCTCACACACCGTCTCGGCCTGGGAGACGAGCGCCTGCGCTCTGACCGTCACGTTACGGACCGAATCAACGAGCCTGTTCATCATTCACCCCTCCCCGGCCAATCACTGCCGGAAGCATGATACCTGATTCCTCTAGAGCAGCAAATTCCATGCCGGTTTTGGCCCTATGAAGGTCAACTAACCCTCTGACTTTATGACAGAAAAGAGCCGTCTACCGGCCCCGCAGACTACCTTAGGCCGCGGGGTGCCGCTCACGGTCGCATCCGCTCGCGCCGGCCCCGGGCGCTGGCAGGCCCGGTGCGCCCTCGGGACCGGGTTTTCCCACGAACTGCAACCCCCCAGACGGTCGTCCCACGGGCCGTGCGAGGATCGGCCGGTGGGCACGATCATTGCACTGGTAAGCCTAGAACGGTAACCAAACGACCAGGCCAATTTATCGGAAAAATGCCCGAGAAATCGAAAAATCCATCAGGCCCTTCTCGCCGGCTGCTCGGCGAGCACACAGGCAGGTACGTGATTCATGCGCTGCTGTTCGTGGTGCTGTACGTTCTTTTTGCCGGCCTGCTGGCGATCTCCGGCATTGTGGAGCAGATCAGCATGGATACGGGTTCAGGTAACGGCCAGAACAACTCTGGACTGTTACTGCTGTACCTGATGCCACTGATTTTCGCCGTCTGGGGGCATGAGGCGGCCACCATCCTCATCCGCAAGGCAAACAAGATCGCGCATAAAAGCGAACGTGGCGGGCGGGCACTCCCGGTCTCTGATGTGGATCCGTGCGGCACCGGAACCGCCGTGGGCGATTCCAGCTTCAATCTGCACGAGCTCATCTATCACTGCATGACAGCACTCACCGCACGGGCCCAACGTAAGACCTTGATCCTGTCGATCAACATCCACTCGAATGTCCCGGTGTGGGTGACCGGTAATGAGTCGGAGCTGTGCCAGGTCATACGCGGGTTATTGAACAACGCCGTCAAGTTTACCGACAGCGGCGAGATCGCCCTGAATGCAAAGACCCTGGAGGAATCACGCGGCAAGGTGTTGCTGCGGATCGAGATCCTGGACACCGGCATCGGTATGAGTCCCGAGACGCAGACCCGCATATTTGACTACGACGCCCCGGACGGCGCCGAGGACGATAGCCTGTCGGTCTGCAAATCACTGATCGAAACGATGGGCGGCAAGATGGGCGTTAACAGTGAGCGCTACCACGGAAGCACTTTCTGGTTTACAACCTTATTACACAAACACTCGGCACGCGGGATCGCCGCCTGATCAACACGCGGCGAGGTAGGACGCGATGCGCCGCACCCCCTCCTGCAGATTCTCCAGCGTATTCGCATAGGAAAACCGCAGGTGCTCCTGCGGCCGGTGGAAGCCGAAATCCACCCCGGGCGTGACGGCGACACCGGCCTTGTCCAGCAACTCGAAGGCGAAACGATAGCTGTCGTCGGTAAAGCGGCGACAGTCGGCGTAGACGTAGAACGCCCCCTGGGGCGTCACCGGAATCTCGAACCCCAGCTCGCGCAGCGCCGGCAGCAGGTAATCGCGCCGTTGCTTGAAAATCCGGCGGCGGCGCTCGAGCTCACGGCCCACGTCCGCTCCGAATGCCGCCAGCGCCGCGTACTGGGCAAGGGTCGAAGGCGCAATGAAAATATTCTGCGCCAGCCTATCCACCGCGTTGACATAGCGCTCCGGGGCCACCAGCCAGCCCACGCGCCATCCGGTCATGCCGTAGTACTTGGAAAAACTGTTGATGACAAAGACATCGCTGGAATGGCGCAATACGCTGACGGCTTGCGAATCATAGATGAGCCCGTGATAGATCTCATCGACAATCAACACGCCGCCAAGCTCTTGGACCGTCCGCACGATCCGCGCCATCTCCTCATCGGCCACCACGGTACCGGTGGGATTGGACGGGGACGCCAGCAGCACCGCCACGGTGTTCGCGGTCCAGTGCCGCCGGATCAGCTCCACGTTGAGCTGATAGCCGGTCGCCGCGTCCACCGGCACCGCCACCGCTTTGCCCTCGAACAGGCGCACGAAATGTCGGTTGCAGGGATAGCCGGGGTCGGCCAGGAGTACCTCATCACCGGGGTCGATCAGGGCCGCGAAAATGAGCTGCAGCGCGCCGGACGCCCCCGGGGTGACGCACACCCTCCCGGGCTCCGGCCGCGCGTCCTCGGGATAACTGCCGGCGATCACCTGGCGCAGCTCCGGCAGGCCGAGTGCCGGGGTGTAGTGGGTGTAACCCCGGCGCAACCCCTCGATGCCCGCCTGCACGATGCCCCCGGCGCTGGGAAAATCGGGTTCTCCGATCTCCATGTGAATAATGGACCTGCCGGTCGCCTCCATGGCGCGGGCGCGCGCCAGGACTTCCATGACATGAAAGGGTTGGATGTCGTGCATGCGGGCGGCAAGCGGCTTCATGGGTCAAGCGGCGAACAAGGCACGCACCAGCGAAAGATCGAGATAGCTCGCCCCGTTGACCGGCGTGCCCGAGAGCACCCGGAAAGGCGCTCCCGGCTCGCCGAACTGGTCGAGCACGATCAGCGCGTCGCTGAAGTCGTGGTCCCGGGTATAGTCATTGACCGTGATAACCGTCTTCAGGCCGGCGCCGCGCGTGGCGGCGATGCCATTCTCCGAATCCTCAAACGCGATGCATTGCTCCGGCCCGAGCCGCATCTTCTCCAGCACATAGTGGTAGATGTCCGGCGCCGGCTTTTTCGCCGCGACCACATCCCCGGCGCCGATCACTTCGAACCAGGATTCGGCCTGCGGCGCGGCGCAGTGCCGCAGCAGCGCGCTGACATTGGCCGGCGTGGTGGTGGTGGCAATGGCCAGACGCACACCTTCAGCGCGCGCCTCGCCCAAAAGACGCAAAACGCCCGGACGCAGCGGGATCCCCCCCCGGGCCAACAGCGCCGTGTAGTGACGGGTCTTGGCGGCGTGCAGGCGGGCCACGAGTTCATCGAAATCCGCCGGTTTCCGGTAATCGGGGCGATACCGCTCGACGTAGTGGCGGATGCGCTCCTTGCCGCCGGTGACCGCCAGCAACGCGCCATAAAGCGTGACGCCCCAATCCCAGTCCAGACCGAACTCCGCGAACGCCCGGTTGAACGCCACCCGGTGGCCGTCGCGTTCGGTATCGGCCAGGGTCCCGTCCACGTCAAAAATCAATGCCTGTAACATCGTTTTGCCCACCTTGATAATCGCCATATAAATTGTAAGGGTATAGTGCCGCCGATCTCCCTTGTTGCACCCTCCCGGCCTTTCTGGTATAGATTCGCGCTTATTTTTTGGGGCGGCAATCCGAAAAAACCATTATCGCAGGAGTTCATGCATGCCGGCTAGAAAGAAAAACCAGGAACCATCAGACGACCTGATTCACGGAATCAAGCCCTATGTGCTCAAGAAGGGCGAAAAGCACATGAATAAAAAACAGCAGGAGCATTTCCGCAGCATCCTGCTCGCTTGGATAGAGGAGTTACTGGACGAGATTTCCCGCACCGTTTCGCAGCTGCGGGACGAGCACGAGACACACCCGGATCCCAACGACCGGGCCAGCCAGGAAACCGATATGTCCCTGGAACTGCGCAGCCGCGACCGCGAGAGCAAACTCATCAAGAAGATCAACGAGGCGCTGGAACGCATCGACAGCGGCGACTACGGCTATTGCCGGACCTGCGGGGTGGAAATCGGCGTGCAGCGGCTGGAGGCCCGGCCGACCGCGGAATTGTGCGTGGACTGCAAGACGCTCGATGAGATCCGCGAGAAACAGCTGGGCTGAGCACCGGCGCGCTCGCGCGCAACGAATCACGTATAATCGGGGGACTGTCAGCAGCCCCCTTTGTTTCCGGAGCGCAATGTGCCCACCCTCCTGATCCGCAATGCCGTCATCGCCCGGCCCGACGGCACCACCTTCGAGGGCGACCTGGCCTGCGAGGACGGCACCATCAGCCGGCTGGGTGGGCAGCTCGACCTCGAGGCGGAAGAGACCATTGATGCCGGCGGGAAGTTGCTGCTGCCGGGGGTCATCGACCCACAGGTCCATTTCCGTGAGCCGGGCAAGGAGTACAAAGAGGATCTTGCTTCGGGGTCTCGCGCCGCGGTCAAGGGCGGTGTGACCAGCTTTCTCGAAATGCCCAATACCAATCCTGCGACCAGCACGCAGGCTGCGCTGGACGATAAATTCGCGCGCGCGGCGCAGAAATGTGTGGCCAATTACGGATTCTTTATCGGCGCCACGCCGCACAATCTCGACGCGCTCAACACCGCGGGCCCGGTCTGCGGGATCAAGATCTTCATGGGATCGAGCACCGGGGACCTGCTGGTCAACCGGCCCGAGGACCTTGAACGCATCTTCGCCAACGGCAGCCGCTTGATTGCCGTTCATGCCGAGGACGAGGCCCGCATCAACGCACGCAAAAAGCGTTTCGCCGGGCGTACCGACCCGGCCGTTCATTCCGAGATTCGCGATAACGAATGCGCCAGGCTGGCGACCGAGCTGGCGCTCGCACTGGCAAAGAAATATCAACGTCGATTGCACATTCTGCACCTGTCTACCCATGAGGAGGTGGAACTGCTGCGCCGGGACAAGCCGCAATGGGTCACGGCCGAGGTCATACCCAACCACCTGCTGCTGAACGTCAATGACTACGAAAAGCTGGGCACGCTCGTGCAGATGAATCCACCGATCCGTCAGCCTGAGGACAATGCGGCCCTGTGGCAGGGACTGCACGACGGCGTCATCGATTTTATCGCCACGGACCACGCACCCCATACGCTGGAGGAAAAACGCCTGCCCTACCCCGATTCGCCCTCCGGCATGCCGGGCGTGGAAACCTCGCTGCCGCTGATGCTCACACAGATGAAAGCGGGCAAGTGTACGCTCGCGGAAATCCAGAAATGGATGTGCTGGGGCCCGGCGCAGGCCTATGGCATCGCCAATAAGGGCAAGCTGCTCGAGGGCTGGGACGCCGATATGACGCTGGTGGACCTGGACAAGGTCGAGGAACTGGACAAAGGGAACATCTTCTGTAAAGCCGGCTGGTCATACGCCCCGGTGTCCTGGGCAAGCCGCTGGTCTTCCGAGCGTGAATACCAAGCCACGCCCACCCCGCCGCGGCCGCACTCTCCCGTTTTTGTCGAATGTTTTGAATGTCATCTCGCGCTGGTCTATGTTAATGAACAATAAAGCGTATCTCGAATAACAGGACGTTGAATGCCTGCACCCGCAGGAGACGGCTGAAACTGGGCGAGGTCATGCTATGGCAGCAGAGAACACCGCGGATTCCACCGACAAGGCGTGCGTGCTGATGGTCGATGATTCCCGTGTCATGCGCAAGGCCATCCAGAAGATACTGCGAGCAGAGGCGGAACTCATCGAAGCGGCCGACGGCGAAGACGGCTGGGAGAAGCTCCTCCGCCACCATGAGGCCCATGTGCTGATCACGGATATCGAGATGCCGCGGCTGGACGGGTATGCATTGATTTGCCGTATTCGCGCGAGTGAAGACGCCCGCATCCGCAACATCCCGATTATCACCATCACAGGCGCCGAAGACGAGGAAACCAAGGCGCGCGCCTTTGCCTGTGGCGCCACCGATTTCGTGACAAAGCCGCTCGACGCGGTGCAACTGCGGGCGCGTGTACGGGCGCACGCCAGGCTGGACGAGACCACGCGCCAGCTGGCCGAGACCACGGCAAACCTGCAACAAGAGGCTACCAGCGATCCACTTACCGGGCTCACCAGCCGCCGCTATTTTCTCCAGCGCGGCGCGCAGGACCTGGCGCAGGCTGACCGCCACAAGCACGATCTGGCGGTGATTCGCCTGAATATCGATGACTTCAAGAAACACTACCGCCGCCACGGCGATACCATCGCCGAGCGCATGCTTGTCTGGGTCGCCAAACTCCTCGCGGCGACCGCGAGAAGAGACGACACCGTGGCGCGGGTTGGCGGCGCGGAGTTTGCAATATTGGCCCCGCTGACAAGCGAAACCGAAGCCCGCGTGCTCGGTGAGCGCCTGCGCAGCGCGGTTGAGACCAGGCCCTATGGCGATGAGACCATGAAAATCCCGCTGACTATCAGCGCCGGCGCCGCCAACTACCGCGCCGGCCAGGGAGAGACGCTCGAACAGCTGCTGGAACACGCCGAGCAACGCCTGCGAGACGCCAAGGCCGATGGTGGCAACCGCGTCAGCACGAGCGCGCGCAAGGAGAGCATACCGGTTCCCGAGGAGGTCACGCTCGACATCCCGCCGCCGCCGGAATCAGCCCCATCGGCTGGCCAATCCGCCGCGCCCGAGCGCCGGAGCGTAGCGGCCCACAGCGGCAAGCCCCGCGCGGCGCAGAAAAAACCGCTTCAGACCGGCAAGTCGCCGGCCGGCCCTGGTGCCCCCGCCGAGATGACCGATATCAATGCCGCACTGACGCTGCTTGCCAATGGGCAAGCGGAGAAACTTGCGCCGCATGCGCTGGCGTTGATCCAACGGATCCTGCCACTATTGGAATACTGCGATCGGGAGCTCCTGCTGGGTCTGCAGCAGCAAATCGACGCCATCAAACAAAAGATGTCCAATGCGAAGCGCTCCTGAATCGATTTCCCGGCGCTTGCCATGAGTCGTGCGCCGGAAAAATCCGTGCGCGGCCGTTTTGCGCCCTCGCCGACCGGCCCGCTGCATTTTGGTTCACTGGTCGCGGCGCTCGCGAGCTACCTGCACGCGAAAAGCCGCGATGGCGAGTGGCTGGTGCGCATGGAAGATCTGGATCCTCCGCGGGAGCAGCCGGGAGCGGCTGATCAGATCCTGCGCGCCCTGGAGGCCCATGGGCTGCACTGGGATGACACCGTACGCTACCAGAGCCGGCGCCATGACGCCTACGAGGCCTCGCTTGAGCGCCTGCGCCAAAAAAACCTCGTGTATTCCTGCACCTGCTCGCGCAAGGATATTGGCGCGGCCGGCGAAATGACAAAGCTGGGCCCGCGCTATCCCGGCACCTGCCGCGAGCACACCGAACTGCGGCCGGATGCGAGCATCCGCGTGCGCACGGACGAACGCGAAATACGGTTTGATGATCAGTGTCAGGGTTACATCAACCGACGGCTGCAGTCCGAGATCGGTGATTTTGTCATCAGGCGCCGCGACGGTCTGTACGCCTACCAACTCGCCGTCGTCGTCGACGACGCCGATCAGGGCATCACCGAGGTGGTCCGCGGCGCCGATCTGCTGGACTCCACACCACGACAGATCTATCTGCAGCAGCTGTTGGGTCTGTGGACTCCCGCCTATCTGCATATTCCGGTGGCAACCAGCGGCTTGGGCCACAAACTCAGCAAGCAGACCGGCTCGAGACCCGTTGACTTGGCTCGCCCGGTCGCTACCCTGGTCGATGCGCTGGCCTTCCTGGGCCAGCACCCGCCCGACGGGCTGCGTGACGCGAGCGTCGCGGACGTACGGTCCTGGGCGCTTGCCCACTGGGCAGCGGCGGCGCTGCCGCCAAAACGGATGATCCCGTATGACGAAACGCCAGCAGCTTCAAAGTAATTCCGACCCGTTTTATGCGGCATTTCGCGGCGCCTTCACCAACCTGTTGCGCTGGGACGATCTGGATCGCTTCTGGGGCGTGTTGCGCGCGCAGGCCGGCAATGGCTGGTATGTCTACGCCATTGGCGAGCCAGCCCCTGAAACGCCCCTGCCGGCCGATGCGATCCGGGCATTTATCAGTGAAATCGATGCGCTGCTGCGCCGGGAACACCAGGAAGATTACTGCGGCATCGTCTACGTCGACGACAGAACGGATCCGACGTTCGTCAAGATCTACGACCCCGGCAATCTCGGCGTGGTCTGCGGTTATAGCGACAACCCGCCGTTGCCCGGCTGGATCCTCTCCCAGGTCGCTCCCAAGTTGCTGGAAGATAAAGGATTTCTCGCCGGCAACCGGAGACGCTGGTGGCGACGGCTGTGGAACTGAGGCGCCCGACTTGTGATCACCTGCCTTTCAGGGTAATTTTGCGCATTGCTGAACGATGTCTCCCATTGACCAGACCATCAACACAGGAAGTTGTCTATGACTCAGGAAAACATTGAATCTGTCCTGATCGAAAAACGCGTTTTCCCGCCGAGCGACGAGTTCCGTTCACGGGCCCGCATCGCCAGCAAAAAAGACTACGACAAGCTGCGCAGCGATGCCAATAAGGACCACGAGGCCTTTTGGGGCGAACTGGCCAAAACCGAGATCGATTGGCACAAACCGTTCACCACGACACTCGACAGCTCACGGGCGCCGCATTTTGCCTGGTTCACCGACGGCGAGCTGAACGTCTCCTACAACTGCATCGACCGCCATCTCAAGGATAAAGGCGATAAAACCGCGATTGTGTTTGAGGGCGAGAAAGGCGATACCCGCCATCTCACCTACAAGGAATTGCACCAGGAGGTCTGCCGCCTCGCCAACGGCCTTAAAGCCAAAGGCATCGCCAACGGCGACCGGGTCGTGATCTATATGCCCATGGTGCCCGAGGCGGTCATCGCCATGCACGCCTGCGCCCGTATTGGTGCGATTCATTCCGTGGTGTTCGGCGGCTTCTCGGCCGAATCGCTCAAAGACCGCATCGAAGACGCCGGCGCCAAGGCGGTCATCACCGCCGATGGCGGCACCCGCGGCGGCAAGGTCGTCGCGCTCAAGGCCGCCTGCGACGAGGCCCTGGATCACGGCTGCAAAACGATCAAGACCATCATTGTCCTCAAACGCGCCGGCAATGCCGTCAATATGAAAACCGGGCGTGATGTGTGGTGGTCCGATGCCGTAAAGGGCCAGGCCGACACTTGCGACCCGGTGTGGAACAACGCCGAACACCCCTTGTTCCTGCTCTACACCTCCGGCTCCACCGGTAAGCCGAAAGGCATCCAACACTGCACCGGCGGCTACCTGCTCGGCACCATCATGACCATGAAATGGGTGTTCGACATCCAGGACAGCGACATCTTCTGGTGTACGGCCGACGTCGGCTGGGTCACCGGTCACAGCTACGTGGCCTACGGCCCGCTGGCGGTCGGCGGCACCGTGCTGATGTACGAAGGCGCACCGACCGTCCCGGACGCCGGACGTTTCTGGGACATCTGCGAACGTCACAAGGTCACGATCTTCTACACCGCACCGACCGCGATCCGGGCACTCATGAAGATGGGCGAGGAGTATCCGAACAAATACGATCTGTCCTCGATCCGGCTCCTCGGGACCGTGGGTGAGCCGATCAACCCCGAGGCCTGGATGTGGTACTACCAGGTGATCGGCAAAGAGCGCTGCCCGATCGTCGACACCTGGTGGCAGACCGAGACCGGCGCCATCATGATCTCGCCGGTCCCGGGCGCGGTCGACACCAAACCCGGCTCGTGCACCCTCCCGCTGCCGGGCATCGCCGCCGATGTGGTCGACGAGGAAGGCAACTCTATCGGTACGCCGGACAAGGGCGGCTATCTGGTCGTGAAGAAACCCTGGCCGGCCATGTTGCGCACGATCTGGAACGACGATCAGCGCTATATCGATACCTACTGGTCGAAGTTCAACGGCCGGTATTATCTCGCCGGGGACAGCGCGCGCCAGGACAAAGACGGTTATTTCTGGATGATGGGCCGCATCGATGATGTGCTCAATATCTCCGGCCACCGCCTCGGTACCATGGAAGTCGAATCCGCCCTGGTCGCCCACGAGCGCGTGGCGGAGGCCGCGGTGGTCGGACGGCCCGACGACATCAAGGGCGAGGCGATCTTCGCCTACGTAGTCATCAAGGGCAAACGCCCGGTCGACGGCGACGCTGAGGCCTTGACCCGGGAGCTGCGCGAGTGGGTGGCCAAGGAGATCGGCCCCATCGCCAAACCGGACGATATTCGCTTTTCCGACAATCTGCCGAAGACGCGCTCGGGCAAGATCATGCGCCGGCTGTTGCGCGTGATCGCCCGCGGCGAGGAAATCACCCAGGACACCTCGACGCTGGAAAACGAGGACATCATCAAGCAGTTGCGCGGCCAGGCATAAATCCTGTCTGCCGTTGGCGAGCATGTCTTTTGCACCGGCCTGGTGGTGCCGCGGCGCCCACCTGCAAACCCTGTGGCCCCGTCTGTCGCGGTACCGGCCGCGCATTGCCTTGCGGCGCGAACGCCTGGAACTGCCCGACGGCGACTTTCTCGATCTGGACTGGACCCCGCGTGCGTCCGGCCCGACGGTGGTGATCCTGCACGGGCTCGAAGGGTCCTCCAACTCGCCTTACGCCCGGGGCCTGCTCAAGGCCGTGCACAACAGCGGCTGGCGTGGCGTGCTCATGCATTTCCGCGGCTGCAGTGCGGAGACCAATCGCCTGCCCCGCGGCTATCACTCCGGTGAGACCGGCGACATCGCACACCTGATCAACGTACTGAAGGCACAGCAGCCGCACACTCCGCTCGCCGTGGTCGGCTATTCCCTGGGCGGTAACGTGCTGCTCAAGTGGTTGGGCGAGGCGGGTACCCAAGCACCCTTGAGCGCGGCCGTCGCGGTCTCCGTGCCCTTTGTCCTCGGCGAATCCGCGGACCGTCTGCATCGCGGCTTCTCGCGGCTCTATGAATGGTATTTCCTCCACAGCCTGGTGCGCACGGCAAAACGCAAGGCGGAACGCATGCCCTTGACTATTGATCTGCATCACATTGACAAAGTCGGTTCAATACGTCGGTACGACGATCTGGTCACGGCACCCCTGCACGGGTTCAAGGACGCCGATGATTACTATGCCCGCTCGAGCTCACGCCAATATCTCAAACGCATCAGGGTCGACACGCTGATGCTGCAGGCGGCCGATGACCCGTTCATGACCCCATCGGTAATACCCGCTGCCACCGAGCTGTCGCCACATGTCACGCTGGAGCTCCATCGCCACGGCGGTCATGTCGGGTTTATCACCGGCAACGCTCCCTGGCGCGCGCGCTATTGGCTGGAGCAGCGCATCCCGGATTTCTTGCAGGATTATCTCGAAACGTAGAGAGCAGGCCTAACATCCGCGATTAGCGTGTCGCACACCGCAGCGAACATGTGCTTTCCCTAAACAGAGTGCGTTACGCCCCCATGTGATACACACCAAACCTACCCTATAAGGCCGCACCCACCGCGGACGGCTCACCGTCGACCCTTCCCTGGGTCGTCGTTGCGACGCCTTGAGTCCGCTTCGGCTTACTGCAGGCTGAATCCGGCGAATGCCTTACCCTCTTCCCTTTTGTACAACATATCCGTGATAACGGCATAAACCAGCACTCTCAACATGAGCGGAGACTTGACTGCATACTCCTCCAGAAACGGAATAATGCTCTCTGAGTTATGAATCGGCGCTTCATCACCGTTCACAGCCTTTGCAACCGCGTCTCTGTTTGCCTCGATAAGAAGCCTTGCTTTAATCAGTAATTCAGGATTCTCGATCAATACGCCCAACGCTTCCCGGGAGTTTTTATAAAGCAGGTAGGTATAAATTCTGCCTTTTATGGTTCTGGAAAGCACTTTATCTCGGTATTGTCGAAGAAGGTCAAGGTCAGAGGGTTGGTCAAATAATTGATCATAAACGACCTGCCAGCTTGGGATGCGGGCGCGGCCGCTATGTCTCGCGTCATGCTGAAACATGGGCCAGGCAGACCTGGCCAGCCCTCCGGAGGTGCTGTTGATCGCGTAAAGATAACCGTAACCCTGGGCCGCTCCAATATAAATTGTCCCGTCGCTGCCGATGGCCGGAGAGGAATCCAGGCACAGACAGCCAAGATCCCAGCGCTTAGTCCCGTCCGGATTGAGAGCCAACAAAGACTCTCCCGCCGTGACGAAGATCGTGCCATCCGCCCCGATGGCCGGGGTGCCGCCAAAATGGCCTCCAGTCGCGAAGGCCCACTTAAGGGTCCCGTCCGGATTGATGGCGTACAGATTGGTATCCCCCGAGCCGATGTAAATGGTGCCGTCGGCCCCGATGGCCGG
>CAMYII010000069.1:82023-114439 GCA_947258385.1 Acidiferrobacterales bacterium
GTAAATGGTGCCGTCGGCCCCGATGGCCGGGGAGGAATATATGGTGTTTCCCGTCTGAAAGACCCATTTCTGCGTCCCGTCCGGATTAATGGCATACAGATTGCGATCCCACGAGCCCACATAAATCGTGCCGTCGGCCCCGATGGCCAGGTTGTTCAGATAGTCCGCGACCTGAAAGGTCCATTTGAGGGTCCCATCCGGATTTATCGCGTACACTTTGGTATCGCCACCTGTCCCCATATAAACGGTGCCGTCAACCCCGATGACCGGTGAGGTGTCTATCCACGCCCAATTATCAACCTGAAAGAGCCATTTTGCCGTACCATCTGGGTTGACGGCGTGAAGTTTGCCACCACCCACCCCCACATAAATCGTTCCATCCACCCCGATTGCGGGCGTCGCGAGCATCTCGCGCGACGTATAGTAGCTCCACTTCCAAGTTCCGTATGGAGTGAGTGCCACTAACTCACCATCCATCGTTCCCACGTAGACCGTGCCGTCGGCCCCAATGGCGGGGGAGCTATCAAACCACAACTTGTCGTAGGTGTTATACATCCACTTGAAAGTTCCGTAACGGCTGACCGCGTAAAGGCGCCCATTGAAGGTTGAAATATAGATGGTCCCGTCACCTGCAATCGCGGGAGACGATGTAAGATCCCAAGTGGGGAAGGCCCACTTCAAACTGCCGTCCTGTGCCCATGACGTGATTGGCAGGAAAAGGATCAATAACAATAATGCGAGAGCCTTTCGGAAAAGTCGTGGCATGTCATTGCTATGAGTGTTACGAAGCATGTGTCCCACCTCCTTTTTTCCTTCGTTGACTGCTGCCTAATTAACCAAAGACAAGGGATCGGGATGCGCTTTCCGGGCGTAGGGGGGAAGATGCGGAGTAAACCAGACCCCCACGTCGCGGCATGACCCCGATAGGCATTTGTTCCTTCCCTTAGCGATAAGTATGTCCCCTCAGATTATTTTTCTCGGGCACCGATCGTCCTACCAGCGAATGTAGCAGCTCTGGCATCGGCCGGCGAATATTATGAACACGTTCGTTCGTAATGTCTTTGAGGCATATCAACTAAATGCCGCGGGCGCGGAAAATCCGACTGTCTCTTCAGGCGCGCAATCAAGCCCCCCTGCCGGTGCCGTGTCTTGCCTCAACGTCGAGTAACGACCGGATCAAACGCTCAGCCACCCTTCACGCCCTGAAAGCAACGCAAAGCACGCCAAGGCGCAGCGGACACAGAGAATACTTCAAAATGCAATTTCTGCTTTCTTCGCGTACTTTGCGCCTCCGCGACCTCTGCGTTGGTTCCACGGCACCAGGGGGTGGAAAGTATTTTGAGATAGGTTCTAGTATGGACACCCACCGCGTGCAGCCATCGCTCCGTGGTCGGGCCGATATTTCTGAGCGCCGAAAAGCCGGGGTTGCGGGTGCTCACTTTGTCATCCGGCGAAAGTCGATGTCGCCAAAAAACTCATTCCGACAAGCCCGCCTTGAACGCCTCCAACTCGCTGCGGACGCGATCGACCGCGCGCCGGCCCGCCTCCATGGCCTCGGTGGCACGATGAAAATCGAGGAAACCCAGAGCAGGCACTTGCGGTGTGATCATGAATTCCGGCGGGTCCCCCGCCATGCGGCTGCGCATGATCCGCAGCTGCATGATTTCAACGCTGCTCGCCACCACATCAAGCACTGACGGGGTTTCCTCCCTGGACGGACCCATGATGGTCGCCGTGCTTTGCACGAGCGTACGCTTGATCTTATCGATGAGCCCCTCGGAGACACTCATCGGCGCCTGGACCGAGGGGAGCGCGGAACGCTGCTTCTGCTGTGATAGGCGCCGGCCGAGCAGATTGGGATACAGCGCGACGGCGATCACCACATCGGCGCCCAATGCCCGGCACACCGACACCGGCACCGGGTTGGTCAGTACGCCGTCGACCAACCGCCGGCCATTGTGGACGGCCGGCGTGAACAACCCGGGAAACGCAATGGATGCCCGCACCGCGTCGAGCATGGATCCCTCGCGCAGCCATACCTCCTGACCATTGTCCAGACGCGTGGCAACCGCCGCGTAGGGGCGCGGCAGCGTTTCGATGGCGACGTCCTGGAAGTGCCGGCGGAAGAAGTCGAAC
Organism: Acidiferrobacterales bacterium; assembly: GCA_947258385.1. Taxonomy (GTDB): domain Bacteria; phylum Pseudomonadota; class Gammaproteobacteria; order Acidiferrobacterales; family SZUA-150; genus CAMYII01. The sequence goes on from CAMYII010000069.1 coordinate 84,160, forward strand.
AATTTCTTTCCTTCAATGAAACCGCCATTGAGCGTGACATCGAGGAAGCCCACCACATCCCGCCGGCGCAGTTGTTCGAGCCAGTCGGCGAGATCGTCCATACGGCCTGTGACGTAAGCCGCGCCCACCAGCGCGCCGATCGACGTGCCGCAGACGATGTCCGGTTCGATACCCAGGTCGCGCAGTGAACCGATGACGCCGATATGGGCCCAGCCGCGGGCGCCGCCGCCGCTCAGCGCCAGGCCGATCGTCGGGCGGTCATGCGCCGGCCGCGCCTCCACGGCACGGCCTTCACCGGCGGATCGCATCTCTTGTCTCATCTCAGCATCAAGCTCCCGTCAACGGCCGGCATCGGCATACACGATGGTCGAACCTTCGCTGCGTCGCAGCTGTCATTGCCTGTCCCGCCACAGGCGCGCGATCTCGTCTTCGCCGAGCGGCTCGGCGCGGGCCACTTGCAGGCTCTGTCCCCATTCCCGTGCGAAGTCGCGCTGCAGATAGCTGTTTAACAGGCCCGTCGCGGTCATGGCAGTCAACGCCCCGAGGCTTGCCAGCGCCATGTCCTTGTGGGCGTCCCAGATATCGCCTTGGGCACCCAGATACGCCATGCCCAGCTCCCCGCCGAACAACGCGGCCGCACCCCATTCGAACAGTTCAAAGATCATGGACGTCGACATGGTAAAGTCCGGCGGCAGAAAATAGCCCCAGAAACCACGAACACTCGCCACCCGCAGGAAGACCTCGCGCACCGGATAGGCGAGCAGCAGTCCGTAACAGAAATGTACCACGCGATCGAAGTTATTGCGCTCCCATCCCAGCCACGCGTTCAGCGATCCGCCGGTCACACGCTGGAACCAGGCGTCGTAAGGTACCTCGGCATAGGTATAGTGGGCGCCGATCTCGTGCAAACATAAGAACAGGAATATCAGGGTATAGGAAACCCTGGACAGCAGCAGGCTGCTTGTAACTCAGCGCGACGACCACGGCGAAGACGCCCACCAGCGCGTTCTCGAGCGCCCAGTCATGGCGGTAGAGGGGATCGATCGCCAGAGCCGCCCACACCCCCAGGAATACCGTCGCGAGGATCAGGAGATACTTGGGATGCGAGATCGCCATGCTCGATGAGATCCTGTTCAGAGCATCGTGAGTGACTAAGCCAACGGGCAGGAACCTACCACAACTCAGCCGCTAGGGTGGCAACAAACACAACGACCGATCCGCACCCGCGACGTTAACGCGGGGCACAAAAAAAGGGGGCGAAACGCCCCCTTTGCGCCGATGTTTTACGCGATGCGCGCGTCAGGCCGATTGCCTGTCGTCTTCCAGGGCCTTCATGCTCAGGCGGATGCGCCCCTGTTTGTCCACTTCCAGCACCTTGACCTTGACGCTGTCGCCTTCCTTGAGCTTGTCACTGACGCTCTCCACGCGCTCATGGGAGATCTGCGAGATGTGCACCAGACCGTCGCGCCCGGGCAGAATGGTCACGAAGGCGCCGAAATCCATCAGCTTGACGACCTTGCCCTCATAGACCATGCCGACCTCGACATCGGCGGTCAGCTGCTCGATGCGCCGGCGCGCCTCCTCGGCCGCGGTACCCTCCACCGAGGCGATATTCACGGTGCCGTCATCGGTGAGGTCAATCGTGGTATTGGTCTCCTCACAAAGGGCACGGATGGTGGCACCGCCCTTGCCGATCACATCGCGTATCTTGTCCGGATTGATCTTGAAGCTGATGATGCGCGGCGCATAATCGGAGAGCTCTTCGCGAGGCTTGGCGATCACCTGGTTCATGGCATTGAGGATATGCAGACGCCCCTCTTTGGCCTGGTCCAGCGCCGCCTGCATGATTTCCCGGTTGATCCCTTCGATCTTGATATCCATTTGCAGGGCGGTCACACCCTCGCTGGTGCCGGCCACCTTGAAGTCCATATCGCCGAGGTGATCTTCATCGCCGATGATATCGGTCAGCACCGCGAACTTTTCCTCCTCCTTGATGAGTCCCATGGCTACACCCGCCACCGGCGCCTTGATTTCGACACCGGCGTCCATGAGCGACAAACTCGTCCCGCAGACGGTCGCCATCGAGCTGGAGCCGTTGGATTCGGTGATTTCGGAGACGACCCTCAGCACATAGGGATATTCTTCCATTTCAGGAAGCACGGCCGAGATCGCGCGTCTGGCGAGGTTCCCATGTCCGACCTCACGGCGTTTGGTGGCGCCCACGCGACCGGTCTCCCCAACACAATAGGGCGGAAAGTTATAGTGCAACATGAACGGCTCGCGGCGCGAACCCTCGAGCGCGTCGATGATCTGCGCATCGCGCCCGGTGCCCAGGGTTGTCACCACCAGCCCCTGGGTCTCGCCGCGGGTGAACAGAGCCGAGCCATGGGTGCGCGGCAGCACGCCGGTACGCACAGTGATCGGGCGCACGCTGCGGGTATCGCGCCCGTCGATACGGGGCTGCCCCGCCAGGATCCGGCCGCGCACGAGCTTCTTTTCCACTCCCTTGAGCACGGCCTTGATCTTTTCCACTTCCTCGGCCGGCATGTCTTCGTCACACAGCCCGGCCAACGCCTTGTCTTTGGCCTCGGCAACGCGCTGCTGGCGCTCCAGCTTGTCGGCGATCTGGTAGGCCTCGCCCAGGCCGGCCTCGGCGACCGCGGCGACTCTCTGTTCGACGCTCGCGTCTTTCACGGGCGGCTGCCAATCCCACGACGCCGTCCCGGCCTCCTGCGCGAGCTCACGGATCGCGTTGATAGCGGTCTTCGCCTGCTCATGGCCGTACATCACGGCACCCAGCATGACCTCCTCGGACAGCATATTGGCCTCGGACTCGACCATCAGCACGGCTGACTCGGTCCCGGCCACCACCAGGTCGAGATCGGATTCCGCGACCTGGCTCAAGGTGGGGTTGAGCAGGTACTGGCCGTCCTTGTACCCGACACGGGCGGCCCCCAGCGGGCCGTTGAACGGCACCCCGGAAATGGCGATCGCGGCCGAGACCCCCAGCAGCGAAACGATGTCGGGATCGATGTCGGTTTCACTGGACAGGACCGTCACGATAATCTGCACTTCGTTGGTGAAACCGTTGGGGAACAGGGGGCGGATGGGGCGGTCGATGAGGCGGCAGGTAAGGATCTCTTTCTCGCCAGGTCGTCCTTCACGCCGGAAAAAGCCGCCGGGAATGCGTCCGGCGGCGTAGGCCTTCTCCTGATAATCGACGGTGAGGGGGAAGAAATCCTGGCCCGGGCGGGCTTCTTTTTCCGCCACCACGGTAGCGAGGACCACCGTGTCTCCCATGCTGGCCATCACGGCCCCGCTGGCCTGCCGGGCGATTTCCCCGGTCTCCAAGGTGACCCTGTGGTCACCGTACTGAAATGATTTGCTGATCTTTGCCAATGATTTGTCCTCGGGCGGGATTACTTACGCAGACCAAGCCGGTCGATCAATGCGCGGTAACGGTTAATGTCTACGTTTTTCAGGTAATCCAGCAGCTTTCTGCGTTTGTTGACCATGCGCAGCAATCCCACCCGGGAGTGGTGGTCATGGCTGTGGGTCTGGAAATGGGCCGATAAGTCGTTGATCCGCGCCGACAGCAAGGCCACTTGCACCTCCGGCGACCCGGTGTCTCCCGCATGGGTCTGAAAATCCTTCACGATGTCAGCCTTGTTCTGAACATTGAGGGCCATCGTCATCTACCTCTCGCATACATGTCTATAATTAAGCTCTTTGGAGGGCGCGTATTCTAACCGCGCGGCACCCTCGTCTCAACCGAAATTTTCTCGAAATTCAAGCCTTTCTTGTGCCCCGCATGAGACGCTTCGGTGCCACCCGGCCGTCGTCCAGCACCTCGCCCATGCCGAGAAAATGCTCCCCCTGCTCATATAGCCGCACCCAGCCCGGGGCATGAGTGTGTCGCACGGACACCGGCTGCCCCTGCAGCAGGTAGTGCGTGGCCATGGCGGTCAGGCTGACCCCGGGCAACGCGGAAAGCGCCTGGTCGATGGGCAGCAGCAGCGCCTCAGCGCTGTTAACCGCCAGCAGCTGCTCCAGGGGCACGGCCTGGGCCGCATCAAGCCCACCCACACCCAGGCGGCGTAACTCGGCCATGTGCGCGCCACAACCCAGTACCTGGCCCAGGTCGTGGGCCAGGCTGCGGACGTAGGTGCCCTTGGTGCACTGAATCTCAAGCTCCAGGCGCTCGCCCTGCCAATCGAGGACCCGGATTTCGTGCACCCGCACGTTGCGCGGCTGGCGTTCCACCTCGATACCCTGCCGTGCCAGCTTGTACAGTGCCTTGCCGCCGTGCTTCACCGCGGAGTACATGGGCGGGATCTGCTGTATTTCCCCTTCAAACTGCTTAAGGGCGGCTTCCAGGGCCCGCCGCTTGACGGATACCGCGTGCGTGGCAACCACCTCGCCATCGGCATCATAGGTTGTGGTCTCCACGCCGAGCCGGATCGCGGTCCAATAGCGTTTATCGGCATCAAGCAGGAACTGCGAGATCTTGGTGGCCTCGCCGAAACACAGCGGCAACAGTCCGGTGGCAATCGGGTCCAGACTGCCCGTATGACCGGCCTTGCAGGCGTGGAAGTGGTGCTTGACCGTCTGCAGGGCCTGATTGGAGGTGATCCCCCGGGGCTTGTCCAGCAGCAGTATGCCGTCGATATTCCGGCAGTTGCGTCGTTTTCTCGCCAAAATTGGTTCCTCGCTGTTACTTCTTCGTATCACGCTTCGTATCACTGTCGGGCTCCGCCGCCAGCGCGCGATCGATCAGCGCGGACACGCGGGCGCCACGGTCCACCGATTGGTCGTAGATGAAACGCAAAGCCGGAATTCCGCGTAAATCCACACGCCCACGCAGGCAGTGGCGCAGGTAACCGCTGGCTCGGTTGAGCGCCGCCGCGGCTTCTGCAATCTCCCCGGGCGGCCCCATGCGGGTGAAATAGACCTTGGCGGACTTCAGATCAGGCGCCATCGCGACCGCGGTCAGGGTCACATCGCCGATGCGGGGGTCATCGAGCTCGGTCCTGATCAGCTGCGCCAATTCGCGCTTGAGGAGCTCAGCGACGCGGCGCGGGCGGTTAGATTCTGAGGGCACGGATACCAGGGCCTCGGCAAATACTTCGTTTACGGTCTGGACTCGCTGTGACCGCTACCGTTGATCTTTGCAGTCACCGTTTAGCGGCCCCACGAAAACAGGCGTTGGGGATCAGTGCCCGCCTAGAGCGAACGTGCGACCTCGATCTTCTCAAATACCTCGATCTGGTCACCCACCTTGACGTCGTTGTAATTCTTCACCCCGATACCGCACTCCGTGCCGGATTTGACCTCGTTGACATCGTCCTTGAACCGGCGCAGCGACTCGAGCTCGCCCCCGTAGATCACCACGTTGTCGCGCAAGACACGGATCGGCAGGTTGCGACGCACGAAACCTTCTGCCACATAACATCCTGCAATCGCTCCCAACTTTGGCGATCGGAACACATCGCGCACCTCGGCGAGACCCACGATCTGTTCCTTGATTTCAGGCTTGAGCATGCCGCTGATGGCCGCCTTGATCTCATCGACCGCATCATAAATCACGCTGTAGTAGTGCACACCCACGCCCTGACTCTCGATCAGGCGGCGGGCGCCGGCATCGGCGCGAACGTTGAAACCGATGATGATGCCCTGTGACGCCAGCGCCAGATTGACGTCTGACTCGTTGATGCCGCCGACCATGCCGTGGACCACTTTGACCCTGACCTCATCGGAAGGCAGCTTTTCAAGCGATTCCGTCAATGCCTCGACGGAACCCTGCACGTCCGCCTTGATGATCAGGTTCAGCGTTTTTAACTCGCCTTCGCCCATCTGCTCGAGCATGCCCGATAACTTGGCAGCCTGCTGGCGGGCAAGCTGGACATCTTTGAACTTGCCCTGACGAAACAGCGCGATCTCGCGGGCCTTGCGCTCGCTCTCCACGGCCTGCGCTTCATCACCAGCGCTCGGCACGCCGGACAGGCCCTGGATCTCGACCGGGATCGAGGGTCCCGCCTCCTTGATGGGCTTGCCGTTCTCATCAAGCATGGCGCGCACGCGCCCGTACTCCTGCCCCGCCAACAACACGTCGCCTTTGCGCAGGGTGCCCCGTTGTACCAGAATGGTCGCGACCGGTCCGCGCCCCTTGTCCAGGCGCGCCTCGATGACCAGCCCGGCGGCAGCGGCTTCCTTCGGCGCCTTGAGTTCCAGTACTTCGGCTTGAAGCAATGCGGATTCCAGTAGCGCGTCAATGCCCTCACCGGTCTTGGCCGATACATTGACGAAGATATCGTTACCGCCCCATTCCTCGGTAATGACCTCGTGGGCCGTCAGCTCCTGGCGCACGCGGTCCACGTCGGCCTCCGGCTTGTCAATCTTGTTCACCGCCACCACCAGCGGGACGCCGGCATCACGGGCATGGTGGATGGCCTCGATGGTCTGCGGCTTGACGCCGTCATCGGCGGCCACTACCAGGATGACCAGGTCGGTGGCCTTGGCGCCGCGGGCGCGCATCGCCGTAAACGCCGCGTGGCCGGGCGTATCGAGGAAGGTAATCACTCCCTTTGGGGTTTCCACATGATAGGCCCCGATGTGCTGGGTGATGCCACCGGCCTCGCCGCTCGCCACCCGGGTCTTGCGGATATAGTCCAGCAGCGAGGTCTTGCCGTGGTCCACGTGGCCCATCACCGTTACCACCGGCGGTCGCGGAACCTGTTCCCCGATCTCTTGCTCCTGCACCAGCAGGGCCTCCGGGTTTTCAGGCTTGGCCTCTTTGACATTATGCCCCAGCTCTTCGACGACGATGGTCGCGGTGTCACGATCGAGCACCTGGTTGATCGTCACCATGCTGCCCAGCTGCATCATGGCCTTGATAACCTCGGCGGCCTTGACCGACATCCTCTGAGCCAGCTCGCCCACGGAGATGGTCTCGGGCAACAGAACCTCGCGTACGACCGGCGCCGTCGGTTTGGCGAACCCATGCTGTCCGGACATACTCGTAACCACGGCCTGTTCCGATCGTCGCTGAGGTCTACGGCGCGTCCGTTTGCCGGCGGCAAGGTGCAGTTCCTTGCGCTCGCGGGCCTCTTCGGCGGCTGCCGCCTTGGTCTTTTTGGCTTTCCCTTTGGCAGGTTTCTTGGCTTCTTTGGCCGCGGCCGGCGGCGCTGCGCCCGCCTTCGCCGCCGCTGCCGGCGCGGCCTCGGGGGCCGGTTCCGGCGCTGCCGCCGCTTCCTCGGCGGCCAGGTTCTCGGCCGGCGCCGCAGACTCAGCCGCCTGCTCCACCGCGATCACCTGCTCGGCCATCGCCTCCGCGGCCTGCGGTTCCGCCATGGCCGCTTCTGCCTCGGCCTGCTCGCGCGCCGCGCGTGCTTCGGCTTCCTGGACTTTCTGCGCTTCGGCTTCCGCGGCGGCCTGTCTGGCCTCCGCTTCGGCCTGCTGCTGCGCCTCGATCGTGGTACGCTTCACGAACGTGCGCTGCTTGCGCACGGCCACTTGAACCGTTCGGGTCGGGCCGCCGCGAGTGCTTTGCTTGATCTGGCTGGTCGTCTTGCGTTTGAGCGTAATTTTCTTGCGCGTGATCGCCTGTTCTTCGGCTTCCGCTCCATGGCTGCCACGCAGATAGTTCAGCAGTGACATCTTCTCGGTATCACTCAGAACATCTTCCACGTTCTTCTCGGCAACACCGGCCGCGATAAGCTGTTCTAGCAGCTTGTCTGCTGGAACACCGATCTGTTCGGCAAAACCTTTAATCGTTGTCTCGGACATGCTCACAGTAATTTACCGGGCCTCTTCCTGCCCCTCGAACCAGGGCACACGGGCAGTCATGATCAATACCTTGGCGCGTTCCTCGTCAAGGCCTTCGATTTCAAGCTCAACCAGCTCATCAACTGCCTGATCGGCCAAATCCTCCATGGTCTTGATGCCCTTGCTCGCGAGCAGGCGGGCGGTATGCTCGTCCATGCCCTGCATCTCAAGCAGATCCTGGGCCGGTTGTGCCATATCAATCTTTTCTTCCATTGCAATGGCCTTGGTTAGCAGCGAATCGCGTGCGCGACTGCGCAGTTCTTCGACCAGCTCTTCATCAAACTCCTCAATATCCAGCAGTTCCGCGGCCGGCACATACGCCACTTCCTCCAGGTTAGTGAAGCCCTCTTGCACAAGGATAGTAGCGACATTCTCATCCACCCCGAGCTCATCCATAAACCGCTGTACTGTTTCGTTCATTTCGTTGGCGGTCTTCTGGCTGGACTCCTCATCGGTCATGATGTTGAGCTCCCAGCCGGTGAGTTCCGAGGCCAGACGCACATTCTGTCCTCCGCGACCAATCGCCATGGACAGCTGGTTGTCATCCACCATCACATCCATGCTGTGCAACTCTTCATCGACCAGGATGGACGAGACCTCGGCCGGCGCCAGAGCGTTGATCACGAACTGCGCCGGATCCTGTGACCATAATATGATATCCACCCGTTCACCCGCCAGTTCGTTTGATACGCTCTGCACCCGCGAGCCGCGCATGCCGACGCAGGCCCCAATGGGATCGATACGGGCGTCAGTGGTACTGACAGCGATTTTCGCGCGCAACCCGGGGTCGCGGGCGGCACTGTGGATCGTGATCAGGCCTTCCCCGGCCTCCGGCACCTCGAGCTTGAACAGCTCGCTCAGAAGTTCCGCTGCCGTGCGGCTCAGGAACAACTGAGGCCCGCGAGGCACGGGCCGCACGTCCTCGAGGTAGGCGCGAATGCGGTCCCCGGGGCGCAGGCCTTCACGCGGAATCATGCCTGATTTGGGCAACAACGCCTCGGTCGCGCCTATCTCCACGATCACGTCACCGCGTTCCATCCGCTTGACCACGCCGGTGACCATCTCGCCCTTGCGATCCCCGAACTCATCGACGATACGCTGACGCTCGGCCTCGCGCACTTTTTGCATGATGACCTGTTTGGCCGCCTGCGCGGCGATGCGGCCGAATTCGACCGGCTCCAGCGGCTCCTCGATGTAGCCGCCCACTTCAATGTCGGGATTACGGCCGCGCGCCTCACTCAGCGTCACCTGACGGTCCGGGAATTCGACCTCCTCGTCATCGGCCACGACTTCCCAGGTACGAAACGTATCGTATTCACCGGTATCAGGGTGAATGGAAACGCGCGCGTCGATGTCGTCGGCATGGCGTTTACGCGTAGCTGTGGCCAAAGCGGCCTCGATGGCCTCAAAGATCACGTCCTGCGGTACGCCCTTTTCGCGCGACACCGCATCTACAATTATCAAAATTTCGTTCGCCATAACGTCCTCGTAGCCCCGTACGGGCTAGAATTTTGGCACGAGCCTTGCCTTTTCCATGCCGGCAAACGCCAGGTCAAAGCTTTCTTGTCCGATCGCCAACACCACATGGTCCGCGCTCACCTTCACCAGGTCACCCTTGAAATTCTTGCGGCCCTGCAATGGTTCATGCATGCGGATCTTTACCGTTTCGCCAATACAACGTTCAAAGTCCGCCGGTTTCACCAACGGCCGGTCCAGGCCTGGCGAAGACACCTCAAGGTTGTATTGCCCCGGCAAGGGGTCGTCAACATCCAGGATCGCGCTGACCTGACGGCTGACCTTGGCACAGTCATCGACCGTCACGCCCTCCGGGCCGTCGATAAAGACCCGCAACACCGTGTGATGCCCGGTTCCTGTGAGCTCCGCGTCCACCAGCTCGAAGCCCAGGGCGCTTACCCCTGGCTCGATTATCGCCCGCAGATTATCGACCCTGTCGTTTCGCATCGGCCTTACCCACCGGCTATATATGGGGTCACCAACCCCAAAAACCACGCGTTTTTAATGGACTCGTGGATGCCTGGACGAACCGCCCACTGCCACCCCTCAGCGTCCATAAACGCAAAAGTGGGCGCCAGGCCCACTTTCTCAATCATACGCACCATGGTTGTTACAGTGGTACAGATTATATGCATTAAGACAGGGAAATCAACGACTTCGAGTCCCAAATCTGCCGTCGCCATCCTGTTTTAAGCAAAAACCCCGCCGCCGGCGGGATCGCAACACTGGTAGCGGGGGTAGGATTTGAACCTACGACCTTCGGGTTATGAGCCCGACGAGCTGCCAGACTGCTCCACCCCGCAGCAGAGGGGCGAAGTCTACAGACCGAACGGGCATTTTTCAAGGCAGCCCGCGGGGCGGCTCGGGTCCGAGACCGCCACACCCTTGCCTGCCGACCGCCCGGGTCAGCGCCGGAATCATGGTTCTGTTTCCCGGATTCCAGCCTTGGCGCTGCCGCAGCCCTGACGGAGTTGTGCAAGCCATGGCACGCCTGCCCGGGCGAACCGTGCGCTTCTCGGGGACCCCGATTAACGCTGACCGGATTCGTTGCGGAGCAGCAGCGACATCACCGCTTCCCTGTCCCGGATGACGTACTCGGCGCAGTAGACGTAGGCGACCCAACTCATGACGTTAGCCGCCGAAGTGACAATTAGCGTAATCGGCAGCGGGGTACCCTGTGGCAACAGCCAGATGACAACTGCCGGTGCCAGAATCAAGAAGGCGGGATAGCCCATCGATGGCAGGCGCTGACGGACAATCTGTAACGCCACGGCAAGGGTCTTGAATACACGAAAGGTGCTGGTAACGAACACAATCGGCAACCAGTAAACGAACACCAGACTGATTGCGTGCGTGATCGGCCAGATGAGGTTTGGAATCAATTCCCCGAGCTTCTGCTCATCGAACCCGGTAATCAAAACAGCGAGGTTCAACACCAGAAGTACAAACAGCGCAAAAAGCAGACTGGCCTTGACGATCAACCACAGAAAGTTACCTATGACCTCGTTTGCGTGAGTCAGCGCTTGCTTGACCGTCACCCTGTCCCTGCCCAGCGTGAACGCGCGGAAGCCGCCGGCAAGCAGGTATAGCACGAACATAAACGAGGCGAAGAAAACCACTGACCGCCACATCGCGGGGTCCGGCTCCGCCTCCACCGCGGGCGCGGTATTGACACTCAACACAAGCTGCGACACCGCCTGAATGCCGACAACCAGCCAGACCGCCGAACTGAGCAAGACCCGCACGGCGGCCCGGATGCGATAAGCGCTTTCCGAGGTTTCGGTTTCGGTATTCATGGCGGCATGGCGTGAGGAACCCGGTTCAGTTGGCAAAACGGATCGCTTCAACGCTCCATTGACCGGAACCGGCGTGCAACACCAGGCAGGAAGGGCCGCCATGGGTGCGCGCCCGGCCGGCCGCCCCGGGATTCAAGAATCCAGGGGTACGGTGACTGGTCACACACCAGCCGGTGGCTGTGCCCATAGGCAACCACGCGCGCCTGTGGGTAGGCGTGCCGCAGCCGGGCATGGCGGCCGGTCACCGCCCCGGCGCGATGTCCGTGCACGACAACCAATGCCCCGCCGGGCAAGTCCAGGGCGACCTCTTCCGGTAGCGCCGCCAGCATGTTTTTCGCGTTTGCCCCCCAGTGTTTCACGGTATCGTTGTTGCCACGCACGGCGATTAACGGCCGCGGGGCGCGCGCGGCCGGAGACCCCGCCAGCGAGGCGGTATTGCGACGGTTACCGGGCATGCGCTGGGAAGGCGGCAACGTGTCAGGGGATCGCGGCGGAGACACCCGGGGCACCCGGGGTCTGCGGTGCGCACCGCGCGCAACCGTTGCCGGACGCTGTAATGTGTGCAAGACCTCGGCATTGCCGATGTCACCGGCATGCACCGCCACATCGCAGGCGCGCACGGCCTCGGCGATTCTCGGATCGATGAAACCGTGGGTATCGGCGATGATGGCGACCCGGATTGTGGTGCACGCCCCCACTGTTTCGCTCCTGGCGCGGACCTTCATGCGGGCTGGCGCCCGACCTGACGCCAGTGCTCGACCCACATCACGGTGGCGCCGGCGACCGCTGCGGGCATGACCAGCAGGTTCACCAGCGGGATCATCATCGCCACCATGGTCGCGGCGCCGAACCCCAAGCCCAGCATCCTTTTTTCGCGCAACGCGGCCCTGACCTGCTTGAAGCGATAGCCGTGGTTTTCCATGGGGTACGCCAGATATTCAATCACCAGCATCCATGCGGTAAACACCGCCCAGGCGAAGGGAGCGGCGAAGTTCACCAGCGGAATCAAAGTCAAAATTACCAGCAATACCGCGATCGGGACAAAATACAAATATTTCTGCAGCTCCGACAACATCGACGCGCCCACGTCGGCCAGGGCCTGCGCCAGGCCGGTGTCGCCGTCGCCGCCCTGACCGGTCAGATAACGCTCTACCCGCTGCGCCAGCATGCCGTTGAACGGGGCGCCGATAAGGTTTGCGAATATGGTAAAAAGGAAAAACACAGCGATCAGCGCCGTCGCGCTGAACAGCAGCCAGGCGAAGACCTGTACGACGCCAATCCACCATTGGTCGCCCTCGGGCAGCAGTGAATGCATAAAGACCTCAAGATACCCGCTCGCAAAGTAAAACAGCGAAGTAAAGACAACAATATTGATAAGCAGGGGTATCACGAAAAAGCGGCGCAGGCCCGAGTGGTTGATGAGACGAAAGCCTTGCAACAGATACTTCGCGCCGCCGGTGAAATTGTTAATCATGGTCGGTATGGTCTAGCCGATGTCATAGTGCTTGGTGACAGGCAAGCGGATTTCCCACTTACAGGACATGCCAGCGGGAAAAATCACGAGATCACCCTGGCCCATTTCCACGGGCTCCCCACCGTCCGGAGTGACGACCACCTCGCCTTCCAGGAAATAACAGGTTTCCTTCTGGTCATAGGTCCAAGGAAATGTTGATTCCTCCTTGCTCCACACGGGCCAATCAAATACCCCCATCACCTCCAGCTTGGCCGGGGCCGGATTGTGCTCGATCGTAATCACCTCTGAAACGCCTCCTCGCGATGAAACCGCGAACTATTATTCCATGGTTCCGGGGACAATCCAAACGCTTGACACTGATATTCAATATCCCGCACACTCGAAGCCCATGACGTTCCTGACCCACATTATCATTAAAACGCTGCGCGTACTGCCGGTCTGGCGTGTGCGCACGCCGCTGTGTGCCCGAGGAGATGTCAACCGCTAGCTGAATCACTAAATCAGCACCATCCGTAAGGCCACAGCATTTTCATAAATCTGTGGCCTTTTTGTTTTTGGCAACCTGACACGAGGAGACGTAATGTCCACTCCGGCAGCCTATCTTGGCGTCGTCATCATCTGGTCGACTACGCCACTTGCCATCAAGTGGAGCGGCGAAGGGCCAGGCTACCTGTTCGGCGTGACCGGGCGCATGATGATCGGCGCGGCCCTGTGTGTGGCGCTGTTGGCATTATTGCGGATGGAGTTTCCCTGGCATAAACGCGCGCGCCGGACCTACCTGGCGTCGAGTCTCGCCATCTACGGGGCCATGCTCAGCGTTTACTGGGGCGTACAATTCATTCCCTCCGGGCTGATCGCGGTGCTGTTTGGCTTATCGCCCATCATCACCGGCGTCATGGCCGCCGGGTGGTTGGGCGAGCGTAGCCTGACCATCGCCAAGATCGCCGGGATGGCCCTCGGCCTGGCGGGCCTGATTACGGTCTTCAATGCCGAGCTGAGCCTGTCGGCCAATGCCGTTCTGGGTATCGCCGCCGTGTTGATATCAGTGCTCCTGCATTCAGGGAGCAGCGTATGGATCAAACGTATCGGGACCGATCTGCCGGCGCTGACGATCACCGGCGGCGGCCTGGTCATGGCGCTGCCGATGTACGCGCTCACCTGGGCGTTCATCGACGGCCAAATGCCGGTCGAAATACCTGCGCGCGCCGCCTTATCGATCCTGTATCTGGGAGTGTTCGGTTCGGTGCTGGGCTTCGTGCTCTACTACTATGTGCTCAAGCATCTGCCGGTCAGCACCATTGCGCTCATCACGCTCATCACGCCGGTAAGCGCTCTGTTGCTTGGCCATTTTTTAAATGGTGAGGTCATCGCGCCGCTGGTTTGGCTCGGCACCGCGTGCATCACGCTTGGCCTGATGCTCCACCATTGGGGATCATCATTCGCCAGGGTGTCGCGTCAAAAGCGAACGGTGGCAGGGCCAGAGTAAGACACGCACCAGCCGCCCGGACGACTCGCGCGCGGCTGGCCGGTTAACGCGCCTTGATGCTACCGCAGGTCTGCCCATGTCCAACGTTTATCAACAAGTAGCTGACACACCCGTCAGCAAGGAGCTAGCCTCAGTATAGTTAAATTATAAAGAATCACCGTCTTACGGTGGCTGTCATTCAGGAGGTAAGGAGTATGAGGCACACAACCAAGGCCCTGCCGATCCTGGCCGCACTGATTTTCAGTACCGGTGAACTGCTTGCAGACGAGCCGGCAGTCAGCGGTTCCCCCGCCCGTAATGTCAATCACGTCGCCGACGACGCATCCACGTTGCAGCTCATGGAACTGCAGATGGAGCTTGAGATGAGACTCGAGCTGGAACGGGAAACGCTGGCGAGCGATGCAGCCGAACAAGTAAAAGGCATTGCTGAGGCGCCCCGCGCGCGCGGTGGCACGTTGCTCAGCACCCTGCGCGTCCAGGGTATCTGAAACGCAGTACCCACTTCGTAGCAGACACAAGCACGGCGAAGCCGGGCATACCTGCCCAGCATCAACCGGCGGGCACCGTCCTGGACTTGGCCCATTGGCGCAACGCCGCGATCTTCTCCGCCATGACCACCGATAACGGACGCGTGCGCCTGACTTCCTCGAGGATATGCGCGGTCTCGAGTCTGGCCTTACTCGCATGAGAGGAATACAAGGCCGAGACCACCGCCTGCTCGATCTCCGACCCTGAAAAGTCCTCGGCGGCTTTTGCCAGCGCAGTTAAATCAAACTCCGACGGCGTCAGGCCGCGCTTGTTCAAATGAACGCCAAAGATGGTGAGCCGGGTGGCCATATCCGGCAGGTCGACGAAAAATATCTCGTCCATTCGCCCCTTGCGTACCAGTTCTGGCGGCAACGAGGTGATATCGTTGGCGGTCGCGACGACAAACACCCCCGATTTGTTCTCCGCCATCCAGGTAAGCAGGGTCCCGAGAATCCGGCGCGAGGTCCCGCTGTCCGATTCATCCGCCGCCAGCCCTTTTTCAATCTCGTCGATCCACAGCACACACGGCGCCATGACCGCGGCGGTCTTGAGCGAGGCGCGGAGATTTTTCTCCGTCTCCCCGATGTACTTGTTGTACAAAACGGCGAAGTCCAGCCTCAACAACGGGATATTCCACATGCCGGCCACCGCCCGGGCCGCGAGGCTCTTGCCGCAACCCTGAACGCCCAACAGCATGATGCCTTTGGGCTTATCGAGATTGCCCGGAGGCGCGTCATCCTGGAACACGGATCTGCGCTGCTCCAACCATCGCTTGAGATTCTTCAATCCGCCCACATCGGTGAAGCGCGCGGTCTCGTACTCAAATGTCAGCAGGCCTTCCTTGTTGAACAGCTTGTACTTCGCCGCCATGACCTCCGGCAGATCCTCCTGCGTAATCGCGCCATCGTCATAGATGGCGTTGCGCGCAAGCCGCTTGGCATCGCTCATGGTCAGGCCGGAGAGATTGCGGATCAACAGATCCAAGGTCTTGCTGTCGGTCTTGACCCTGGCGCCCTGGTTGCGCGAGGACCATAGCCTGGCCTCGTCCATCACGATCTCTTTCAATTTGGCAGTATCAGGAAGCGACAGCTCGAAATGCGCGCACTGCTTGCGCAACTCGGGAGGTATCTCCAGGCTGTGACTGATCAGGACCACGGTGTGCCCGAGCTCGTCGTAGGCCTGAGCGACCTCCCGCAGCGCGCGCACGATCAGCGGATCGGTGAAATAGGGATGAAAATCCAGTAACAGATACATCCCTTTTTTTGTCGTCGATCTTATTTGACCGATGACAGCGGCGGGCTCGATATTATGCCGCTGTGGTGGATAGTCCACATCCAGGCGCTGCAACCCCTGGGTCACCGTCCATCTAAACAAGGGCATGGCGAAACGCATGGCGATGCGTTTGAACATCTCGACAACCCGATTTTCTTCATGGGTCTCGATCACGATAATCGGGATCCGGGATTTGATTGTTAGCTCGAGGTCGTAGATGTCATTCATATCGCCGTCGGCACACCACGGGGGGCTTATTATATAAAGTAAGACAAACGGGTATATAGCCATATATAGGCCATGCCGCCGCCGCCCACAAGGATAGCGCGGCCGGGGCCGCAACGCCGCCCCCTGCGCAGGCAAAACTACACGACACACTCTTACGGACGCTACTGCTTGGTATGCACGTATAAGGCGGCGCTATCCGGGTCACGCCCGAATGGCACTTACTTAAGCCAAAATGTAGGGTGGGTTAGCGTTTTTTGCGCGCCCGAAGGAAGTGCCCTTGGGGTGTAACCCACCAAGCGTTGCGTAGCAACACAACACTTTTTCAATGAGTGCCTAGCGGCACATCTGGTGGGTTACGGCACAAACTGCGTGCCTAACCCACCCTACATCGATTAAGAAGCCGCTTAAGTAAGTGCCATTCGGGTCGCGCCACGAACGCTAGGCGTCTGTCCCGCAGCCAGCGGCTGCGGTGCCCGGCGTCTATGGCGCGAGATCACCTACAAAACCCGGGCTTGCAATCGCGCTATCCAGGCCTTATTTAAGGCGTTGACTTGCCAACAGACCGTCAACAGTAAGGAGTCGAGACGCAATGATATCGGATATTTCCTGCACAAAGGCCAGGGAACTGCTCGATCAGGGAGCGCAACTGGTCGATGTCCGTTCACAAATGGAATTCCAACGAGGCGCGTTGCCCGGCGCCGTCAATGTGCCGCTCGAGGTCATCAATGGCGCACATCAACACCTGGATAGCGACAGGCCGGTTATCCTTTATTGCGTCACGGGCCGGCGCAGCGGCCATGCCAAGATGCTGTTGCAGTCAATGGGCTACGAATCGGTCCACAACCTGGGATCCTTCCGCAACTTTCACAGCTGCTGAGTCCGGGACCCCGGCCTTTCTTGTCAAGCTGTCTTGATGCCGCGGTCAGGCCGGCTTGCGGCCCACCACCACCGCCTCGTTGTCATTGGCGAACAGGTAGGTCTCAACCTGCATGCCCACCCTGGTGAATTCGGCCTCGATCTCCGATGGCCGCAGGAAGTGATTGCCCTGGACGTGCTCAGCCAGATTCTGGAACGCCATACCCCGACGCGAAGGATGACGCAGGGCCGAGCGCTGCGCCGGCCAGTGGGGTTCCCAGATCACGGCGACACCGCCCGGCGACAGGTGCTCCTTTAATATACGAAAGACATTTTCCTTTTCGTCCCACACGTGATGCAGCGCCCGGTTCATCGCAATCAGATCCACCGGCTCTTCAATGGTAAACTCATGGATATCGCCCTGCCTGAAGCTCAAACGCTGCGCCAGGCCGGCCTGTTGCGCCAACGCGCCTGCCTGCCTGATATTCTCCTCAAAACCGTCCAGGCCGATCCCATTTAAGCGCGTATAGCGCGCCGCCAGCTTGCGCAGATACCAGCCGTTGCCGCAGCCAAGGTCGACCGCGATCCCGCCGCGGGCATCGACCTCGCCATAGGCCGGGAGCCTCGGCAGGATCTCGCGCTCGAACAGTCCGCCGAACATCGTCTCCAACATGGGACCGAACCACGGCAGGATGGTCGCGCGCTCCGCCAACACCTTCTCGCCGGGACGTTCCCCGCTCGGCATGAGCCCGGCGGCGCGCTCGGCCATGTGGGCGGACAACACGCTATGGACCGCGAATGGCATGAGCGTGCCGCTCGCCTCGGGCAGGAAGCCCACGCCCAGCGGCGTCAGGGCAAACTTGCCCTGTGCATCCTCCAGATAGCCAAAGGCGTAGGCCACGTCGCACCAGCGCGTCACATAGCCCGTATCCATCCCCGCCGCCTGCGCCAGCTCCGCGGCGCCCGCCGCGCCGAGCTCATGCAAACGGGAAAACAGCGCATTGACCACGCCGATAAAGGCGACCTGCAGGGACAGGGCACCTTGCGCCTGGCCCATCACCTGTTCGCGTAATTCCTGGGAAACACTCATGCGCCGACACTCCTTGCGTTATAACTCACTGCACCCATGACCTTAGAACCTATCTCAAGTTACCTTCCGCCCCCTGGTGCGGTGGAACCAACGCAGAGGTCGCGCAGGCGCAAAGTACGCGAAGAAAGCAGAAACGCTTTATTTCGAAGTAGTCTCTGCGTTCTCCGCGCCTTGGCGTGCTTTGCGTTGCTTCCAGGGCGTGAAGGGTTGCCGGGCGTTTGAGCTTGAGACAGGTTCCAGTCTATCGTCAGATCACAGGCTCCGTCGCGCCCGGCGTGACGCCCGGTCAACTCCGTGGGCATACCGAATTGCTCGCAGCAGCGATACACACCGGCTCGAGCGCTGCGCTCAATGCGGCATTTCTTCGCTGAGCACTTTACTGACTGCAATCAGCGGCATCAGGCCGACGCGCACCGCCGCGCGCAGGCCCGCATGACGGCGCAGAAACTCGGCGAGCGGCGGGCTGTGGCGATAATAAAGCTCTACAAAAGTGCGGCCGGCGGCATTGGCCTGCAGATGACTGTCGCGCAATGCCCGCAGCGCGTGTATCTCCGGCGCCATGGGACTGCCAAAGGCGGCGGTGGCGATAAAACAATCGCTGCAGTTGATAAGGGTTTCCACTTCAGCGGTGTTGTTGGCGAGGTTGGAATCGTTTTCAGCCGAGCTGATGGTGGCGGTATTGGTCTGGCTGCCGACCTCATCGGCGGTAACGGTGATCGAGAATGTCTGGCTGGCGCCGGCGGCGAAGGCCCCGATGGAACAAGTGACCACGCCCAGCGTGTGAACGCAACCGCCGGTGGCGGACACAAACGTCACATCGGCGGGCAGCGTATCGGTGACAACCACGCTGGTTGCGTCCTCCGAGCCGATATTACTTGCGGTCAGGGTGTAATAAATGCTGCGGTCAAGATCGACACAATCGTCATGGTGTTGCTTGCTGATCGAGAGATCCACCGGGGGCGTCCATTCATAGGCGCCGATGTCACATGATGTTCCCGACCGAGGTACGCCACGCTGGTCTTCGGCCGAGCAGGCGCCGCTGTCACCGGCGTCGATCGCCACGCTGCCTGCGGTCAGCGCGTGAGTATCCGTCGGGCCGCCATTATTGGCCAGTGCTACCAGCACCAGGTTGGTATTGGAAAGATCGCCGGCGGCGGCAAAACCACAGGTGTCGGCACTGTCGAGGTTGTTGCCGATGGAACTGATGCTGCCGCCGCAGTTGTCAGTCGTGTTCCCGGCCAGCAATGTGTTTTTGAGCGTAGCGGTCCCATTATTATACAGTCCGCTGCCCCCGCTATCGGCGGTATTATTGCTCAGCGTGACATTGGTCAACGTCAGCCCCGCGGCGGGACCGTTGTAGATACCACCACCTAACGAACCGGCGGCACTGGCCGTATTGCCGCTGAACGTGCTGTCCTGCACAGAAGGGCCTCCGGCGCCATAATTCGCCAGCCCGCCGCCATGACCGGCCGTTGTCTCATTGCCGCTGAAGGTGCTCTTTGTGATGGTGAGCGTGCCGGAACTGTACACACCGCCGCCATCCAGCTCCGCAACATTCCTGTCGATCGTCACGGAGTCCAGGGTGAGGGTTCCCAAATTAGAAATCCCGCCGCCAAAGGAACCCGAAATGTTGCCGTTTTGGATTTTGACACTGGAAATCGTCGCCCCGCCCGAGCCGTGAATATGAAATACGCGATCCGCGATGACGCTCCCATTGCCATCGATGATAGTGCTGCGGGCACCGGCACCGGTGATCGTAATGGTGCTGGTGATGTCCAGATCACCGTCTTGCGCGGTGTCATCGATGCCGCTGCGCGTCAGTGTGTACGTGAAGGCTGAGAGATTAATCGTATGGCTGCCGCCCAGCGCATTCGCCTCCTGGATTGCCGCACGCAGCGTGCAGTTATTCGATCCGTCATTACATGAGTTGTCTCCTGGACTACTGTCTGCGACGTCATCGATGCTGTCGACGGTAAAGGTCAGGGCATGCACGGGCACGGAAAACAACAGCCCCGCGATAAGTATGCTCAGCGCCGCGTATCGTTGGGCTCTCCTAGCAGCAATATGCTTCAAACTCACCTCCCGTATCATGGCGATATCGAGGGCTGCACCAGCGCTAGCGCACGGCTCAGCCGCAAACGCCTATCGTGTCTGTTATAGGCGATAATCGCTTGTCAAATGCGGCCACTATTTTTTTCTTTGTCCGCCCCGGCCAGCGTCTTGCTCAGCGCGACCAGCGGCATCAGCCCGACCCGCACCGCCGCGCGCAGTCCGTCGTGGCGGCGCAGGGCATCGGCGACCGGCGGGCTATAAGAATAGTATAGCTCAACAAACTTACGGCCAATGGCGTTGGTCTTGAGATAACTGTCACGGAAGGCACGCAGATAACGCGTCTCCAGCGCGCTGCCGCCACCGAAGGCGGCGGTGGCGATGAAACAATCGGAACAGTCAACCGTGGTATATTCATTCGACGTGTTGTCGTCGATGTCGGCGTCGTTCTCGATGGAATAAATGGCCGCGCTGTTTGCCTTGATGGCGGCCTGCTCGGCGATGGCATCGACCGTCAGGGTGATGGTGAATGTCCGGATGGTGCCGGCGCCAAAACTTCCCATATCACACAGCACCGTACGTTCGTATCGCGTACAGCCCGGAGAAGCGGAAACAAAGGTCATCTCGGTAGGCAGCGTGTCTATGATCTTGACCCCGGTGGCGCCAACCGTGCCCACATTGTTCGCGGTGAGGGTATACGTGACCGGGTCGCCCAGATCGGGACAATCATCGTTGTGTCTGTTGATAATCGAAAGACTCACCGCCGCGGTCCATTCATAGGCGCCGATGTCACAGATTGCGCCACTCCCGCCGTCGACGGGCCGCGGTACGCCCCGCTGATCGGTCGCGGGCAAGGGACAGGTCGGATCAGCCGTATCGATCGCCGGGCTGCCGCTTGGCAAGGCGTGTGTGTTCGTCGGACCGCCGTTGTCCGCCAGCCCGCCCAGCTGCGGGTCGGTAATGGTCTGATCATTGGCCTGATTGAAGCCACACGTATCTTCACTATCAATATTGTAATTGTTGGAAGTGATATTGGTGGAGCAGTTATTAACGGTATTGGCGTTGACAATACTGCCCGTGGCTGTGGTGGTGCCGAGATTGTAAATACCCCCGCCATCGGTGCCGGCCGTATTGCCGTTGAGGGTGACATGAGTCAAGGCTATGTTGGCGCCGGCCACATTATAAAGGCCGCCACCCAGATCCGTGGCGCTGTTACCACTGATGGTGCTGTTGGTGACAGCAACGCTGCCAATATTATTAAAAATGGCACCACCCCGCCCGGCACTGTTTGCATTCACGGTGCAGCGCTCAAGCGTGAGGGTACCGTCGTTATAGATTGCTCCACCATCGTTGGGCCCGGCGGCGTTGGCCGTCAAGGTACAATCGTTAAGGGTCAGCGTCGCGCTGTTACGGATGGCGCCGCCGTGCGCGCTCAGAATGTTGCCTTGGCGAATCGTAACGCCGGTAATAATCGTAGAACCTGACAAGATATGAAATACGCGATCGATGCCGGCACCGCTAATAACGACGCTGCGGGCATCGGCGACGCTGACAGGCCTGATAGTGATATCGGCATTGATATCCAGGTCACCGCTCGCTGCCAGGTCCTCACCGCTACCGGACAGGCTGAGACTATAGGTGCCCGGCTGAAGCTCTATGATGTGACTGCCACCAAGGTTATTGGCCTCTTGAATGGCCGCGCGCAGCGTGCACTTACCCGAGCCATCATCACAAGACCCATCCCCCAGACTACTGTCTATGGCATCAATGGTGCTGTCGACGGTAAAGGTCAGAGCATTAACCGGCGCGGCTAAAACAAGCCCGGCGACCAGGATGGCCGCCCTGCTGCGCCATGAGGTGTTATTGCCGAAAAAAGGCATTATTCAGGTATCCCCCCAGGATGGTCTTGGGTTATCGCGGAGCTGGCGCTCCAGGTTGAAGTGTCTGCACCGTCGTCATATTTTCACCTGTTCAGAAATGCCGGTTTTCTGACATCGCAATTTCAAGCGGGCAGGCCATAAAATGCCAAATAGCCCTGTGCTGACAGCAACGTCAAAGCAATCTGTCAAATCCGGAAAGATCATACCAGATACCCTTTCCGGCCGGAACGGCGAGGGGGTACTCCTTGGAGACCCGGGCCGCGCGCCCCCCATCCGACAGTTCAGGCCGCCTGCTACCGGGCCCCGGTGCAAGCGGCGGCTGATGACCGGGGCAGGCGACCCGATAATACGGCTAAGGACCACGGTAATCACGCCATCCTGCGGTTGCGGCGCACCGGCCGCCCGGGCGGGTCGCGTGCCCCCCAAAGTTGCCTTTGCGCAGGAAAAAGACTACTTTTTTTAGCAGGCCTAAGAAAACCCTGGCACCGCGCAAAAAACCGTTTTTTCAGGCCTGGGAGAAAATGATTGGGTGCATGAATGGCGGCGATAAATCAGGTTAATACCTTACCAGCCGATTACAGGCTTGGCGAATACACGATAGAGTCGGTGTTGGGCCAGGGCGGCTTCGGCATCACCTATCTTGCCAGGGACACCAAGCTCAGCTCCCAGGTCGCGATCAAGGAATACTTCCCCCAGGCGTTCGCAGCCAGACAGGAACAGTCCACGATTGTCCCGCGCACTTACAGCAACCCGTCGGCGGAGGAGAATTATCGCTGGGGTCTGCAGGAATTCCTCAAAGAGGCGCAGGCGCTGGCGAAGTTCAAGCACAACAACATCGTGCGCGTGTTGCGTTTCCTGGAGGCCAACGGCACCGCCTACATGGTAATGGAATACGAGGAAGGCGAGAGTCTCGCCGAGCATTTGCGCAAGCACGGCGGTTTCCTCGACGAGCCAATACTGCTGCAGGTTTTCCTGCCGATCTTGAGCGGTCTGCAGGCGGTGCATAATGCGGGTCTGCTGCATCTGGACATCAAACCTGACAATATTTATCTGCGCACCAACGGCAAGCCGATGCTTATCGATTTCGGCTCCGCGCGTCATACCGCGCATCAGTCCGAGGCCAGCAAAAAAATCGCCCTGACGCCCGGCTATTCCGCATTGGAGGCCTACCCGAACCAGGGCGAACAGGGACCGTGGTCGGACGTCTATTCGATCGGCGCGACCCTGTATCGCTGCATCACCGGTAAGGCGCCGACCGACGCCCTGGAACGCTTCCAGACCATCGGCCGGGACCAGCCTGACCCGCTCGTCATGGCGACGGAATTCGATAGGCCCTTTTATTCGTCGTACATCCGCGAGTGTGTCGATTGGGCCCTGGTTCTGGACCGGGAAGACCGGCCGCATACGGCCTTTGCCCTGCAGCAGGGCCTAATGGGCAAAGAAATGACCAACGAAGAACCCGCGCAAAGCCAAGACGCGTATTCTTACCGGTCGGGCTTTATCGGGACACTCAATGTCAAACAACCCAAGCAAGGGAAACAAAAATACAAATGGAGGCTCTGGGAAAGGGTGGTGGCCGCACTACTTTCCGCGGCGTTGATCGCTATGATCCTGATTCAGACAAATACGATCACCCAGGACCAGCTCTTCTATGGCATCGACACCGTACGCGCCAAAATCAACGGCATTGTCGCCGCCACAAAGGCCGGCATCACCGGCCAACAGGCGGAGGCGGTGAACGAGGGTACCGCGGTCGAGACCGTGGAGCTCGAACCACTCACGGGGCAAAGACTCGCAACACCATTCAACGCTGACAAGGTGCTCGTCCACATCCTGACGGGGCATCAAAACCGGATACAGACGCTCGCGTTCCTGGGTGATGACCTGGTCGCCTCCGCCGACGCCGATGGCGTCGTCAAGGTCTGGGACGTCGCCGGCGGCAACCTGCTCCACACACTCAATGAAAAACGTCGGTCCACCGGCGTTATTGCCGCCTCGCCTGACGGAAAGTGGCTGGCACTGCCCACGGACCGCAACACGATTCAGTTATGGAGTGTCCACGACGCGGCAACGGCCGGTGAGCTCAAGGACAACGCCGAAGGCATTCTCGCCGTAGCCTTTTCCCCCGACAGCAGCAGCGTAGCCGCTGTCAACGGCAGCCACAATGCCGTCCTGTGGGACATGGCCACACGCGAGATCCGCAACACGCTGTCACACGGTGGTGACCAGATCCTATCTGTCACCTTCTCCCCCAACGGGCGCTGGGTTGCGACCGGCAGCGCCGGCGGCGAGATCCGATATTGGTCCATCGAAACCGGCAAGGTCCTGGGCAGCTTCAAGGCCAGTGCGGAGAAAATCACGACCGTCGCATTTTCGCCCGATGGGCAACGGCTGGCCTCGGGTGGGCCCGAGAATCATCTCAAGGTGTGGGACACCGGCGGGGGCGGCCACGACATCAGATTCGTCGAAACCCCCCGCAGCGTCTATGCCGTGACATTCAGCCCGGACAATCGATGGCTGATCACGGCCGGCGCGACCAACGCGATCCAGTTCTGGGATCTGGAAACCGGTGAGCTCCGGCAGCAGCTCGGCGGCCATGAGCGCGACGTCTACAGCGTGACCCTCTCGCCCGACGGCAGCATCATCGCCTCAGGCGGCGACGACATGACAGTTAGGATCTGGCAATCGCGCTGAGCCGGCCCTCCCGACCGGCACCACACGCCACAAACCGCTTACCCGGCTAGCGGTTAAGAACGCTCCAATCCGATTCCAGCGGCGATGCCAATCTTAACTGCAGAGAACAAGGCCAACTCTTACCGGTAAACTGTGATAAGTCCGGTGCTCAATCCCAATCCCGGCGCCACCGCCGCTTGCATGCCTTGCTTGTGACTTGATCTGTTATCAGTAGTGTCGCCTCGGCATGCGCCACATTTCCAAGGGCATCTGTAGCTGTGACCGATAATGAGATATCGTTGGCATCAAGAGTCAAGGCATTCCTTTTGCCCTTTATCTTCAGTTTATCGCCGTTCTCCACGGGTATGCCCAAAACCGCGGTCGCAACCGGCGCCGAATCGCAGATATCGGTGGTCTCATAGCTCACAACGACCCATTGCTTACAGGATCGGTCTATTTGGTCAATCGTTTCTCCGCTTCGCCGGTCAACAAATCCTACGCTGACACTCGGCGCCGTCGTGTCCACGATTTCAATCGCCGCGGAACCAACGAACGAGCCGCTGTGTCCCGTCACCGCGATGGCCTTGACAGTATGCTGGCCGAGGGGCATAAAAAGATCTATCGAATCCCCGCTGCCGACTGGCTCTCCGTCCAACGTCCAATCAATTGAGGCTACGTTATCTCCCGGGGGCAGAGTGACGTTGGCCGACAGACTGACATTCGATCCGCCCGAAGTCGTGCACTCCTGCGGACTGTCACCGTGGACGTTGATGGCGATGCCTGCAAAGAACTCATCGGCACCGATGTCAACCGTGTCAACACCGTCACCGTCACCGTCCACTGGGCGCACATCTCCCTCGAAATCCAGCGAGGGCGCGCCGATATTGCTGCCGGCGTCGATGGCGGGCGAACCACCACGCAGGTGATAATCGCCGGAAAGCGGATCAACGAACCAGGGATCGGCCGAAACATTGCCTGACTTGCCCGTCTGGTCAAGGATCACCTCGTAATCAGCCCCGTTACCGAATACGAGATTGTGCTCCCACGTGGGATTGTCCGCCTCCGTGCCGAAATCGACTTCCAGACCAATCTGGTTATCGACGATAATATTGTTTCTATAAATCTGCTGCGACGTTGGTACCCGCCGGTCTATCCGCACACCCACCCTGTTGCTCACAATAGTGTTATTGATCACCATAGGTTTGCCGCTTGCCGGCAAAATCATATTGATGGCCCGGCAGGGATTGTTTGCGAAAATGTTATTGACGATTCGGGGGGATGAGTTGTTCAGAAAACTGACAACACCCGCGAGAAACTGGTCGTCACAGCTGTTATTGCGAAAGATGTTCTGCTCGATGTGAGGTGAGGCGGGATTGCCGGCAATGGCCGCGCCAAGCCCGCCGCTAAGCTGGGTATTGGAATCGAATATATTATGCTTGATAAGCGTTCCGTTGCCGCTTACCACCATGCCCGCCCCGATTGACGCCAGCCCCTTTTGAACCGTAAAGCCTACGAACTCACCGCCCGGACCGATGCTGACCACCGTGCCGCCGACTCCGAGGATGACCGTAACACCGGCGCCTTCGCGGCTTTGCAGTGAAATCGACTTGCCGTTGAACTGAAGATTTTCCGCGTAGCTGCCCGGCCCGACCATGACCGTGTCGCCGGGTGCAGCGGCGTCGATCGCATCCTGGATGCTGGAAAAATCACCTGGCACGCTCCATAGGGCCGCATGCAGGGCACTGGAACAGAAAATACTGATGGTGAAAACGAGAGACCGGGTGGGAATGAGGGTGAAAACTGCATTGACGAGACGGCGATCGGTAACCATTGGCTATACCTCCTTGTTCCGCTGTGACGCCGATCAGGAACAGCGGCTATCGGTCAACGTTTACAAGCTCCTGTCCCGAATCGGCAGCCCTTGTGGTCCAGGTCTGCATACTTGAGCCAACACGGCAACTCCCCGCGCTGCTCGCCCTCCCGGCGGATTCATACCTCGCGCTGCTGCGTTTATCGACTGCTCAGATTGGCCCCGGCCTTACGCACCGGCCATTTTCTCAGTATAGGACACGGCGGTGAGGGCTCAAGCAATCCGCCGCCCCAGGAGACGATTCTCCGGGCCAGATCCGCCCGCGGGTCGCTTTGCTGGCCGCGATGTGTGGGCAACGGACCCAAAAGAATGTAAATGAATCAGCATATACAAAAATGCTAATTGATTTTTCGCAATGACATCGCTGATGCATTACTCAAACATGGCGCGCTAACCGCGCGTAGATGAACAAGCCGGTGGCAACCAAACACCCGCCGTCGGCCCGCACGGCCTAACCATTAGGAGCTAAGCATGCACAAGTATAAGATCTTGTTGACCTACAACGATCCCCTGACACTGCAGACCATAGGCTGGGCGCTGACGGACAGAGGCTGCGACGTCACCTCTGCGCCCAGTATCGATGAGGGCATTGCGGCATTGCGCAAACAACACTTCGATGTGGTACTGACGGAATTGGCAAATAACGCGAAGGGTGGGCTCAGCGTGCTCAAAGAGGCTAAGAAAGTCGACCCGGAAACGATTGTGATTCTGCTGGGCAGCGGTCGCCCGCGCGAGTGCGACATGGAGAAACTGCCGCACGAAGCGGATGAATACGTGTTTCCACCCTGCCGCATCGCCAAGGTCTGGAAGCGCGTGACCAATTGCCTGGAGCGGCTGGAGCTCAAAAGGAAAGACGCACATAGGAGCTTATCCAGGAAACAGCTTGTATCGCTTGCCAAGGAGCTGGAGCTGCTCGGTCAGGACACTTACGGCAAGATCGAAAAACGCATCTCCGAAAAACTGGGTGCAATGCTGCAGACTGTCAACGGCTTGATCGCGAACGCAGGCAGGCCGCTCCCGGCAACGGGCCCTTACCCCTTGAGTTCATTACCCGAGAGCAAAAAGCAACTCTAAAAGATACGGCATCGCCGCCAATTTGACGAAACGGTTTTAATGAGGTGTGACAGCGCCGGGACCGCCCGGCTTGCGGTATCCCCGAAGGAGACGCAAACCGGGCCTTCTCCACAAGACATCTACTATTAAGGTGCTATGGCGCCTTTCGCTCGGCCGTCGCATAGGTATCCAGGGCGTTGGCGTCATACTCATAAAGCGAGCTGCCAAGGTAACGCAGAACCTTCTTTCGCTTCAGATCCGCAATGACCCGGCTCACGCTTTCGATGGTTACGCCCAGCATCGAGGCCATCTCCTTGCCGCTCAGCAGCTCGACTCTACCCTTTTCCTCGGTGGCCTCGACCTTGGCGAGCCAACGGATCAAGTTGATCACGCGGTTGCGTACCGTGCCCGACAAGAGCAGCATAATATGATCATCGGCCTGGAACAGGCAGGCGCTCCAATGCTCCATCAGCGTGCGGTACAGTCGCGGCTTGTCGGCATTGAGCCGCTGCATCACGGTTAGAGGAATACGGCATACCTTCACATTGCGGACCGCGATCGCGGTATGTTCGTAGGAATCCCCGAGCAACCGCTCCAGGCCCATGGAATCACCGCGCTTAAGCAGGCGTATGATCCGCTCGTCCCCGTCCGGACCATAGCGGACGAGCTTCACCAGACCATCGCGTATCGTGAAGACCGCGTTGTCCTGGCCGCCCTCGTGGTACAACACGGTACCCGGCGGATAGCCATACTGATCGATGGGTTCGAAAATACCATCCAGAATGGATTCCAGATCGTCCGCTGAGAGGTCGGAAAACAGGACCTGTTGCAGTATCCCGCATTGCCTGCAATCGGCTCGTCCGATCCATTCCGGGTGGTTGCACAGCGCTTTTACAGTTGCCTTGTTCGGGGGGCTCATGGCGGCTGTCACCTCTCGCTGTTGTTGATACACCAAAACTCAGATAAAGCAGCGTCAGGGTTCACCATCCGTTTCGCTTCGTGCGGCGTCCGGTGAGTTCCGTTCATCCACCGCGCTCACCTGCCTGACCCTGCGGCCGGTATCCCTTCGGGGGCGTTCCTCGGACTCGAATCTACCACATGCCCATTGCCCCATTCCTAATATTAATATTAGTAGACGTTAATCTGACTTGCATTGAGATAGATCAATTTCCCAAGAGGTCCGCCATCCCCGCACCGGACGCCGGTCAGGATAATACGAGGCCCAGGCGAATCGCGCGGAAAAGGGCGCCAAGATACACTAAGTTACCGAAATAAAAAGGGGAAATCAGACAATGTCGGTGTTTTGCAAACGGTTTTTTACACCCCGCCGAAGCGCCAGGATCAACCGAACCAGACTGGCAAATCAATAAAACATCGGTACCGGGGGCTTTTCAACCATTCACCACACAAGGAGACCAACATGGACCCCGTGTGTGCTAATTCCAATACCTGTTGGCTACGCGGCCTTAACAATGGCTGTCTGGTGCGCGTCCGAAGGATTTCCCTTGTGGAAGATTAGCCGGTCCGACGCCACACGATACGATTGAGAAACCGGCCGCCTTCTGCATCCGGTGGCGTAGCTGATAAAGTAGAATCAAGGAATTCGGATAATTGGGAATTGATGGCTCCTTCTTATTGCCCTTCTTGTTCAGGATTACCACCACATCCTCACCATTGATCTGCGTGCCATTCAGCAGCGCACCGATGAGCCGAGAGGGCGTACGAAAGAACAACCTAATCGATCCATGTTTATTCACCATAGGGCTGGATCATGGAAATGCAAGTCAAGCAGCCACACTGCAGTTGAATCGGGCGGAAAAATGACCGACACTGTCTACATGCTGCAGCTCAAAGGTGTCTGCAAGCGCTACAATGACATCCAGGCACTTGCTCCCACGGATCTTTCCGTCGCCGAGGCGCAGACCACTGTGCTCATTGGCCCAAGCGGCTGTGGCAAGTCCACACTGCTGCGTTTGATCGCTGGACTCATTCGTGCCGACAGCGGTACCATCGTTGTTGAAGGCACCCCGCTTACACCCGACAACATCACCGCCCTGCGTCACCGCATGGGGTACGTCATCCAGGAAGGCGGCCTGTTTCCGCATTTCAATGTGCGGCGCAACGTCACGCTCATGGCGGATTATCTGGGGTGGGACGTGGAGCGGATTGATACCCGACTGGGTGAGCTCGCCGACATGGTGCGGCTGCCTTCGTCATTGTTCGACCGCTACCCCGCCGAGCTCTCCGGCGGTCAACGTCAGCGAGTGAGCCTCATGCGCGCGCTCATGCTGGACCCTCACCTGTTGTTGCTGGACGAACCACTGGGCGCCCTGGACCCCATGATCCGCTACGAGCTGCAACAGGAGCTGAAGACTATCTTCGAAAATTTGGCCAAGACCGTGGTCATGGTCACGCATGACATCGCTGAGGCCGCGTTCTTCGGCCACACGCTGGTGCTCATGCGCGGCGGGCACGTTGTCCAGAAGGGCAATGTGCAGCAGCTCGCGCGCTCGCCGGCGGAGCCCTTCGTCGAACAATTCATCACCGCCCAGCGCGACCCCATGCAGCAGCTCAACGAGGCGTTATCGTGAAACTACGCAAGGCGCTTTTGGTCATCATGCTGTTTGTTTTTTTCAGCCCCGCCGTCGCTGAGCAGGGCGAGGAGCCCATGACGATCCGGGTCGGTT
>CAMYII010000069.1:114579-121751 GCA_947258385.1 Acidiferrobacterales bacterium
CCGGGTCGGTTCCAAGACCTTCACCGAGTCCGTCATTCTCGGGGAGATCATCAAGCACCTGGCGGCCTCAGCCGGGTACCGCGCTTACCATTTGCGTGAGCTTGGCGGCACCCGTGTGCTTTGGAGCGCCTTAAATGCCGGCGAGATCGATGTCTATCCCGAATATACCGGCACACTGATGCAGGAGATCCTGGTGCACGAAGGCCTGCGCACCGAGGCGGCCTTGCAACGCGCCCTGGCCAAGCGGGGGCTGCGCATGACGCAGCCGCTAGGCTTCAACAACACCTACGCCATCGGCGTCAAGGAAGAGCTAGCTGATCGGCTCGGACTTCGAACCATCTCTGGTCTTAGAAAACACCCCAAGCTGGCCCTCGGCTTCGGCAGCGAGTTTATGGACCGCGCCGACGGCTGGCCGGGTCTCAAGCGCCGCTACCAGCTGCCGCACCAGAACGTGCGCGGGCTCGACCACGATCTGGCTTACCGCGGCATCGAGTCGGGCACGCTACATGTTACTGACCTCTATGCCACCGACGCCGATATCGCCTATTACAAACTGCGGGCGCTGAAAGACGATCTGCATTACTTCCCCGTGTACGATGCCGTACTCCTCTACCGCGCGGGGCTCGAGGAGCGCACGTCAGAGGCCGTCGCCCTGTTCAAGCAGCTGGCTGGGCGGATAAACGAGCCGGCCATGATCGCCTTAAACGCGCGGGTCAAACTGGGCGGCGAGGCAGAAACAGTGGTGGCGACCAACTTTCTCAAAAAGAATTTTGGGATACGAACAGAGTTCAGGATGCACACTGCGTGGCAGCGGTTCTGGCACCACACGCGCGACCACCTGCTACTGGTGTCCATTTCGCTCTCAGCTGCTATCATTATCGCCATCCCGCTGGGCATCCTGGCGGCGCGGCGTCCGCGCATCGGTCAGCTCATCCTAAGCGTTACCGGGATTATTCAGACCATTCCATCGCTCGCGCTGTTCGTATTCATGATCCCGCTGCTAGGAATCGGCGGGCCGCCGGCGGTGGTGGCGTTATTCCTCTACAGCCTGCTTCCGATTGTGCGCAACACCCATGCCGCGTTGAACGACATCCCTGGGGCTATCCGGGAATCGGCCGATGCCCTCGGCCTGCCGCGAAGCGCGCAACTACGCCTTATCGAGTTGCCTTTGAGCGCCCGCACCATACTAGCCGGCATCAAGACCTCGGCAGTCATCAACGTGGGCACCGCCACCCTGGCAGCACTCATCGGCGCCGGCGGCTACGGCCAGCCCATCCTCACCGGCATTCGGCTCGATGATCTTGGTCTCATCCTGCAAGGAGCCATGCCGGCGGCGGCGTTAGCACTGCTGGTACAGGGTCTGTTCGAGCTGGTGGAGCGCAGCATGCTACCCAAGGGATTGCGACTGAGCACTGAATCCAATCCGTAGCTTTCGCTCGCGTCTGCCGCCACAGGGTTTCGATTCGCTTTCAGCGTGACAGGCGGCCCTGCGGCATGTACTTGCCAACCGCGACATCGATGCTAGCCATCACCACGGCCGCTCCCGTGCAGCAGCGCCGGACTTCCTGCCACCAGCCGCGGCTGAAACGCAAAAAGCGCAGTTTCCGGGCGAGGGTCATGCGGATGCGCGTAGAAATGGGCTCTGACTCGCTGCTGTCCCATTTACTTTTCGATCGTAGGTTGGGTTAGCGCAGCGCGACGGACTGGAAGTCCTAGTCCAGGCGATAACCCAACATTGCCAAAACAGGCCGGGTTTGTTGGGTCCGTCGCGCTCGCTCCTTGACCCAAGCTACATTTATCGGATTTCATGTCGGCCTTGACCCTCAGGCGTCTCTGCTTCTATGGAACAAACTATCCTAAGCGAAAACACACTAATTAGGTGGGACAGCAGTGGCTCTGACTCCTTTGGTACTGACCCCGTTTGTAGCCCCGTTGAACGCTGAACCTACCTGCATTGCCTCCGAGTTGGAATATCCGTTAAACTGGAGTGGGTTCATTCTGATCCCTATTATCCTATTTATTGATCTATTTACTGATCACGAAAGCCAAGTGACACGACGAACAACTGACCGTGTATCCCTGTAAGTGCTAAATGTGCTAAATTTTCACGAATCGGAGGTCAGGATATCCTTGGCCTAGGAGAATGTCCCCGTCACGTGCTGCTACCGGCTTGTAGGCGCACTGAAAGGTTTGGCAAGCAGAGTTCTACAATACCCGGCAAGAATAACAATCGTTGTTGTGATTAACTTCGCTAGGAGTTTGCAATGAATTTCTTAGATGCTATCAATGTTCACATTGCATGGAAGCTACGCCTGGAGGCTTATGTTGACGGCAACAGCCAGGAACATCTTGATCCAGATGTGATCTCCAAAGACAATCGATGCGAGCTTGGAAAATGGATCCAGAACGAAGCGGTGCAATATCGGAATTCAGCACTTTATCATCAGATCAAGGATAAACATGCTGTTTTTCATAAGTTCGCAGCGGAAATTGTCCGCTTGACCGATGCTGGTCGGTCGAAGGAGGCGCTGAAACTACTACACGACGAATATTCGTCTATTTCCAAGGAAATCAAAGGACTTATCATCCAGCTAAGCAGGGAGGTAAATTCCGAATAATTACCACCACGTTCACGGGAACCAAAAGGGCCGATTAAGGCCAAATATTACCGAAAAATAGCCGTGATTTATATTAATAACAATAGCCTAGCGTGGTGCGGGCCAACCGAATTCAGTGTGGGGGTAGTCCAATTTGCTCCCTACTATTCCTTTAGAATTCCTTCCCTATTTTCTTACAATCGTTTTTTGCACTAAATCACGCGAAAGGTTCTTCCACTTCGTACTTATGCCCTCAAGATCACGCTAGCATCCGCGTGAGAAAAACCAGACATTCCGTTTTCCATCTCTTTTGTGAACGGGGACCCACCCTCTCGCGACTACCTTGGGATCATTTCCTTCGCAGCGTCCAGGCCCTAACAACTCCACTTCGAGCCA
Organism: Acidiferrobacterales bacterium; assembly: GCA_947258385.1. Lineage (GTDB taxonomy): Bacteria > Pseudomonadota > Gammaproteobacteria > Acidiferrobacterales > SZUA-150 > CAMYII01. Next base: position 117,573 of record CAMYII010000069.1, read on the forward strand.
CAGCTGATCCCGAAGATTCTTGGTCTGTAAAATGTTAATGTCTCTTGTTTGTTGATTTGTCTTAATTCTGGTGGTGACTTTTAAAGTATCAGTATCCGCATAAAGAACGCCCTCCCAGTCGTTTGTCAAATAGCACAATCCAGATCTGAGAAGATCTGCAACTGGATGAAACAAACCACGCGCCTCCGGAGAAATCCAACCGAATGTATATTTTGATGACTCCACCATGCGCACCAGCACCCAGCCGCCCGCTGTCTCATAAACAATTGCCGCCGGCGCCTCATAGTCGAACTCTTCTGTTTCGATTGCCTCCGGACCTAAAATCTGTGCAACAACGGGCGATTTAATCGAAGGATGTGAGTGAAGCGGGACAGGCTGGACCTGAGCTGGCGGGACCAGACCAGGAGGGCCATCCGGTTCTGCTTTTCCGAAAACGCTCGGTAGCTCAACTAAGCCTACCATTCGCCGAGTGTCCGCTTCCGCTAAAACCAGTTCAAAGGTTATGAACGCCAGGACAAGACTCACAATTGTTTTTTGTTTCAATTCTTCTCCTAGCAGCTAACGGCTCCGTTCAGCAACTGCAGAATGCGATCCGCTGGAACCCGTTGTTCGCCAGTTCAGTCCCACCACAGGTACACGGTGTTAGCACGCTTCATCTCAGCCGCCAGCGCTTCAACCGTCCCCGTCCCCTGGTCCACAACGTCGGGGCAGAACTCGTAGACCTCTTTAGCAAACTCAAGCATATTCGGCGGCCGCTGCCTGAATTCCGCCTCGAGCCAATCGAAGCCGACGCCGCGCAGATGCAGGCCGAAACGCTTGTTCCATTGCCTCACGCGCGCGATGACCATTTTGGGGCTAATGTCGTAGTTCCAGCCATTAGTACCCATCACTTCGAGAGCGTCATAGGGATCCGAGGTCGTTAGCACCGACACGTGATCTGGAGTCCCGCCTATCCCGAAGTTCATGTCCGAGATGAAGGCGAGGTAACCCGGTGGGGCTGACCGTTGCAGCTGGCGGACCGTACGACGCGCTTTGTCCTGCGACACATCAACCGTTACGCCCTTCGCCTTTACGGGCCCACCCTCCGCATGCATACCCTCAAGTTGACGTAGGTTGTCGCCGGCCCGCTTTATTTGTAGCAGAAACGCTTCCGGGAGACCTGCCTCACCTGCAAGTGCCAGATCTTGCCTGGTAAGCTCCACCTTCGTCTTTTCACAGCCCGCAACTCCTATTACGACCAGAGCGGCGATTGCACCAATCACCAATGTCTTCATCTGCATGAACTTTTTGTTGGCGAACTATATTATGGACAGACTAAGTTACGGGTTAGGGTTATAATAAGGATCTAGTATAAACGTGTACCCCCTTATATCCCATAAATAACCACTTATCAGTGGTTACTAATACATTGTACCGGTGTGATAGGCCGATCGAGGACCAGCCGGGGCTCGGCCGGTCCTCGTGGTTCAACAGGCTAATGCATCACGCCTGCCGCCACCGGGCCATAGTAGGCCCGCGGCTCTTCTATGCCCAGGCCCTTGAAGTGATCGGCAAGATTCGCGGGCCTGGGGGGTGTTAAAAGCTCGGGCACCGGGAGCTCGAAGGCATCGGCGAGTTTTTCCAAATTATCCACGCTGACCTGACGTCCATGGGTGAGGCGGATTGAGGCAGCCATCCAGTGAATGGCTGCCCCGCCGAACGGGCTTGCCACGGATGGCAAGCCCCGGGGTTTCAAGCGGCGCTGAAACGACTAATGCCGCGGGTGCAAGCAAGCACAGGAGCGGCGCTCACTTGGCCGCGCTCGATCTGGCTGATGTACGTCCTCTGAAGCCCCGCCAGTTCGGCCAGGACCTCTTGCGACCAGCCACGGGTGAAGCGTAGATGACGTCCAAGGATGGACTAATGTCGCGGGAGCCAGGAAGGCGGGAGCGACCAACGCATTTTTCGCGCGAGGGTCGTGCGGATGCGGGTGGGATTTTTTCGGGTGACATGAGGGCCTCCTTTTTGTTGTGAAAAAGATATTCTTCCGGCCCACTAAACATTTTTTATCGACTCAGACCCTTTTGGTTTGACCCTTTTAATTTTCCAGTTTTAATTTCCTACACACAGAACGGCACCCATAAGCTACGCCGTTTTATTGGCGTCGGCTCGATGGGTGCCGTTATGCCTTTTTTGGCCTTAACCTAGTCTACTCATTTCAGCCTGAACAAGACTCGCATACTCAGGATCCGCCTTAGAGAATTGCGCTAACATACGTCCCTGAATAGAGCTGTTTGCCTGCCCCAAGCCCTCGGCAATGTTGTGTGCTAACTGCTGCTTTTGGTCTTTGTTCATTAACCGGAACAAATTACCAGCTTGGGTATAATAATCCTCTTCAGACTGGTCATAAGCCTTAACCCAGGCGTCTTCAAGTAACGGCAAAGGCGGTGCAACCAATTGCGATGCGGGCGTGGGCGCACCCTGCTCGGCTCTATCATTTGGATAGAAGTTCACGCCACTATCCTGAATAGTAGGCCCTCCATGTGCCGGGCACATGCCTGCCATCGCACCGTCACGTTGATAATGATGTACTGGACATTTGGGCGCATTAACAGGAATCTGATTCACATTCACACCAACGCGATAACGATGCGCATCTTGGTAAGCCATCAAGCGTGCTTGCAGCATCTTGTCAGGTGAGGCGCCAACGCCGGGTACTAAGTTACTGGGCGCGAAAGCCGCCTGTTCCGTTTCTGCAAAGTAGTTTTCCACATTGCGGTTGAGTTCAAGCTGACCGATTTCAATTAAGGGAAAATCACTGTGCGGCCATATTTTTGTTAAATCGAATGGATTGATGGCATAATCCTTGGCTTGCGCTTCGCTCATAATTTGCACCTTAACACTCCAGCTAGGATGCTCGCCTCGCTCAATGGCATCGACCAAATCCTGTTGTGCGCCAAAGGGTGGCATTTTCGCCGCTTCATCATTGGTTAGGTTTTTAACGCCTTGATTGGTTTTTACATGCCATTTCGCCCAAAAACGTTCACCTTTGGCATTCCAAAAACTTAAGGTATGCGAACTAAAACCATGCATATGTCGATAAGAATAGGGAATACCCCGGTCCGACATGAGGATGGTAATTTGATGCAGCGACTGTGGATGGTTGGCCCAAAACTCATAGGATTGGGCGGGATCTGGAAGATTAGTCTGGGGATTTTTCTTTTGCGAATGAATGAAATCGGGGAACTTGCTCGGGTCGTTTAAGAAAAATACCGGCGTGTTGTTGCCCACCAAATCAAAATTACCCTGTTCGGTGTAAAACTTTATCGCAAAACCACGAGGATCACGGGCATAGTCACTGGAATCCTGTCCGCCACCCACTGTCGAAAAGCGCACAAACACATCGGTTTTTTGACCGACGTTCTGTAGGAAGTTAGCGATAGTAAATTCTTCAAGACTCTTTGTTACTTCAAATATTCCGTACGCACCCGTACCGCGGGCATGCACCACCCTTTCGGGAATGCGTTCGCGATTAAAATGCGCCAGTTTCTCGAATACGTAATGATTATCAAAGGTTAAAGGTCCACGCGCGCCTGCGCTAATACTGTTATTGTCATCAGTCACTGGTGTTCCAGACGATGTAGTGAGTATGTTTTTACTCATGGCTTTCTCTCCTTTAATCTGGGTTTGATTTCTGTTTGATCATGGCTTTATTCGCTAGAGCCAGAGCTGCACTTTAATATGCATCTTACGATTAATATAATGAATTATTATTATTGTTTTGATAGTTAAAAACTATTAATAAAATTTTTGGAACCTCGGGCTCGATGTATAAAACCAACATCATCGGGATTATTGGGATATAACGGGCGGCAGGAACTGAGCGTCACCCCGCAATGGCGGGAGAAGGCGCACTTTCGGCGGCTTTGCGAGGTGTACCGCGCGGAACGCGGACGCCTGTCCAGCCATGGGTTAGGCCGCGGTGTTTCCAGTTGGTATTGACAGCGGTCGTGTAGGTCCTCGAAACGCGGGCCACGAAGGAGCTCGGGGACGGGGAGCTCGAAGGCGTCGGCGAGTTTCTCTAAATTATCCACGCTGACATGACGTCCATGGGTGAGGCGGATTGAGGCAGCCATCCAGTGAATGGCTGCCCCGCCGAACGGGCTTGCCACGGATGGCAAGCCCCGGGGTTTCAAGCGG
>CAMYII010000070.1 GCA_947258385.1 Acidiferrobacterales bacterium
CAAGGGCATTCGCTACGCAGCACATCGCCCACCATTCCTTCCCCTTCTCTGCCTATACAGGCACATTGGCACCTGCCGTGTTCGACAGCCTGCTGTCTTCCCCCTATAGCCCCCTTCCCGTGCGCATTGCGGATAGTAACCCCTACACTTAACGGTGGTCCGACCCGGTTATGTCAGGCCATAGGGTCACTGACGTGCGCTACAGGCCTGCCAGTACACAGCGTAGAATGCCATAGCTGTACTTCTCTTCCAGGGTCTCAAAGGCCGGTTTCAGGCTACCTTTCTTTTTTGCATCCAGCATCTCAAGCGTGTTGATGATCTCGGCGTACTGGGTATCGTCCAAAGGCAAAAGCGCACGCGGGTCCAGCAGGCCGGCTTCCGCCGCCTCGGCGAAGTGCGTATAAATAGTGGCGGGCTTCAGGTCACGCTGACTGGCGATGGTCTCTACGTCTTTGCCCTGTTGGTACAGCAACAGGGTTTCGTTGATGGTGTCGCTGAGATCGTTATCGAGCAAAGCCGGCAGCGGATGTTTTGCAATCTCGTCCATAAATAGCGAGCCATAGCGTTCAAGTTTCTGTTCGCCGACGCCGGAGATGCAGCGCATTTGTTCGACGCTGGTGGGGTGGTTGCGCGCCATTTCCTGCAAAGTCTTGTCGTGGAAGATGACATAGGGCGGTACGCCCTGTTTCCTGGCCAGCCGGAGACGCAGGGCGCGCAAGGCATCGAACAGCGACTCATCGCAGGCACGTATGGCCCGTACCTTTTGGGCGGGCTTGTCTTTGCTCTTTTCGGACTTGGCCGGTATGCGCAGATCAAGTTGTGCTTCGCCGCGCAACAGCGGGCGACATTTGTCGGCGAGTTTGAGTGCGCCGTAGCCATCAACATCCACGTCAAGGTAACCCTGGGCAATAAGCTGGCGGAAGATGCTGCGCCACTCCACGCTACTGTGTTCTGCGCCAACACCATACGTGCTGAGTTGGTCGTGTCGATTATGCCGGATGCGTTCATCGTCCTTGCCGGTCAGCACGTCGACGATATAGTTGACACCGAAACGTTGGCCGGTGCGGTAGACGCAAGAGAGGGCCTTCTGCGCTGCCACCGTACCGTCCCAGGTCTGCGGGGGACGGGTACAGTTATCGCAGTTGCCACAGGGCCTGCCCAAGCTCTCGCCAAAGTAGGCAAGCAGCGCCTGACGGCGGCAGCCAATCATTTCGCACAGGCCGAGCATGGATTCCAGTTTGTTGTGGGCGACCTGTTTAAATTGTTCAGCGGCATCGGTTTGTTGCGCAAACTGGCGCAGGGTAATGACATCCTGCAGACTATAGGCCATCCAGGCGCTGGCGGACTCGCCATCCCGTCCGGCGCGTCCGGTCTCCTGGTAGTAGGCCTCGATGCTCTTGGGCAGACTGAGGTGGGCCACGAAGCGCACGTTGGGTTTGTCGATACCCATCCCGAAGGCGATGGTGGCGACGATGATCAGTTCCTCCTCGCGCAAAAACCGCTGCTGGTGCAGGCGGCGGGTTTCATCCGACAGTCCGGCATGGTAGGGCAGCGCTGACCGCCCCTTTACCTGCAACCATTGGGCGATATTTTCCACTTTTTTGCGTGACAGGCAGTAGACGATACCGGCGTCCTGCGGATGGTTTTGCTCGATAAACCGCCACAACTGCTCGCGGGCATTTTGCCCGTCGTTGATTGCATAGTGAATATTGGGGCGATCAAAGCTGTTGATGAAGACCGCGGCTTCATGCAGCTTGAGTTGTTCGATAATTTCGCCGCGCGTGCGTGCGTCAGCAGTGGCCGTCAATGCGATCCGCGGGATAGCGGGATAACGCTCATGCAACATATAAAGCTGCTGATATTCCTTGCGGAAGTCGTGCCCCCACTGGGACACACAATGCGCCTCGTCGATGGCGAACAGGGCAATCTGTGCTCGATCCAGCAAGTCCAGCATGCGTTCGGTCAACAGCCGCTCCGGGGCCAGGTACAGAATATCCAGCTCACCCGCGAGCAGCGCGGTTTCGGTTTGTTGCTGGCTGGCGGGATCCTGAGTGGAGTTGAGAAAGGCGGCGCGAATGCCCAACTGCCTGAGGGCATCCACCTGGTCCTGCATTAACGCAATCAACGGCGAAACAACAATGCCGGTACCGTCACGCAATAGCGCCGGAATCTGGTAACAGAGGGACTTGCCCCCACCGGTCGGCATCAACGTCAGCACATCGCGGCCCGCCAGCAGGGCCTCGATAACATCGGCCTGATGATTGCGGAACTCGTTGTAGCCGAATGTATCTTTTAGAATATGGTGAGCGTGTTCCATATTGTATTTAGCTTTTGCCGACCATCCCTGACTTTCTTAAAAAGCTATTTTACCACCGGTATACGACTAACTATACTGGGTTGGACCATGCCAACCTATTAAATATTAACGATCCCCTGCTCTGCTATACGGGCGCATTGGCACCTGCCGTGTTCGACAGCCTGCTGTCTTCCCCCCCAAGGGGATTTCTTCCGGTGCAACGTCGTTGCACCGCCAGGGCGCACCCCAAGGGCATTCGCTACGCAGCACATCGCCCACCCGCCCCTGCCGTGCCGTATAGTAGGACCCGGAACCGGCAATATCGACTATTATTGATGTATGGATTTTTCGGCGGCGGTCCACTGTGACCATTTTCGGGGGGGTATCGATGGTGCCTGAACAGAGCCAGGGGGGTGCGACGCGCCCCATGCAATTCGAGTTTACCGGCCGTGGCGGGGAGTATTTCAAGATCTGGCTTGTCAATATTTTCCTGACCATTCTGACTCTGGGCATTTATTCGGCGTGGGCCAAGGTACGCAAGAACCGGTATTTCTACGGCAACACCCGCCTGGGAGACTCCTCGTTTGACTATCTCGCCAATCCGGTCACGATACTCAAAGGCCGTTTGATCGCTTTTCTGATTTTCGCTATCTATGTTGCCGTGTCCGCCCTGGTGCCGGCCGCCGAGCTCCTCTTTGGGCTGGTCTTTCTCGGGGTCCTGCCATGGCTGGTGGTCAAATCCCTCGCCTTCAGGGCCCGCAACACGGCGTTCAGGAATATCCGCTTCGACTTCAGGGGCGATTATGGCGCGGCGGCGAGGGTCTATATCCTGCTGCCCATACTGCTGCCTTTCACGCTGGGCCTCATATACCCTGCGCTTGTGCACGGCCAGAAAGACCTGGTCGTCTCAAACAGCGCCTATGGTACAACCGGGTTTCGCTTCGAGGCGGGCGCCGGCAACTTTTACCGGATATTCGGCATGTTGTTTCTCATTGGCACGGCCGCCATCGTGCTTCTGGTGATGCTGTTCCCGGTATCCAAGGAAGCGGGCATGATTACGGCGCTGCCGCTTTATCTGTTTTTCTTCGCCTTCATGACATGCCACGTATCAAACCTGGTTTACAACAAGAGCTTCCTTGAACAACATTCACTTCAAAGCGATCTGAAAGTCTACGATGTGTTCATGCTGTACTTGACCAATACGATCGCCATCGTTCTGACGCTGGGGCTGTTTATCCCCTGGGCCAATGTCCGCCTGGCCCGCTACCGGGCCGAGCGGCTGCAATTCATCCCGGCCGGCGATATCGACGGCTTCGTCGCCCGGGAGCTGGAAAATGTCAGCGGCGCAGGCGAAGAAATGGGCGAAATGTTTGACGTAGACGTCGGCTTATGATCTCGATCAAAGGCGATTACTACGACGGGAAGACATCAAGGAAGATATCGACTTCACTGGAGATCTATGACAACGGCGAAGTCAAGCTTTCGCATCAGGGCAACCGCGACGTTGTAGCGCTGTCAACACTCCGCGTCAGTTCCCGCGTCGGTAATACACCGCGCTCTATTCGTCTTCCGGACGGCGGCAAATTCGAGACCGACGACAATGATACGGTCGATAAGGCGCTGGCAAGATTTCGCAAACAGTCCTGGGAACGCATCCTGCATCTGCTCGAAAGCCGCAAAGCCTACGTTTTTACGGCGCTCATCGCGGTTATCGTATTCTCCTGGGCGATGCTCCAGCATGGAATTCCAGCCCTGGCAAAGACTGCGGCCTTTGCGCTGCCCACCGAGACAAACAATGCGATCAGTCAGGGCTCCCTGGAGATCCTGGACCAGGGCTTTTTCTCGCCGTCGGAGATCGAGCAGGACACGAAGGAGCGTATCAACCGCTACTTCATCGAGATAGCGGCCAAGCAGTCGCAGGGTTTTGATTACCGCCTGCTTGAGATCGGCCATATTGCGCACCGCCACGGACTGCGTCGTGTCATCCAGGACTCTGTTTTCGCGATGTTTGTGGTATTGATCACGGGCGATATCTCCTCGACCTCATCATTGATCGTCGCGCTGCCGACCGTGCTGGTCGAAGCACAGTACTCGCGGGGATTTGAACGCGAGGCGGATAGCTTCTCGCTGGCGTATTTACAAAGCAATGACATCGATCCGGTCCATTTCGCGAACTTGATGCTACGCCTGCAAGCGGCTCATAAGGACGATGATGGAGTGTTCGGCTATCTGTCGAGCCATCCACCCACCGCGGAGCGAATCGAGATGTTTGAGGATTTGGAAAAGCAGGTGAAGACAAAATAGTCGCAAAAAGAACTTTTTATATCTCATCGCGGTCAGCCTTTAAGATGCAAGCTGCGCCCTTGCCTGGTACGTTGTCGCCCACAAGCGCTTTCGGAGGGCCTGACTGTTCCACACCCTCGTTCGGCAGCACCAACAACCACTTCCGGCTCCCCTCTTCCAGTTCACTCCGCCTGGGCCTCTGGCGATGACCCAATGAACAACAATGACATGGAAAAAGGACTATGAAAGAATACCACCGTGGCAGAAGCACGTTCAGCGCTGCTCGGCCAGCGATATCAGGAAACGCGCAACAGTCTACGCTTTCAATGGTATCGTGAGACGCGCGCCGGGATCCGTTTTATTGTCAGGTGCCGGCCAATCGGTCTGCTTTTTCTATTGTCGATGAAACGAAGCACGCGTAAAAAACCGGGGGGCACGACTAGAACCCTATATCCAAGGTTTTACTTTTACGTCATCTTACAAGGAGCGGAAGTGTGAGCAACAATCTCCATCCATCTGCTATTATCTCACCCAAGGCGCAACTGGGTGACGGCAATCATGTCGGACCCTTTGTCGTGATCGAAGATGACGTCGTGATCGGCGATGGCAATACGTTTATGACGGGCGCGGTGATCAAGGACGGCAGCCGCATCGGTGATAATAATTTGTTGCATGAATATGCCGTGATCGCGGGCACGCCCCAGGACCTCGGTTACCAAGACATGGTTTCCTATGCGCAGATAGGCAGCGGCAATGTCTTACGCGAGCACATTACCATTCACCGCGCGAGCAAGGAGCATGAAACCACCGTCGCGGGAAACAACAACTATTTAATGGCAGCCGCGCACATCGCCCATGACTGCCGATGCGGCAACAACGTTATTATGGCGAATGGCGCCGCCCTGGCCGGTCACGTAAGCGTCGAGGACAGGGCTTTCATCTCCGGCGGGGTCATGGTCCACCAGTTCACCAGCGTCGGCACCCTGGCGATGATCGGCGGTAATTCCAAAATCACTCAGGATGTGCTGCCCTATACGATTACGGACGGGGTGCCCGGGCGCGTGCGCGGTCTGAACCTCGTTGGCCTGAAACGAGCCGGCTTGAAGCACGATGACATCAGGGCGTTGAAATCGGCCTATCAACAGCTTCTGCGTTCCGACGAGCCATTACAGGACATCATTATCAAGCTGCGGGAGATGGGCTCACCGTATGCGACGCATCTGGCGGATTTCGTCTCGGCCTCCAAACGGGGTTTTCACCGGGAAGTCACAGATTAGCCAAGTGCCTGTTCCCGAAATCTTTGTTCACGTATCCTTCGCTGCTCTGTCCGGCGATGGTCCGCCGCTGTCTTTCAGCGCCGATACGGCGCTTGGGCACCGAGGCGATTCGCCGCCATCGTCCGCGGGTCGGGGGCACCGCGTCCCAACTCATTTGAACTTTCAAGGGTTAGAAAATGAGCGCCAAAGACATCGATAAAGATTACGAAATCTATAAACAGCTGATCACCTTATGGGCCGCCGAGAACCCCATCAAGACCAACAAGCTGCAGGTCCTGCTAGTGGTCAACGGCCTGCTGCTTTCGGCTGTGAGCCTGAGCGGCGGTTTTGTCGCCAGGAACTGGCCGATCTACCTCGGCGGCGCGGTCCTGTCCCTGGTGTGGGTGCTCTCGATCGGCCGGACCTCGCTATTCCAGAAGATCTGGCAGATGAAAATCCGCAAGCTCGCCACCAACTATCCCAATGACAACCGCTTCCACGTGCTCGATTACAAAAAGACGGAACTCACGGAGATGAAAAGATCCGACATGTTTCTGCGGGTCGTGGGCGCGGTGTCGTCGAAATACTATCTGATCGGTGCGCCGTTCGTTTTCTGCGTCGCGTGGTTGGCACTGCTTATCTTTTTCGGACTGTTTGGTTAGCTTGCGGCCGGTTCCCGGCCTCACTCCGATACATTGTCGGCCAGCGGGCGGTATTGCAGACCGTAGAACATCTCCAGATAGCGCCGGGTCTCGTCACGTTCCAGATTGGTGACGTATTTCCAGAACCCGTAGATCCGTGAGAGCGTCATCATGCGCTCGGCATAAAGCTCCCAGGTGTAGCGCGCCTTGACCCGCGCCAACGCGCCGCTGGAGATCTGCATCCAGTGCTCGGGCTGCTCGCGGCAGCGTGCAAAGAACTCCGTCATCGCCGTGGCTGCGTCCTCACCGTGGTTGGGGTCGATATGAAAGCCCGACACACCGGGCTCGATGATTTCCAATGGACCGCCGTAACGGGTGGCGAAGGTCGGCAGCCCTGAGCTCATCGCCTCGATCACGGTCAGCCCAAAGGCCTCGAACACCGCCGGTTGCACGAAAACGCCGCGACTGTCGGCGACAATGCGGTAGAGCTCGCCTGCCAGGGTCTTTTCGAGCTGCAGGCCCAACCAACGGACCTGGCCGTCCAGTCCGTACTCATCCAGCAGCGCATGCATGCGTCCGATCTGCTCCTGCTCCTCGTGATCGTCGGATTTGGCGGCATCGACGTAGCCCGCGACCACGAGTAGATTGGCCTCGTCGCGTAACGGCTGGCTCTTACCGTACCACTCGACCAGGCCGGTGATGTTCTTGATCCGGTCCAGGCGCGCCATGGTAAAAATAAGCGGCTTCGTCTGATCGGCCAACACCCCGTGGGCGTCTTCGCGCGGTCCGCCGAACACGAGCTCCCCGATCTCCGGACGCAATCCGGTGAGCCGGCGGCCCTCATCGCTGTAAGGGAAGTAGACATCGGCGTCGGCACCCGGAGAAACGATATTGAACTTGGGATCAAAGGAGTCGATGCCGTTCACCACGCGATACAGGCCCGGCATCGTAAAGGCACTGTAGCTTTCATACTGTCCGGCGGCATCCGGCGTGCCAGCAATCTCTTGATAGGTGCTGGTGATGATAAAATCGGCCGCGTTCATGGCGATTACATCCGCGGTGAACTGGGCGGAAAAATGGTAGTGCGCGTCGTTATCCTGCCAGTACAGATCCGAGAACAGGTACTTGGCCTTCTCCAGGGCATGGGCGATATTGCATTGCGTGACCTGCAGGCGCTGCGACAGCAAGGTGGCCACCAGATTCCCGTCGGAATAGTTGCCCACGATCAGATCCGGCCGGCCACCGAGCTGCGCCATGATCTCCGTGGCGGCATCCACGGTAAAACGCTCCAGATAGGGCCAGACCTCAAACCGAGAAATCCAGTGCGGGACCACCTCGCCGCTTTCGCTGCGAAACGGCACGCGCAGGATTTTGGCATGACGCGTGCCAATGATGTCCTCCAGGGGCTGATCACAGGTGGTGCCGCGCGCCTCGGGGATCAGGCGGGTGATCACCAGAATGCGTGGCTCCAGGTCCAGGCCTTGCTCGGCGATGCGCTTGCGCATCTCCTTCTCGAGCGCGCGCACCTGGTCTAGGATATAGACCACCTGCCCGCCGGTATCGGGCAGCCCCAGCACCTTGTCCTGGCCGAAGAACCCGTGCGGCGAGAGGATCGCCAGGCTGAAGATCATGGGGATGCGGCCCAGGAAACGCTCCAGGCTCGTCGGTTCGGGTGCTTCGAGTATGTCAGACAACAGCAGCACGGTATCGCGCATGCGCGCCACATCGCGCCCCCAACCGATTTCAAAGCCCAGGCCTTGCAGGGTATGGCCGACCTGTTCCCAACCGGCATCCTCAGGCACCCCGGCAAGGTAGTCCTCGGCGCGACGCAGCGCCCGGCGCAGCTCCGCGACCTCAGCGATGCGGTCGTTGAGCATCAACTGGCGGCCCTGGCATTGATGCACACGCAGGAAATCCAGCAGACGCTTGTCGCCCTTGCCGATGTCCTGGAACAACTGACTGGAAAGACGGCGGTTGAGGAACTCGACCCCGCGGCCGATGGAACGGGATTCCTGCAATCTGGGGAATTCACGGTTGAATGGTCCAAGATCGACCTCGAGGGTCCAGGGCTGCTCGTCACCGCCTTTGACCAGGCGCTCCTTGAAATGCAGGTATTCGGAGACCGAGATCGCTTCACTCTCCATCATTTCGACGTGGAAACGCACGTACTGCCAGCGCGCCAGCCGCGGCCGCACCGCCACATAGATCCAAGGCGCCTCCAGGGCGGCTTCCTGTGCCAGACCGATGACGCGCGCCAGGGCGGTGTCGTTCAGCGCGGCGCCCTCCTGTGTGCGGCAAAAGCTCTGGTATTCATCCCACAGGTCGGATCGCAGCAGGAACGGACGGTGCAGGCTGAGATAATGGCGCAGTAAGAGATACACGCCCTCGCGGTTTTGCTGCAGAATCTCATCCAGCGTCTCGATCATAGTGCGCTCGCCTCCTCCTCGGGCAGTTCTTCCTCGCTGATCCGGATCTGGCCTAAAAAGTTGTAATGCTCCATGCCCTCCAGCACGCCCCAGGCGTGCTTACCCTCGGCAAAGTAGATCCTCGGCCGGCCCCGCAGGCGTTCCAACTCCGGGCTGTAACTGCCGACGACCACCCCCAAGGTATTGCCGCTCAGCATCTCCTCATCATTGCCGGAGTCACCGGCCACCAGCAGGGCCTCCGGCCGCACGCTCCACTTCATGGCCAGATAGCGAATCGCCAGACCCTTGGAGGCGCGCACCGGTAACAGGTCGAGATAGGCCTGGTGCGAATAGACTAATTTGGCGTGAAGATCGAGCTGGCGCAGATGGCGTTGGATCTTGCGCGGGCTGGGGATCTTGTCCGGATCCACATCGTAGCTGATCTTATACCAGCGCTGTTCGCTCTTGGCTTGCAGTTTCAATCCCGGGATGTCCTGCATCGCCTCACGCAACGCCTCCAGCTTCCAACGGTAGGCAATGTGCCGCTGCCAGCCGGTATCGGCGACCAGCCCCGGTCCATAATGGATCTCCGTGCCGACGCTGGTAATCAGCAGATCGGGCACCGGAATCCCCTGCTGCTTGAGCACCCTGAGCGTGCTCTCGAGACGGCGGCCGGTGGCGACACCGAAACCGACGTTCGGCGATTCGCGCAGTTTCTGCAGCAATGCCCTGGCCGCCTCCGGATCGCCGATCAGTGTCTTATCGATATCGCAGACCACGATGCGGTCCACGGCGGGCAGTCGGCTCTTGGTCGTGGGCACCACGCCCGCCTTTGCCTTGCGCCGTTGCTTGCCAAGCACCTTGCGCACCTCGCGCAGGTATTTCTTGGTATGCGCCTCCCAGGAAAAATGCTGGGCCACACCCCGCAGCCCGTTTTTCGACCAGCGCTGCCAGCGCGGCTTATTGCTCAAGGCGCTGAACAACGCCTCGCCCATCGCATCGGCATCCAGCGGATCGATCAACAAACCGTTTTTGCAATGGCCCAGGATATCGCGCGGGCCCCCGTCCTCGGTGGCCACCAACGGCAAACCGCTGGCCGCGGCCTCGAGCAAGGTCAACCCAAAGGGCTCGGTCAGCGCGGGATTGACAAACACGCCCCGGGTTCTGGCCGCCAGGCGGTAAAAGTCGGGCACGTCATTGGGCTCATGGTGTTTCGGATAGGCGATGGAGCCGTACAGATCATAGCGGTCGATCAGGTACAGCACTTCAGACAATACATCGCGGGCGCCCTTGTCCATCGACTGGATATCGTCACGGTTGCCGGCGACGACGACCAGGTTGGCGATCTCCCGCAGCGCGGCATTCTCGCCATAGGCCCGCACCAGCGTGGGAATATTTTTGCGCGGATCGGAGCGCGAGAGCGCCAGGATCATGGGCTTACCGGGATTGTCCAGAAAGCGGCCAAGTGCGGCGGTAATGTGCGGTGTCTTTTCGTAGCGTTTGGGAGGCCGGAAGCGCGTCAGGTCCACCCCCGGCGGGATCACCACGTTGCGCCGCGGGTGGTAATTCTCGTACTGACAATATTGCTCTTCGACCTCCTGATGGGTGCTGGCTATCACCAGTGCCGCATTGCCCAGCGCGATTTCCTCGGCCTCAATACGCTGGCTCATGTTGTACTGGGCCTCGATCGTCTCCCTGCGCACGCCGCTCTCGAGCAGGCGCTGGCGTTTGACCCGCCCGAGGGAATGCCCGGTATGAACCAACGGCACGCCGAGCAGTTGGGCGAGCCGCGCGCCGACATAGCCGGCATCGGCATAGTGGCTGTGCAGCACGTCGGGCGTACGCCCGACGCGGCGCACATGTTGGATGGCATTGTCGATGAACCCGTCGAGATGCGGCCACAACACCTCCTTGCGCAGATACCGGCGCGGTCCGCAGGGCAGGCGCACGATATGGGCGCCCGGGGCAATCTCCTCCAACGGCTCGCCATAATCCGCATCCACCTTTGGATCGATGACCATCTGCGTGAGCAGGTCCACGCGCTCGACATCGGGATGCGCGGCCAATGCCCGCGCGAGCTCCAGCACATATTTGATCTGCCCACCGGTATCGGCGTCGCGTCCCAGCTCGAGATTATGCCCGCGCATCAGGCCATGGACGCTGATCAGGACAAAATACAGCCCCTCGCGCTCGCGGGATGGCTTGGTTGCAGACACCGATGCCTTTGTTGCAGTCACCTTCTTCTTGTCACTCGTGCTGCCAGCGTTGCAAGTGGCTGCTGTAAAGGTTTCGGTCCGTGGTTGTGGCGCCGCGAATCCGGCAGATCGCCGCGGCAAACTCCAGCGCGCGTTGCAACGTCTGGCCTAGCGGCCAGTCATGGATCAGGCCCAGTATGACGACCGAACTGAAGGCATCGCCGGCGCCGACCGTATCGACCAGCACATCGACAGTCACCGGGCTGCCCTGCATGAGATCATCGGCCGTGGTAATAAAAGCGCCGCCGGCCCCGCGGGTCACCACCAGCATCGCCAGACCATAGTGCGCCCGCATCGATTGCGCCACGCCGATCTGATCGGTCCGGGTCCCGCCGCTGAGCACCACGAGCTCCTCGTCATTGAGTTTTACCCAACGCGCCCCTTGCAGGATCACTTTGACCGACTGCTCATCCCACCAGGGCGCGCGCAGATTGATATCCACGAACGTCGGCAGGCCGGCCGCACGCAGCCGCTCGAGTGCCTGACGCGAACCTGGCGCGCGTGCGATCAAGGATCCGTGATAGAGCAACGCACTGTCGTCACCGATGTGGCCCAAGGCGGCGTCGGCGTCGATATGATCGTAGGCCTGGTCGGGCACGATATCGAAACTGTGGCCTTTGCCCTGTAATTGGATCTGCACCACACCCGTGGGTCGGGTGCTGTCTCGCTGCACCCCTGCGAGGTCCATACCCCAGCCGGTCATGGCATCGAGTACCTGCTCAGCGCGCGCGTCGCTGCCCACACGGCTGATGAACAGGGGTGTAAGGCCGAACCCCTGCAGGTGCCAGGCAACGTTGAAAGGTGCACCGCCCAGCACGGCGGTACCATCCGGAAACGTATCGAACAAGGCCTCGCCAAAGATGATTGCTCGAGCGGGGTTTATCATCGCGGAATCATTCACCTCTTATCGTCTTTGTCGTTCTCCGCATCCGGTTCCGCCTTGATTTGACAGTAGGAGATAGCCGCATAATTCTAGTAACGTACAAAGGGTAACAATATGCCAGACAAACGCCAAATCGCCTGCCGGCGGGCAACGAGGCCGGCGAGCCGCCTCTGCGTGCTCAATGCGGATGCAACGGGGCTTGAAAATATACGTTTTTTTTGGTACACTTTCTGTACCGATTCGAACAGTGGGGTGAGAGATGGCGATCCAACCTGTTTACCACGACGACAGTTCCAAACTGCCGGATTTCCGCAACCGCGAGGGACGCGCCGCGCTGAGCAAGATGGTCACCCAGCTTTTCGACCATTGGGGGCTGTCCACCGCCGACCAGGCGGCGCTGCTGGGGCTATCGCCCGGCTCCCGCTCCACCCTCAACCGCTATCGCAAGGGCGCCCCCCTGTCCGACCATCAGGACTTGCTTGACCGCGTGAGCCACCTGCTGGGTATCCACAAGTCGCTGCGCATTATTTTCCCGCATAACCGCGAGCTCGCCTACCGCTGGATCACGACGCCGAATTTGCGTTTCGACGGCAAGACCCCGCTTGCCATCATGCTCGAAAAAGGCTTTGTGGGTTTACTGATGGTACGGCGCTATCTCGATTTCGAGCGGGGCCGCTAAGTGTTCCCGGGGCTGCTCGATACGCTGGCGGACTTTGACGATGACCTCTACCGCAATATTAAATCCATCCGCGAACCGCAGGACCTGTTCGATGATCTGACCGATAAAGCCGGTGAGACCGCCTATGCCGCCGCGTCTGAGGCCAGCACCAGCCCGGCGAGTACCGCGCCCTTGCTGACACGCCCTTTCGACTACGGCACCGCGATCACCTTCCCTTTCGACCCCGGCAACTGGCATGAGACCCGTTACAGCGACGGCACCCGGTACGCCGTCTGGTATGGGGCATTGGCCCTGGAAACCACCGTGCACGAGACCGTTTACCACTGGGTGCGGTTCGTGCGCGACAGCTTTCCCGGTTACGAGCAGGAAATCAACGCCGAACGCCGCGTCTTCCTCGTGCACGGCCGCGCCCTGTTGGTGGATCTGCGCCGCAAACACCGGGAATTTCCCCAGCTCATCGACCCGGACAGTTACGCCTTCACCCACGAGGTGGGACGTTACCTGAACGAACAACACGTCAACGGGCTGCTGGTAAAATCCGCCCGCTGCGACGGCATTAATGGCGATATCTTCACACCGGACGTGCTGTCCAATCCGCGCGACCAGTGTTACCTCACCTACCGCTGGACGCCCGCGGACGACAAGGTGTACGTCGAACGCAAACCGGGAAAGGTGTGGCTGACGTTGACCGCGCATTAGCCCCGGCCAATGCCGAGGCAATTCCCGCTTCCTTAGGCTTGGCGCGCCTGCAACGCCTGCAATACCGCCGCCTCGGTCTGGGGTCCCCAGATCCCGTCGGCAACGAGCGCGTGCTCGGACTGAAAACGGATCAATGCCTCTTTCGACTGCGCGCCCCACAGGCCGTCCACCACACCCGTGTAATAACCGAGCGCCTTGAGCGCCTCCTGCCTCCCCTCCACGGTCGTGAAATCGTAGGCAGGTACCGGGCTGAGCGCGCGTAATGCCGTTTTGACCGCCGCCTCGGTCGCCGTCCCCCAGACGCCGTCGGCAACCAGCCCATGATCTGACTGAAAGCGCATCAAGGCCCCTTTTGACTCCGGACCCCATAAACCATCGACCGCGCCCGTGTAATAACCGAGCGCCTTGAGCGCCTCCTGCCTGCCCTGGACGTTGGTGAGCTCGTAACCCGGTACGGGGGCATTGCTGCGGATGGCCGCGACCATGGTCTCCAGCGCCGCGCCCGGGCAGGCGGGTTTGCCGAGCAGGTAGTGGCCGTAGAGCGCATCGTCATGCCACTGCCAGATGTCTTTGCAGACATGCCACAGCGCGAGGCCCGCCAGCATCTGCAGGTAAGTCGGCTGGCCGGCGGAGGGATCGTCGAGATGCGGGCCGTCGAACAGGCCCTCGTACATGACCGAGACGAACTCGGCGTTTTCGTTACCGGGTCTCTTTGCGTAGCCCTGTGACCAGACCGCCTTGTTGAAATCGTTGCACAACACAATCTGGCCGTTTCGCCGGATCGCCCAGGTATAGGCGATACTCTCCACCCCCCCGGGGTACAGATGCGAATTCGCGCCAGTATGGTAGCGGGCCACGGCCTCGACCGAGCCCCAGCTCAGCGCCTGGTGCCACACCAGGCCCCGCAGCGCTTCCGGATCGCGGCCCGGCCATTGCAGTCCGTTGGGGTTGGTCGCAAGATGGCCGCGGCCATCGAGGACGTCAGGGATTTCCAGGCCCTGGATCGCAGGCACCAATTGTTGCATTACCCTGGTTTCCATGACATTCCCTTGCTCGTGTCCCGGCTGTTCTCGCTTGGGACGATGTGTTCACTGCCAATCCAACAGCAAACGTTGATTGGCCCAGCCGTCTCGCAGGCGGGAGACGCAACGAGACAGCACCATGTGCCCATGGAGCGCGGCGCAGTTAGCACCTAGATCCCTTACTGTGCCCGCACCTGCCCGACGACTTGCACGATGACCGGGTAGCCCTCGATATCCTCGGGGATAACCTTGGGTGCGAGCGCCTCCTTGCTCTCCTTGATCCCTACGATAATGGCCGGCCTGCCCGTGGCATCCTTACCGATACCCACGGACACGACACCGGGTCTTGCCAGCAGCCGCGCCTCATAGCGGGCCTTGACCTCTTCAATCGGGCCGGCCATACGCTCTTGCCCCATCGCGGTCAGGGTCCACGCCATGATTGCCAATGCCAGCACGCCACGGGCTGTTTTCATAAAGTAAGGTCAAGTATGGAGAAAACATTTTCAATACGATTAATAATAGTACTGTTATCGCTGCCCGCAAACAATAAACCCACGAGTTGATTGCTCTGATCGAGCACTGCCGAGCCGCTATCGCCGCCCTGGCTCATGGCGCCGGCCATTAGCTGATCGGTGAACAGCGCCAGGCGGCCGGCGCCGTATTGCACGTTCACCGTGACATTAACCTGCAGGATTTCGCCCTCGGTGAAACCGGTGGTGCGGCCGCTCTTTTTCACCGCCGTCCCGAGCTCCGCTTGGGCCAGGCCCTGAATCCGGCCGATATTGAGGATATCATCCGTCACGTCCTCGTCCCTCAGGGGCGAGGCGATGGCGGCATCGACCAGGTTCGTGGTCGCCTGGCGTCTGACCGCCTGCAGCCGGGTCTGGCTGCCCAGCATGGCGGCGATGGCATTGCCCGCCTGCACGACCGCGCGTGCGATATTGCACTCGCTCGGAAGATCGGGAAATTCAATCGGAACGAACTCGCGCAGCACCGCGATCTGGTCATCGGGCAGCTGGCCGCCGTCGTGCGGCCCGGGTTGAAGGATCGGATCGCCAATAGCGGCCGCGTTGCTGTTGGCCAGCACATGGTTATTGGACAGGATCACGCGCTCGCCGCCCTTGCGGACCACGCAACCCAGCGTGCCCGCGGTGATGTCACGATGGCCGATACTGACACCCCCCGGGGCCGGTCGGTGGCGCGCCGTAGGGTCCTGGAAGGCACGGATCGGGCCGGTCTCGACCACATCGGTCGGCAGTCCGTCTAACTTCTGCGGCACCAGGTCCCGGGGGGACAGCTCCGCCAAAGGCCTTTTCTTGGCCACTGAGCAGACGACGCACAGCTCGTCCGTGCGTTTCCCTGCCGTGACTTTATAGCCAATACCGGTGGCCACGACATTGGCCCTGGCCAAGAGTTTTTCCTGATGCTGTCGCAGCGCAAGTCGCGTGTTTTCAAACGCTTCGGTCATACCAATCTCCTTCCATGGTGTATCAAGATTCTCGTCCTGTATCTTCCCAGGCTTGTACCGCCGCTTCATCCGCATTCAGGAAAAACGGCACGAGGGGTCCGATTATCGGTGCCGGCGACCCTAACAATCTTAACCCTGCTGCCGGCAAATTCTCTTATTCTTCTGTCCGAGTAAGCGTGCCCGTTTCAACTGGCAGCTGATTTTATACCGCAGAAAGCAGGAATCCGCTATAGTGATGTTTTACGGGGGCCAGGTTTCCAGAACCGCTGGTCGTCGAGACCTTGGAAGATGAATATGCATGAAACACCCGCCCCGGCCGGACAGGCAGAGCCTCCCGTGCCGCGGATCCAACGCTACCTGGGCTCACCGTTGGTGCAACGCCTGATTTGGGTGCTGTTTGCGGTCTTTTTCTATTACGCGGGCCTGGCCTTCACCACCTGGCTGCTGCAACCCGACGCATTCCAAGGCGGCTACCAATGGATATTGGTCGTGGTGTTCCCGCTGCTGGTACCCGCCTTTTTCATCGTCAACCGACGCCTTGGCTGTGCCAGCGGCCACTGCGCGGGCGGACAATGCGAGCTCACACCCGAAGCCCAGCATAAGTAAGTACCCCTATTCCCAGCGACCGCCGGGATTCTAGGCATCCGGATCACTTGATCACCGGAACGGCTTGACGGATGGGGGTTGATTGGACCCACCCGCCGGCATAGTCGAGCGGACCGCTGTCGATGATTTTCCCTATTTTCCGCTGGCCTGGTGCAACACTGGGGCTAAGCCTCCCACTCCTCCAGGGGTGAGGACGGCTGGTTTTTCGCCTTCATGAGACCCTCGGCGGTCTTCTTGTCCTTGGCGAAGACCATGCGGACGCTGTCTGTGTCGTCCGGTTCTTGTGACTTGCGTATGTCACGGCAAAGATCCTTGGCCGGCTTGAACTTGTCAAACACCTCGACCTCTGTCAGCGTGTTGCGATCGGCGGATACCCTGTAGACGAAATACGGCATGGCACAAATTCCCTAAAAACCCGATAAATGGATCCAAAAAAACGGCCGCTATACTACCAGCCCGGCGCCGGAACAACCAAGCCCAGGCCAATTATAAGACCTTTGACTTAGAGGGGACATGGCGCTGCGTTCCGGCGGCGATTCAGCCCTGAATTTCGTTATACTGCCCTGCCTTGAGCAAACTCCGACCGATGGCCAAACGCAAACCGCTTTATCTCATCGACGCCAGCGTTTATATCTTCCGCGCCTATTTCTCGCTGCCGGAAACGATGGTCGACGCCGCCGGCAAGCCAGTGAATGCCGTGTATGGCTTTGCCGGATTTCTCAACA
This sequence comes from Acidiferrobacterales bacterium, assembly GCA_947258385.1. Taxonomy (GTDB): domain Bacteria; phylum Pseudomonadota; class Gammaproteobacteria; order Acidiferrobacterales; family SZUA-150; genus CAMYII01. The sequence goes on from CAMYII010000070.1 coordinate 17,219, forward strand.
AGCTGATCGCTCTCAGCAATGGCAATCATTTTGCTGTCGCCTTTGATGAAAGCCTCACCAGTTCCTTTCGTAACGATTTCTACCCCGACTACAAGGCCAACCGCGAGTTGCCTCCGGCGGAGCTGGAGGCGCAGCTCAAATCCTGCCAGGAACTGACCCGCGTCCTCGGTCTGGCGAGCTTCGTCAGTAACCGCTACGAAGCCGATGATCTGATCGGGACCGTGGCGGCGAAGATGCGCCCCAAGGGGTTCAGGATGGTATTCGTCTCCGGTGACAAGGATCTCGCGCAGTTATTGCGCGGCGGCGATGTGTTCTGGGACTTCGCGCGCGATGAAAGGCTCACGGCGGCCGGTATCAAGGACCGTTTCGGCGTCAAGCCGGAACAGATCGTCGACCTGCTGGCGCTGGCGGGTGACAGTGTCGACAACATCCCGGGCGTCCCGGGCATCGGCCCCAAGACCGCCGGCGAGCTGCTGCGGCGGTTCGGCTCGCTGGATGGGATTTACGGCGGGCTCGCGAAAATACACGCTCTTGGTCTTCGCGGCGCGCGCCGCATCCAACAGTTGCTGCAGGACCACAGAGAACAGGCCTATCTCTCGCAACGGCTGGCGCGCATCGCCGACAACGCCCCGATCCGATGCCCGGCCAGCGTGCTTGCACGCAAACCGCCAAAAGCGAAGCAGCTGGCGGACTTGTGCGATCGCCTCAATTTCGGGAGCCATCTGCGCACGCGGCTCGCCGGCTTGTGATCGCCGCAATCGCAGCGCGGGCTCACTCCCCCACTTGCAACAGCTGTCCGCCGCGCCGGGCCACCTTGAAAAAATGCAAAAACGTCGCGAGACCGGCGGCGAGATAAACCGCATTCAGAACCACGGCATTGATGAGCAGATCCACGCGGAAGGCCCCGTCGATAATGACCGCCCGCATGCCCTCGAACACATGGCTGGCCGGCAAGAAGAACGAGATCGACTGCACCCAGCCCGGCAACACGCTGATTGGATAGTAGACCCCGCTCAACGGCAGCAAGGCAAAGATGGCAAACCAGGCGATGCTCTCGGCGCCCAGACCGTAACGCAGAATAATACCGGAGACCACCAGACCGACGGCCCAGCCCATGACGATCAAGTTGGTGAAAAAGGCGATCAGCGGCAGGCCCAGATCAAATATTGAATAGTGGAAAATTGGGATGGCGACCAACGCCGCGCCGCACACACCGATCAGGGTCCGCACCAGGCTGATGGTCAGTAGCGCAAAGACGAGCTCCACGGGCCGCAGAGGGCTGACAAACAACTGGCTCAGGTTGCGCGACCACATCTCCTCCATGAACACCAGCGAGACGCCGAGCTGGCTGCGAAACAACACATCCCACAGCAGTACCGCCGAGAGAAAGATCCCGGGGGCCTGGGCGACCCAGGGGGTCTTACCGGCGAGAAACACGGTGATGAATCCCCACAGCACCATCTGCACCGTGGGCCAATACATGAGCTCCAGGATGCGCGGCCATGACTGCCGTAAGAGGTAAAGATAACGCAACGCCATGGCGGCCACGCGCCGCAATGACAAGACACTCATGCGCTGCGCTGTGACTCTATCGCTCATTGGACAACGTTCCTGTCTTCCCCGTCAGGGGCAAGCAACAGCCGTTCACGGGCGATGTCAATGAACACCTCTTCCATGTTCTTGCGGCCATAGCGCGTCAGCAGCGCCTCCGGCGTGCCGCGATCCACCAGTTTACCCGCCCGCAACATCAGCACATCGTCGCACAAGCGCTCGACCTCGGACATATTGTGCGAGGCGAGTAGGATTGTGGCACCGGTCCGCGTGCGATAAGCCTCAAGATAACTGCGCACGTAGTCGGCGGTGTCAGGGTCGAGCGATGCCGTGGGTTCGTCGAGCAATAACAATTCCGGATCGTTCAACAGGGCCTTGGCCAGCGCCACCCGGGTCTTCTGGCCGGCCGAGAGTTTACCGTACGACCGTTTCATCAGATCGGCGATGTCCAGGTCTGCGGCGAGCCGGTCTAACAGGTCCCGGGTTCTGGCGAGCCCGTACAAATGTGCATAAACGGTCAGGTTCTCCCGCACGGATAGCCGTTTCGGCAGATCCACGTAGGGGGATGAGAAGTTCATCCGCGGCAATACCCGATAGCGGTGGCGCAGGATGTCCTCGCCAAAGATCGTGACGCGGCCGCTTGTCGGCAGCAACAACCCCAACAGGATCGCGAGCGTGGTTGTCTTGCCCGCGCCATTGCCGCCGAGCAACGCGGTCGTGGAACCCCGGGCGACCGTGAAGCTGATATCGTCCACGGCCACCACGTCGCCAAACCGCTTATCGAGATGTTCAACCTGAATGTCGGGGCGGGGCATGACCCGGTCAAGCGCGAGTGCGGCGGCAAAAGAATCCGGTGGCTGCCATCATTCGTTATCGAACTTGCGCCAAAGGCAGTTGCCGTTTGATTTTTCGTCGAGCTCCTGCAACCAGGCGTGGTGGGCCGCCAGTTCATCGGTGTCTGCCCGGAGGATTGCCAGCGCCGGTCGATTGCTGTCGATACGCCGTATTTCCGCGGTTCCAAGCGCCTGTTTCGTCCGGCCGGCACGATCCTCAAAAAAACCGGTCTGGCCGCCGGTCATCGCAAGATAGACGTCCGCCAGTATCTCGGAGTCCAGCAAGGCGCCGTGCAAGGTACGCTGGGAGTTGTCGATCTCGTACCGCCTGCACAGCGCATCGAGATTGTTCTTCTGCCCCGGGTGCATGGTGCGCGCCATCTTCAATGTGTCGACAATCGCGCAAAAGTCTTCTATCTTGGCCGTAGCGGACCCGTCGGCATCCTCGCCGGGCATCAAGCGGAATTCATGGTTCAGAAAGCCGACATCGAAAGGCGCATTGTGAATAATCAGCTCTGCGCCCTTTACATAGTCGATGAAATCCTGAGCGATATCGTTGAACCGCGGTTTATCCACCAGCGACTCATTGGTAATACCATGCACCTCAATCGCCGCCTCATCGATCTCACGGTCGGGTTGCAGGTACTGATGAAAGTTATTGCCCGTCAGACGACGGTTGATCATCTCCACACAACCGATTTCGATGATGCGGTGGCCTTGTGCCGGATCCAGGCCGGTTGTTTCCGTATCGAGGATGATTTGTCTCATGCTTGATTCTCTGTTTTCGTTTGTTTCGTTTTCGTTTCGCTGACGCGAGTTTAAATACTACTAACGGGGTTCTCCCCCAAGGGCTAGCTTCTCTCCCGTTATCGCTGCGATGCTCGGCTTGACTAATGGGGTTGAAACAACATCGCTTCGATTGTTTCATATCCCGTAAACGAAATTTCAGGGTACAACTCACGAGCGTAAATTAACTGTACCAATCAAATAACGCCGGGGTGAACCTTAAACCTCGGCAAGCACAGGTTTTAATCCCGTCAGCCCTCGCTGAGTACCGCAGAAAAACCGGGATGAGCGCGAGCTCTTGGCCGAGGCAGCCCAAACACTCGTGCCTTCTAATTGAGTGTTTGGGTCCGAGTTAGCGAGCGCCCCGGTTTTTCGAGGACACGGAAGGGACCGCGCGACAAGCGCGGCGAGGGCTCGGGGGTCCTTTCTTTGCGTCGCTTTCTTTGGACAAGCAAAGAAAGCGGCCCGTCGCACGGGCGCGGAAGCCCGTTAATAGCATTTAAAACATCGCCGAAGGCGACACCCACTCATGCCCTCATTTCATCAATCGCGCGATTCGCCAGCTGATCGGCACGCTCGTTCTCGGGGTGTCCGCTGTGCCCCCTGACCCAATGCCAGCGGATATCGTGGTTATGGGTCACCGCCTCCAGGCGCTTCCACAGATCGGTATTCTTCACGGGTTTCTTGGCCGCTGTTTTCCAGCCCCGGCGCTTCCAGTTCTCGAGCCATTCGGTGATGCCTTTTTTGACGTACTCCGAGTCGGTCGTGAGCGTCACGCTACGCGCGCCTTTTAATGCCTCCAAGGCCTGAATGGCCGCCATCAGCTCCATACGATTATTAGTCGTCTCGCGCTCGCTGCCGTAGAGCTCCTTTTGCTTGTCACTGTAAATAAGCACCGCACCCCAACCCCCGGGGCCGGGATTACCGCGACAGGCGCCGTCGGTAAAGATCCGCACCCTATCCGTCACGGTGCAGGCGCCACTGTGGTATGCGCGGATAGATGACCCTGGCCGCCGGCTGGGTCAGCCCGGGGATGAGTTTCTTTTTGCGTTCCCAGTCGGGCTGCAGTGACGTCATCCCCACCACGCGTTTTTTCGCAACCAGCATATATACCGCGGCCGTCCCCGGCCACCAGCGCCCGCCAAGCTTGTCGAGAAAATACAGCCGATCCATAACGTCCGCATTTTGCAACGGCGGACGGTGATACAACATACTCACATGGGTGAGCTCGAGGTCCAGCAATCCGAGCCAGTCCTTGATCCGTGACTGGCTCACAAAATTCGCACACCAGGGGACACGGGGCCGGCGTTTGCGTGCCAAACGCCACAGGCCCCAGAGGCTGAGCGGGTTGAATCCCAGGATCACGACATGCCCCTCCGGGCTCAACACGCGCTGCACCTCGCGCAGGATCTGATGGTGATCGACCGCAAAATCCAGCGTATGGGGCAGAATCGCCACATCCACGCTCCTTGCATCGAACGGCAGTGCCTCCGATTGGCCGCGAACAAAGCAATTGTGTTCGGCGGACAGGAGATCGAACAGGATGCGAGTGGGGGCGATACAGGCGTCCATGAGATCGAGCTTGCCTACCCGTCCCAACTGCACTGCCACGGTACCATAGAGGGTTGGCAGGACAGTGCGCAGATGGTTTGCCTCCACTGCCTGTAGCGAGCGCCCGAGCGGCAGATCGAACCAGTCGATGAGGCTCTGACGCAAGGCAGCGCGATGCCGGAGATATTCCCGGGGGTCAGGTGGCACAGTCGATGCCTTTTTCGTTTCAGGGGCTGGGGTACGCATTGACTCGTACCTCACTGGCTTTCAAACTTCCGGTCATGGGACCTGTTTTACACGTCCGGGCCTTCGAGGACAACTACATCTGGCTGATTCGCGGAAAATCACCGGATAAGGTCGCGATTGTGGACCCGGGGGACGAAGTCCCGGTTATCGCGGCGCTGGAGCGCGAGGACCTGGCACCCGTCGCAATTCTCTGCACCCACCACCACTGGGACCACACGGGCGGGATCGCCGAGCTCTGCGAGCGCTGGAAGATGCCGGTCTACGGCCCGGCGGCAGAAAATATCCCCGCCGTCACCCACCAGGTGCGCGAGGGCGACGAGGTTGAATTACCGGAACTGGGCCTCGCGTTCGCGGTGATCGAGGTCCCGGGGCACACCCGGGGACATATCGCCTATTACGGCCAAGACATGCTGTTTTGCGGGGACACGCTGTTTTCCGCCGGCTGCGGACGACTGTTCGAAGGCACCGCCGCCCAGATGCATGATTCCCTGGGCAAGCTCGCTGCCCTGCCCCCCGAGACCAGGGTCTACTGCGCCCACGAATATACCCTGGCCAACCTGCGCTTTGCCCTGACCGTGGAACCGGAAAATAAAGACATCCAGGCTCACTACCGCGAAGTCCAGCGCCTGCGGGCACAGGACACGCCGACGCTGCCCTCGACGCTTGTGCTCGAGCACCGGATCAACCCCTTTCTGCGGCTGGATCAGCAAGCCGTGCGGCGGGCGGCCAAGCAGCAGGCGGGCAAGGCGCTGGATTCCGGCACAGATGTGTTTGCCGCAATTCGCCGATGGAAGGACCACTACCGCGGATAGTAAGATTTGACGTAGTTTCGAAGAATATCTACTATCACTTTGTATGGATAAGAAAAAAAGCAAAAAGCCATCCGTGCTTTGCGTGTTGGCCTTGCTGACGGCACACCTGGTCTTGGCCGGGTGCGCCGCTTTCCCTACACACAACGATCCGACTGAATCCGCCACGCACACGCTGACCGGGGTGCAAGGTCAGGCACCCGATTCTCAGCAGGAATACGCGGACCTGTGGGACCGTATCCGCGCCGGCTACGGTTTACCGGATCTCGACAGCCCTTATGTGGCGCGGCATGAAAAATGGTTTGCCAACAACCCGGCCTATATGGAGCGCATGGTCGCGCGGGCTCGGCTTTACCTGTTCTACATCGTCGAAGAGGTAGAGAAGCGCGGTTTCCCGACGGAGATTGCACTGCTACCGGCCATCGAGAGCGCCTTCAAGCCGCATGCCTATTCCCGCGCACGCGCCGCGGGCCTGTGGCAGTTTATCCCCTCCACCGGTCGCCATTACGGGCTCGAGCGCAACTGGTGGTATGACGGCCGCCGTGACGTTATCAAGGCCACCAACGCGGCCTTGGATTACCTGGAAAAGCTCAATAAGGATTTTGACGGTGACTGGCACCTGGCGCTCGCCGCCTACAATGCCGGTGAAAACCGGGTGATGCGCGCCAGGCGCGATAACCGCAAACGCGGTAAACCCACCGGCTACGAACACCTGCGGCAGCTCAAACCCGAGACCCGCAACTATGTGCCCAAACTGCTGGCCATGGCCCGCATCGTGGCCGACCCGGCGAAATACGGGCTCGAACTGGCGACAATTGCAAACGAGCCGCATTTTACCGTCGTTGATATCGGCTCGCAGATCGACCTCGGCGTACTGGCCAAGCAGGCCGACGTGCCCATCGGGGATCTGTACGACATCAATCCCGGCTTCAAGCGCTGGGCCACTGCCCCAGACGGACCGTTTGATTTGCTGGTACCAATGGACACGGAGCAAACCATACTCGCTGCGCTGGAAAGCCTGCCCATAGAGCAACGTGTACGGTGGAAACGCCACAAGGTCCGCCGTGGCGACACCCTGAGCCAGATCGCCATGCGCTACCGCGTCAGTGTCGCCGCCGTGAAGAAGACCAACGGCATACGCGGCACCCGTATCCGTGCCGGTCAGGACTTAATGATTCCGGTATCCAGCCGCAAGATCAGTACCCGCGTCGCCAACGTCACCAAACCGGTGAAACGAACACGACAACCGGCAGCCCCGCCGGCAGGACGGGTGGTCGTGGTCCACAAAGTCAAATCCGGTGATACGCTGTGGAGCATCGCCAGGCAATATAACGTCTACATCAGCCAGCTTACGCGCTGGAACCTCATCAGCCGCCGTTCCATCCTGCGCCTCGGCCAGCAGTTGAAAATCTGGGTGGAACCGGGCGGGGCCCCGGCGGTCTCCCTGGGATCGGCCCTGCCTAGCGGCTGATCTCCAAACCGCACTTTCCGTCGCGGGTCGCGACTTTGCCCGGCGAGCCAGGCACGCAGGCGTTCTTGCCTGAACAACGTTACTCCGAATACAAATAGCAACGCACGCGGTGTGTCTGCGTGATCTCGGTTGTATCCGGGTATGTCTTTCGACACTTCGGCAAGGCCTGGGGACAGCGCGGATGAAAGTGACAGCCACCGGGCGGTTTACTCGGCGACGGAATATCGCCTTCCAAACGAATCACTTTTCGCTCCGCCTTGATGTCCGTCGCCCCCGGTTGCTCGACCACGGGCACGGCCGATAAAAGCGCCTGGGTGTAAGGGTGCTTAGGATTATCCAGTACCTCATTGAGCGCACCCGACTCCACGATACGGCCGAGATACATCACCGCGATGTCGTGCGCCAGATACTCGACCACCGACAGATCATGGCTGATGAACAGATAACTCAGATTCAATTCATCCTGCAATTTTTTCAGAAGATTGAGGATCTGCGCCTGCACAGAAACATCAAGCGCACTCGTGGGCTCATCACAGACGATGAGCCGGGGATCCACAGCCAATGCGCGGGCAATGCTGATCCGCTGCCGCTGCCCGCCGGAGAATTCATGTGGATAGCGCGACCGGGACTCCGGCGAAAGCCCGACGTGCCGCAGCAGTTCTTCGATACGCGCGATCCTTTGACCAGAGCTGCCGCCGACTCCCTGGGCCAACATACCCTCTTCGAGTATGCTGCCGACGGGCATGCGGGGATTGAGCGACGCGAACGGATCCTGAAAGATCACCTGGAAATGCTGGCGCAAGCGGCGAAGCTGCCGCCTGGGCAATGCAGTAAGCTCCTGTCCTTCATAAACAACGCTGCCGCCGGTTGGTTTCAGGAGCTGTAGAATGCCTTTGCCCGCCGTCGTTTTGCCGCAACCCGACTCTCCGACCAGCGCCAGGGTGCGCCCCCGCCCAATCGCGAACGAGATGTCGTCCACGGCCTTCACGTGGCCAACCACACGTTTAAATATGCCTTTGTGGATCGGAAAGTAGACCTTGAGGTCACTCACACGAAGCAGGCTTTCATCGGCCGCGCCGGCCTTCGCCGCCGGCGCAGAAGCTACGACCGGGGGAACCACCGTGGTTAACGCCGGCGCGACATCACCTTCATACAGCAGGCACCGCACACCACTTGCGTCGTCACCACTCCAGCGTGGCACACGCTCGTGGCAGGTGGCCCAGGCATGATCACAGCGGTCTGCGAAACGGCAACCCTTGAATACGGTCGCCAGCGACGGCACGCTACCCGGGATCACATTGAGCTCGCTGCCACGTTTGACACGCCCGGGAAGCGATTGAAACAGCTTTCGCGCGTAGGGGTGGCGCGGGTTGGCAAAGAACTCTTCCACCGATGCCATTTCAACGATTTCACCCGCATACATTATTGCAACGCGGTCAGCCAGACGCGCAGCTACACCAAGATTATGCGTAATGAGCAAGATGGCCATGCCCGTCTCTTTTCTGAGCCGGTCCAATAAATCCAGTATCTGTGCCTGGATTGTGACATCAAGCGCGGTCGTCGGCTCGTCGGCGATCAGCAGATCGGGCTTGGAGGCCAGTGCCATGGCGATCATGACCCGTTGCATCATGCCTCCTGAAAGCTGGTGCGGATATTCACCGCAGCGCTGCTCGGGATCGGCGATGCCCACGGCCGTGAGCAGCTCCACCACGTGCTTGCGCACCTTCTCCGCTCCCAACTTACCGTTTTCAGGAAGACACTCGCCTATCTGCTGACCAATGGGCATCACCGGATTGAGCGAGGTCTGCGGTTCCTGGAAAATCATCGCAATCCTTTTCCCGCGGATTCCGCGCATGGCCCTCTCCGGCAGCCGTAGAAGATCAATATCGTCGAGCCACACCCGCCCCTCAATAATACGGCCGGCCGGCTCAGGCACCAACTTCAGCAGCGAGAGCGCAGACACCGACTTTCCGCAGCCGGATTCGCCCAACAGCGCCAGCGTTTCCCCGCGCATGATATTGAAAGAAACCCCATCGACGGCGCGGACACAGCCATCTTCTACACCAAAAACGGTCCTCAGTTGATCAACTCTGAGCAGCGTCTCGGTCATAATTTTTTACCGCCGCAGCCGCGGGTCAAAGGCATCGCGCACCGCATCCGAAAACAGATTGGCCGCCAGCACCAGGCCAAACATAAAGACAAAGGCCGCGGCAAGGTTCCACCACACTATGGGTTCGCGCGCCATCTCCAGGCGCGCACCATTGATCATATTTCCCCAACTGTCCATAGTAGGATCCACACCCACACCGACATAAGACAATACCGCCTCGGCTAACACCAGGCCGCTGAAGTCGAGCACAACCGTAATTAAGACGATGTGCATGACATTCGGAAAGATATGACGCATCATAATCTTGGTATGCCGCGCGCCGAGCGCGACGGCGGCCTGCACGTAGTCCACCTCGCGTAATTTGAGCGTTTCCCCGCGCAATAGACGGCACAGGCTAGTCCAACTCGTGACTCCCAGGATCAGGCAAAGAAAAAGCAGGCGTGTGTCCGAGCGCACGATCAGGGTGTTAAAATCCTCCGGATGGTTGGCCATATAGACTTGCAGACTCAGGATTGCGGCAGCGATCAGCAAAACGCCTGGAATCGAACTCAGAGTCGTATAGACGTACTGGATAATGTCATCGGCCCATGACCGAAAGTACCCGGCCATGATGCCGAGCATGATGGCAAAAGGAAGCATGACAAGCGTGGTCAAGGTGCCGATCAGCAGACCCGTACGGATACTTTTTAGCGACTTATACAGTACATCCCTGCCCACCTGATCACTACCAAAGAGGTGGTAATAGGGCGCCAGATGCAGCGCGCAGAAAACCAGAATCAGCAGAACCCCCACCGTCAGCAATATAGTGCGCCAAGGCACCTCGGTCTGACCACGCCGCAGGCGGTGCAAGACCTCGCCGAAGGTCTCCTTTTTGCGGCGCGCGATGAAATAGGCAAACGCAGATAATAAAATTATCCAGATGACCGTGCCCTGGATCGATGCCACCGCCACGCGCTTTGCGATATCGAGCGGGCGCTCCGATGCATCATGCAAATGAGCGCCCGCGTACTGCAGTCGAGGATAGATGTGGCTCGTGCTGCCGTCCGCATGCACGATAGTCTCCCGGGTATAGGCATACACAGCGAAGGGCGCCGAATACGTCTTCTCCGAGCTCTCCCGTAGTGGTTTCAACAGAATATCGAGTACGCTTAATACCTCGTGCGAATAACGCGTTTCTGAGACGGCAACATCCTGCTCCGTATCGCGCAAGCGAAAATGCGTGGAATCGAGCAGGCCGATGCCGACGTATACCAGTAACACGACCAGCGCCGACATCGCCAGCGGCCGCCGGGTCACGCGACGCCATGGAGCCCGAAGATGCTCATGGCGACGCGCGTATAGCGCGAAAGCAACCACTACGGTCAGTATGAAATAGACCAACCAGTCGGTTAACAATATTGCCGGCACAAACGGCATCAATGCAATCTCACGCGCGGATCGACCACGGTGTAGCTGATATCGGTTAGAATCAGGCCGATGATGTAGAGCACTGAGCCGAGAAACACCATCGCACGAACAATGGCAAAGTCCTGCGAGTTGATGGCGTCGATCGTATAGCTGCCGAGGCCCGGTATGGCGAAAAAAGACTCCATTATCAGACTACCAATAAAAAGAAGTGGAATAATCACGACGACACCGGTAAGGATCGGGATCATGGCGTTTTTCAGGACATGGTGAAACAGCACGCGCAGCTCAGACAGCCCCTTTGCACGGGCGGTGCGAACATAGTCCTTATTGATTTCTTCCAGAAAAAAAGTTCGATAAAGGCGAGTGCTGGCGCCCACGCCGCCAACCACCCCTATGATGACTGGCAGAATGAGAAACTTTATTGCATTGATGCCGGTGTCAAAGCCGGAGATCGGCACCAGGTGCCACAATTTACTGAATACGTACTGACCGAGAATGATGTAAAACAAACCGGATATCGACATCATGACAACGCATAACACCACACCGCCGGTGTCCACGTACGTGCCACGAAAAAACGCCAGCAGCATGGCAAAAGTGATGTATGTTAAAAGTCCCACCATGAACGTCGGCAAGGCAATGGCCAGGCTTGGCCACATGCGTTTAGCGATATCGCTGCCGATGTCGCGTCCGTCATCGGAGCGCCCAAAGTCAAACATGAATAACTTTACCGAGTGCTCGAAGAATATCGTGTTGGTGACCCTATCGGCGCTTTGAGCAGTATTGTTCCATAGCAATGGTCTGTCATAGCCGTGCTCGGCCTTCCAGTTGGCGACGGCCTCCGGCGTGACGCGCTTGACGCCAAGATGTATACGGGCCATATCATCGGGACTGTTGACAATGAAAAACAATGTGAACGTAAGAACATTGACACCGATCAGAATCGGGATGGCATAAAAGATGCGGCGTATGATGTACGCAATCATCAGATTATCCGGGTTTCCCTTCTTCGATAGGCCGCCACGGCCGGGATCATCGCTGCGACCGAGCCCAATAACACGACTAACAGAGGCCACAACACGGGCTGATTCCATTGCACACGTTTGGCCACTCGCAAGGATGGATCCAATCGCAAATACTTCAACGTGTTGTTGGCCATGAGATTGGGCTTGACATTATATAACCAACGATGTTGAAGGCTGAACTGCTTGGGATGGAAACCCCAGGCCCAGGGTGAATCGCGGCGAGCGATCTCCACCATGGCGTCGATGATCTGCTGCCGCTCGGGACCGTTGTCCATATCCTTCATGCGTTCGAACAGCCGGTTGAACTCAGGACTATCGTAGTTGGCGGCGTTCTCGCCGTTATTTTGCACCTTCTTATTCGGACCATAGAGCAGGAAAACAAAATTCTCCGGATCGGGATAATCGGCGTTCCAACCCCAAACGAACATCTGTGCGGTGCCGTTGAGCATCTTGTCCTGAAAGCGGTTGTAATCGGTGGCGCGCACGACTAACTCGATATTAAGCTTCTTGAACTGTTTACGCATCCATTCCAGTCTTGCCTTGTCCTCAGGACCTGTACCGGTGGTATCAAAATACAACAATAGCGGTTTACCGGACCTTGCATCACGCCCGTTGGGGTAACCCGCCTGGGCGAGCAGGCGTTTTGCAACCGCAATTGATTTCCGTTGTGCCTGCCCGCTCACCCAATCATACACATGGGGGTTAATGCCTTCGCGCCCGGTTTTGTAGCCGAAGATACCAGGCGGGATCGGTCCTTGGGAGGCGATTCCCCGGCCATTAAGAAAAATAGATATCTGTTCTTCGAAGTCGATGGCGATGGAAATAGCCTGCCGCAGTGTGCGCGCGCGCTCGGTATACCCGCCAACCACCGGGTCTTCCATATTGAATCCGAAGTAAAATGTCGAAGTCGCGACGCTGGTCAAAAGGTTGATTCCTTTGTCCGCCATCTCATCGGTAAGCATCGAGTCGCCGGTCGAGGAAATGCGAATCGCCTGGTCAAAGCTTTCGGCGCTGATGCCGGAACGGTCGTAGTAGCCTTGCAGGAACTTGCTCCAATACGGGATATCTTCTTTTTCCAGGCTGAACACAACCTTGTCGATAAAAGGCAATCGCTTGCCGGCATCGGCCAGCAGTCCCGTCGACTCATCGCCCGGCTCACCTTCGAGGGGATAGAAGTCGTCATGATAATTCGGGTTGCGCTCCAACACCATCTGCCGGTTAGGGTCATTTACGGTCAACATGTAAGGACCGGTTCCAACTGCATACCAGTTCAAGGTAATGTTTTTCTCTTGCATGCCGGGCTGCGAAAAAAACCGGTCGGCTTCCAGCGGCATGGGCGCAAAAAACGGCATGGCCATCCAATAAAGGAACTGGGGATTTTTGCCGCGAATCTTCACTTGATAGGTGTATCGATCCAGCACGCGCGCACCCTCCAGCTCAAATTCGTTCAGATCAAGATAGGAATCGGTGACGTCACGACGCCTGGCGGCGATGCTGCGGGCCAGATCACCCAGACCCAGGATATATTGACTCATCAATCCGTAGATCGGTGAATGCAGTTTCGGATCCGCCAGACGTTTGATCTGGTAAATATAGTCCGCCGCAACAAGCTCACGTGTGCCTGTATGATGGAAATCGGCGATTGAACCGATTTCCGCTATTTCCGGCCTTGTCAGTGCATGGTAGCGGTAGTTACCATTGTCATCCCGTGCGAAGCAGGGATGAGGCTGATAGTGAATGCCTGCGCGGATACGAATGGTATACAGACTGTAAGCTATGCTTGCAACCGGAGCCTTTGCGGGCAAGCGCCGGTTATTCTTGTCAAGATAGACCGGCTCTGGTACCGCTGTCGCGGTCAAGGGTTGCAACACATAAGGCCGCTTGAGGTAATGGTATTGAAACGGGGGTTCGTAGATCTGCGCGATAAACACGTACTCATTAGAACTGTAAGAGCGTACGGGATCGAGATGCTTGGGGCGCTCACTGAAAGCACTGTATAAGACGTTCTTGCCTTCCTCATCGGCTGGGTATGGATTGTTCCATGCCGACCAGGCACTGCCCGAGGCGCATAAGGTGAACACCAGCAGTGCGGCTGACGGTAACTGAAAAATACTGTGGCCCCTGGTGTCCAATGATGCTCTGCTTTGTCTTCGGTTCCGATAACGTCAATCATAACGACATCGCGTCCCGTAACAAAGTAGTGCGGGTCTGGAGACGCACATTTGGACACTATCTTGAATGCTTAGGCCATGAATTTTCCCCTGGAGCGACTATTTGTTTCCGGTTACAATGCCCCGTTACAAAACGGTCATTTATTGCAAAAACCAAAGGGAGAACAAGAACATGGGTTTTCTGGCGGGCAAACGTGCATTGATTGTCGGCGTTGCGAGCGATCGCTCCATCGCCTGGGGTATCGCCAAGGCCATGCACCGGGAGGGCGCCGAACTGGCTTTCAGCTATCAGAATGACAAGCTCAAACAGCGGGTCGAGAAATTCGCCGCCCAGGTCGATTCCGGGATCGTGCTGCCCTGCGATGTCGCCAGTGACGAGCAGATCGAGGCCATGTTTACCGGCCTGGGCGAACACTGGGACGGGCTCGACATTATCGTGCACTCCGTGGCCTTCGCGCCGCGTGAGCTGCTGTCCGGATCCTATGTCGAGGCGGTCACGCGCGAGGGTTTCGCCATGGCCCATGACATCAGCTCCTACAGCTTCGCCGCCCTGGCAAAGGGCGGCCACCGCATGATGCAGGGCAGAAACGGCGCCCTGCTCACGCTGACCTACCTGGGTGCCATACGCGCGATCCCCAATTACAACGTCATGGGTGTGGCCAAGGCCAGCCTGGAGGCCAATGTGCGCTACATGGCCCATTCCCTCGGGCCGGAGGGTATCCGTGTCAACGGGATTTCCGCCGGTCCCATCAGGACCCTGGCGGCAGCGGGTATTGGTGATTTCAGGAAAATCAGGGATGCCTTTGAGGCAAGCGCGCCACTGCATCGCAGCGTCACCATCGATGAAGTCGGAAATGCCGCCGCGTTCCTTTGCTCGGACCTCGCCTCCGGCATTACGGGTGAGATCACCTATGTCGATGCCGGCTTTAACATCGCCGGAATCGGGCAGGGATGACGCTCAGAGCTTGTCGGGATACACCTTGATCTCCGCGCTTTTACGCAGACCCGTGCGGTAATTCGCGTAGTAATCGAGGCCCCGTCGTCCGGTCAGCAGTTTAACGGCCCGGTTGCGCGTATCCGCATCCGCGCCCGCGACATCGCCTTCAATCACACGCTCCAGGGCAAACACGGCATACCCGCTGTCTGCGAGCGCAACGCTGCCGTACACCGGCTTGCCGTCCTGCGGGCGCTGCGCCTGGAACACGGCCGCAAGCAGTCGCTGATCAACCTTGTCCTGTTTTTTCCCCTCGCGGCTGACGACCGACGGTTTGGTGTACTTTAGACCATGCCTGCGTGCGAGCACCGGCAGTGTCTCTCCCTGCTGCAAGGCATCCATGAATTGATCACGTCGCTGCGCCGCCTGCTCACGCGCCCGCTGTTGCTTTAGCAGCGACTCGATCTCGCCGCTGACCGCTGAAAGCGGCTTGCGCTCGGCCTCCCGGTGCCCGGCCACACGCAGGGCCACCAGCGTGGTATCGTCAAGCTCGAGGGCATCGCTATTTCTTCCCTGCTCCAGCACTTCCGGCGCAAACGCAGCCGCAACGACCGGTTGCTTGGCCGCAATGCCGGCGCCGCCGGAACGCGAAAACCATTCGCTTTTCCTGATCTCGAGGCCGAGCTGGTCCGCGGCCGGCTTGAGGCTGTCGGGTTGCTCATAGGTCAGGTTGTAGAAATCCTCTGAAAGGTCATAAAAGCGCTCTTCCCCATGCTGCTGCTTCAGCAGTTTCCGAAGATCCTCGCGCGCCTTGACGAACGACCGCTGCACCGCGGGCTTATAATCGGTCAATTTGATCAAATGGTAGCCAAATTTTGTGCGTACCGGTTTACTGACCGCGCCTTTTTTCTTCAGTGCGTAGGCGGCCTCCTCGAACTCCTTGGCCATGACACCGCGCGCAATATCACCGAGATCGCCTCCCTTGGCCGCGCTGACGGGGTCATCAGAATTTTTCTTGGCCAATGCCGCAAAATCCGCACCCTCGCGCAGCTGCTTTTCGAGCTGTTGAATGCGTTCTACGGCCTTCTGCCGCTCTTCAGCGGAGGCAGCCGCGTCGAGCTCAACCAGGATATGGCTCGCGCGACGCCGTTCCGGCACCGCATCCTGACCGATACCTGTGTCATAAGCTTCACGCAACTCGGTCTCGGTCGGTTGATAATCCCTGGCAAGCTCCTCCGCCGACAACAGCAGGTATTCGATCTGCACCTGCTCGGGCGACATGAAACGCCCGGCTTGGGAGTCGTAGTAATTCTTAATGGCGTCCTGATCGATCTTCGCCTGTTTGAGGAACCGGCTGGTGTCGATCTGCAGATAGGCCCATTCCCGCCGCTGCAGCATCAGGCGCATGACTGCCTCAATCTCGCTTTGTGTCACGATTGCGCTTTCGCGAAACCCGCCGCGCACCTGATCGGCAATGGCATCATTGCGTATTTGGGATTCGAACTGGGCGGTGTTGATTCCCTGGGCGCGCAGGGTCCCGCTATAGACCTCCGTATCGAAGCGGTTGTTCCGCTGGAAATAGGGCAGCGCCTTGATCTTCTCACTCAGCTGCTCGTCGCTGATGCGAAAACCCCGGCGCTCGACGTCGTTCAAAAACAGGTTTTCCGCCACCAGGCCCTCCAGGACCTGCTGCTTGAAAAAGGCGGTCTCCCACACGGCCGGTGGAACACGACGGCGATACTGTTCCAGGGCGTCACGGTAGACTTGCTGATGAATTTCTATGCCATCGCCTTTGGCGACGACCACCGTGGCCCCACCCTGAAAGTAGGTATTGACGCCCCAGAAACCGAACACGATCACCAGCAGCGCGACAATGAAGCCGGCAATAATGCCCTGGGTCTTTTCACGAATTGCTGTCAGCATGGGGGCATACTTTACCGCAACCGAGAAATACATCAACGGTAAAAAACAGATTTGATGCAAATAAAAAGGGCAAGGTGGAGATTCACACTTGCCCTGACTCGAAAAAATGGCGGAGCGGACGGGACTCGAACCCGCGACCCCCGGCGTGACAGGCCGGTATTCTAACCAACTGAACTACCGCTCCGAGATACAGCCTGGTGGGTGCTGAGGGAGTTGAACCCCCGACATTCGCCTTGTAAGGGCGACGCTCTACCAGCTGAGCTAAGCACCCCAGGGCGCGCTAGTTTAAGGCATCCTTGAGCCCTTTACCAGCCTTGAGTTCCGGCATTTGCCGGCCGCGATTCGTCCTGGGATTGCGGTCCGTTCCGGCGGCACGGGCGCTCACCGAGAAGGCCCCAAAACCGGCAATCCTAACGTGTCCACCGACGCGCAAGCGCTCGTTAATGACTACCTCCACGGCACGTGTTGCGGCCACGCGGTTCCTATCCGTTGTTACCGCAACCTTATCACTGGACTCTGATTTATCCGCCTCGATGTCCTCTTGATCGGCCGCTGGCAGAGAGACACGCCGAGTCGTCTGATTAAGGCATGGGCCGGTGTGCGGCCCATTCAGAGCGGCAAAAAATGATACAAGTGCGGTGGACTTGTCAAGAAACGCCCAGCCAGGGACTGGCCAGGCGCTAATGCGTCGTGATTTTTGTTGCCGGTCCAGCCTGGTCTTCGGCGGCGTCGCCCGGGGGGCTTTCAATATCCTCGCCTTCTTCCAGGGGCTCGGGCATACGCTCGAGCGCCGCCTCAAACACCTCATCAATCCATCTGACGGTTTTGATCTCCAGATCATTGACGATGTTTTGCGGAATCTCGGTCAAATCCTTGCTGTTCTCATGAGGAATGAGCACGGTCTTGACCCGGCCCCGATGCGCGGCGAGCAGCTTTTCCTTCAGCCCGCCAATCGGCAGCACCTCCCCGCGCAGTGTGATTTCGCCTGTCATGGCAACATCGGCACGCACGGGAATACCGGTAAGCGATGAAACCATCGCCGTGCACATTCCGATCCCCGCACTGGGGCCGTCTTTGGGCGTCGCACCCTCGGGAACGTGAATATGAAAATCATGGGTCTGATAAAAATCCGCACGAATGCCGAGCTTGGCCGCGCGGCTTCGCACCACGCTCATGGCGGCCTGGATCGACTCCTGCATGACGTCGCCAAGCTTACCTGTAATCATGAGCTTGCCCTTGCCCGGCAGAATGGCGCTTTCAATCGTCAAGAGCTCGCCCCCGACTTCCGTCCAGGCGAGGCCTGTGACCTGTCCGATCTGGTTGCTCTCTTCGGCAATGCCATAGCGGAAGCGCCGCACGCCGAGGTATTTCTCCAGATTCTCCGGCGTCACGCTCACCTCGGTCTGCTTGCCCATGACGAGCTCTTTGGCAACCTTGCGGCAGATTTTTGAGATCTCACGCTCGAGATTACGCACACCGGCTTCACGCGTGTAATAGCGGATGATATCCTGTATGACATCCCCCGAGACAGAAAACTCATCTTCCTTCAAGCCATTGCTCTTAATCTGCTTGGGCGCGAGATAGCGCAGCGCGATATTCAGCTTTTCATCTTCGGTGTAGCCTGACAGACGGATGACCTCCATGCGATCGAGCAGCGGCGGGGGGATATTAAGCGTATTCGCCGTCGCCACGAACATCACGTCGGAGAGGTCGTAATCCACCTCCAGATAATGATCGTTGAAGGTGTCGTTTTGTTCCGGGTCCAGGACCTCTAACAACGCGGAAGACGGATCGCCGCGGAAGTCCATGGACATCTTATCGACCTCATCTAGCATGAATAACGGGTTGCGGACTTTCACCTTGCTCAGGTTCTGAATGATCTTGCCCGGCATGGATCCGATGTACGTCCGACGGTGCCCGCGAATCTCGGCCTCATCACGAACGCCACCGAGGGACATGCGCGCAAACTTGCGGTTAGTGGCCCGTGCGATCGACATCCCCAGGGACGTTTTTCCGACACCCGGGGGGCCTACGAGGCACAAAATCGGCCCTTTCAATTTGTTTACGCGTTGCTGTACGGCAAGGTATTCAAGGATGCGTTCCTTGACCTTGTCCAGCCCGTAGTGATCCTCTTCCAGGACCTCTTCCGCCTTATTCAAATCCTTCGTGATCTTGGTCTTCTTTTTCCAAGGCACGTTAAGTAGGGTGTCAATATAGTTGCGCACCACTGTCGCCTCGGCGGACATGGGCGACATCATTTTCAGTTTGTTGAGCTCGGAATCAACCTTGTCACGGGCCTCTTTCGGCATACCGGCGTCGGCGATTTTCTGAGTAATTTCTTCGATCTCGTTTGGCGATTCGTCAAGATCCCCCAGCTCCTTCTGGATCGCCTTCATCTGCTCGTTCAGGTAGTACTCGCGCTGGCTTTTTTCCATCTGCCGCTTCACCCGGCCGCGAATACGCTTCTCCACCTGCAGAAGATCAATCTCCGATTCCATTACCCCGAGGATGTGCTCCAGGCGGTCGCGGATATCCTGCATCGCGAGGATATGCTGTTTGTCATCAATCTTAAGGCTCAAGTGTGCCGCTACCGTGTCCGCAAGCCGACCCGGCTCGTCCACGCCGCTGAGTGAGGTCAGGATCTCGGGCGGGATTTTCATATTGAGTTTGACATATTGATCAAACTCGGACAGCACCGAGCGCATCAGCACCTCGGCCTCTTTCTCATCGAGGAGAACGTTTTCAAGCTGTGAGACAGTGGCGACGAACGTCTCTTCAGTCTCCAGAAACTTTTGTATGGCGGCACGCTGCTCACCTTCGACCAGGACCTTGACCGTGCCGTCCGGCAGTTTAAGCAACTGTAGGATGCTGGCAATGGTGCCGACCGTGTGGATATCCTCCGCCCCCGGATCATCGTCCGAGGCACTCTTCTGCGCGACGAGCATGATCTGCTTGCCCGATTCCATGGCCTGGTCAAGCGCAACAATGGACTTTTTCCGGCCAACAAAGAGCGGAATCACCATATGGGGAAAAACAACCACATCGCGCAACGGCAGCACGGGTAAGGTTGTCTCGGAATCCGGAACGATAGTAAGAGGTCTGCTTTCCTCTGTCATGGCTTTACCTGTTTAGACGGGTGTTACCCCGATAATGTGTTGGCATCCACACCGATGCGCCCTCGCGTTTCTCACCGGCGCCAATTCATCGGTATCTTGTGTGTTCAAGATCTACTTTTGGGGGTAAAAAACCGGAATTCAACGTTTGCCCGGAAATTCACTCCCCGGCGGGCTGCAGCGGCGGCCTGGCGTCGCCCGTTGCACTCGCAAAAAACCCCGCACGGAGCGGGGTTTAGCCGACACGTCGCCTGTCGCAAGAATGCCAGACTGCGCTATGTGCGGGTCGACGCTCTCTTTTCCTCTTCCGTGTCATCCGCGTAAATCAAGAGCGGGCGTGCGCCTTCGGTAATGACATTGGCCTCGATCACGGCCTTTTCGACGTTGTCCATCGAAGGCAGATCATACATGAGATCAAGCAATGCCTGTTCCATAATCGAACGAAGACCGCGGGCACCGGTCTTGCGCTCCATTGCGCGCTTGGCGACGGCGCCCAGCGCGTCATCTCGTATCTCGATCTCCACCCCTTCCAACTCAAACAGCTTCTGGTATTGCTTGACCAGCGCATTCTTGGGCTCCGTCAGGATACGGACCAACGCATCAGTATCGAGCTCATCCAATACCGCGACAATCGGCAGCCGTCCGACAAACTCTGGTATCAGGCCGTATTTGATCAGATCCTCCGGTTCGACCGTGCGCAGCACTTCGCCAACCCGTTTGGTCTCGGATTTGCTCTTGATATCCGCGCCAAAGCCGATGCCGCTTTTCTCTGAGCGGTCCTGTATGACCTTCTCCAGGCCCGCGAAGGCGCCGCCACAAATGAAAAGAATGCTGCTGGTATCGACCTGCAGAAATTCCTGTTGCGGGTGCTTGCGCCCGCCCTGCGGCGGCACCGAGGCCACTGTCCCCTCGATCAGTTTGAGCAGGGCCTGCTGCACGCCCTCCCCGGACACGTCCCGGGTGATGGACGGGTTGTCAGACTTGCGCGAGATCTTGTCGATCTCGTCGATATAAACGATGCCTTTCTGCGCCTTCTCGACGTCATAGTCGCATTTCTGCAACAGCTTCTGGATGATATTCTCCACATCCTCGCCAACGTAACCGGCCTCGGTCAGGGTCGTGGCGTCGGCAATCGTGAAGGGGACATTGAGCAGCCTTGCCAGAGTCTCAGCGAGCAGGGTCTTGCCGGAGCCGGTCGGGCCGATCAGCAGGATATTGCTCTTGGACAATTCAACGCCGCTGACCCTGTCCTGATGATCGATGCGCTTGTAATGGTTGTAGACGGCGACCGAAAGCACCTTCTTGGCGTTGGACTGGCCGATGACGTATTCATCGAGAATCTTGTAGATTTCCTGGGGCTTGGGAAACTTGCTGCTGGCCTGGGCGGCGCCGTTCTCTTCCTGAACCTCTTCGCGAATAATGTCGTTGCACAGCTCGACACACTCATCGCACACGAACACCGAGGGCCCGGCAATCAGCTTGCGAACCTCATGCTGGCTCTTGCCGCAGAATGAACAGTAGAGCAACTTTTCGCCCTTGCCGTCACCCGTGCCGTTGTTGTGATCGTCAGTCATCCTACAACCTCTTTATTGACCAAAGCCCGATTACTCTAAAAATACATCCCTGGGGAACAAATTTCAAACACCGTTATACCTGAATTTATAGCACATTTTGCGAGATGTACAGCCACACGCGCTGTATGCCTACGATTTAAACCCGTTTATCAATCACCTCATCCACGAGCCCGTATTTCCTGGCCTCGTCGCTGTCCATGAAAAAATCACGCTCGGTATCCTGCTGAATGATTTCCTGCGTCTGACCTGTATGTTTGACCAGGATGGCGTTGAGCCGTTCCCGCACGCGCAGGATCTCGCGGGCGTGAATATCGACGTCGGTGGCCTGGCCCTGGAAACCGCCCAGGGGCTGATGGATCATCATGCGCGCGTGCGGCAGGCAGTGGCGCTTTCCGGCCGCGCCGCCGGCCAGCAGCAGGGCACCCATGCTGGCTGCCTGCCCGACGCAGACTGTGCTGACATCCGGTTTGATGAACTGCATGGTGTCGTAAATGGCTAGCCCTGCCGTGACCGCGCCGCCGGGCGAATTGACATAAAGGTGAATGTCCTTGTCCGGATTTTCCGATTCGAGAAAAAGCAGTTGTGCCACGATCAGATTGGACATGTGGTCTTCCACCGGCCCGACAAGAAAAACCACACGCTCTTTGAGCATGCGGGAATAAATATCGTAGGCCCGCTCGCCGCGGCCGGTGGTCTCGATGACCATTGGCACCAGGCCGAGCGCCTGTTCATTTAACCTACCAGGAGTCAGTTCAGGGTTCTGCATCACGTTTTCCTTCAGCGAATTTTTGTTATTTACACTTCCCGGCTGCTGTTGGCGAGCTGGATCAGCTCCTGGAAACTCACGGCCTTGTCCTGCACATCGGCCTCTTCCAGCATAGCATCAACCACTTGCTCTTCCAGCACGACCGCTTCAATTTCACCCAATCGCCCGGGTTTTTCGTAGTGCCAGCGGACAAACGCAGCCGGGTCCTCATAACTGACCGCAAGCTCCTGCACCCGGGCACGGACCTGTTCCGGGTCTGCGTCGATGCCCTTGCTCTTGATAATCTCGGCCAGGATCAGTCCGATCGCGACCCGCTGTCGCGCCGCCTGCTCGTAGGCCTGCGGTTCGGCCGCCGCACCCTGGACCTGTCCGGTGTTGCGGTCGCGCTGCCTGAGGCGGCTGATTTCCTCCTCCACAAGGCCCGTGGGGATTTCAAAGTCATTGATTTCCAGCAGCTTCTCGAGTACGCGGTGGCGCAGCAGGCCGCGCTGGCGGAGCTTCGCTTCGCGCTCGAGGCTGGACTTGACCTCTTCACGGAATGCCTCCAGGCTGCCATTCGCCGTACCCATCTGGCGAATAAAGTCCTCGTTGAGCTCCGGCAATTGCGATTCCGCAACTTCCCTCACTTTGACTGCAAATTTGGCATTCTTTCCCGCGAGCTCGCTGGCCTGGTACTCCTTGGGAAAGCTGACATCAAGGGTTCGCTCCTCACCGGGCTTGACGCCCAACAGCCCCTGTTCAAAGTCCTTGAGCAAGGTACTCGCACCGAGCACCACCTGAAAGCCCTCGGCCTTGCCACCCTCGAACTCCTCGCCATCTATGGTGCCGGTAAAGTCCAAGGTGACGCGGTCATCCGCGCGTGCCTCGCGTTCTACCGCGCTCCATGACACGCGCTGCTTGCGCATGGTCTCGATGGTACTGTCGATATCCTCATCCGACACCGTACAGACGGGGCGCTCAATTCCCTTCCCTGCCAGGTCCAGATGTGGAATGTCGGGATAGACATCGAACTCCGCGATATATTCGAGGGCCTTACCGCGCTCGAGCGACTTGGGCTCGATCTTGGGGCCGCTGGCCGGATGCAGGCTTTCCTTTCCGAGCGCCTGGCGGTAACTGGATTGAATCAGCTCACCGCTGACTTCCTGCATCACCCGCCCGCCATACTGGGCCTCGACCACTTTCATCGGCACCTTGCCCGGCCGGAACCCCGGCATCTTGAGCTGGCCCGATAGTTGCTGCAGGCGCTTGGCGATGGCGTGTTCCAGCTCATCAGCCGGCACCGTCACCGTCATGCGACGGGCGATGGGGCTGGTCGATTCGACAGAGACTTGCATCTAATACCTCTCTATCCTAATGTTCCCGAATTAGGACAATTGACTGGTTAAACCGCTCGGAATAATACCGGTTCACACTCGGCAGGCCAAGGATCCCCCGCGGTCTACAAGGGTTTGGTGCGAATGGGGAGAGTCGAACTCCCACGGGTTTCCCCACTGGATCCTAAATCCAGCGCGTCTACCAGTTCCGCCACATTCGCAAAATTGCTATTTATTGTGCCATATCGCGGTGCACGATAGGACAACCGGAGGGCGGCCACGCGGCTGCAACGCGGCTTGGGGGCATGTCGGGTCTACCCCTCGTTGCGGGAATGGTGGGCCGTGTAGGGATCGAACCTACGACCCGCGGATTAAGAGTCCGCTGCTCTACCAACTGAGCTAACGGCCCGCAAAAACATGGGGTGAGCGATGGGATTCGAACCCACGACAACCGGAATCACAATCCGGGACTCTAACCAACTGAGCTACGCTCACCATTGAAAGAACAAATTATACCTGCCTTCGCTATGGCTGTGCCACAGGGAAGCACAGCGAAAAAAATGGCGCGCCCGACAGGACTCGAACCTGTAGCCTACGGCTTAGCTTGCCACGACAGCTTTCGCTGCCCCGTCACGACAGTGAGCGGGTTCGTGGTCTGGACTATATCTTCACCCTCTCAGGTGGGGCACGTATAGTCTCTACGGATCCCGGAGACGATTGCGACGGCGCAAGGCCGTCGGTGCTCGACGTGGACCGGCCCTACCCCCGGGAACCTCGCCCGGGCCTTCGGGCCCGACCCGGCCGCTCGGCCTGCCAGGCCGGCGAGCGCCGGTTTCCTCGGTATTACCATCGCCGTGACGCGTTAAGGCTCCACCGATACAGTGCCCTTCACTCTGGCGGTTCCGTTTCCCGCCGGAGGCTCCTGTTGTGCGGCAATGCCGCCTGCCTAAAGGCCGTTGCTCTATCCGATTGAGCTACGGGCGCAATTCAACGTTCAATCTGGTCGGGGTAGAGGGATTTGAACCCCCGACTCCCTGCTCCCAAAGCAGGTGCGCTACCAGGCTGCGCCATACCCCGAATTACCCGAGTAGACTCCCTCAGGAAGATGACTGACTCCGCGTAAACCGCGGAGATAGTACGTACAGCCGTCGCCAGCGTCAATGCCGGGCGATGCGGGCTTGGCGTCGCGCGTCGCGCATGCGATCATCGGCGGCCGGCAAGGCGGACGATTCTGGCAACACCATGAGCGCTACCCTGATTGACGGCAAAAAACTCGCGGCCGAGCTGCGTGCCGAGATCCAGCAGCGCGTCCGCGACCGCCTGGCGGCGGGCAAGCGCGAGCCCGGTCTGGCTGTCATCATGGTCGGCCAAGACCATGCCTCTCAGATCTATGTGCGCAACAAGCGCCGGGGCTGCGAAGAAGTCGGCATCCGATCGTTTTCCTACGACCTGCCCGCCGACACGCCGGAGGCAGCGCTGCTGACACTCATTGACGACCTGAACGCCCGCGGTGATGTCGACGGAATCCTTGTTCAGCTCCCGCTGCCGGAACACATCGATCCGCAGACGGTGTTGGAACGCATGCATCCGGACAAGGACGTGGACGGGTTTCACCCCTACAACATCGGCCGCCTGGCGGTGCGGATGCCGGTCTTGCGACCCTGCACGCCGCGCGGCGTCATGCGTCTGCTGGAGAGCACAGGCGCGCCGATCCGCGGGCAGGATGCCGTCATCATCGGCGCATCCAATATTGTCGGCCGGCCGATGTCGCTCGAACTGCTGCTGGCCGGCTGTACCGTTACCATCTGTCATCGCTTCACCAAGGACATCTCCGCGCCCATTCGCAACGCCGACATACTGGTGGCAGCGGCAGGCAAGCCCGGTTTGATCAGGGGGCAGTGGATCAAACCCGGCGCCATTGTCATCGACGTAGGGATGAATCGGCGCAAGGACGGCACCCTCGTGGGGGATGTCGAATTCGATCAGGCGAAGAAACGGGCGGGCTGGATTACGCCGGTGCCGGGGGGAGTCGGACCAATGACGGTGGCGACCCTGTTGTTGAATACCCTGGAGGCGGCCGAACAACTCCATGACTAGCGGTGAGTCCGCCGCCGTTCGCCCCGCACCACGGCAACACGATCGTGACGCGGCTGCCCCGGCAGCGAGACGGCGAATTAGCAGGATGTTGAAAAACACCCTGCCAAGCGCCGGTCGCTGTCGGCGTCCTTGCCTCCCGCGACACTTCCCACGTCCATGTGGGTCGCAAGAATGCGCCGCATTGAAAATTAAACACGCAAATGTTTGATTTTCGGAGCAAGCCGCGGTGTGCGACGGACAAGGAAGTCCTAGTGCCGCGGAGGCCAGGGATGGCCGAGAGCGGCCGACGGACAAGGAAGTCCTAGTGCCGCGGAGGCCAGGGATGGCCGAGGACAAGGAAGTCCTAGTGCCGCGAAGGCCAGGGATGGCCGAGAGCGGCCGACGGGCAGGGAAGTCCTAGTGCCGCGAAGGCCAGGGATGGCCGAGAGCGGCCGACGGGCAAGGAAGTCCTAGTGCCGCGAAGGCCAGGGACGACGCCCCAGGGATGGGCTAGTGTCGCGGGCGCACGGATGCGCAGGAGCGACCGACGCCCCAGGGATGGGCTAGTGTCGCGGGCGCACGGATGCGCAGGAGCGACCGGACTTTTTCAACATCCTTTGACACGACCGGATTTCCGCGCGATACGCTAAACTGACCCAATGATTCCCATACGTGACGATAACCCCGCAGCAAAGCCACCGCTGATTACCGTTATTTTCATCGCGCTTTGTTCACTGGTGTTTCTCTGGCAGCAGACCCTCACACAGGATGCGCAGGAAATCGTGGTCATGACCATGGGCGCGATTCCTGCAGTCCTCATCGGCGGTATGTCCCTCCCGGCCGAGCTTCAGCAACTGCCCGCGCTGGCAACAATCTTCACCTCGATGTTCCTGCATGGCGGCTGGATGCACCTGCTCGGTAACATGCTATATCTGTGGATCTTTGGCAATAACATCGAAGACGCCATGGGACACACGCGGTTCATTGTCTTTTATTTGTTATGCGGGGTCATCGCGGTATTTACCCATGCGCTGCCCAACGCGGATTCGGCGATTCCCATGATCGGCGCCAGCGGTGCGATCTCGGGCGTGCTGGGGGGCTACCTGCTGCTCTACCCCCACGCGCGCGTGCTCGTGCTGATCTGGCTGGGGTTTTTCATCACCACGGTCCGTCTACCCGCTGTGATCGTGCTGGGGCTTTGGTTCGGTTTCCAGCTGTTGAGCTCCGCGATCGCCGACTCACAGACCGGCGGCGTGGCATGGGGGGCGCACATCGGCGGCTTCGTCGCGGGGCTGACCCTGATCGGAATCTTCAAGCGAAAAGGCGTGCGCCTGTTCGCCCCGGCAAGGCGCGACAGAACCTAGCCGCCCTGGCCGGGATCAGACTAACCGTTAGAGGTCAGTGGGCCAAACCGCGCGCGGCCAAGGCCGCGTGCCGGTGGCAAGGATCGTATTCAGCCAACGCGCGTTTTGATCCCCTGCCTGGGCAACTGCCGGGGGGTATGCACGGACAGCCTGGCGGATCTGGCAATGAGACTGGTAATCTCGGCGAGCATATAAGAAGCAATCAGGGCACCAATGGCTATCAGGATGCCGGTAAGCATGAACTGAATACCCCCGATAAAGCTGGCCTCCAGCATAGCCGGAAAAAAAGCGGTCAATGGGCCGAGGATGGTGCCAATGTTCTTGCTGGTAAACCACACATAAATCCCCCCGCCGATGGCAATAAGCCCGATAAAGCTCGAATAGGCCTCACCAAGCATTCGCAGTAACACCGCGCCCAGCGGCAGCATATAAATATCACCAACGCTCATGACCTGCAGGTCTTCGATGTCCTGGGCCCGAATCAACAACACATGGGTCACGGCATAAATTGCCACGATAAAGAACAGCTGGAATAAAATGCCCCCCATGATGGCACTGGTGGTAGGCAACTCAAATATGGCCTTGCCTGCATTGAAAAACGACGCAAGGCTGCCGAGAATGATCAGGGCCGCAAACACGCGAAGCATCATACTGGTCGCCTTGCACACAAATGGTCCCTGGGCCAGAAGCCGGAGTAGCGGCCGCATGAAAAAGTAATTTTCCAAGGCAAGTTCTCCTCCCGCCAGCCTTTCAACCAGACCTGCTGCGGCGAATGGGGCAAGCGGATATACTATATGTCCAAGTCGGACGGGATCATGTCAAAAGATCCTATATCTCCGATTGTAACCGAATTATGACATCCATCTAACGGCTCGGACGACCATTTGTCGGGAAAAAGCGACATGCAACAATATCTTGACCTAATGCACCATATCCTGGAACACGGGATTGAAAAAAAAGATCGCACAGGCACCGGCACCCTGAGCACGTTTGGGTACCAGACGCGGTTTGACCTCCAACAGGGTTTCCCCGCGTTGACAACTAAGAAACTCCATATGAAGTCGATTATTCATGAGTTGTTATGGTTTTTGAGCGGCAACACCAATATCGGTTATCTGCGGGACAACGGCGTGAGGATCTGGGATGAGTGGGCCGATGAAAACGGCGAGTTGGGACCCGTCTATGGCGCTCAATGGCGCGCCTGGCCGGCCCCGGGAGGCGGCCACATCGATCAGATCAGCCAGATACTGGCGCAGTTGAAGCGCGACCCAGATTCGAGGCGTATCATCGTCAGCGCCTGGAATGCTGCCGAGATCGATAACATGGCGCTTCCACCCTGCCATGTTTTCTTCCAGTTCTATGTCGCTAACGGGAAGCTTTCCTGCCAGCTCTATCAGCGAAGCGCAGATGTCTTCCTGGGCGTACCATTCAATATCGCGTCCTACGCCTTGCTGACAATGATGGTGGCCCAGGTCAGCAACCTGACGCCGGGAGAGTTCATCCATACACTCGGCGATGCCCATCTCTACCTGAACCATCTAGAACAAGCCAAGACGCAGCTCAAACGCACGCCGAAGCCCCTGCCCGTCATGCGACTCAATCCGGACGTCACCTCCGTATTTGATTTCACTTACGACGACTTCGAGCTTCTGAATTATGACCCTTACCCAAGCATTAAGGCCGCGGTTGCGGTGTAGGCGCAGCGGTCTGCTGACCACTTGAACTTGAAATAGAATATCGGCATTCGAACCCATGCCACTTATTTCCATCATCGCCGCCGTGGCGGAGAACCGGGCCATTGGAATTCATAACAGGCTCCCGTGGCACCTGCCCGCCGATTTGAAATACTTTCGAAACAAAACCCTTGGTCATCATGTGATCATGGGACGAAAGAACTACCAATCGATTGGCAAACCCCTGCCGCAGCGTACGAATATCGTGGTCAGTCGTGACCCTGGGTTCGACGCGCCCGGTTGCGTGGTTGTGAATTCCATTGACGCCGCCCTGGCGGCCGCACACGGGGATCCAGAGGTGTTTATCATAGGTGGGGCTGGAATTTATGCCCAGAGCCTACCCTTTGCTGACCGCCTGTATCTGACGCTGGTGCACTACAGCTTCGAGGGGGACACCTATTTTCCCGAGCTCGAGTGGGCGCAGTGGAAAGAAATCAGCAAGGAATTTCACGAACCTGACGAGCGCAACCCGTATCCCTATTCCTTTGTCGTGCTCGACAGGAGCCGAAGACAATCCACTTAAGGAACCTCTGCATAAGTCCATCCATGGACTTATGCAGATCGCTTCGGCGCGGCGCATGTGCTCGCCGCTTCCCTGCGGCTCACCCCTTCGGGGCTGGCGCGCAAATTCCATCCTTAGGTCCGCATTCGGCACATCCATGTACCGCTTCTCGCTCCCGGCGGATTTGCGCGCGCCTCGCTCCATTTTTCAAGCACTTAACGTGTTTGAAAAAGACGGTCCATCCCTGGACCGCAGGAAGCTCTGACTTAATCAGAGCTTCCTTAACGCATCCTCTGGCTGATAGCTTGCGGATGCAGGTATCCGACGCCGGCGCGATTACCCGATCACGCCTCGCGCAGACCATTGCCTTTCACGCGTCTTATCGAATGGATAGCTTTGAGGTATTACCGGTGATGATCGGGCTTCGCTAATCTCGCAGGGCTGACCGCTGAAAAACGCGGTCTATGCCACCTGGGCCGCCAACTCGGCTGCCTGTTTCTTTTGTTCCTCATTGCCTTCTGCCAGGACCTCCTCCAGAATGCTCCTGGCGCCTTCGGCATCTCCCATATCGATATATGCCTTGGCAAGATCGAGCTTGGTCGCGGTTTCGTCCCAGTGTTGCTGCTCGTCGGCCATTGCGGTCCCCGCGGTTGTGCCTGCGTCTTCGTCAAGGGCGAGCTCGCTGGCGCTTTCGAACTCCAGTCCTCCGTCTCCTTCCCCTGTATCCAGTGAAAACTCTGCACCATCAGCACTGGTCGACTCCAAGTCCAGATTCGAGTCCATATCCAAGCTCGACTCCAAGTCCAGACTCGAGTCCATATCTAAACTCGACTCCAAATCCAGTCCCGTGTCATCGCCACTGTCCGTTTCGGAAGACATATCGATATCCCATTTGATCTCGTCCTCGCTCACGGTATCCGTATCAGTGATTGCGGCTTCTGGAAGCTCCTCGGCCGCAGACGTGTCCTGAACATCCGCATCGCCCCCGGCTGTGATATCTTCAAGACTGAATTCTATCGCATTATCGTCAATGGACACAGGCGCTTCCTGTGTGGCATCCGGTTCCGTGCCAGTGACATCTGAATCCAAACTCAAATCAAAATCGATGGCGTTGGATCCACCCTTGTCCGCGTCTTCGATCCTGCTATCAAGACCGAGGTCAAAGTCGGCATCCATCGCAAGCGCCCCACCGCCACCCGCATCCAACGCCTCAGCGGGTTGCTCCAGATCCAGCAGCGTCTCGTCCGACCCCCCTACGGCCATATCGGGTTCCGCGGTCATGTCGAGTCCCGGCATTGCGCCGCCGCCCCCGGCCCCCGGCATATCCTGGTCCAATCCGGTCTCCAGGGCCTCTGTCGGGGCTCCGGGCAGGCCCGCCGCGCCGGCGCCACCAAACATGGGATTGTTGGGGCTGAGTTTCTTACCCATAGCCGCCACCCTGTCCCACAGCTCGCCACCGCGGCCCTCCAGTAACGCATATAACTCTTCGGCGAGCGTTTCAAAAGAGGCCACATCATTTCGCTGGTGATAAATTTCAAGCAACTTTTCTTTCAGTTGGTGGCGGGAGGCATCCTTGACCATGGCCTCCTTCAAAATCTCTTCAGCCTGCTCGTCACGTCCGTAAGCCAGGTACACCTCGGCCTCGGCGATGGGATCCACCTCGTCGGTGTGGATGTTTCCCATACCCCCCTGACTGAAGTCGCTTAAGAACGATGTATCGCCGGTCTCCGTCGAACGGGCGCTGTCATCCGTCACGCTGATGCCTTCGCTGTCCAAGCCGCTCGTATTCAGAATACTCTCTTCAAACTCCGCTTTCGCCTGTCTGCGCCTTCTCATGTAAACAAGCAACAGACCGCCCGAGAGCAGCACCAGCGCAGCCGCCAGCGGCATCATGATCTGGCCGCCCAACAATTCATCCATCAGGCCCTTGGCGGTTTCGAGCATATCGGCCAGGAATCCTTTTTCCGACGGCGCGGAGGCTGGCTTGCGCTTGACTGGTGGCGGTGCGGGTTTTGAGACCCGACGGCTCGGCCGGGTCCGCTGTTCCCGGCTACGGCGGTCCGGCGCGCCCTTTTTGTCCGTGACGTTTTTACCCTTCGTCGCCCCGGCACCCGGGTTTTTCGAGTCTTGCGTCTGCGCCAGGGACATGTTCTCCAGCTCGATCAAGCGCTTCTGGGTTTCTAGCTGGTCTTTGACCTCCCCAACGCGTTCACCCATATCCCTGGTTTGCATTTGCTTGGATTCAAGCGACTCATCGAGCGATGCCACGCGTTCGGCCAACTCGCTTCGTTCTTGCCTGGCTGGATCTCCGCGCTTGTCTGCGTCGGGTATCGATCTATGTTGCTCTGCTTTTTGCCGCTCAAGATTGGCCCGCACGATCTTCAACAGTTCATCGGCGGGGATACCCTCTTTCTTGGCTGGCGCCACGGTCTTGGCGGTGGTCTTTGGCGTTTTTTCAGGCGTGGTTTTTGCCGTTTTGACCGGCTTGGGTGGGCTTTCCTTGCGAAGCCGAACTGGCCGTTTCACCTCTTTTTTCGGGGCCGGGACTGCGGGCCGCGTTTTGCGGGGCTTGGTGCTCTCTGCGGATACTGTGAAACTCCGCTTGGCGCCGGCGAGCTTCAGTTTATAGTCTTGCCACACATCGTACTGGGCATAAAACTCTTTTCTCGCTTGCCGTTTCGTGCGCGCTTCGACTTCATAGCGGTCGGGAATATTCAGAATCTTCCCAGCTCTCAGATTATTCGCGTTGTTACCGAAGAAGGCATGGCGATTGGCCTGGAAGATGGCCATCACGACCTGCTCGATGCTGAGGCTGTCGTCAACCCGGAGTCTCTGCGCAATACTCCACAGCGTGTCACCACGCTTGACGTGATAGCTTCCCCGATCGGACCAAACCGGTGCTGGAGCAACAGTCCCTGAGGACGCCGCCGGCTTGGGCGCCGGTTGGGGCGTGGCTGGCGATTTTTTCCGTCCGGCCGCGGCCGTGATCGTCACGGAATCACTGATGCCCTGCGGTCCGAAAAGAAAATCATTGGCAAGCGCGTAGTTACTGGCCATGGACCTGGACGGTTTGGCCGCCGCAGCGGGCTCCACTTCGCCGGTCGCCGACGCCAAGGGTTCTTCCGGGCCAGTGTCGGCCTTGAGGTCGCCCGCGGCCGGGCGATCAAAAGCCTCCGCTTCCTCCACCGGGCTTGGGGTAGGCGGGGGTGTCACGGGACTCACTTCAACTTGTGGCTCGACTTCGGGCACCTCGATACCCGAAGGCCTGCCGGCAACCAGATAAGGTGGATCGATAAGTGCCGTATACTCGCGGATCAGCCGTCCCCCCGACCATTCGACCCGCAACAGGAAATGTAGAAAAGGCTCGCGAAACGGCTGTTTGGTACGCAAATGCAGGAAATAGCGCCCATCAACACGCTTGGACACAGTGAAGCTGATATTTGTCAGGTACGGGGGACGGTCGATTCCCGCGGAGACGAAGTCCGCGCGGGAGGCCAATGCTGCGCTTAAGGTTTTACGCTCGCGCGAAGACAGAGAGCTGAACTCGATCTCCGCGTTGAGAGGCTCGTCCAGGGCGGAATGCACTGTGAGCTTACCCAGGCCAATGGCCTGGCTCAGCCCGGGCGCGAACAGCAGACAGACGCCGATCAGCAGGCCCGCGAGCCTTGCTTCCGCTACGGTGTTTCGATGCACGCCGCTCACCTTCGCTTCTATCAACCCCCGGCTACCCTGAAAAAAATCCTTTAGAGTCTTAGGGTTAGGCTGCCATTGTGGTAAGACTCTTTATAAATCATAAATAAATATAGCTTACAGATAGTCTTTTACCAAATATTCCGCGATCTGAACACTATTTAAGGCCGCACCCTTGCGCACATTGTCCGCCACCACCCACAGGTCCAACCCGCGCGGATGGGAGATGTCCTCACGCACGCGACCCACGAACACGGCATCATGGCCAGCCGCCTCGGTAACAGCGGTCGGATAACCGCCAGCTTGACGCTCATCGATCAGCGTTACCCCTGGCGCCTGGCGCAGTAATTTGCGGGCGGCCTCGGCACTGATTTTCTCGCGGGTTTCGATATGTAACACCTCGGAATGGCCGTAAAAGACCGGTATGCGCACCGCCGTCGGATTCACCTGTATGGTGTCGTCGCCAAAGATCTTGCGCGTCTCCCAAACCATCTTCATCTCTTCTTTTGTATAGTCATTGTCCATAAAGACATCAATGTGCGGTAACGCATTAAAGGCGATCTGCTTGGGATACACCTTGGTCTCGATCGGTTTGCCGTTCAGCAGCAAGGCGGTCTGGCTGGCCAGTTCCTCGATCGCCTCCTTCCCGGTGCCGGAAACCGCCTGATACGTCGCGACATTGACGCGTGAGATCCCGACCGCATCATAGATAGGCTTAAGCGCCACCAGCATCTGTATGGTGGAGCAATTGGGATTGGCGATGATTCCCCGGTTCTTGTAACCGGCGATGGCCTCCGGGTTGACCTCCGGGACCACCAGCGGAATATCCTCTTCGTAGCGGAACTGGGAGGTATTGTCGACCACCACACAACCGGCTGCCGCCGCCTTCGGGGCGTACTGCGCCGAAACACTCGCCCCGGCCGAAAACAGGCCGACCTGCGTCTGGGAAAAATCAAAGCTCGCCAGGTCCTCTACGGTCAGCGTCCCGCCACTGAAGGCCACCTTGCTGCCGGCCGACCGACTCGAGGCCAGCGCATAAACCTTGCCGACGGGAAACTTCCGCTCGGCCAGGATCGACAACATGGTTTCGCCCACCGCGCCCGTGGCCCCTACCACGGCGACATCGTATTTCTTGCTCATATCTCACAAACCTCTCGTAAATAAGGTTGCCTTTTAATAACCTTGCCTATGGTCTTAGACAGCAATTGCCGCAGCCCATTGAGGGTGCCGCACTCCCGCACGGTCCGTGTGGTAATACTGAAAAATAACAGGCGAGATTTGGCTCGCTAATTTAATGAACCTCTGAATAAGTCCATCCATGGACTTATTGCATCCTTAGCTCCGCAGGCGGTACATCCATGTACCGCTGCTCTAGAATCGCTTCGGTGCGGCGCAGGTCCGCTGTGCAGGACGCATAAATGCCGCGACGGCCAGGGATGGCCGAGAGCGGCCGCGTCTCGCTCCATTTTTCAAGCACTTACGTGCTTGAAAAATGGCGGTCCATCCCTGGACCGCAGGAAGCGCTGACTTAATCAGAGCTTCCCTAATAACGTCAGGTTGACAATTGGGGGTCAAACGCTGCGCAATGCCGCGACCACGGCATCGCCCATTTGCACCGTGCCCACCTCCATCCCGGACCCGGCGTAGGTATCGGCAGTGCGCAGGCCCGCATCCAGAACAGCGTGAACCGCGTCATCGATCCGATTTGCCTTCTCCGGTTCATCCAGGGTATAGCGCAACATCATCGCCACCGACAAAATCGTTGCCAGCGGATTGGCGATACCTT
>CAMYII010000071.1 GCA_947258385.1 Acidiferrobacterales bacterium
ACATAACGCAGGTACTTGAGCATGCCACGGGCATTGGCGAAGGCCGGGTGTTCCGCGATCGCCTGATGCGGGAACCAGTTGGCGATGTTCTCGGCCAGAGCCACGGTGCCGCCGCCGACGAATAGCACACGGTCCAGTTCCACTCCCAGACCAAGCTGCCGGCGCGTCTCTGCATGGAGTCGTTCGACGACCTCGCGCTTGGCGGACTCGACCAGCGCCGCGACATCATGATCCTTGCCTTGCAGGCGCACTACCTTGTTCTCGACCGCCTGAGAGACCAACTGTTCACTCAGGGTCTCCAGATCGAAACGCTCCTGAATGCCATTGGTCACGCACTGTTTCACGTTCAGCATCCCGCACTGCAGGGAGCCGGACGAGGCATGCAGGATGCCCTGGTCCTTCACCACCACGTAGTCGGTCGTGCGCCCACCGATGTCGACGATGGCAACGGGCACGGATACACGATCCGCATCCAGGGTGACGCCCTCATCCTGTTCGACGATCACATAGTCGTACCAGGCAGCCAATGCCTCGGGGATCACCTCATGGAAGGCGATGCCGACCGGCAAACCATCCACTAGTGGTCGAACCACCTGCTTGAGGCTATCGCGTTTCCTGGTAATGGCTTCCTGCCGATGTTCGCCGCTGTTGCGATAAAACGTACTGACGGGCAAGCCGGAAACTGCATGCACGGTCCGGCCTGTGAGTCCGGCCTGTTGCAAGGCGTGTTGTACAACCGCCCGGTTCAGACCGGACCACGGATAGCCTTCAAAATGGGTGGGCGCACCATCAACGGCGCCGACCGAATACACGGCATCCTCCGTCTCGTACTCGAAGATGCGTTGCTCAGACCCGTTGATCCAGGTTACGTCGGACTGCCCCACCCGGGCACGTGAGGGGATAGCGATCAAGCGCCCGTCCGGAAGTGCGACCTTGGTGAATGCATAGCCGTCATCGAGGCCAACCGGGATGGGGTTTATGGAAAGTGCATCGGTCATATATTTTTATCCTCTGGTTCGTTAGTTATTAAACAAGCGGGTGTCCTGTCTTAACCAATCACTTTGCCCAGGGCAGCGAAGGGTTTGTTGGCCGTATCCACTTGCGAGGGGGTTACCTTCACAGCAGCCGGTACTGGCTCTGGACGACTGATGGACTTTTGCACCTCACCTGCCTTCCGGTTTATGAATGCCGTTGATGATTTGCGTGTTGCGTCATCCTGTGCTCCGCATAGCACCTGACATTCGACACGAAACCCTTGCACCAGCAGTCCGCGTAGCCACTCTTGCCGACGGGCCGCCGGCATGCATTCATGCCGGTTCAGAATGACGGACTCCAGTGCAATGCGTGAATCGAGCTGTACTACAAGCCGATGCCAGGGTTTTGCTTTAGCCATAGACTTGCCGCCACGTCATCACACTATCCGGGGAATGATTATGGGGAGGGACCGGGTTCATGCCAGTGAAAAGCCCATACACTATCGGTCGTCGTTTTTGTCTGCAGACGGATTCGTCGCAGCTACTGGCGATCCTGGACGCAAATTCACGTGTTCGGCAAACTCCGCTGGAAACGCCACCTTGCGTGGTACCAGCGGGGCCTGGCGTTCACCACTCAGCACATCGCCCGGCAGCTCACCCATCAGTTGACGGGCCTCGTGACTACGGCCCTTTGCCTCTCGCACCTGTTCCCGGTTGATCTTCAGTAACCGGTAGCTTTGCGGAATCATGAATATCGAACGCACTTTACGAGCGCTTGCCTTGAGAATGTCCTCACTGGCTTTGCTGTCCAATAACCCGATGTGGCGGGCCGTCAATGCCATGCAGACCAGCTTGTCGAATTCAGCCAGAAGCTTGGCGCCGCGGTACGCGTATGGGTTGGCGAATTTCAGGGGAACGCGGTAAGGGCGTTGGGACGCCGCCACATCGACTTCCATAGCGTTCATCTGTTCCAGCCGTTTTACCAGATCCACCTGGCTGCTGCGGATAGCGTCTCCTGCTATTTCGATCGCCTCGTGGATCTTGATCAACCACCAGTCCGCATAGGGATCATCACTGCGTGCACCCTGCCAGATCACACGCAAGCGGTTAGCAAAACCAACCAGCCCGACGATGGTCGGTTTCTCTGCGGTAGCGGCTCGTCCCTGGAAGAGTCGTTGTGCATGGATGGTCTGAAGCGTAAGCAAGACCTGGCCCCGGAGTGCACCGGGTTTTTCCGGCAGGCTCGAACGCTCGGCGGGCAGTGGTGATTTCAAGTCAGAAATATCGTCGTCGGTTTTCATGGCAACATTGAGCCCTTCCACTGGCTGTCTTGCCAAGCAACAACCCCTTCACGGTAGGTCGTCTTTTCCTTCTCAGCACCACCCGACTACAATACCCGGCATCTGAAGTGCCAATAACTGAAGTGTCGATATTCGACACTAGCGCTGCTTGAAGCGCCGATTTCCCCGGGAAACCACTAAACGGGTTTAAGTATCTTCCTTAACATCCTGATTGTTTGTTGTACCTCGCCTTCCCATCATCTTCCGTATCTCAGCAATCCGTTTACTATCTCTCGCTCTTCGTTCTCGCCGCTGTTCATCAGTCTCACTGGGTAGTTGAGATGACTTGCTTTGAGACGCTTCTGTGCTGGCTTTTTCCCGCTCACGGCGTCGATTGCGCACCTTGACCCCCAGTTTTGGTATAAATTTTCCCTGACCCATCAGCTTACAGAGCGAATGCAGAAAACTGATTTCGTCATACACCGGGTTCATCCCCTTCTCTTCTGCCTGAAAGCGGCCTGCCAGTTCATCGAGGACGGGCTGGCGCTGTTCGGGCGCCAATGCGCTGAGATAGCGTGCAGCGATTTCACGGTGGTTGTCGCACAGACGCCTCGGGTAGACCAGTGGCTGGTTGTCTTCTCCAGTCAGTGCAAAATTCGACGGCTTCCCGGTGTTGGTAGTAGTAGTTTTATTTATATAACTACTACTACAACTACCCGAGTTCGATTTTTGTGCGTTCGAATTTCGCACCCGGTCTCCGGCCAAGTTCGAATTTTGGTCATGGTGAATCCCCTCTCTTTTTTGTTTGATCGAGTCACTGCGCAGCCGTTTGACAACATTCCTGGTGAATGAAAAGTAGCGGCGTGAATAACCGTTTTTGGTGGCCACAGTGCTTTGTATCCGCCGCTCAATCGGATGGGCTTGTGCACAGACATCCTGGCCGGCCTGAATATCCTCATCCATTGAATCGAGCACACCTTGTGCAACCGTGCGCACACGCGCGTG
The DNA here is from genome assembly GCA_947258385.1 of Acidiferrobacterales bacterium. Taxonomy (GTDB): domain Bacteria; phylum Pseudomonadota; class Gammaproteobacteria; order Acidiferrobacterales; family SZUA-150; genus CAMYII01. The sequence continues at coordinate 3,260 of CAMYII010000071.1, forward strand.
ACCATGGCCAAGCGCATTCTCAAGAAAAGACATGTAATCGGCATCGAGATGCAGTGCATCGGCGAGTGGCAGCGGTTCATCATGCAGCGCGTAGACATTACCGCGAAACCGGCCGCTGGTTTTGCGCACCCGGGCGCACAAGGTTAGCCAACGTGTTGCACGCAGTATGGCAATGGCGCGAGCGATTGTTGATCGGGACGACACGTTGGCCATCTTGCCAATCGAATCATAGCCTGGAAAGGCGGTGGTGCCACCGGTCTCACGAACCGAAAGCATAATGACCATCCAGACAAGTTTGTCGACCGGTTCAAGTACGGGATCTTTAACCACCGCGGTAGGAAACGACTGGTGCCGGTTCCCGAGAAAGAGCATTCTGTCGGCCGGCCCCTGGCCTTTTGAGGACTCGGCCTGTGCAATGGTCTCCTGGATCAGCGCATCGAGCGCAAGTGTCTCCGATCGAATGGCGACTGGGTCATCATTCATGGGTACCCACCTGAACGGCATCCTCATCGGGCTGGCCATTCAGGTTTCCGTACTGGGCCCAACGTTGTGTCTGATTCCAGATAGCACGCATCGACAGGCCGGTTTCACGATGGATGTCCAGGTACTGCACCGGCGTCAGCAAACCGGATTCCTCACCGTCGACACGACTCGACCAGGCCTCCCAGAGCTGGTGCGAGCCCTGCTCATCCAGTTCGGGTGGACGGCCAATACTGGGGTCGACCAAGAGAGTTCGGCGCAGCCTTGTGTAATCGCGCTGATTCAGCCCAAACAATATCTGCATCATCTCTTGCGGGGCGTCTGCAGAAATCAATGTCTGAATCGTATCTTCCATCACCCGTTGCTCACCCAGATGTTTGATCATGGGCCAGTACACCTGGCGGTTGAGCACAATATCCAGACAGTGCGCACGTAGCGACTCGACGCGATACAGGTCCGCGACACGCATCTCGCGCAAGGCCTCGATCTCTTTGACGCCGAAGTTCATATTGCGCAGCGCCGTCTGGTCACCTTCGGCCAGACAGCGCATCGCATACATCAAAACAGCGATGATCAGATCTGCTTCTTTGGTGCCATCCATCGCATTTAATCCCAGATCACTGTGCCGGTTTCGGCAGCCAGGTGACGAATTGACCGGTACGTATCCATGAGATTGAGCAGGTCTCGCCAGTCCCGATCATGCAGGGATTGCCACAGGCGATAACCGGTATGCCCGGGGTCAAGTGTCCAGATACTATTGAAGAGCAGTTCCGCATCCTGATTTTCAAGCGCACGTCGAAGCAAAGAATCACTCGGCAAGGCAGGTGCGATGGTTTCAATCGGTGCGAAGGTCATTTCAGAACACGCCGCGAGTTGCCACCAGAGCATACAGATCTGGGCCAGGGCATCCTCGTCGAGTTGATCCGCCAGCACGGGGTCGGGTACGTCACGCAATGCAAAGCCAAGTCCCTTGCCCGACAATGGTAAGACCAGATCACCGATACCATTGCGCTGGGCAAGGCGTGCCGCCAGGGTCCAGGCTCTGCCCCGCAAAGATTTCAGGTCAGTGGGTCTGGAATCACTCGCATCAATCAGGGACTCGGAAACGTTAGCGGTAGCGTCATCCAGGTCGTCCTCTGGAAGAATGGGTGCTACCTCAGAGTCCAGGGGTATTTCACCCGCCTGGCTTAAACCGGCGTCGCTATCCTCTCGGTCATCGAGCCCAATAGTTGAAACCGGATTCTCTTCACTGCTATCACGCCTTTCCAGCTTGGGTGGTTCCTTAATCGGAACGAATTCCGGGATGACCAGTTCCCGCCCATTAATTTCGGCATCGAGCGCCATCCGGATAGTATGGATACTGGTCTCCGCCTCCTCGGCGATCTCGGTTTCGATCGCCCCCTGCAATATATCTGTGTCCCAATCCGGTCCATCGTAACGGCGGCATAATGCGGCAAATACTTCGTCAAACGCACTATCCTCGCCAGAACAGTATCGTTGCCAAAGCGTACTGGCTGCACGCTCCAGCGCTCGGATCCGCACCACCTGATGTTTTCCCATACCTGATTCAAGCGCCTGTGGGATCAGCGGTAACAATGTTCGAACGGCATAGGCCATCTTGGAAATCGCACTGCAGCCAATGCTGTAGCCAGATGACCGCAACGTGATTCCGAGGTCTTTGTGTGTGATTTTCCCACCACCCGTCTCTTCTTCGATGAACTGCTTGGCGTCGAAGACCGCCCGCGCCTTATCAATAAAAGTAAGACTGCCACGCAGGTCGTTCTCTCTGAGGTGCGCCAGCAAGACATCCGACTCACGGTTCCAGGGTCTGAATAAACAGGGAACGCGAGCAAACCGTGTATCACCGGTTTCCTCATACAATTCTTTCAATATCAGTAAGCGGGTATTGCCACC
>CAMYII010000072.1:0-7500 GCA_947258385.1 Acidiferrobacterales bacterium
ATCTTGTATCTTGTATCTTGTATCCCGTTCAGATATAGAAAACGTTCTTTTGATCAAAGCATCATGATAAAAGTCGGTATTATAGGAGGCACCGGCTACACCGGCGTGGAGCTGTTGCGGCTGCTCGCGGTGCATCCCGGGGTCGAGCTCGCGGTCATCACCTCGCGCGGTGAGGCCGGCCGCCCGGTGGCCGAGCTGTTTCCGAGTCTGCGCGGTTTCGTGGCGCTCGCTTTCAGCGAGCCCGAGATGGCGGCGCTGGCCGGATGCGATGTGGTGTTCTCCGCCACCCCCAACGGCGTGGCCATGACCCAGGCCCGGGAGTTGCTGGCCGCCGGTACGCGGCTGATCGATCTGGCGGCGGACTTCCGCCTCAGGGACCCGGCGCTGTGGGCGCAGTGGTACGGCATGCCGCACGCCTGCCCGGAGCTGCTGGAGGAGGCGGTCTACGGGCTGCCGGAGGTCAACCGCGAGCGCATTGCAGGGGCGCGGCTAATCGCCAATCCCGGCTGTTATCCTACGGCCGTGCAACTGGGCTTTTTACCCTTGCTGGACCAGGGGTTAATCGATCCTGCGCACCTGATCGCGGACGCCAAGTCCGGGGTCAGCGGCGCCGGGCGCGGCGCCAACGTCGACACACTCTATGCTGAGGTGAGCGACAGCCTCAAGGCCTATGGCGTGCCCGGCCATCGGCACTGGCCGGAGATCCGCCAGGGGCTGGAGGCGGTGACCGGAGGTCAGATCGGCCTGACCTTCGTGCCGCACCTGACACCCATGATCCGCGGTATCCATGCTACGCTGTACGGCCGTTTGAGCCGGCTGGACACGGACCTGCAGGCGCTGTTCGAACAGCGCTATGCCGCGGAGCCGTTTGTCGATATCATGCCGCCCGGCAGCCACCCCGAGACGCGCGCGGTGCGGGCGTCGAATACCTGCCGCATCGCGGTGCACCGTCCGGGGGGCGGGGACACGGTGGTGGTGCTGGCGGTGATCGATAATTTGGTCAAGGGGGCCGCCGGTCAGGCGGTGCAGAACATGAATATTATGGTTGGGCTCGAGGAGACGAGTGGACTGTTGGCCCCGCCTTTGTTGCCCTGAGGGCGCTGGCGGGCGCGGCTTGTGCGGCAGGCCCAGGGCGCTATAATTCTCAATGAATATCGCAAGTTAGACGTTACAAATAATGTTCAACGCGAATAAAACCGGCGAGCTGATCGTCAAGCAGCGCTATTCACCGCGGACCAAGATCATCGTTGCCGGTGTACTAGGGCTGCTGGTGGTGGGTGGCGCCGGCGCGATCTATAACTACGGCCTGACCTCGGCGGGGTTCAAGCGCTTCGTCGCCTCGCAGGTGCAGGAGAATCTGCAGCGACAGATCGAGCAGTACAAGCAAGACAATCAGCAGTTGCGTGAGGCGCTGGCGCGCGCCGAGCGGACCCTGCAGATGGACCAGACGGCCTACCTGGAGCTGGACCAGTCGCTCAAGGACTCGGCCAGACAGATCGTCAAGCTGCGCGAGGAGCTGAACTTCTATCGCAATATCATCTCACCGGCCAACAAGAAAAGCGGCTTGCGTATTCAGAGCCTTAACATCGAACCGGAGGGCAAAAATAATAATCTCTATAAATATAAGCTAGTATTGATTCAGGCGCTCAAACACGAGCAGACGATACGAGGCAAGGTCAAATTTGAGGTGATGGGCCTGCAGGTCGGGGAGAACGCGGTACTGCAGTTTCCTGACGGCAAAACCAAGCCCATCAATGTGAGTTTCAAGTATTTTCAGGACATCGAAGGCCAGATTGAGTTGCCGAAGAATTTTGAGCCGCAGGAGATCAAGGTGAATGTGATTACGAGGGGGCGGGGGGCACAAACCATAGAGCAGGTTTATGCCTGGCCGAAGTTCAATGGCAAGGCGTGACAGCACGCTGTACGCGGAGGCACCGCAACGCAGCCAATCGGCGCCGCCAGGCGGGCCAAGTTTATGATGGAGGTAAAATAATGATCGATGCATTAGGAAAAAAACATAGCGAAAAACCCTGCAACACGATTGATACCCTGGTCGGCGTCAAGACCCTGATCAAGGGTGATATTACGTTTACCGGCGGCTTGCGCATCGACGGCAAGGTCGAGGGTAATATCGTGGGTAAGGGCGACAAGAGCAGCACGCTTGTCATCAGCGAACACGCCGAGGTCCAGGGCAACGTCACGGTCCCGCACCTGGTCGTCAACGGTACGATCCGGGGCAATGTGTACTCGGCGGAAACCACGGAACTGCAGCCCAAGGCCGAGATCATCGGCGAGGTTCACTACAAGATGCTCGAAATGGCCCTCGGGGCGAGTATCAACGGCAATCTCGTGCACGAGACGGCGGCCGCCGATAAAGGCGCGGTGCATCAGCTCAAGCCGGTCGCCAATGCCGGGGAGACGGAACAGCCCTCGTAATACTTGAGTATTTTACTCAGGCATAAAATGATGGTACACTTTTGGCAGATTGTATTGAGTAGGAGAAATTTAAATGAGCGCACCGATGCCTGAAATGCCGGATCCGCTGGTATTTACCGACAGCGCGGCGACAAAGGTCAAGGAATTGATTACCGAAGAGGATAACCCCGCGCTCATGCTGAGAGTGTTCATCAGCGGCGGTGGTTGTTCGGGTTTCCAGTACGGATTCACCTTCGATGAGACCGTTAACGAGGGTGACACCCGGATCATGAAAAATGACGTAACGCTGCTGGTCGACCCCATGAGTCTGCAATACCTCATGGGCGCGGAGATCGATTATCAGGAAGGCCTGCAAGGCGCCCAGTTCGTGATCAAGAACCCGAACGCCAAGACCACGTGCGGATGCGGCTCGTCGTTTTCTGCCTGAGTCGAAACGCAATCATGATAGAGAAAAAGGAGGCCGCGGCCTCCTTTTTTGCGTTGTTTGCGCGCGGTTTGGCCGCCAGCGCCTACTCGTGCGGGTCACTGCTGGGCGAAGCCCGCTTCTGCATCTTTTAGTATCTGCAGGGCCTTGATGGCGTGCTCGAAGCCCTGGCCTGCCGATTTGTTCCACCAGCGCACGGCGTTCTTAAGGTTCTGGGCGACGCCATCACCTTCGGCGTACATCACCCCGAGATTGAACTGTGCCGCCGGGTCACCGCCGCCGGCGGCCATGCGCCACCAGATGACGGCTTCCACCGGGTTCTTTGCGACCCCGTAACCCTGCGAGTAAATCAGCCCGAGGTTGTATTGCGCGTCGGTGTTGCCCTGGGTGGCCGCGCGGCGCCACCACTCGGCTGCCTTTGCCATATCGGGGAGGGCCCCCAGGCCTTTGGCGTAGGCGATTCCGAGGTTGAACTGGGCCTCGGCGTGTCCGCCCTCGGCCGCCGAGCGCCAGGCATGAACAGCGCTTTCATGATTACCGGCGTTGAACGCGGCGGTGCCTTGTTGGAATATCCGCTCTAGCATCCCCGAGATACCCAGGTCCTGCTGCAATGCGAGCTCCCCAGGCGTGCCTGCCGGTGGCCTCGCATGCGGCGCGCCGACGGCGGCCTCGGCCGGCCGGAAAAGCAAGAGCAGACACAAGATAGCGCCTGCTACCAGTACCAGCCTGATGAGCAATTTCAGCGTTGGTTTCGGTGCGTGTGCGATACCGTGGTGGCGGACGTCGATCATGGTTGCCCCCTGCGTGACATTGCGATCCCTCGGTAAAGAGAGTTTTGCAAGATCCGGGCCAAGGCGGATTGACGCGGTGGGTGCCGCGGGAGGCGCCTTTTATCGGCAGAAGCGTTGGGAGAGCGTAGACCCTACAACCAGCACGGTGACGGTACCGGGCACCGGAACGTCACGAGCCGGCCAGTTTCCGCAGCCGCAGGGGGCTTAGCCGCCGAGTTTGGCGGCAATTTCAGGCCTGATAGACCGCGCCTAACGCCACCGGGTGCCGCGCCCCGGTCACTGAGGGCAGATTGCCCGGTTTGCCGTCCAGCGTCTGCTTGGCCAGCCAGGCGAGTGCGGCGGTCGGTGCGGGCCCAGGGCGTCGGTGCGGGCGACGGGGATATGGGACCGCTGGTTCTCCAGTGCGCTCATTAGCGCGAGGTACCAGCCGCCACCGCAGACAAAGACTTGGTCGACGGCGGTCGTGTCGAGCTGGCTGTCGATGGCGTCGGCGACCGAGCGGGCGGTGACTTGCAGCAGTGTGACCTGCACCGCCTGTGGTGCGGGCGGCTGTGCCAGCCGCGCAAGGCGCTGGTTCAGCCATTCGAGCTTGAAATACTCCCGACCCGTGCTCGTCGGCGGCGAGCGTTCGAAATACGGGTCCGCGAGCAGGGCCTCGAGCAGCGCCTGGCAGGACGTGCCGCCGCCCCCCCAGGTCCCGTCTTTATCGTAGGGCGCGCCCCGATGAATACCGACCCATTGGCCCAGCAGCGTATTGCCGGGCCCGGTATCGAAGCCCACCACGGGGCGGGTCTGGTCGGCGGGCAGGTAGCTGATGCTGGCGATGCCGCCGAGGTTCAGTATTACGCGGTTATGCTCGGGCGAATGAAACAGCCAGTGATGGAAGGCCGGTGCCAGCGGTGCGCCTTCACCGCCCGCGGCGATATCGCGCGCGAAAATCCGCCACGGTGGTGATACCCGTGCGCTCGGCGATGACCGCCGGGTTGCCGATCTGGATGCTGTAGGGGTGGGTGGCCTCGAGTTTCAGCCCGCCTGGATCTGTGAGGGTAACCAGCGCCGCGTCGACGCCGTCAACGCTGGCGCCCGACATGAGGCCGATGTAATACATAAACTCAGATGCAAGATGCAAGATACAAGATACAAGACCAATCCAAGCTGATGAAAATGTGCTGATGCATTTTTTTGTATCTTGGATCTTGTCCCTTGTATCTGGATTTAATTACTTGCTACCTGTACCCGCTGCCCAATTAGATCCAGCTTTTCGCTCCAGGCGTGCGCGAACTGCAGAAATTCTTCCTTGTACTTGGTCTCGATCGGTTTCGCCTTGGGAAAGCGGTAATTCAGCGGATTGCGGTGTTTGTCATGGACCCGGAATTCGTAGTGCAGGTGCGGTCCGGTGGCGAGCCCGGTCTTGCCCACATAGCCGATGATATCGCCCTGGTCGACGTAGCTGCCGACGCGCAGCACGCGGTTGTAGCGCGACAGGTGGGCGTAAAGAGTGCTGTACGAGCCCCCGTGCTTGATAATGATGGTCTTGCCGTAGCCGCCCTTGCGACTCTTGAACAGCACCCTGCCCTTGGCGGTGGTCCGCACCGGGGTACCGGTATTGGCGGCATAATCGACGCCTTTGTGGGCGCGCCAGCGTTTCAGGATCGGATGGTAGCGGCCTCTGGTGTACCGTGAGCTGATGCGGCTGAACTTGACCGGCGAGCGCAGAAAGGTGCGGCGCATACTCATGCCTCCCTGCGTGTANNNCTGCGGTGGGCGATGGCGCGGTAGGTCCTGCCGCGGTTGACAAACTCCGCGGCGATGATCGGTCCGTCCGCCACCTTTTCTCCCAGCCAGTATTTTTCCTCATGGATCACCGAAAAGGTGTCGCCTTCCCACACATCGAGCGCAAAGTCGATGTCCCAACCGAAGATCTCGGCCAAACGGATGATATGGGCGTCGGAAAGTCCGGCCTCCTGGCCATCCTCGAACAGCGAGCTGCTAATGGTGCCGGTGATGTAGGCGAGCCGCGTGTCCAGTTCCTGGGTATTCTTGCTGATGAGGAAACGGTCCTGCTGGCGCTTGAGCGACAGGGTTTCGCCGAGGCCGATGTTGTAGGTCAACTCGCGCAACTGCCCATTCGGGCTGAGACGCATCGCGATCGTTTGCCCCGGGATCAAGCGGTAGAGTGGTTTGGGGTTGCTATTCAGGATGGCGTCGACGTCTTCACCGCTCAGCCCTTGCCGGTGCAGGATTCTCAGCAAGGTATCGCCCTTGCGCACGCGGGTGCGGACCCAGTTCTGGGGGGTGGCGGTCTGGCCGGGCAGCCAGCCGCCGGGCGCCTCATCGCCCGCGGCAGCCGCGTGGTTCAATAGTCCCGGCGAGGGCGCTTTGACGATCTCGCTGAAGGTGCTGTCGATGGTTGCCACGCGCACGATCTGCGCCGGCGGTGTGGCGGCGATGCCGGCCAGGCCGCGCGGCGCGACCGCGTTGAGGCTGGGGATCGGGGCGATGGTCACTGTCGTCAGCCCGACCACCAGGGCGAATAGCCACACGATGCCTTTTGCGGGCTTTTTCTTCGAATAACGGCTGGCGCCCCGCGCTTTTCTGCTCGCGAAGGGCAGCTGCCTGGCGGATGTTGTTATATATTTATCCATATCGGCCAAACACATAGGGGTTGCTAGTTAAAGTAATGTTTTAAGTCTAGCCGAAAACCCAGAATAGCAACAATAGCAGGTGGTTGAAAAAACCTGTTTTTCAATCACCTGCCAGGCGCCACAGGGCGGTGCTACGGGGACGCGGCGAGCACATGCGCCGTGGCGGCGCGAGGCGACCGTAAACGCCGTCCGCGGAGGCACCGCCTGCGAAGCCGAGGAGGCACACAATTCAGGCAAGGATTTTTTCAGCATCCTCAGTAGTCTCCAGATCAAAAAAATACCACGCGGACGCTGGCCAGCGCAGCCGCAGGCGACGAACGTGGTCTGCGCAATGCCGGGCGTCTCGTAGCCGGGCCTAAGGGATCCGTTGCTGGCGCAACGAGGTAGCCGCCTGAGCACATGCCTGAGGATCGGGCCTATGGTAGTCTTGCGGCCCTTTACAGGCTAATGCTATTGATGGGCGCCATGACAGACGCATTACAGTTAATAAAGCGGGGAACTGACGAGATCCTGCTGGAGTCGGACCTCGCCGAGCGGCTCAAGGCCGGCAAGCCGATGCGCATCAAGGCCGGCTTTGACCCCACCGCCCCTGACCTGCATTTGGGTCATACCGTGCTGATCAATAAGCTGCACCATTTCCAGGAACTGGGTCATGAAGCCGTGTTCCTGATCGGTGACTTCACCGGCATGATCGGCGATCCCACCGGCAAGAATGCCACGCGCCCGCCGCTCACGCGTGAGGAGGTAATCGAAAACGCGCAGACCTACGAGGAACAGATCTTCAAAATCCTCGAGCCCGAAAAGACCCTGGTGATGTTCAACTCCAGTTGGATGGGCGAAATGAGGGCCGCCGATCTGATCCAGCTGGCGGCCAAGCACACGGTCGCGCGCATGCTGGAACGCGACGATTTTCAAAAGCGTTATCGCGCCGGCCAGCCGATCGCGATTCATGAGTTTCTCTATCCGCTGGTGCAGGGCTATGACTCGGTGGCCATCAAGGCCGGCGTGGAGCTCGGGGGTACGGACCAGAAGTTCAATATGCTGGTCGGCCGTGAGCTGCAAAAGCACTACGGGCAGCCGCCGCAGGTGGTGATTACGGTCCCGATCCTCGAGGGCACCGACGGGGTCAACAAGATGTCCAAGTCATTGGGCAACTACATCGGGATCAACGAGGCACCGGAGGAGCAGTTCGGCAAACTCATGT
>CAMYII010000073.1:0-2013 GCA_947258385.1 Acidiferrobacterales bacterium
GATCGACTCCCGGGATGTCGCCAGGCCCGTACAGGCTGCAGGTGCCGTCGCTGTCCATGTTGTGGCCGAGGGACAGGATGGGGTCTCCAGAGCAGTCCGGTAGGTTACCGGCGACAATGGTGTTGACAAGATCCAGCGTGCCAAAGTTCAAGATACCGCCCCCGGTGTTTCCACTGATCGTGGTGTTGGTCAGAGTCCCCGTGGCACTGAAGTTGTGAAGGCCACCGCCGGCATCCGCGCTGTTCGCGGTGATGGTGCTGTTGGTTACACTCACCGTGCCGGCGAAGTTGGCAATGCCTCCGGCGGCATCCGCGCTGTTCGCGGTGATGGTGCTGTTGGTTACACTCACCGTGCCAAAACCGTTATCGATGCCGCCGCCGATACTTCCCAGGCCGCCGACAGCCCGGTTCTCACGAATCGTGCTGTTGGTGACGGTCAACGTGCCGAAAGCAATGGAGATACCGCCGCCCGAAGCCGCCGATAGGGTATTAGAGAAAGCCACGTTTCCGGAGATGATGCTATTGGTGACCGTGACGTCGCTACGGAGATTGTCGATGCCGCCGCCCCGTCCGTTCACGTTCCCATTCCGGATGGTGAGGTTGCGAAATTCGACCTCTTGGCTCCCCAGGCCCCGCACATCGAAGACCCTGTCAATCCCGCCCCCATCGATGACGGTGATGGCTGCGCCGGCGCCTTCTATGGTCAGGGCATCATCGATATCCAGGTCACCGGTGCGGGAGTCATCCTCCCGTATGCCTGGGATACGCAGCGTATAGATGCCTGCCGGCACGACGATGGTGTCAGGAACCGGATTGGCGTTCGTCGCGATGATCGCTTCCCGTAAGGAGCAGTCAACGTTGCACGCCCCGTCGTTGGTGTCCGCCGTCTTGGTGACGATGAAGACCCCGGCTTCGGCCTCCAGGGGAGCGGCCCACCCTATCGCCGCGACTAAAAGGATGAGTACCAACCTCGAACTACGGTACTCTTTCGTCTTCATAGTGTTATCAGCTAGCATGTTGGTATCCTCCATGTGTGGACACAGGCACAGATATCCATCGCTCACTTCATTGCCGGATTCTGCCATTGGTAGACTGCGCCGCCTTGTCACTATTCTGACATCTCTACCACCGGCCATAGTGACCCTTGAGACAGAACCCATTGCGATTGCATAGTCACGGACCTGGACAGAGTAATCTTCCATGCTTGGCACATTGGTTCTGTTCATTCTGTAGCGCCAAACATTCCATTCACCACTCCTCGTAGATGACTAACAGCGAAATCGGGGGTTGGTACGACATCTTCTAACGGAAAATGCCGGGCAGTGCATTGAGAAATATCAATTTTCACATACCGTTTTGGTCTTCTTCTGTAACGACACCTATTCCATCGCTATAGGACATTCGGCATAAGAAGCTTGCGATCCATTGGTGCAGATCTCTCGCCCTGCTGTTAGGTTCCGTCCCTATCTTCAGGACCCAACAAAGCCGATAGCGTGTTCTGGTCCAGCGCGCCGTTCGGCGGACGCAGGAGCTCGGAGACGGTGAGGCCGAGGGCGTGGGCGAGTTTTTTGCTGTGAACGAAGTGAGGCGACGGATTGGAAATCCTAGTCCCTGTGGTGAAATGCCCGTGGGGTGCGATGTTGTCGATGGAGACGTGACGTCTACGGAAGGACTAATGTGCCGGGCAGGAAGCCCTAATGCCGCGGAGGTCAGGACGACCGAGAGCGGCCCGCGGGCGCACGGATGCGCAGGAGCGGCGCTGGATTTGCCCTGCTCGATCTGGCTGATGTAGGTCCGGTGAACGACGTCCAGGGAAGGACTAGTGTCGCGGGAGGCAGGACGCCGGGAGCGACGCCGCAGGAGCCGCAGGTTTTGCGCCAGGATGCCATACATGGGTGAGGCGGATTGAGGCAGCCATCCAGTGAATGGCTGCCCCGCCGAACGGGCTTGCCACGGATGGCAAGCCCTGGGGTTTCAAGCGTAACAGGAAAGTGAAGCACTGAAACTGCCAATG
>CAMYII010000073.1:2071-10680 GCA_947258385.1 Acidiferrobacterales bacterium
CGAGCCACGGAAGGCGAGCCCCGGGCTTTTAAGCGGAGCGGGACGCGAGAGCGAAGAAAGCGCGGAAGCGACCAGGAGCCCGAAGCGACTAGCCCGTGGCCTGGGTGGGCGTGGGTAAGGATCCACTCACGTCCAGCTCTTCCCGGAGGATAAGTCGGCATGCCGCCTATGGACGCCCTACAGGGAAGTAAATGTAAGCCTGACCCGCTGATCCGCTGAGTTTTTACTCTAACCCCATCTAGTAGTGTAGCGAATTGGATCGATTACCATCTCGCACGGCGAAGGCGCGCTTCATTAGATAGCGCTTAACCGCGGGGCTTGCCTGCGAGTCCGCAATGTCAGAATAGTGCAGAAAGATGCGGGCGCGAAGGCTCTCGTTCCAGGGGGCGAGCGCCAACGCCGCCTCGTATTGACGAAAAATCTCCGTCGCCGACACTGGCGACAGGCTCAGGCTGATACGGTAACCGTTGAGGAATGCCTGCTCAGCGGCCAGCGCGCGGTGGAGCCTCTCCGCCTCGTCCTGATTGCGCACCGTGATCGCCGCCAAAAAGCGGGGCGTGGCGGCGCGTTTCATGGCGGCAATAAACTTGATATTTTCGGCAACCCGCTGCTTTTGCGGGACCGCATAGTCCCATGGCGAGTAGAATTCATAGCGCGGATGGACCAGCGTATTTTCCGGAACGCCCCGAACCGCCTGGCGTATGACCTCGCCGTCGGTAACGAACTGCGCCATCACCGCTTCCGGCGTCGTCAAGCCGTAGCGGGCGAGCCCATCGAGGACTTGACGCTCGGAGCGCATGACTCGGTCGATGCGGTGGCTGTCGAGTATAATCTTCTCGTCCGAGCCGATCAGGATCGTATTGTAACCACTCTCCTTGAGCGCGGGCATGAAGAAGCCCATCAGCGCATGGGGGAAGCTGTCGGAGAAGGTCCTCAGGACCATCGCGTACTGGCTCGGCGGCAGGTTTGCCGGCACCCACTGAATGAGGATGCCGCCGGGTGCCAGGCGCTGCCGGAGTAGATCGTAGTATTCAGAGGAATAGGAAAACCCGTTGGAGGCATAGTCGAGCGACGTCTTCTCGTCGGCGGAGATCACGCGGTAGCGATCAGACGTGGTCCGCAGATAATTCGCGATGTCGTCGATCACCACTCGCACGCGCGGATGGGACAGCACACCGTGGTTTTCCTGGGTGAAAGCAGCCGCACCCATGACCACACTCGGCTCGATCTCCACGCAGGTGATCGCTTGCACCCGGTCATGGCGGATGCTTTCGCCCGCCAGCATGCCGGAACCGAACCCGATCGTCAGCTCGGTCGAGACATCGTCGCGCAGCAGCTTGGGTAAGTGAGCCAGCAACAGTTGTTTGTATTCGGTGATCGTGTTGCCGCCAATGACGATACCGTCGATGGCCATTACCTTCGCGCCCGTTTTCGGGTCGAACGTCACCTTGGTCGTGGCCGACGGCCCGTCACGGTAAAACAGGACCTGGTGCGTCGGACGCTCATTCTCAGTCGGAAACTGAAAGTCGAGCGGCACACGCACGAGCACCACCAGCGCGACCGCGGCGGCAGCCGGCACGGCCCAGCGCAGGTACCGTGCATCGCCCAGGCGCAGCGCCAGGAGCGTCAATCCGATGCAGGCGTTCAAGGCCGCCATGAGCAGGATGCCCCCTTGGATACCGATCCAGTTCAGGAGCACGAAGCCGGGCAGTAAGGCGCCGATCACATTTCCAAAGGTATTGCTCGCATAGATCATTCCAACGCGCCTGCTCGTGTGCCGGAGATCGACGATTCCGACACGGCCCACCAAAGGAAAGGTCGCGCCAATCAATGTCGCCGGGACCAGCATCACGAGCAGCGCAATGCCAAAGCGTTCGACCGTGAGCAGCCCGACATCGCTCACCGCCTTGCCCAGCAATAATCGGATCGCCTGTGGCTCGAGGAAGGCAAACAGCACTGGCAGCGCGGCGGCCGAAGACACCGCAATGAGCACCTGTATCCAACCAAACAGCGCCACCCTGTCCACGACACGGTCCACGACCAGGCGAATCAGATAACCGCCGAGCGCGATGCCGGCAATAAACGCCGTCAGCATGGTGGTGAGCGCGTAGGTCGAATTCCCCAGAAGAAAGACCAGCGAGCGCGTCCAGTAGATCTCGTAGGCGAAGGACGTCAGGCCGGACACCCACAGGGCGAACAGCAGCAGGGCATAGGTTCTGCGTGAAAGCGCCTGTCCGATCGGCGTGTCCGGTTCCGGCCTTGCTTGGGATGGAGGCTCCAGGATCGCGGGGAGCGGCGTAACGCGGCGGGACGCCACCCACGCGATCAGGCCCAGACCCAGGTTGCCCACGACCGCAACGTAGACGGTCACGTGAATGCCAAAGGTTCCGATCAGGTAGAAGCCAGACACCATGACGCCCGCGACCGCGCCAACGGTGTTGATGGCATAGAGGGTGCTCAGCTCGGCGCCCGCTGCCGACAGCCGCCGGACAACGAACCTCGCCAGCACTGGCAGTGTCGCGCCCATGAGGAAGGTCGGTATCATGACCAGGCCAAAGGCCAGGACGAAACGCGCCGCCGCCAGCATCGCTTCGGAATGTCCCGAGATCTCGTAGAGCGCGAGATACGCGGGCGTGATCCTCCCCAGCAGAAAGTGTGCGGCGAGCGCCGCGAGACCAATCCCTATCTCCAGGATGGCATAGAAGCGAAGCGCATGGGGGTTGCGGTCGGCCACTTTTCCGACGAGCAAGCTGCCCAGCGCAAGCCCCGACATGAACGCCGCCAGTACGACACCCACGGCGGTGGCCGTCGTCCCGAACACGTGCGTGAGCATGCGGACCCAGACGATCTGGTAGACGAGACCGCATGCCCCGGAAAAGAAGAACAGGGTTAATACGAGTAACCGCATGCTAAGGATATTGTTACTGATTGTGGCGCGGGGCGACAGACACCCAATCCACAATCCCCGTGCAATCCACCGTTTCAAGTAACCATGCCTATCTATTGAAAAAGACGTAAGGTGTGCTGAACACCTTAGTGTTCACAGAACAGTAGCAGGACACCCAGACTAATCCTTGCCGGCTTATTGTAGTGCAATGGGTATTCGTTTCAATAAGTTGCAGGGCCGAGCCAAAGGGAATAAAAGAATAAAAGGGGACGCTACCCTTTTTCTTCAGAAAGAATAAAAGGGGACGCTACCCTTTTTCTTCAGGGGACTAAAAGGGGACGCTACCCTTTTTCTTCAGTGACCATTCTCTTTCTTCCTGGGTCTTCCTTGTGGGCGATAATGCAGCAGCCTGCCTGCGAGGTTTTCCAGCCGTTTGATAAACCGCTCTGAACCACAGGGCAGTCTTTTTGACTATGTTTTCGCAAGGTGTCGAGGTGTTCCGGCTGATCGCTCTGTGCCAACCAGCCCGACCAATCTTTGATCTCCTTGAGCACATCAATCCACGCTTTCTTTGTTGTCAGTATCGCATCATCCCGTAGCCCACAATGGGCCGGCGCACTTGACCAGGGGTAGCGTTCGGCTTTGCGGACCATGTTTGCCCGTACGGGATTACGCTCGACATAGCGCAGTGCCGCCCAGAGGTAACTCTCATCCAGGGGTGAGGAGAAGTATCGACCTTGCCACACATGCCCTTTCCACCCGCGGTTGCGGTTCAGCCGCTGCGCGTAGCGCATATGCAAGGGCTTGAGGACGTTTTGCAGGCCTTCCTCGGTGGTGGGCACCAAGACCAGGTGGATGTGGTTGGTCATTAAACAATAGGCCAGAACCTCGACTTTGTGAGTGTGACAATAGATTTTTAGCCAATCCAAATAGCGACGTCGATCTTCATCGGTGAAAAAGACGTCTTCGCGCCTGTTACCCCGTTGAGTAATGTGATGGGGTATGTTGGCGAAGACGCGTCGTGCAAGCCTGGGCATGCTGGAAGGATACTACGATAAATGATAAAAGGGTAGCGTCCCCTTTTTCTCCCTTTTTCTAAGCGGCAGCTCTGCCGCAGGCTGGATTCTGATGATTTGGCCGGGTTTTCGGGTGAGAATTAGCGAATCAACGGTGTCTGACGCTTTCGGTCTTCTGCAGCGGCCTCACGACGCTTCGCGCATCGGCCCTGGCATGCGCAAATCAATAACCACGACATCCTCGCCCACAATCGGTGCACCGCCGAATTCGGCCTTGAGGTTGCCGGTCAACCGCAACTCGAGTACCTGCCCATCGGCCACCTCGCCCAGTGCCGCCAGCACTTGTGCACGGCTGAAGAAGACCAACAAGTCGTCAATGCCGTCGCGCTGCGTGACCTCGCAATCCTGAAATGAGCTGATGGAAACCACCGGGGCTACCGGCGTTCCGATATCGCGCAGCCGATGAAAGTCATCGGTGCTGACCCCCTCGAGCCGCAGCGAGGCGGGGTCGAGCTGCTCCGCGGCCAGCTCCGCACTGCCGAGAACGGCGACGGGAATAAATGGAATCTTGGGCTGGAGATACCACGTATCCGAACAATGAAAAGGATGGACGTTCATCGGCACCCGCTGCGCCAAGGTGGGGCGTCCTGCGGCATCAAAACCGACATCAAACGCAAACTGGCTGTCGGCATCGGTCAAGTACGGGCTGAACTGCACCTGGCGCAGTTGGTCGACATCGCTTGCCGCAAAAAAGTCGAGAATTACGGCGGCGGCCTGTTCGCGTGTTTCGGGGACGTCGCTCGGGAATAACGGAAAAGGTGCAATCACCCCTAGCACGTCCTCGCCGCGAAGGATTGGCACAAACATGCCTGCATCAAACGCGTCCAGGATATCGACAAAAGCGGATTCGATCTCATTCGGCTCGGCGGCGTATCGGGCAAAGGTTGGGCTAAACGTCATGTTGCGGATCTGCCCTTTCCTTGGATCGAATTCAATCAAACGCAGGTAGGGATCGTTACCGGTTAGCAGATTAAAGTAGCCCTGATGATTGACCAGGATCTCGAACACCGACATACCGGCATCATTAACGCTCACCTGGTGGTGCTCGCCGTCCTCGCGATACGGGCCCTCGTTCTCGTGGCCGTTGATCGTCATAAAGACCTGGGGGTTGCCCTTGACCAGCCGCTCCCAGACGATTTGACCGGTCGTCGTTCGACGGCCACCAAAGAATTGATCCACACCGTCACGCCAATAGCCGGTGAGCGCGTTCTGCCCTTCGAGATCGGTGATGAGTTTGTGACTGGAGATGATCGTGGGCAGGCCCGGGTGGGCGTCGATGATCGACTGGGCCCAGGTCAAGGCATCGTCAACGCCGGAAACGCGCGGGATACCGATGTCGTTGGTAGGGTCTTGTGGTTCGAATTCCAGATTCAAGTGCAAATAGATATAGGGGCCGGCCTTGATAAGCTGATAGTGATTCCACTGCGTGACGTCGCTGCCGCCGTACCACTGATAAGGATTGTCCTGGTCAATGCGATAAGGTGCGTAGCGTGCCGCGCCAAAATAGGTCCGAAAGCCGCCGCCGGGGATCGTGTCGCCAAGGTTCAGCTTGTCGCCATGCGGCAGCAAATCATGGTTGCCCAAGGAAATGCTGTAGGGCAGCGCCCTGCCGTCGTCTAAATTCAAGGCATCGAGTTGCGCAATGGCCGCGTGGGCCCTGTTGAGCTGGTCTTGCCAACCCAATGTCGGCAGATTCTCGAGGCCCTCGAGCTGGCCTTGCACGACGTCCCCAACGTGAGTCACAAAAACGATGTTATCGGACGCCGCATGTGCCCGTATCCAGCTGGTGTGGTCGACAAACCCTCGGAACCAAGCAGGGCTAAAGGCGTGAACCTGGGTGTCTGGAATGACGGCAAAGGTGAATGCTCCAATTGCCATGGGTGGCGAGGTGTGCTGCCCCGGCGGCGTCCCGGTCTCATGGATTTGATCCTTCCCCGACGCCGACCCGCACGCCAACACCAATCCAAACGCGACGCCTAGCAACCTGAAAGATTCCTTGTTCACCGGGTTCATGATCCCCTCCTTTAGTTTGCCATCAGCAGGCAGCGGGGCCGTGCCGACAGTGACTCAAACCAGTAAAAGGGGTTGGCGCGATGCCGCACCAGCCTTTTGGACACCGCTTGCCAGTATAACCGAAATGCATACCCCTAAGGTGATGGCAGCCAAGTGATTGAAATATCAAGGTGCCTCAGCGGGAACAACTGGCGCACCGAAGATTATCGTCGGTTTCTTAGTGTTGAAAAAACTCAAATCGCCGGAAGCATTAACATATTAGACTATGCTAAACGGAAGAGTGACTTCGAGATTATGTTTGCCGGCCGCTTCGGGCCCGGCGGATTGTGTCACCTTGTCGTGGTGCGAGACGTCGAGGGCGTGGGCGAGTTTTTTGCTGTGAACAAAGTGAGGAAATGCCCTTGGGGTGCGATGTTGTCGATGGAGACGTTGGATTTGCCCTTTTCGATCTGGCTGATGTAGGTCCGATGAAGTCCCGCTTCGAAGCCGAGGGTCTCTTGCGACCAGCGGCGGTGGAAGCGGAGCAGCCGCAGGTTTTGGGCCAGGATCTGTCGGGCCTCGCCGGCCATGCTAGCCCGTGGCCTGGGAGGGGGTGGGTAAGGCCCCACTCGCCTCCAGCTCTTCCCGGAGAATCAGGAATCCCTCGTGGGCCTGGATCCCGAGCCTGACCTGTTGGCCCTGGACTTTCTGGACCACGATTTCGATGGGCCCCTCGGCGAATAGCGCCCCCACCGGGGTGGCCAGGATGACCGAGAGCGGCCCGCGGGCGCAGGATGCGCAGGAGCGGCGGGCCGGGTTTTCGGGTGAAAATTAGCGAATCAACGCTGTCTGACCCTTTCGGTCTCAGTCCCCATTTATCTCATCAATCTCGATTAAAGTCTTTTTTCAATCAACACACCCAACGCCACACTCCGCGGCATTGTAGGGAAACCGACAGGCACAGGTGCATTGTGTATTCGGGTCAAAGTTCGCCAGGATTTTTTCATAGGCGGATTTGCCCCGCACTGATGAATAATCATAGGGACATAAAAACGTCGGCAGGTTGGCCACGTCGTTATGCGAGATATCCTGGGTGATCAGATCTTCAAACGGGGCATTGGGATCGACCGTCGCCGGGTCGAGCAAGACCAGTCGCGTATCAATATGGGGATTACCGCTACCGAGGGGCGAGCCCCCGTTCTCCCCTTCGCCGACAACCAGGTCACCGAGCTTCTGCCCCTTGCGTACTTGTTGCCCGACAACGACATCAATGGAAGCGGCCTGCAAGGCGCGCAGTGAAGGCGACGCCGTTTGCGGCTCAAAGGTATAAGTCACATACAAACCGGGATTGACTTCGATGCCCACCAGGATCGAACCTTCGCCACCGAAATCGATTACCCCTCTGACGGTACCCGCCACAGAGGAAAGGACGGCAACCTTATCGCCCACCTGAAGTTGTTCGCCGGTATTGTCCACGATCAGGTCAATGCCGTTATGCACTGGCTCGAAACCCCAAGGACGGATGCCGTATGCCCTGATGTCCCGGATCACCTTCTTGTTCCTGAACGGAAATGCCAGGCCACGCCCAAGCACAGACAAACGCGCAGGATTGGCAGGTAACAAGGTCTCATCGATCGGCGCCACTGCCAGGAGCTTTTTTTCAGCCACCGAGTGATCAGCGGCAAAGGCAGTGAGTGACAAGAGCAACACAATAAGATGAACAGGTATGAAAGCGATGAAAATCTTTTTCATGATCACCCCCTGGCCAGTGGACCTGACCCGTTATGTTATCCGTTTCACAGCAGACACAGTATATTTTAGACTGGAAAACCCGAGTCAGATCCTAGTTTCTTCTAATATTAGCGAAAACTGTAATCTGACCCCGGTTTTTGCAGAAACCAGGAGTAACGTTTATGTTAGCGAATTACAATCGTATTGTTAACGTTTCGATGCCAACCTGCATTGTCTGCCGTCTACTTGCAACTATCTTGATACCACGGTTCCTGCATTTTTCAATCGTTGGACCGGCGCAGTGTGGCAAGCATGCCCAGGTCCAGGGAGCCATTCAACGGTCGAAGGAGCTCGGAGACGGTGAGGCCGAGGGCGTGGGCGAGTTTTTTGCTGTGAACGAAGTGAGGAAATGCCCTTGGGGTGCGATGTTGTCGATAGAGACATTCGATTTGCCTTGCTTGCCGGCCACGATGGGCCAATGCCGCGGGCGCAAGGAAGCGCAGGAGCGGTGCGATCTGGCTGATGTAGGTCCGGTGAATGACGTGCATGGACGCACTAATGTCGCGGGAGCCAGGAAGGCGGGAGCGACTCCCGGCTTCGAAGCCGAGGGTCTCTAGTGACCAGCGGCGGTGAAAGCGTAAGAGCCGCAGGTTTTGGGCCAGGATCTGTCGGGCCTCGCCGGCCATGACTAGCCCGCGGCCTGGGTGGGCGTGGGTAAGGCCCCACTCGCCTCCAGCTCTTCCCGGAGAATCAGTAGCCTGTCGTCGGCCTGGATCCCGAGCCTGACCTGCTGGCGATGAGTAGAGTCCATCGAGAATTGGCTAAATAGTCGAGTAGAGGCGCCGGTCACCCGACGCCCCCCTCACAGATCCGGACGTGCGGCTTTCCCGCATCCGGCTCCTCCGCTGGGTAACTTGAAGTCG
>CAMYII010000074.1:0-16593 GCA_947258385.1 Acidiferrobacterales bacterium
GCCCGAGGGATCAAATATGGCATTGCCATTATGGCGCTGATTGATGCCCTTTTTGCCTGAAGTCAGGCTGTTGACTATGTTGCCCGCCAGGTCGCTGATATACACGTCATAAAAACCATCGTCGTTGCGCCAGTCAAATACCAATAAATCGCCAGCCGGTGAAAACCTCGGCCGCACTCCCGAACGAAGGATCTTGATAGATTTGATCCGTGGGTTCTTGGCGCCAAGCACCCTTACCTCTGGCCCCGCATCCGATACCGGGTCTGAAGCATGAGCCTCCTGCCACAGACCAGGTATCTCCAGTGCAACAAGCACCAGAATCAAGGTAAAGCTGGAAATATATTTTCTAACCAGGTTCAAACGTAATTTCACGGATTATATAAGCTCCTCATCCGGGTGGATCGATATTCAATGACGTTGGTTTGCAGCTCAAAGGTCATTGCACCATTTGGTGTCGTCTCGGTCGAGCGGCTGCTTAGTTCCGGCAAAATAAATCCGGAGCCAAAATGATAATTGCCATTACCCAACAATTGGGCGCTGCCGTGGCGCGGTGAATAACGGCCAAGATCGACATTATGGACAAGCCTGGCAACGCGCGTATCTTCATCCAACTCCAATACCTGTCCACGGCTCGAGCAGAGCGGAAATTGACGAATACACCGCGTGTTGCCGTTGTCGAACAGTGCGATCCGATTGCTTCCGACGTACGTCGCGTCGTGTTGATGGCTGAACCACGGATAAGCGTCAGATGAGGCAATGATGAAATCACCGTCTTTGCCGAGCCGCCAGAGCACTTCACCCGAGCCGGTTCCATCCCGGTAATCGAGCTTTATCACCCAATCCTGGTGCCGCATCGAAACAATGAGATTTCGGTCTTTCGGCGAATAGGCGATGGAGTTGCTGTGAAGCCAATCATGCGCCAGTGGTGTTGATGCCGCACAAGCATCACCGTAGGCAATTGCGCACGTCTCGTTGAGCACCGCCCGACGGGCAGTGTCCAGATGCTCAAAGGCATTCCACGTCCAAACGACCTGAAAGTTTTCATCGAGAGCGATTACCATATCCCCCATCGTGGGAGGAGAGCCTGGTTGCTCGATGAAACCTAGAATCAGCGTGTGGCCATTGGGAAAACGAACAGCATCATGATGAATAGTTCGGACAGGTTGGTCACCGCGGGCGAGCAGTTGCTCATTAATACGCGACATATTGGTCTGACGGATAACCTGGCCCGTCAGGTCAGCCTCAACGACAACATGTTGCAGACCAGCACAGCAAGTTACCAAATAGAGCATATTTCCGTCTGCGACCGGCCGGCTAAGGTAAAAGAATCCATCAGGGGCTCCCCTTAATCGGTCGACGTACCAGGTCACTTTTCCGGCAAGATCTGTCGCCACGGCTAAATTCGTCTGCCCTTTGATAAGGTCCAGTACCGAGCGAAGGACTATATCATCGAGCCAGCTTGTCTGATCATCGGGTAGATCCCGGACCCAGAATGCTGGAAATCGCCTAGGTAGTTTACCGGTGGTGAATTGCACAATGGGGCTGAACTCCTGCGACGACCCGTTGACTGTGACATGCCGCATGCGGAAAGTGGTTTTCGGTCGCATCCCCGCCACGTAAAAGTTCATGCTTTGACCGCTGATGCATGGTTTTGCACTGGTGCCCCGCCAAATCTGACTGCCTTTGGCGCTGAATGCCACATACATCCTCCCGCTGGTGCACGGCGGCGCGCTGTAAAAGGCAACAAGCGGCTGTTCGATCGCCGTGACTATCGCCTTGTTGCCAATGATGCGCGACGATACGACGTAGGAAGCCATGGCCTCGTCTCTGACCGGCGAGCCAAACTTTGGTTTGGTCACTACGCGAATGTCGTAGTAACCCTCATCAATTGGCCTCCACAAAAAACTGTTATCCAACGAGAAGTCTTTGGCCACCATCAAGGTTTCGTCCTGGCGGGCAATGCTGAACTGGTAGGTCGTACCTTGAACGGCCTCAGGGTCATCCGCCTTCCAAGTAATCGCAGTTCCCACGGGCTGTCCGGAGGGCAGGCTTGGGTTCAGCGTCAGGCTGTGGGCGCTCACACTCATTGACGTTCCGATCAACAGTACCGCTGCTCTTAGAGTCAGGGCCAACACGAACTTAGATTTTGTTTGACTGGCCATTGTCATCACCTTTGTTGATACCTGTTGTTCAAAAGATCACCGGGAACTTCTCGCTACTTTGAAGATATGTCTGAATGCCGGTTCACCTGGCTACTTGGGCGAAAGGAACCGAGTTTCCAAACGCACCACCAGCCAACATCGTCTTGTAACGCACCTTGTTCGTGCTGGCGACGTGTATACGGCCGCTCGCCGGAAACCGGGGATAAACGAAATCAGAACTTACATGTTCCCTTCGCGAATGTCCTGTTATGAGTGATTTGCACGCCGGGGGTGCCAATAGAAAGGCCACATGGCGCGAAAGGGGGCAGGCTACCGTGGCCGGCTTGATCAGGAACACCATGCTGTCATTCCCAGACACAGAAACCCGTGCTGAGAATGTCGTTCCGCGGAGACGGATCAGTAAGCGACGTTCCTTCATATCATCTCCTTGTAATGGGAACCCTTAGGGTCCTTCATCCAGAGATCCGGCGCACATTATAATCAGGTTTGCCGCCTTGGACTAGTCCGCAGGAGACCGTGCGGAGCGCACGGATAGGGTTTGTCAGTGCCCGAGATTCCGCTTTAAATCTCTTCTAAAGTGGGTCAGGGGCGGGCCGTGTCGAAAACATAGAAAGGTCCGAGGTAAAAGCTGCGGTTCCGCGGGATGCAGGCTATCGAGAAACGAATTTATTGCCGCGCGGCGGCCTGTCGATGATTAGGGCGGGGGGTACCGGTTGAGGACGCCGTTGGGCGGCGAGATGCGGGGCATTGGCTATTATTAATAGCCAGTATCATCTGAGTCAGCGCTTCCTTCGGTGAACATCAAACGGTTAATCAGCATCCACGGTGACCCAGCTGCGTCCAACCGACGCGATTCAATCTCACATAACCGGTGCGACATGCTCAGACCGGCTGAGGCTGTTCCCTCAATGACTTGTTCCTAATTTTAGGGGTTCCTTAAACTCAATCAGGATGACCTTAAGCTCCACATTTTTCCGTTTCTTTCCCTTGCCGTGATCTATCCCTATGGTCCCGGCAAGGTATCTGCCGTCGTGGCTGAAATCGCACGCCGCTACGATTATCCGATATCCCAGATATTCCGGTGCGGACGGCACATTGAAAAATGTAAGGCGTTCCGATTGTCCTTTAACATCGCTCAGGTAATAATCTCGCTCGAGTGGCTGCCTGGACCAGTCTTGCCGCGAGAAATTAAGCTTATATCTCGATTCAAGATTTGACATATAGACAATCTGTCCGTTTGGTGCGATCGCTGAACCTTCCTCCCATGTTTCGGGTGTTCTGGTCAGGTTTGTGGCGTGACCGCTCTTGAGATCATAAATGTATTGATCCATGCCATATTCGTGCTGACCGTCCAGATTCGCGGCAACCAACAGCTTCCTCGGTCCGACAAAACCCATTGCCGTGATGTAATTCCCTTTTCGAGGCGTGACCAGCACCCGTTCGTTGCGCAACGACGGTTTGCCCCGCGAGTTAACATAGTCGGCCGCCTTCAGTCTCCATTCGCCCCAGTTGTCTTTTCGTTTCTTATCATACCGCTCGGTCCACACAAGCGTTGAGCCGTCAGGCGAGAACTCCGGATTGACCGTGGCTATCACCGGTTTGTGGTTTGCCGGGACATTTGTCAACTTCCAAAACTCGCTTCCCTGGCGGTTGGTTGCCCAAAAATTGGAGTACAATCCGATGCCCGGGTCACCCAGGGATTTTATAAATTTCGTGGGATGACGTGCTTCTTCTGAGACGAATACGATGAATCTGCCCGACCGATCAAATTGGGCATTGCCATTATGGCGCTGATTGATGCCCTTTTTGCCTGAAGTCAGGCTGTTGACTATGCTGCCCGCCAGGTCGCTGATATACACGTCATAGAAACCGTCGTCGTTGCGCCGGTCAAATACCAATAAATCGCCAGCCGGTGAAAACCTCGGCCGCGCTCCCGGGCCAAGGATCTTGATAGATTTGATCCGTGGGTTCTTGGCGCCAAGCACCCTTACCTCTGGCCCCGCATCCGATACCAGGTCTGAAGCATGAGCCTCCTGCCGCAGACCAGGTATCTCCAGTACAACAAGCACCAGAATCAAGGTAAAGTTAACAGTGCAACGTTTGCTCATGACAGCGCGTATCCGCGTGCCGCCAGCGAGCATTCGCGCTGAGGCCGTCCTTGTCAACAAGCGTCTCTTGGCAATATGCCTGCTATTCACGTAGACGAGACGCCGCTCTAAACGTCTCTTGGCAATATGCCTGCTATTCACGTAGACGAGACGCCGCTCTTTTGCCGGTAGAGCGAACGATCAATCGTCGCAATCATTCGGCCTGTGTCAAGCGGGAAATCAAGGAATGCAGGGAGGGCAGAAACTGCGGCTTCCGGCTTTTGGAGAATATCGTTGTAGCTGATCTCTATATAATCAATGTGCTCCTGTGCATCGAGCCACGGCAGAATCTCTTGCAAATGCTTGTCAAAAAGTTTTGACATCTTCGCATCCGATGCGCGATCAGAATTTTCTTGCCGGTTACGAATCATCTTGGTCTGAGACGCCAAGATTTCGTCAATCCGCCGCTTCATAAAGATGACTTTGTAGCGGTGATCGAGAGGAAGAAACTTGAGCAAACTCGATACTACCTTGACGGCTTTGCCGGCGGCTTGCGGCAACCACTGGTTGTTGCCCTTGTGCAACGATTTTACAGGTTCAAACTCGTAATACCCCTTGGGGTTATCCACATCGGGTGTGCGCAAGCTGTCGGTCAGGAGAGGAATACCCCCAGCCTCCAGCATCATCATCATCATCGACGTACCGGACCGAGGCAATCCAGAGACAATTATAATCTTATTTTCCATATACGCACCGCTTACTCATACTTGATCATATCTTACCTGCCATTGATCCAACGCTCGCGCCTCCCGCGAAAGCGGTTGTGCGTCAGCACCGCCCGGAAGTATCAATCATACCACCATCGTGGCGGGAACTGATTGTAAAACGTCCGGTTTTAGGAGTCTATGCATGCCGGTGCTCTGAGGTGGAAGGCGCCACGGCCAAAGCGGCCGTGGCGCGATATATCAACCGCGAGTTCCGCGATCAAATCAGAAACGATGTAGCGGCCCGGGTCTAGCGTATGGTCCATCTTTGAACCACGGCAGACGACGCCCATGGTCGGACTCAGAGTCAGAGTCAGAGTCGGGCACGGCAAAACGCCCGGCGCCAGTGTCGGGTTCCGTCAGAACCCACCGATACTACCCCGCCTATCGTACTCAGGGTTGCAGCCCGAGGAGAACAAACGCCATGGTTAGCAATACACCGTAGTTAGCGGTGTAGTCGCCGTCAATGGGAACGATAGTGACAAATCCTGCCTCAAAGGCCGGTCCATCGGCACCGCGTACCTCCTGTTGACCGGGCGGTGGTGGACCAATGGCTGGGATAAACACACCTGGCGCGACCTCCCGGTAGATAAGGAGGCCCGCCGCCGCCTGTCCCTGCACCCGAACCGCGGTACCTTGCACCTGCCCAGGCAGCAAGGGGGGATAGTTGACGTTGAGCGCCGTGCGTCGGGGCAACAGTCCCGGGTCAGGATTTGACGTCTGCAGCCGGGTGATCAGACGCACCGTGAAGGCCGCCACGTTTTGGAAGTGCTGGATGAACACGGGATCCGTCTCGTCGTCAACCGGGGGGTCCGTACTCACGGCAATAGCCGGAAGGCCGGCCCGCAGCGCCGCCACCGCGCCCCCCACGGTTCCGGAGAACGGGATCTCGGGGCCGAGGTTCTTGCCCTTGTTGGTGCCCGAAACGACAAGATCGGGCCGTTGCCCAAGAATGCCGCTGATTCCCAGAAACACACAGGTGGCCGGCGTGCCATTGACGGCGTAGGTGTTGGCGCTCGGCTGATCGACCTGCACCAGGTCGAGAGTCAGTGAAGCGCTGCTTCCGCTGCGGTTAGTGTTCGGCGCCACTAAAGTAACATGGTGGCCGGCCGTCTCCAGGGCCGTCTTGAGAGTTTGGATTCCCACGGAATCCCAGCCATCGTCGTTGGTCAGCAAAATATTGAGTGGGCCGGGCTGGGCCGCATGGCAAAGCGGTGCTCCCAGCACCAGCAAAACCAGCACAGCGCGGCATCGCATGAGTGTCATGGTTTACCTCCTTAATCCGGGAGGAACATGTTGGGACGACGCAGGGATGAAATTCAGTCGCTGCCCCGCGTCACAGGACTAACAACCACGTGCTTGTTGCACGTTCGCTACCCTAGCACCGCGCCCGGGGGTGCGTCAAAGAGAAATAGTGGGCGGCGAGTGAACTATTGGTTTTGTTGCGACTGCAGGCAGTCTCTAGCAAATAAGGATTTGATGGGGCCAATGCATCTGACACTAACGACCGCAAAAATCCCTGATCCAGCCAAGGGCGACTTGTATTGGGTGAGCCGGCGCTTCGGGGCTCCCGAGCAGGGTGTCAAACGTGCGAGCCTGTGTTTATACTATGCCACGTCGACCGCAGCATACGTTCCAACCGCAGAGTTCGCTGGGCTTCGATTCGACTGAACGACCGGTGCTCGCTGGGATACCGGGACACGGGTCACTTTGAACTGAAACGAGTGGATTTGAGGAAAGGGATAATGGGAGGACTTCTCAAAACGATTCGGGTGTTGGGGCTGGGGCGACTGTTACGACTCTCTCGGGCGCATCGCCTCGGATGGCTGGATATCATCAGCGGATTCTACACCACGCGCACGATGCAGACCTTATTCAATGTTGGCTTTTTCGACGAAATACAGGCGCACGGTAAAGTCGACGTTACGGCATTTGCCGAGCGAGAGAACTTCGATAAGCAAATTCTTGGGGCATTATGTAACTCCCTCTATGCCCTGCGGATCCTTGACAAAAACAGCTCCAACTATGTTCTTAGTCCCAAAGGCCGGACCCTCGTAGAAGTGGCGCGGGGTTGGTTCGATGGTGCTTACGGGTATGAAGAAGTCTTTCACGTCTTGGAGAAACTGTTGAGGAAAGAAAAGACGTATGGCCGCGATATCTATCGGAAACCGGACTTCGTCGCCAAAGGCAGCGGCGAAATGGAGGCCTGGGTCTATTTTCCTTTGGCGATCGATATCATCAAGCAAAATGGCTACCACAGGGTACTGGATCTGGGGTGCGGCGATGCAACATTTCTGCAACATTTATGTCAGACCACGGATGTCAAGGGATATGGCATCGACCTGGCACCACAGGCTATTGCGGACGGGGAACGTCTCGTCGCCGCGGCCGGGCTGCAAGATCGGATTCAGTTGGCCGTAGCCGATATTACGAAACTCGAAAAGACGCCTGCTCAATTCCAGGATGTCGATGCAGCCACGACGTTTTTTGTGTTGCATGAGATTCTATGGCACGGCCCTGATGCAGTGATCGAAGTGCTCCGCAGCTTCCGGCGCCTTTTCCCTGGGGTGCCGTTTATCGTCTTTGAGGTGATCCGCCCCGACGATGATGAAATGCGCCGCCGACCCGGCATGATGGTGCAGTACCTGTTACAACATGAACTCTCCCATCAGAAGCTGGTGAGCAGTCAGCAGTGGCGCGAGATTTTTCGGGCCGCCGGTTTTACCCATGTGGATGAGCACTACTACGGGTTCTCCCGTACGGCGATGTTCATCTTGCGCTAGGGCCTTGCGTTGCAGCTGACCCAGCTGCAAGCATCATCGCCTAAGCAAACTCGACAGTCCCATGGCGCGGTCCTCTACTCATCGGCGCGACACACAGGTCCTGATCGCGTCACGGAGGGTCACGCTCGCAGTGGCTGGGGCTGTCGAACGCGGCCGTAACTGATTCATGACAGCCGAGTGATTTTGGCCGCTGTAAGGTCGAATTCCCTCCAATCGCAGGGCCTGGGACACTGAGCACACCAACAGCGAACCGGTGCGGCTTTGGTGATCGCGCCGTCGGCATACCCGGGTGGACGAGGAAAACGAGCCTTTTGTCGGATCTGGCTTGGCGGCTGCGAATTATCTGGCGAAGCGGACGGACTGTGTGGATTTCTTGGAGTAAACTGGCCGAGGGCGTATAATTAAATCATAACGGTGGGGCACACGGTTCAGGTGACCGGGCAATTCTTTGGCTTGCCCGCTACCAGTGTTTATTTGGCTTGACGGCAAGGTCCCTGGGGTTTGCGAGGGACCGGTCAGCGCGTGTAAGAACGTAGCATAAACAGCCATAAACAGCCTTATAGAAGCTGGGGGCAGGAGTTTGTGGGAGGAATCAATGGAAGGAATGGGAGAATTTTATGGGCTGAATGCGTGGTCGGTTTCAAGCACAAACCGGCTGCCGAGGGGTGCTGGCGGAATAACTCCAGATTATAAAATAAAACGAAAAATAACCATATCGACCGCGCAAAAGGATTTCCGTCTGTGCAATTCGAGTTTCTAATAAGCAATCTCGCTGGCTTGGCGGACCCGTCACTGCCGATCGCCGCCAGCCGGTGCGGCGCGACCGGGTTGCTCAACCTGGAACATCTGAGGGATCTCCATCAAGTCAGAACCGCCATCGGCAGGCTGAACCAATACGGTCGGGGACGAATTGGATTCAAGGTTTCGGCCCACCAAAAAGACACCCTCGACGTTCTCCCGGACAGCTACGATCTTCTGCTTCTTGCCGGCGGCCATCCGGCTGAGCTCGCGGCCGCCGTCGACAAGAATCGCGCGAAGGCGCATAGAATATTTGTCGAAATCACCTCGCTCCAACAAGCGCAATACGCGAGCAAGTTGTCTATCGACGGCCTTATCGCCAAGGGTAATGAAGCCGCCGGCTGGGTTGGAGAAGAGACGACCTTCATATTGCTCCAGCGCCTGACGGGAGCGGTCAAACTGCCGGTTTGGGCATACGGTGGCATCGGTATCCACTCCGTGGCCGCCTGTTACGCGGCCGGGGCACAGGGTGTGCTGCTGGACAGCCAGGCGGCACTGATGCGCGAATCTGAAATGTCCCCCCGGCTGCGTGCATTGTTAGAACAGTTTCGCGGCGATGAGACGATGCTGTTCGGCACTGATTCCTCAGCCTCGACAGGCCTTTTCCGTGCCATTAAGCCCGCAAGCAGCGCGAAAACCGAGCTTTTCCCCGGCGCTGAATCCGACAGCGCCGAGGCCGTGGACCGGTGGAGGGCGAAGGTGGAGGAGGGCATCGGTTGGACCGACGCCAGCCGCATGCTTCGTCCTCTTGGTCAGGACGTCGCCCAGGCAAAGCCCCTCGCCGAACGCTTCCAGACGGTGTCGCGTTTGGTTCATGGGCTGAAACAATCGCTCAATGCTCACATCAAGGCCGCGAGATCGGCGCCGCCGTTGCGCGCGGGGGAGGGCGTTGCCCAAAGCCATGGCACCAAGTTTCCCATCGTTCAAGGACCCATGACACGGGTCAGCGATGTGGCGGCTTTCGCCAAGGCGGTCGCCGCGGGCGGCGCCTTACCATTTCTTGCGCTCGCGTTGCTGAGAAAAAAACAGGTCCAAGACCTACTGGAAGAAACCAAGCGTCAACTCGGTAACCGGCCCTGGGGGGTCGGTATTCTCGGTTTTGTGCCGCTATCGCTTCGCAACGAGCAATTCGAGGTCATCAGGCAAGTCCGGCCGCGGTTCGTTCTGATCGCCGGAGGACGGCCGGATCAGGTGGCCACATTCGAACAGGAGGGTATCGAGACCTATTTCCATGTTCCCTCGCCCCACCTGTTGGAGTTGTTTGTGGAGGCGGGTGCCAGACGATTCGTGTTCGAAGGACGCGAGTGCGGCGGTCATGTGGGCCCTCGCAGCAGTTTCGTCCTCTGGGATGCGGCGATTGAAACGGTTCTGGGTCTGGTCGAAAGAGGCGTGCCGCCAGAGGAACTCCATGTGGTTTTTGCCGGCGGAATCCACGACCCCCGTTCCGCCACCATGGTTTCCGCCATGGCCGCGCCCCTGGCCGAAAAAGGTGTCAAGGTGGGCGTGCTCATGGGCACGGCCTATCTGTTCACCAAGGAGGCGGTTGAATGCGGCGCCGTCGTGCCCGGATTCCAGGAAACGGCCTTGGCCTGCCACGACACGGTGCTGCTCGAATCCAAACTGGGGCATGCCACGCGCTGTGCCGACACGGCCTTCGCCAAGATCTATAGAGAGACCAAAACGCGGCTCATCGAGCAGGGGCGTCCGGGCGAAGACATCCACCAGGCCCTCGAAGATCTGATTCTGGGGCGGCTGCGGATCGCCTCCAAGGGCGTGACCCGGGGTGATACCGCGAAGGGCGAAGCCAAATACGTCAATGTCGACGAAGCGACACAGCGCTGCGACGGCATGTACATGATCGGACAACTGGCCGCGCTGCGCGCGGAGACAACAACGATCAAGGCGCTGCACAAGAGCCTGTGCGCTGACAGTGAGAAATTGCTGGAGAAACTCGAGGAACCGTTCCCTGAGCTGGCAGTGGCCAAAGGCGAACGGGAACAACCCTTTGACGTCGCCATCGTGGGGATAGGCTGCTTATTGCCCAAGGCGCAATCCGCGCCGGCCTTCTGGCGTAACCTGATCGAGAAAGTGGATGCCATCCGGGAGATCCCCGGCGAGCGCTTCGACGCCATACGCTATTTCGATGAGAACCGGTCGGCGCGTGACAAGATTTACTCGAAGTGGGGCGGATTTCTGGAACCCATCGAGTTCGACCCGATGAAGTATGGCGTGCCCCCCAACTCGCTGTCGTCGATCGACCCCTTCCAGCTGCTCTGCCTGGAGGTGACCCGTCAGGCCTTGGCCGACGCAGCCTGCCTTGATCAGGATTTTCCGAGAGAAAAAACCGGCGTGATCTTCGGTGCCGGCGGGGGTCTGGGCGACCTTGGCATGCAGTACGGCTTCCGGGCCGAGTTGCCGCGATTTCTGAAGGGAGCTGACGCAGATGTCCTGGAGTTGTTGCCGGAATGGACCGAGGATTCCTTTGCCGGGATTCTGCTCAATGTCGGCGCCGGGCGGGTCGCCAACCGCTTTGATCTTGGGGGGGTGAACTTCACGGTGGACGCGGCTTGTGCATCATCGTTGGCGGCTGTTTATCTGGCGGCCCGCGAGCTCAGCAACGGAAGCGCGGACCTGATGATTGCCGGCGGGGTGGATACGGTCCAGAGTCCCTTCGGCTATCTCTGTTTCAGCAAGACGCGGGCGCTGTCTCCCTCTGGACGCTGCAAAACCTTTGATGAAAGCGCTGATGGCACCAGCATCAGCGAAGGCCTGGCTGTCGTGGTGCTGAAGCGGCTGGCGGACGCCGAGCGCGATGGCGATCGCATCTATGCCGTCATCAAGTCGGTGGCGGGCTCGAGTGACGGCCGCGGCAAGAGCCTGACGGCGCCCAGGGCAGGGGGGCAGAGACGCGCACTGGAACGCGCCTATGCCCGCGCCGGTGTCTCGCCCGCCAGTGTCGGGCTGGTGGAGGCCCACGGGACGGGTACCGTTGCCGGTGACACCGCCGAACTGGAGGCCTTGACCGCCTTGTACAAAGACGCCGGGGCCGCACCCAGGAGCTGCGCCCTGGGCTCGGTCAAGTCAGCCATCGGCCACACGAAAGCGGCGGCCGGCGTGGCGGGGCTGATCAAAGCGGCGCTGGCGCTGCATCACAAGGTGATTCCACCGACCCTGCACGTCTCCAAACCCATCGCGGGATTGCAGGACGAGGCGAGTCCCTATTTTGCCGCAACCGAGCCGATGCCCTGGCTGCAAAGGCCAGGCGGTGAGCCTCGACGCGCGGGGGTCAGCGCATTCGGTTTCGGCGGTACCAACTTCCATGCGGTGCTGGAAGAGCACGTCGGCGATTTCACCAATCCTTTGGACAGAACGGGCCGCGAGGTGTGGGACAGCGAGCTGTTCCTCTGGCGTGCAGGCTCGGCTCGGGAGCTCGGCGCACAGCTTTCTTCCTGGCGTGAAAAGCTCGGCAATTCTCCACCCGCAAATCTCGGGGCGCTTGCCGAATCCACGTGGAGGAAACTCAAGGACGCGGGGGACCTGCGGTTGTCCATTGTCGCCGCCGGCGTGCAGGATCTGATTGACAAACTTGATCTGGTCTTAGGACAACTGGACAAAGGCGTTGACCGGATCGAAGATCCCGAGGGCGTTTACTTATACAGCGGGCGCAAGCACGAGGGGAAACTCGCCTTCCTGTGTCCGGGACAGGGCTCTCAGTATCCCTATATGTGTCGCGATTTGATTTTGAATTTTGCCGAGCCGCGACTCGCCCTGGAAAAGGCTGATCGTCAATTGTCGACCACCTTCGCAAAACCGCTAAGTTCCTTTGTGCTTCCGCCCCCGACGCTCGCGGCCGACGAAAGTGAACGGCAGATGAAGGCCTTGACCGATACCGCCGTCGCCCAGCCGGCCCTGGGCACCCTGGAAATCGGGCTCATACGATTGCTCGAGCGCCTGGGTCTGCGGCCGGACCTGGTCGCGGGACACAGCTACGGGGAATATGTGGCCCTGCATTGTGCGGGCGTGCTGTCCGAAGAGGATTTGCTTGGAATTTCCCAGCGACGCGGGGAGATCGTCAGAGATTCGGTAATGCAAAGCCCCGGCGGCATGCTGGCGGTACTGGCCGACGTTAATACAACGTCGGCGGCGATCGACGGCCTCGATCAGATCTGGCTGGCGAACCTGAACAGCCCAGGGCAGACCATCCTCGCCGGCTCAAGCACCGGCGTGGAGGCCGCGATGCAGCGGCTGACCGCAAAAGGCCTGTCCTGCCGCAACGTCCCTGTCGCCTGTGCGTTTCACTCCCCATTGATGAAACAGGCGGCGGAAAAACTGGCCAATGAAATTCACAGTCTGCAACTTGAAGTCCCGCGTATCGACGTGTTCTCGAACACACTCGGGGCCGCCTATCCGGATGATCCGGCGCAGGTCAAGGGCATTCTTGCGCGCCATCTGACCGAGCCGGTGCAGTTCGTGCGCGAGATCGAGTCCATGCATGACGCCGGCGCCCGCTGGTTCGTCGAGGTCGGTCCGAAGCGTGTGCTCGGCGCGCTGGCGACAACGATTTTGGAAGACCGGGAATGCACCGTGCTTTCCCTGGATGATCCGTCTCAACCCGCGTTGTCGCACTTCCTCGGTGTGGTGGGTCAACTTTGGAGCGGAGGCATCGAGCTTGATCTTGACCGCCTGTATCGCGGACGGATCAAACACGCGCTCGTTAACGACCTCGCGCCGGAGCCCGCCGCCCACGACCGGCCCAAATGGCTGGTAGACGGCGGGCGTGTGTGGCCAGGCAATCAACCACGGCCCCATGTTGAACCTGTCAGACTGCCCGGGACGCACCACGCTGCGAGGCCGCAAGCCAGCGTCATCGCCCAGGGTGTTCGCACCGCCGAAGAAAGCGCCCCGTATTCGGCAGAACCATCCCGTGATGACCGGGCCGCTGGGACGATTTCCATGAACAGGCCTGAGGTTCCCGCCATGCCACAACCGCTTGATACAGAGCAGGACGTCGATACGATCATGTTGGAGTACCAGAAGATGATGAATCGTTTTCTGGAAACCGAGCGTGAGATCGTGCTCCAGTATCTGTCCGGCGGCGGCCTTTCGCCGTCCGCCCGGAGTCCGCACGTTGCCACCGAAGCGCCCTCGGTACGAACCGCCGACGCCGATAGCGCTCAGGCGGCAGCACCGAGCCCGCCGGCGGGAACCGGTCTGCCCGCGGAAGTCAGCCACCCTGAGCACCCCGCGGAACATGTATCGGTTGTCCGGCCGGCCGCGGACCTTTTGCGGCTCATAAGCGAGAGAACGGGCTATCCGGGCGATATGCTCGACCCCGACCTCAATCTCGAGGCCGACCTCGGCATTGATTCGATCAAACGGGTCGAGATCCTGAGCGCCTTTCAGCAGTCCCGGCCACAGCCCGAGCAGGCAAGCATTGCAAAGATCATGGAGGCGCTGACGGCCAGCAAGACCCTGCGTGAGATCACCGACTTGCTGCAGTCGATAACTGGCCAGACGCAGGCGCCACAAGGCAGGCCAGACGCCGATGCGACAGAAACGGCCGATCAGTGCCTGGTCCGGCTGTTCAGCGAGCGGACCGGCTATCCCGAGGACATGCTCCAAGCGACGCTGGCGATCGAAGGGGACCTGGGGATCGATTCGATCAAACGTGTGGAAATCCTGAGCGCGTTTCAGCAGTCCCGCCCGGAATCCGAGAAGGGTCGAATTCAACAGCTGATGGAATCGTTGACCGCGGCCAAGACCATCGGCGAGATGCTGGATACGCTCGGTCAGTTGCGCGGCCACGACTCCGCCGGCGCTGCGCACGAACAGACCCGGAACCCGGCCGAACGACAATCCGACGACGTACCGCCGGAACAGGCCAACGACGCCCTTCTCGATATCGTGAGTGAAAGAACGGGCTACCCGACGGACATGCTTGACCCCGATCTGAACCTCGAGGCGGATCTGGGGATTGATTCGATCAAGCGGGTGGAAATCCTGGGGGCGTTCCAGAAATCAAGGGCGCCCGAGGAGCAACACCGCATCCAAGGTCTGATGGATGAGCTGACCGTGGCCAAGACCCTGAGAGAGATGATGTCGCTGCTTGAGGATGATGCGAAGCAACGCGACGACGAGGACCCGGCCGGGATCCGGGCCGGCGTCGGTTTAGAGGGCCCGCGGCCGGTAGCACGGGAGATGGCCGTCGCGAGCGATGAATCGCCGCGATTCGTCTTCGAGGCGGTGGAGGCCCCGCTGCACAACCACGCGCAGGCCGACCTCAGTGGCGAAGTCTGGCTGATTTCCGATGATGGCAAAGGCGTTGGGGCGTCGCTGCAGGAGCGCATAAGAAAAGCGGGCGCTTCGGCGATTCTGCTGAAGCACGGCGATCATGTGGTGGCAGAAGGCAACGACGCCTACACAGCGGATCTCACGGATGCAGCGTCTGTCAAGGATGTGCTGTCGGGAATTCGCGGCAGGTACGGCGCCATTTCCGGCATCTTGCATCTGCTTCCCTTAGGTACCGACACGCAATTCGAGCAATTGGACCTGGCTGCCTGGCGCCACCAGATTGCGCTCGAGGTGAAAAGCCTCTATCACTTGACGCGAGAAAATCTTAACGACTTCCAGGGCGGTTCGGCTCAGGCCAAGGTTGTTTCGGTGACGAAGTGCGGGAACCTGGGATTGCTCGCGAGCGGGCACTCGGAATTTGCGTCACAAGGCGGGGTCATCGGTTTCATGAGAACACTGCAGGTCGAACGGCCCGAAATCGCCTGCAAGCTGGTCGACTTCGCGCCGGGGCATGCGGACGTCGACGCCTTTGTCTGGCAAGAGCTTACGGCCCGGGACGAGTATTTCCAGCTCCTATACGAGGAGGGACGCCGGCTTTCGGTCGTGCCCGTCGCATCATCGTTGCGCGAGCGAGAGGGCACGGCCTTGCAGAGCGAGCGGCCAAATCCGGACTGGGTGTTTCTGCTCACCGGCGGCGCCAGAGGCATCACCGCGGAAATCGCGGTCCATCTGGCCAAGGCCTATCATCCCACGCTGATTCTCATTGGTAGAACCAGCGAGCCGCCCACCGCGGAGTCCCCGTTGACGCTCGGCGTGACCGATCCACATGTGCTGAAATCGGTGCTCGCCTCGTCCATTGCCGTCGATGATCCAAGGGCCAAGGTGGTTGCCGTCGAGGAGGCCTACAGGCGGCTGATGCGTGAACGCGAAATACGGACCACGCTGAAGCTCGCGGCCGGTCACGGGGCCAAGGTGGAATACCATCAAGTCGATGTGCGCAACGAAGACGGGTTCGGGCGTTTCATCGACCAGATCTATCAGAGGCATGGGCGCTTGGATGCGGTCATCCACGGCGCGGGGGTTATCGAGGACAAGTTACTGCAAGACAAAGTGCCGGAGTCCTTTGACCGGGTTTTGCACACCAAGGCCGACAGCAGCTTCGTTCTGTTCAAGCGACTGCGCTTGAACAGCCTTAGATTGCTATTGTTGATGTCGTCGGTGACCGCCACCTTCGGCAACCGGGGGCAGATCGACTACGGGGCGGCCAACGGCATTCTGAACGCTCTGGCACTCTGGGCACGATCAAAGCTGAAGGGGAGGGTGGTCGCCGTGAACTGGGGTCCCTGGGACAAGCGCGGTATGGTGACGGCGGGGATCCGCGAGCAGTTCTCCGCGGCAGGCATAGAAGTCGTCTCCCCCGAGAGCGGCTGTTTCGCGCTGGAGCAGGAAA
This sequence comes from Acidiferrobacterales bacterium, assembly GCA_947258385.1. Classification (GTDB taxonomy): domain Bacteria; phylum Pseudomonadota; class Gammaproteobacteria; order Acidiferrobacterales; family SZUA-150; genus CAMYII01. The sequence continues at coordinate 16,336 of CAMYII010000074.1, forward strand.
TCGAGCGCGGGCAAAAGGACAATGTCGTCGTTGTGGTGGGCAATGGCCCTTGGGCCCGGCATCGGGTTCTGCCGAGCCTGAAAGTCGAAACCGCCGCAGACGGACCGTCGCGCGGCAAGGTGTGGAGCGAAGATGGCCAGTTCCCGATCGAAAAGAAGCAGCTCGGCGCCGACTCCTGAAAGCGGCGACGTGGCCATTGTCGGAATGGCCGGCCTGTTCCCGGGCGCTCCAACGCTGCAAAGCTACTGGGAAAACATT
>CAMYII010000074.1:16638-53034 GCA_947258385.1 Acidiferrobacterales bacterium
CAAGACGGCCGCGGTCCCCGCATCTACTGTGTCCGCGGCGGTTATCTGGGTGATCTGGCGGAGTTCAATCCCTTGGAACATGGGGTCACACCGTCCTCGATAGACGGCACGGAACCCGATCATTTTCTCGCCTTGCGCATCGCCCGGGAGGCCCTGGCCGATGCCGGCTACCTCGACCGGGACTTTGACCGCGAAGCGACCGAGGTGATCATTGGCCGCGGTACCTATGTCAATCGCGGCAATGCCACCGTGGTCCAACACGGACTGGCGATAGAGCAGGCGCTGCGCCTGCTGAAGCAGCTCCATCCTGAACATACCGACGAGGAGCTGGAGCAGATCCGTCAGAATCTGGTGGCCAGCCTGCCTCCCTTCACCGCGGAAACCGCGCCCGGGCTGGTCCCCAATATCATCAGCGGACGAATCGCCAACCGACTGGACTTGATGGGACCCAATTTCATCGTCGACGCCGCTTGCGCGTCTTCCCTGGTCGCGGTCGATCTGGGAATGCGGGATCTGCTGAGCCGGCGTTGCGATCTTGCAGTCGTGGGCGGCGTGCACGCGTCCACCCCGCCTCCCATCCTGATGATCTTCTGCCAACTGGATGCCATTTCACGCCAGGGACAGATCCGGCCCTTTGATCGTCACGCCGACGGCACCATCCTTGGGGAGGGAGTAGGCATGGTCGTCCTGAAGCGACTGGAAGACGCGCGACGCGATGGGGACAAGTGCTATGCGGTAATCAAGGGTGTCGGCATTGCCAGCGACGGCCGCGCACTGGGTCTGTTGGCGCCCCGATTGGAAGGGGAGGTGCTGGCCCTGCGGCGTGCCTATGACAATGCCGGGGTGGCGACCTCGAGCATTGGCCTGATCGAGGCCCACGGCACAAGCACAAACGTCGGCGATGCCGTGGAATTGCAGGCCTTGCAGACCGTGTTCGGGCCACGCAAGAGGAGTTTGCCCGCCTGTGCCGTCGGGTCGGTCAAGTCGATGATCGGCCACCTTTTACCGGCCGCCGGCATCGCCGGTCTGATAAAAGCGGCGCTCGCGCTCTACCAACGGGTGTTACCGCCCACCATGCATTGTGAGGAGCCGAACCCCGAGCTGGATCTCGAAAGCGGTCTGTTCTATCTGAACTCTGAGCCCCGACCCTGGTTCCAGTCCACGGGCGAGCCTCGCCGGGCCGGCGTGAATGCCTTTGGATTCGGTGGCATCAATGCCCACGCCGTATTGGAAGAATACACGGAGGCCGATGAGTCCACGCTTCCCTCCTTCCACCACAACTGGGAGTGCGAGCTCGTGATCGTCTCGGCGGCCGACCGGATCCAGTTGCAGCAACGGCTGCGGGATCTGTGTCAGCTGATCTCCCAGTCCCATGAGCTCGCGCTGATCGATGTCGCCTATACGCTGAATCAGCACGCCTCAGGCAAGGAACGGGTGGCCATCATCGCCAGGTCGCTCGAGGACCTGGGTCAGAAGCTTCAAATGGCGGCCGGCAGGTTGGAAGATCCTCAGGTGCAGCGCATCAAGGACCTAACGGGTGTGTATTATTTTGCGCAAGGCCTGGCGAAAGAGTCCGGTCTGGCCTTTGTCTTTCCGGGGGAGGGCTCCCAATATCCACGCATGCTCGGCGATCTCTGTCTGCACTTTCCCGAGGTTCGCAAGGCCTTCGAGCTGGTGGACCGTGCATTCAGCCAGCACCCACGAGACATCCTGCCTACCGAGGTGATCTTTCCGCCATTGCAGCCAGGTGAAACCCATGAGGAGGGTGCCGAGACCCGCATCTGGGACATGGACCTGGGCGCCGAGGCGGTCTTTGCGGCCAGTCAGGCGATGCTGGCGCTGCTGCGGAATCTGGGGATTGAAGCCGACGCCATGCTGGGTCACAGCACCGGCGAGCATTCGGCGCTTTTGGCCTCGGGCGCACTCGAGGTCAAAAGCGAAGCGGACTTCATCGGACACGTCCTGGGCGTGAATGCCGTCTACCAGGAGCTCTGCCGAACGGTGCAAATACCCGAGGCGGTGTTGCTCGCGGTCGGCGGTGCCGACCCTGAAATGATCAGATCAGTGACGAACGGCCGGGAAGGCCTGGTCGATATTGCCATGGACAACTGCCCGCACCAGATCGTTCTCGGCTGCGCGCCGGAAATGGCCGGAGAAGTGACAGAATTTCTGCAACAGAATCTCGCCGTGTGCCAGGTACTGCCTTTCAGCCGGGCCTATCACACGCCTCGCTTTAGCATGTTCTCCGATGCCTTACGACGGTACTTCGATCGCTTGAGCATCGCCGCGCCGCGCTGCGCGCTGTACTCGTGCGTGACCGCGGACCGTTGTCCAGAGGATGCCAACGGTATCCGCGACCTGGCCTCGGTCCAATGGTCGAATCGCGTTCGATTCCGGGAGACCATCGAGAAGCTTTACGAGGACGGGATCCGCATATTCGTGGAGGTCGGTCCCAAGAACGTGCTGTCCGGCTTCATCGCGGACATTCTCAGAGGAAGAGAGTTCAGCGCGATCCCCTCTAACGTCGACCATGCCTCGGGTATCAGCCAGCTTCTGCATGCCGTTGGACAACTGGTCGCGCACGGCGCGACCGTTAATCTCGACTATCTTTTCAGGCGCCGGTCCCCGCGTCAGGTGGAGTTGGGCAAGTCCTCGGAGCCGCGACGTCGCCGCGGCGCGATGAAGCTGCATCTTGGCTTGCAGCCCTTCAAATTGCCCGCCAGTTTCAGGCTGACCTCGCGCCCGCAACGGCCGCAGCAGCCGGGAGCAACCGCTAGCGACGCTTTCGCGACAGCGGTTGCAGGCAAGACCGCCTCGGCTCCGGCCACACACCGAAGCGATACGCGGGATCGCACACAACCGGTCGGGCAGGTTCTGCAACAACATTTCGAGACCATGGAAACATTCCTGGATACGCAAAGAGTCGTGATGAATCGACTTTTAGAGGTTCGCAAAGCAGCCAGCAAAGCCGATGAACCGGCAAAGGCCGTGGCGCCCGAAACGGCCGATGCACCGGGTGCTCGCCTACCTTTCGCCGGAGAGGTAGTGGAGCAGCAATCCGGATCGAGAATCCGACTTCGTCGGCGAATCACGCTTGACGAAGATCTGCTGCTAAAGGACCATACGCTCGGCCGCAACATCTCCGCCGCCGATCCCGACCTACTTTCGCTCCCCCTCGTGCCGCTGACCCTTAGCATGGAAATGCTGGCCGAGTGCGCCGTGCTATTAAAACCAGGCAAGGTACTGATCGGGATGCGGGAAGTGCGGGCCTATCGGTGGATCACGATTGAGGACTCCGGTCCCTTGCTTGAGTTGCGGGGAGAAACCGATCCGTCGAGACCGGATGAAGTCGTGACACAGTTGTATGAGGTTCGCCCAGACGGTGAGACAGGTCCGGTGTGTCTGGAAGGCACCATGATTCTGGGCGATTGTTATCCGTCTTCAGGTCCGATTGCGCACATGCCACTGGACAAGGAAAGGGACTCCTCCTGGTCGTCAGACCGGCTCTACCGTGAGGGCATGTTTCACGGACCTGCCTTTCGCGCCGTGGCCTCGGTTGACAGAACGGCAGACAATGGAACCAAAGCCACGCTCGAGGTGCTTTCACGAGCGGGTCTGTTCAAGTCTTACCAAAATCCCGCGTTTGTCACCGACCCGGTGATTCTGGATGCCACCGGACAGGTCGTCGCCTTCTGGACCCGCGAGGTGATGGCAAGCGGGTACGATATTTTTCCTTACCGACTGAGGGAACTGGAAGTCTTCGCGCCACCCCTGGCGCCCGGGACACGGCTTTCATGTACGGTGTCCGCCAAGACATTTGGCCGGAATCAACTTACTTCAGACATTGACGTCGTCAACGCGGACGGAAAGCTCGTCTACCGTCTACTGGGTTGGGAAGACCGCCGTTTCGAGCTCCCCGAGGAGTTTCTGAGACTGCGGGTCTCACCGGCGGAGGCGTTTCTGAGCAGAAGATTGAATCTGGACAGTCATCTTGTCCACGATCGAGTCATTGTTTGTATTCTGGAAATTTTCTCTTCCGAGTTTCTCGAATCGCATAATGCGATCTGGACCAAAGTGCTGGCCCACCTGGTCCTGGGAAAGACGGAGCGAGAGGTCTGGAATGCCCTTGGGCGCTCGGAAAAACACCGGCGGCATTGGCTGCTCGGTCGGGTGGCCGCCAAGGATGCCGCGCGATATCTGTTGCGCGATGCAAGAGGGGCCAACGTCCTGCCCGCCGATATTGAGATTCTGGCGGAAGAATCCGGAATACCCAGAGTCAAGATCCTGGATCCGGCATGTAAGGATATTGAACTGTCGGTATCGATCTCGCACAGCGGAGAGGTCGCGCTGGCCCTGGCCTCGGACCAGCCCAACGCGCTTATCGGCGTGGATGTGGAATCGATCCAGGCTCATGGTGAGGCAGTGACTCAGGTGCCGTTTACCGATCGCGAACTACAGATTCTTGCGGGTTTCAACGAGGCCGCCTTGCCCGAGTGGCGACTGCGATTCTGGTGCGCGAAAGAGGCCCTTGCCAAGGCTGTCGGAAGCGGTCTCAGTGGCATGACATCCATCGAAATCGCGGAGGCGGATACGGAGACCGGTGAGCTCGCGCTGAGGCTGTCGGGCAGTCTGGCAAACGCCCATCCCGAGCTCGCGGGAAGACCACAGACATGTAAGACGGGTCGGGCCGGTGATTATGTGCTCGCCACTTTTTCAAACACAGGAGATGAGTACAGTGGAATACAGCAGAGGACAGGTAGAAGAAGAGGTTATGGGGCTGATTAAGAATTTGGCCCAGGACTGGGACTACTCGAAGCCCATAACTTCGGAGACACTTCTTTTCTCGGAGCTGGGATTCGAGTCACTGGATGCCGTCGTCTTTGGAACGGCCGTCCAGAAACACTTTGAGAAGCAAATGCCGTTTGCGGAATTGCTGGCGGAACTTGGCAAGGAAAGGCGCGACCTTTCTATCAGCGAACTGGTGGATTTTGTGCGAACTCAACTGAGTTAGAACGATAAACGCGTGTACGTACTTAGTCATGGCCAGAGAAATAAATATAACCTTGCTGGCGCTCCCGCGCTTACGCGCAAAGCTTATCTAGGCAGGAAAGAGTTAAATGGCTTTTATTGAAGTGAATGGAATAAAGATGCATTACATCACGAACGGCGAGGGGCCGGACATCGTGATGGTGCATGGCCTGCTCGGCAACCTGGCGGTCTGGCACTTCAAGATCGGTCCCGCGCTGCGAAAGGCCGGGTACCGGATAACAACATTGGATATGCGAGGGCACGGTTACAGTGAGATCGCTCCGTCTGGTTACACCTCCGAAGCACTCGCCGCGGATCTCCTGGCGCTGCTCGACGCGCTCGATATAGAGAGTGCGCACATTTTAGGTCACAGCTATGGCGCGGACGTGTGTATGCATCTGGCACTGCTTCACCCAGATCGTGTGAAGACACTGCTGGCATTGGAGCCCGGGTTGCCCGCACTGGTGGAAGAGCGCAAAAAGGACCACTGGGGGGGTTGGACCTATTGGGTGGGCAGGCTTAAAGAGGCGGGATTCGAGGTTCCTCCGGAGAAGCGCACTGATTTCCGCTATTTGCTGAAAGTAAGCCTGGAGACGCCAAAGTTCTACGGTCCGGCCAGGGGATTGCCGAGAAAGCGGGGGCGGCTGCTGGAGCTGATCAATAATACGTCACTCGTGAGTGACTACGAGGTGGTGGGAAGTTTGACCTTGGGTGCGGTTAGAAAAATCGAAACGCCCACGCTGCTTGTCTATGGTGAAAATTCATATTTCCTGGGTAGTTACGAGTTCTTGCGAGAAGCCTTGCCCAACTGCACCCCTGTATTGCTTCCGGGGGGCGAGCACTTCGGACCGCTCGAACAGCCGGAGATGATCATCGAACATATCCTGGATTTTGTTAAATGTTAAGCAAGAGTGACGCGTATCACTGTACATTGGTTGATATTTTGTGGCCCGGCACAAAAGCGCCCGCATTTTCTAAGGATTGATACACCAGCATAACGTCCCTCGGACGAAGTCCATGAATCAAAAAAATTCTATGCAATATACAACCGCGAAAACGTCCCGCTTTCCTGTTGGCGCCATGATCTTCTATGGTATCGGCGAGATCTCAATCACCATCAGCATGGTGCTTTTCGGGCTCTTTATCCTTTTCTTTTACAACTCGGTAATGGAGTTACCCGGTGTGCTTGTAGGGATCGGTTCCGCTGTCGGCCTCGTTTGGGATGCGATACTTGACCCCTATATCGGCCATCGCTCGGATCGTAGCCAAAGCCGGTTTGGTCGGCGTCATTCTTACATGTTGCTCGGGGCCTGCACCATGGGAGTCAGTTTCTGGCTGCTGTTAAGCCCCCCGCGGGATTTGAGCGTCACTTACCTCTTTCTATGGCTTCTAATCACCACGCTGCTGTTTCGCACGGCGAGCGCGATCTACCGGATACCGTATCTGAGCCTCGGCGCAGAGTTCAGCTCCGATTATCATGAGCGTACCGTAATTGTCGGGGTACGGTCGTTTTTCGGTTTGATCGGGACGCTTTTGGCGGCCAGCTTGTCGTTTATACTCTTTTTCCCCGATTCAATGCCCGGAGTCGACCCTAAGCTCGACTATTCCGGTTATCCCAAAATGGGGCTGAGTTTTGGTCTCATTATGAGCGTGGCGGGTTTTGTGGCCATTTTCGGTACGATGAGACACCGGATGTCCATTCAAGTTGCCGAGAAAGATGTGGCGCGGCAGGGGCGTTTCTTTCACGGATTCCTGGCCGCGTTGAAAAATCGATCTTTCCGGCTTGCCTGGAGCTCATATTCGCTGTTTCTGCTCGCAGTGGTACTCACATCGGTCACATCAGTTCACTATTACAACTGGTATGCACAATTGAGTGAAAGCAGCACCATTAGCCGGATTCAGGCCTGCTTTTACGTTGGCGCTCTTGTCGGCGTATTTATTTGGGTCTGGTTATCCAAAAGGTTTGACAAACACCAGCTGTATATCGTATCGATTCTCTGTACAGCAACTTTATTGCTTAGCGCTTATTTCCTGGTTGGTGAAGGCAATCTTTTCGGTGTGGGCAATGCAATGCCATTGTACGTGGGAAATGCGTTAGGCGGAATTTTTGCCAGTGCGGTTTGGGTCTTGCCGGGTTCAATGCTGGCGGATATCTCGGACGAAGACGCGCTTTCGACGGGCTTGCGTCGTGAAGGCATACTTTTTGGAATATTTAATCTGGGCGAGAAGATCGCGGCAGGCGTGTCAGTGTTACTTGGAGGGCTCTTGGTGCAGCATTTTGTCGGGCTGATTCCGGGCACCTTTGAGCAATCCGCCGTGGCACAACAACGGCTTGGTATTGTCTATGGCGTGGTACCCGCAATACTTTTGATTGGGGCCGCTGCTCTCGTACGCGGTTATCGCTTGGACCGCAACTCGCTGGAAAAAATACAGGCGTCTCTAAACCAGGGGCCAGAAGGTCCCCACATACGCTAGATCTTTTGATGAGGTGGTGGCTCCATGATGACAAGTGAAAAATCTCAGCCAGTAGTTATGGTCACAGGCGCGGGTTCGGGCTTGGGATTGGCGACGGCGCTGCGGCTTGCTCGAGAAGGCCTTCACGTCTACGGGTCTGTCCGAAACGAACCGGAAGCGGCTGTCCTGCGTGCATCGGCCGCCGAAGAACGTCTTGAAATCCAGGTGCTTGAGATGGATGTCACACAAGAGAAACAGGTCAAAGAGGTCGTTTCCCGGATTGTGGACGAGTCGAAGCGGCTCGACGCGTTGGCTCATTTTGCCGGCATGACCTTACGGGGCTTTTTTGAAGACCTGACTTTGGCCGAGATTCGCGAGGTATTCGAGATCAATGTTTTTGGAACCATGACCGTGGTTCAACAAGTCCTGCCTCATATGCGCAGGCAGCGGAGCGGCAGGATTTTATTAACGACCTCTGTGGCAGGGCGGATTGGTACCATGAGCATCAGTGGCTATGCATCCAGCAAGTTTGCAATCGAGGGCTTTGGTGAGTGCCTGTCACAGGAGGTAGCACCATTTGGTATTCACGTTTCATTGTTGGAGCCCGGATTGGTCAAGACACCGAATTTTTCTACTAATCGGAATCGAGCCAAAGCAGCGACGGATCCCAAAAGCGTTTACTACAAATGGTTCTGCCAGCACGAGCACATTGTTGATACCATGCTCGAGAAGAATCGCTTTACACCAGAGGACGTTGCAGAGACCGCCCTAAGAATATTGTCGAAACGCCGCCCGAGGCTGCGCTATATCGTCGGCCTCAAGGCCAAATTGATTGTCGGTCTTCGTCGATATATTCCAGGCGAGGTCTTCGAAAAGTTCTATTTTGGGCTTGTGAGGCGTATAGTGACTAAACCACGGAGTCAGACCTTAGTCTTGAAGTAGCCAAGGAACGATGATGGTTTCGGCAGTCTGAAAGGATGCCGCGTTCGTCGAAACCATAAAGGCCCAACAGGACTGCGCGGGGGGCGGAATCTCGTAAGGGTGAACGTCTCCAAGGGGGGGAAGAAACGTGATAGATTACATTGCGACTTGTTTTTTACCTAGATTGCTCTTCACCGCCTTTCTGCTCGTTGCAGGCTTGCCGCTGGCTCACGCGCAGTTATCAGTCAGCCTGACAACATCCATTCCTTCGGGGCAACCGGTCGGCACAAAGGTCACACTGGGCGCGTCCGTTGAAGGTGCTGGCGATGCGCTCCCTGTGTACCAGTTCGCCGTTCGCCCCCTTGGTGGCGAGTGGCGACTGCTTCGGGACTTCAGCATTTGGTCCTATTTCGGTTGGGTAACTTTAGAGGAGGGCATGTATGAGTTGCGGGTGATAGCTACCATTCCTCAAGCGGATGAGTTAGCGGTGGCGGTGGTGCCTTACGAGATCATCTCGCGTGTCAGCGGGTTTCCCGCAGCTACCGCGACTTCCCACCCGCTCGTGGCGCTGTATAGCGCTCCGTCATGCTTCGGTGGCATCATGTGGATCCGCTTCCGGCGGGTCAACGGTATATTTTGGCAGACCACGTCCTTCAAACCCTGCAACTCGAAGAGCCTGAACTTCTACGTGGCAGGAATGCGCGGCAATACCACGTACGTTCTCCAACAGGAACGGCTAATCGGCGGCGGCATAGAACGCGGGCCACTTTTGACCTTTCGCACAGGGGTTCCGCAGGGGCTTTTCGAGGAGTTCGCCATCACTGATCCTCCCGATCTCCAAACGAGTCTAACCGATGGTGTGCTATTGTCCACGTACCTGCGGCCTCAAGAGATCACCATGGCAACGGACCTCGAGGGAAATGTGATCTGGTACTACCCGGAGATCGGCCCGGCTGTGTTGCGACCTATTGGTGGAGGCAGCATGCTGGTCCGCAGGAGCGAGTTCTTTAGTGACCAGATACTAAGGGAGATCGATCTGGCGGGTAACATCATCCGGGAGACCAATGCCCGCCACGTCAGCTGGCAGCTGACAGCCATGGGCCAAGACCCTATTGGTTCCTTTCATCACGAGGCAATCAAGCTTCCGAACGGCCATACCGTGGTGCTTGGCTCGGTGGAACGCATCCTCAACGACGTGCAGGGCCCCGGACCGGTGAACGTTCTTGGTGATATGATCATTGACCTCGACGAAAACTTCCAGGTGACCTGGGCATGGAATGCATTCGATTTCCTGGATCCCAGCAGGAAGGCAATTCTGGGGCAAGTGTGCGAGTCTGAGGGACCCGGATGTCCGCCTTTGTTTCTGGATCAGGTGGCCAATGACTGGTTGCACGCAAACTCCCTGCACTATGTGCCCGAGGATGGTAGCCTGCTGATATCCTTTCGCCATCAGGACTGGGTGATCAAGATCGACTTTCGCGATGGCATGGGTTCTGGTGAGGTCCTCTGGCGTTTAGGAAGGGATGGGGATTTCACGGCGGTTTCGGACGACGCATGGCCTTGGTTTTCCCATCAGCACGACGCGGAGATCGAGAATGGTTTGCTTGCATTGTACGACAACGGGAACACGCGTGTGGAGGGGTCAGAGGGGATCGGTGGCAACAGTCGGGGGCAGGCATGGCTGCTGGACGAAACCGCGCTCACGGCAACACTGATATACAATTTCGATCTCGGGGGGTATGCCTCTGCACTCGGCAGTGCCCAGCGTCTCTCTAACGGCAACTACCATTTCAACAGTGGCTTTCTGGGCACGCGCGATGTCCCCTTTGCCGAGTCCATCGAGCTATTACCGAACGGGGAAAGGAACTTTGTACTTTACTCTAATGCTGCCGTATACCGTTCATTCCGGATGCAGAGCCTATACCGGCCTTGAAAGGAGGTGCCGCGCTGTTCCGGCGTATGCCATGTTAGCGCTCACCCGTGTGACGCGACGTGCGGGAGCCGCTGAGAATTCCCGCGTGACGTCCCGGGTTGGGCTCGCCCAGGCGGGCGCCCATCGCTACGATCAAACGGAGGAGATCATTATGAACTTAAAGATCAACAGACACTACCCAGCATGCGTTTCACTTTACCTCGTGCTCCTTCTTGTCGTCGCTGATGGCTTTGCCGAGTCGTTCGACGCACTCCTTCCCGTGGCGGGATGTCCCATGGCGCACTGCGATCCTCGGATGTCTGATTTGGTTAAGCTGCCGGCGCCAACGGGTAACGTGGTGCAAGTGTGGCATCGGAATGACCTGCTTGGCGAAAGCGCTGGCTCGCGCCTGGGTATCGGTTGTTCGGGAAACGGTACTGTGGCAGCGTGCACGTACAGCGGTATCTGGGATAACCTCGTGGTCTACGATTACCATGGGAATCGTTTATGGCACTCGGGCGGTGCGTTGAACACCACGGCATACACATCAGCCCCATTGCTGTTCAACAATGGTGATATTGTCGCGTGCGACAATGCCAAGGTGTTGCGGTTTAATGCGCAGGGTGAGGTCTTGTGGAGTTCAGATCTTTCGGAAGGAGGCGTTCCCATTAGTCCTGTCGTCACAGAAAGTGGTGTTATCATTCTGGCCACGCTCAGGGGCCCCATTTATGCCTTCGACAGTAATGACGGGACACTCCTCGGAACGCTGTACATTAGGATAAACGAAAGTGACCCCGGATTCTTTGAAACGGTCAACACGCCGGCCGTGCGTGGAAACAGAATCTACGTCTCAACCTATCATCAAATAAATGGAATAACGGATAGCGATAATCTTGCCTGGCTGGCAGCCGTGGACGTCGATCGTGATGCTTTAAACGAAAGCGACAGGTTGAGGCTTGCATGGCATTTCGAATTTGGCGGGGGGAGTGGTGCAAGTCCTTTATTAATCAATAACGTCGTTTATTTCGATGGAGATCGCCCACGGCCCGGGGCCGAAAAGGCACCGCACATATTTGCAGTACGAGACTATGGGACCTTTCCCATGGAATTATGGCGCAAAAGGGTGCTTAGTCAGATCGTGGCTTCCTTCGCACAAGATCCAAGACCCCTGGGTGGCTTTTGGGTGTACACCCGCTTCAGCCCATGGTTGCTGCGGTATGAACAACTTGGGGGTGGGATTATCCAGGGCATCAATGTGGATGGTCTCATTGGAGAACTTGGAACACATGTTCCCCTTTCGGTAATAACCGTGGCTGGGACAGAGACTGAGCCGGTTATGCTCTTATCAGCAACGGCAGTCTATCAAGGTTCTACCTACATCATTGCGATCAATCTTGTAAACAATGGTTTGTTGTGGAAGGTGAATATCCCGGATATTGGATGGCCTTCTACTGCAGGACAGTTTCCAATATTGATGCAAGACGGCGAACCGCGGATCGTGTTCACCACTTACGATTCCGGCGCCAGGGCGCTTGGGCTTGCCACACCAAACCTTACAGGGGATCATTGAGTGCGGTTAACATATTTTTGAAGCCTGGAACCCAGGAGGTCGAATTTCAGAACACGAAGATTGTAACCAATGTCGGAATTATACTTAAAAGTGCGGGGTGCAACCGTGAACCGTCAAATTGTCACCACTATCTCAATCCTGTACCTGACCCTGTGGGCGTCATCTCACAGCAGCGATGCACTGTCGGTGGAGAATACGTCCTCGGCGGCTGCATTTGCCAATCCGCGAATTGTAGAAATGACCCTGATCCAATCATCAGGTGCACGTCCCAAATGGTTGTTAGATGGCAGTCAATTCGTGTTCGATCGCAGAAATCTCGACGGGCACTATGACTTGTACACTTCCGATAAGACGGGGCAAATTATCGCCAGCCTGACAGAAAATAAACCAATCAATCAGCGACACAACGGAAACGGCATCTACCGTTACAGCGGCGATTACATCGTGTTTATCTCCCAGGAGATGGAACATTTTCTCAGTTACCTGTCGCCATATGGCCAGGTACCGTTAGGTGAACCAGGCGTAGGGTTGTTCAATAACCTGTGGGCTACGAATGGCTGGAATTTCTGGCAACTGACGGATGTCCCGATAAAACAAAGCGTAGACGATGGCGTGCCCGCCATAGCGACAGTTAATCCACGCTTTGCGCCCGATAACTCGACGCTGATCTGGACTGAGCGCTACGAGCCAGGTGGCAACAACGCCTGGGGCAAGTGGCGACTCAAGGCAGGTGATTTTCTCACCGGAGTCTCTGGTCCCATGCTCCAAAATGAGCGAGTCCTCTTCACACCGTCGGTCGGTACCTATGTCACGGCAATGGAGGTCTTAACCCCAGAGCTGCTCCTCGTCGCCGGCAATCTTGACGGTCAACATGAGTACGGTATGGATCTATACCTGCTGCACACGGCCATCGGCCCTGTCATCAACCTGACCAACACCCCTGATGTCTGGGAGGAGGGGGCCTGCATCGCGCCCTCGGGTAAGATCGTCTACATGACGAACCAGGATTCGCGCTACCCCCTGGATTTTGACCGGGATTGGGTTGGCCAGCCGGTTGAGCGTGACTATTGGATAATGAACCTGGATGGCTCCAATAAGGAACGTCTGACCTACTTTAATGACCCGACTGCTCCCGAGTACCAGGGATGGCGCGCGGTTACAATCATCTGCGACATCAGTCCGGATGGTAAGAGCATGTTGGCAACCATCGGGCGGGACTTCGGCGACGAGACTACGGCAACGGTTCATTGGCAAATCTGGCTCATTGAGTTCGGGGATCCTTTGTGATCGAGCTGCTGATCGCCAAGCTGCCCGACGAGTCACGTTCTAGGCACGGCGACGGTATCCGGTCCGGATAGAAGAGCTGCCTATTACAAAAAAAGACGGCCGTCGGCATTCCCAACAACCCCCCGCGCTGGCCCGAGGCCGCGGCCATCATCAAGACCTATAAAGAGGATGCGCGCGAGTGGGAACGCATGAATAAATGGGTCGAGCGCATCGGCTGGAAGAACTTCTTCAAGAAAACCGGCTTGCCATTCACCCGCTTCCACATCGATGATTGGGGCCGCACACGCCATACCCTGAATACCTCGACCCACATCCGGTTCTGAGCGCACTTACCGCCTGCCGGTGGATGCGGAAATCGTGTTCACCGGCAGGTCTTCCCTGCACTGACAGCATCGAATCCCTTCATTTTCCTCTAAACCGCCGTCACCGACCTGCATGGGCCACGATCGCCGAGGCAGTTATTCGACCTATAAGTTATTCGACCTATAAAAGATAACCCCTATACTTTGGAATATACGTTAATAACAAGACGACTGGTCCGACAAACCAGATAACACCGATAACAAAGGGGATGCCATGACCCTCGCTCGGCTGTTCGTGCTGCTTGCCTTGTGGTTGACGGGCTTTTGCGTCCAGGCGGCGCCGTTATCGCCGGACAAAGTGCCCGACCCATTGAAGCCTTGGGTCGAATGGGTATTGCACGGCGAGGAGCAATGGCGCTGTCCGTTTCTCTATCATGACGCCAAGCAGCGCCGCTGCGCCTGGCCGACCCGGCTCGAGCTGAAGCTGGACGACCGCGTCGGCCGGTTCTCGCAACTATGGCAGGTGTATCGCGAAAGCTGGGTGGCGCTGCCCGGGGATACCGAACGCTGGCCCCAGGGGGTCACGCTGAACGGCTCCCCGGCCGTGGTCACGCGACAGCACGGCGCCCCCAGCGTGCGGCTGTCTCCGGGGAAATACCGCATCCGCGGGGAGTTTCTGTGGGACCGGCTGCCCGAGACATTAGCGATTCCGCCGGACACCGGTGTGGTCAAGCTCAACGTCAACGGCCGGCCTATCGCATTTCCCGATGTGAACACCAAGGGCCAGCTCTGGCTGCGTCAGCGCGACACCGGCAAATCAGCGCGCGAGGGCCTCGCCGACCGTCTTGAGCTGCGGGTCTTTCGCCGCATTATCGATGAGATCCCCATGCAGGTGGTGACCCGAATCGACCTGGAGGTGGCCGGTGCCCAGCGCGAGGTGCTATTGGGTCGGGTCTTGCTCCAGGGCTTTATCCCGCTGCGGCTTTCAAGCCGGCTGCCCGCGCGGCTGGAACCCGACGGGCGACTGCGACTGCAGGTGCGCCCCGGGCGCTGGCACGTGGAATTGACGGCCCGCCACCCCGCGCCCAAGACCTACTTAGCGCTCGAGGGCTCAGCCGAACCCTGGCCCCAAGAGGAAGTCTGGGTATTCGATGCGCGCAATCACCTGCGTCTGGTCGAAGTCGAAGGCGTGCCCAGTATCGACCCGCGTCAAACCAATCTGCCCAACGACTGGCAACAGCTGCCCGCCTATCATGTGCATCCCAAGGATACGCTGGCTTTCAATGTGATCCGCCGGGGCGATCCCGATCCGACACCCGACAGGCTGAATCTCAACCGCACGCTGTGGCTTGATTTTGAGGGCACCGGCTACACCGTGATGGACCAGATCAGCGGCAGCATGACCCGGGGATGGCGACTGGAAACCAACCCGGCGATCGCCCTGGGACGCGTGCTCATTGACGGCCAGCCACAGTTCATCACCACACTGCCCGGCGCCGCCAGGCGCGGCGTGGAGGTACGCCGCGGGGCGATACAGCTCACGGCCGACAGTCGCTATCACGGCGATATCGGTGCGGTACCCGCCGTCGGCTGGGACCACGAATTTCAGAGCGTACGCGCCACCTTGAACCTCCCGCCAGGCTGGCAGCTGTTTTCCGCGACCGGCAGCGACAATGTCCCCGACAGCTGGGTGCAACGCTGGACGCTGCTGGATCTGTTTGTGGTGCTGATCATTGCCCTGGCGGCGGCAAGGCTGTGGAACCGCTATGTCGGCGTGCTCGCACTGGTGACCGTGGGCTTGATCTGGCACCAGGCGTACGCGCCGCAATACGTGTGGTTGAACCTGCTGGCGGCCATCGCCCTGCTGCGGGTGTTGCCCGAAGGACGCCTGCGCTCCTGGGCGCACGGTTACCGCAACCTCAGCCTGGTCGCGCTGGTCGTCATTGCCATCCCCTTCATGATCAACGAAGTGCGGGTCGGGCTGTATCCGCAGCTGGAACGGCCGTGGTTAACCTTCGGCACGGAGCGTGCGGGCTTCAATATGTTCGGCGGGACCGAGATGGAAATCGCGGAAGCGCCGCTCGAAACACTCGAAGAGATGAAACCCGAACGGTATGCTCGCCCGGAATCCAAACTGCTTAAACAAGCGCTGAAACCGAGCTCACTGACGCAACAAAATCTGAGGCTGGGCGAGATCGATCCCAGGGCCAATATCCAGACCGGCCCGGGGCTGCCGCGCTGGCAATGGACCTCGGTGGCCTTCAGCTGGAATGGGCCTGTGGCGCACGACCAGCAGGTCAAACTGGTGTTGTTCTCGCCGGCCACCAATCTCGTGCTGAATCTGCTGCGCGTGGGCCTGCTCGCATGGCTGGCCCTGCTGATGTTCGGCATCGACGTACTGCCCACCGGCGGTTTACCTTGGAAAAGGGCAGGGGGTGCAACCGTGCCAATACTCGCCGCGGTGCTGCTTTGCCTGCCGATCCAGGAGGCGCGGGCGGAGTTTCCCGATCCGGCCGTGCTCAAGGAGCTTAAGACCCGGCTATTGGAACCACCGGTGTGCCTGCCACACTGCGCCCAGGTGCCCCGGATGTTACTCGAGGTCACACCGCGGGCCCTGCAGCTGCGCCTGGAGATCCACGCGCAGGAGAACGTCGCCATACCGCTGCCGGCCCACGCCAACCATTGGCTGCCCGCGCGCGTGATGGTGGATGGGGCGCCGGCCAAGGGCCTGTTCCGTGACAACGGCGGTCAGGTCTGGCTGCAAGTGACCCGCGGACGGCACCAGATAAGCCTCTCCGGGCCGCTTCCGGCTCGCGACAGCGTCCAGCTCCCGCTCGCGCTCAAGCCGCACCGCGTGGAGTTCAAGGCCAAGGGCTGGGCCGTGGACGGGGTGCACGAGGACGGTCTCGCCGATTCGCAGTTGCAACTCACCCGCACCGCCACCGATACGGCCCGCCCGCACGCGCCTTCGCTCGAACCCGGCGCGCTGCCGCCGTTTGTACGCGTTGAGCGCACGCTGCATCTCGGGCTCGACTGGCACGTGGAGACACGGGTGGTGCGCGTGTCTCCAACGGGCACCGCCGTGGTGCTGGAGGTGCCGCTGCTGCCGGGCGAGTCGGTGACCACCGAGGGGGTCCGGGTCAATGACCGCAAGGTCCTGGTGAACATTGCGGGTCAACAATCGGAGTACTCTTGGCAATCGGCGCTGAAAAAACAAACCGACCTGATTCTGACCGCGCCCTCGTCCACGGCCTGGGTCGAGGTCTGGAAGGCCGACGTCAGCCCGATCTGGCACATGGAGGCGTCCGGTATTCCGGTTATCCACCACCAGGACCCCGACGGCCACTGGTTACCGGAATGGCGCCCCTGGGCGGGTGAGCGCATTACGCTCACGGCAACCCGCCCGCTGGGCGTCGCCGGCAACACGCTGACGATCGACCGCACGCATTTGCAGATCACGCCGGGCCAACGCGCCCTGGAGGCGACGTTGAGGCTTAGCCTGCGCAGCAGCCGCGGCGGACAGCACGCACTGACCCTGCCGGAGGATGCCGAACTGCAATCGGTCAGCATCGATGGCACGGCGCAGCCCATTCGGCAGGAGGGGCGCTTGGTGACCCTGCCCGTTACCCCGGGCACGCACTCTGTCACGCTGCTCTGGCGCGCCCCGCAAACCATGAGCACGTTGTTCAAGACGCCGCGGGTCAATCTGGCCGCACCCAGCGTCAATAGCAACATTAATATTACCCTCGGCTATGATCGCTGGGTATTGTTGACAGGCGGTCCGCGGCTTGGGCCCGCGGTGCTGTTCTGGGCTGTGTTGCTGGTGCTCGCCCTGGTGGCGATCGGGCTGGGTCGCGTACGGCTGACCCCGCTAAAGACCTGGCACTGGTTCCTGCTCGCCATCGGCCTCAGCCAGACCTCGGTGTGGCTGGGGCTGCTCGTGGTGGGGTGGCTGCTCGCGTTTGGGGCGCGTGAGAGACTCACCGCCGGCGCGGACAAGTCGCGTTTTAACCTCATTCAGGTCGGCCTCGGGCTGCTGACGGTGCTGGCGCTGGCGACGCTGTTTCATGCCGTGCAACACGGGCTGCTCGGTCTGCCCGACATGCAGGTGGCCGGCAATAACTCCACGGCCTATCACCTCAACTGGTATCAGGACCGTGTCGATGCACTGCTGCCGCAGTCCTGGGTGGTCTCCGTGCCACTGCTGAGCTACCGGCTGCTGATGCTGGCCTGGGCACTGTGGCTCGCCTTTGCCTTGCTCGGCTGGCTGCGTTGGGGCTGGGGCCGCTTTGCCGCCGAGGGCCTTTGGCGCCCGACCAAATTGTGGAAAGCAAAATCGGTGGAGCCCGAAGGCGGGCAGGGCGGAGATCAACCATAAACGATGCCGCGGGGGGAGACTACACCCAAGCCCGGTACGCGCCGTTCGCGGATACGGAGGCCGGCTATTCCTGCTTGAATACCAGGCGGCATGCTTTAACGGGACCGCCAGAACAGCGGTGAAAAACGCCGGTGTGCTTTGACCGGCAGCGGAAATATATAATGGCGATCAAGCGACCGATAGTACAAAAATCGCATTTTATCCCGGTATCAAGCGATGACATGCTGCACCTCAGGCGAATCCACCGTGACCCTGAGGGCACCCCGGTCTTTATGCTCCACGGCGCGATTGAGAACGGCCGCATTTTTTATTCCGAATCCGGCAAAGGGCTGGCCCCCTACCTGGCCGGTAAGGGCTTCGATGTCTTTGTTGCCGACCTGCGTGGACGTGGCGCCAGTCGACCAAGGTTAAATCGATCTTCGCGCTACGGACAAACCGAGGCAATCACCGAGGATATCCCGGCCCTTATCAACGCCATCATTGACCTGCGTGGCGAGGTGCCGCAACACTGGCTGGCGCATTCATGGGGTGGCGTACTGCTATCCTCCTATCTGGCGAGATTTCCCGGGCACCGGAGACTGGTAAGCTCTTTAGTGTACTTCGGCACCAAGCGCAGCGTACAGGTGAAGAACCTGGACCGTTTCCTGATGATCGATCTCGGCTGGCGATGGTTGTTCACCCTGGTGGTCGGCGTCATCGGCTATCTGCCGGCTGACAAATTGAAGATCGGTTCCGACAATGAAACGGTGAAATCCCATAACCACAGTAAACAATGGGTCAAAGCGGGGCCCTGGATCGATCCCGACGACGGTTTTGACTATGCCTCCGCCATCAAGCAGATCAAACTGCCGCCCGCCTGGTATATTGCCGCAGAAGGCGATCGCTTTTTAGGCCATCCGCAGGACGTACAACGCTTTATAGTAGAGGCAGGCGACCAGGACTATCGCTACACCGTTCTTTCCCGGAAAAATGGCAACCTGCATGATTATGGCCATATCAATATGCTCACGCATCCCGATGCAGCACTCGATCATTTCCCCAAGGTCGCAGCGTGGTTGGCGAAAGACAGCCGGTAAAGAACTACGTTTCGATTCGGCTGACCCGCCTGGCGCCGGAATAGGGCGCATCAGCGCCCATTGACCTGCTGTGTGCCTTGCGGCAGGCCATCGATCTTGAAATGGCTCTATGTCGAAGATCGTCCACGGACCGCGGATCGCCACCTTCAGCGTGCCCCATGGCCACCGCTTCTTTGATCATTTAGATAATGGTTATTGACCTCAATATTATTTAATAAGCCATTGAAATAATGTTGAAAACTTTGATAGCCCCTCTGTCCAAAGTCAGCCCGACTTAAACCGACGGCGGACCGCTGCGGCCATCGATGCCGGTAATGAAGACGCGGCTGTAAAAAACGACTGAGTTTAGCGCCTAGTCATTGACGCTCCTTCCTCATTTATAACATCTCGATTTTTAACAAAAACGGCCCCCGTGAGCCTGCAAAATGATTATTGCATCGGAAAACCGAAGATACGCAACAGGCTCCCACGAGTTTAAGAACGCTAACCGCGTGTATGTGAAATGCAGATTCAACGGACGAATTGCGGAATCTGGAGTAGGGAGCCCGGTTGCACGACGCGCCTGGCCGATCATTTCCATAATTTTACATAATATACATTATGCGAAGTACTAAAATAGCCACCGCTGAGTCCAACCGGCGACCCCCCTTTCGCGCCGTGGCCACCGGGCCCACGCGCACGGGCGCTCAGGACGGCGGCTTACAGGCAGCGGCCGGTTCAATAACGCTAAAGGTTTTTCACAGCGGGTGTACGAATACAAGAACTCACGGATAACAGACAACGACGCCGGGACCCCTTACGTGATAGAAGTGAATATTTTATGCCGTTTGCCTGCGGCGAATCACGCCCTAACGGCCGCGACGAACGAGAAACACAACACGCGACGGCATTGAGGCATGGTGGCATTCTCCGTGAACCAATGGCCGGCCAGGCAAACCCCTGCGTGACACACCCCGGCATTTTCCTTACAATACGTATCAAAATAACCCACAAGAAAGGGAACTCACCGTGAGCAAGAAGAAGAACCCCGAAAAGGACGTGCAAGAACAACTCACGCTGCTCATGACGACGTGCCACGCACTACTGGAACGCTCGCTCGTCATGGAGACCGCTTTGGTCGGCGTGCTGCAGCTGTTAGTCAAAGAACATGTCCTGACCGCTACCGAGGTCCGGAACGTCTTCGACGTGATCACCACGGTTTACCCACCCGACAAGCGTAACGACGCGGGTTTCCTCCTGGCGCAGGACTTCGGCGCAAACCTGCAGGTCCCTTTTGTGCAGTACGCGGCGTCGGTACACAAAAAACGCGGTCCGGGGGACGATCGGCTGCACTGAAAGCGGCGTCGGTTCGGCCGCAACCGCAATGATAACAGGGGCAATTTAGCCCCCCCCTGCTCCACCCAGCAGCCGGGTAAGACCTAGTCTAAATTGGACAATAACCGTGATGGCATCAAGTATTATGTCCCAGTGACACCGCCCGCGGGCACACTGTACTGCGTGCTGTTGCAAGCGCCCCGTACTCTGCTATAGAAGGGTATAAGCACCTGAAAAGAACCTGCGAAACGCTGGGCATGGATCGCTGAGCGCAATCGGGAGCGTGTGGATACCATGCAATTGTTACGTATCGTTCTCCTTGTTGCAGTGCCGCTGGGCATGGCATGGACGCTTGATGCCCATGCCTATGATCTGGTCCCCGAAGAGGTCGATGTCATCCGTGTGGGACCCTGCGATTACCAGATCCGGTTTAAGGTCGCCCTGAAGGGAGGCACGAAACCGGCCACCTACCGTATCGGCGTCTACAGCGTAAAGCGGAACAGATTACTTATCGAATTCCGGATCAAGGCCCACAAGGTCGGAAGCTCGTTGCCGTTCTTTGTGCCGTCTGAAAAGCTTGCTTGCGATAATGTGGTGCAACTGCAGGTGGACGATCTCGAGCAGGTGGCGGAAACGAACGAGGCCAACAATGGCGTAAGAAAGAAATGGGAACCCCCCGGGAAAAACAGTGTCCTGGATAATTGTCCAGCGCCGGCGGAGTGCCCGTGACCCGAGGTTTTGCCGCTGAGACAGACGGTTACCGCCTCACTAAAGGCCGCACCGTGCTGTTTTCGCGGGCATACTCGAGCTGTTTTTCGTATTATTGGGGGCTATGAGCAGCACGCCCGCCCTGCAACAGGAATTACGCCAAAACCCGCTGTTTGCCGGCCTCAATGAAGCGCAGTTGTCGCAAGTGATGGACTCGATGCGCGTCACGCAGCTGGCCGAAGGCGAACGCCTGTTCGACCGCGGCCAGCCCGCGCAACAGTTCTTCCTCGTGCGCCGGGGCCAGATTAAACTCTATCTAATCTCCGCTGAAGGGATGGAGAAGGTCATCGACATCATTCCATCCGGCGAGACCTTCGCCGAGGCCATCATGTTCATGGAGCGCCAGGCCTACCCGGTCAACGCCGACGCCCTGGCGCCGAGCGAGATCATCGGCTTTGATAATGCCGCTTTCCTCGCGGTCCTGCGGCAGTCGGTCGATACCTGTTTCCGGGTCATGGCCGAACTGAGCAGGCGGCTGAAGCGGCGGCTGACGGAGATCGACGCCCTGACGCTGCAAAACGCCACCCTGCGGCTTGCCCGCTTTCTGTTGCACCACTTACCCGAAGGCTGTCGCGGGCCCACGGAGATACAGCTGCCCGCACCCAAATACGTGATCGCCTCGCAGCTGTCGGTAAAACCGGAGTCCCTGTCCCGCATCTTTCACCGTTTGCACGACGCCGGGTTGATCAGCGTCGAGGGCAAAACCATCCTCGTGCACGATCCGGAAGGCTTGCGGGCGTTGGCGACGTGACGCGCTCCCGGGATCAGGCAATGACATCGCCGGAAACCCTGTTAGCGCACGAGTTTCCGATCGAGGATCACTTCCTTTACCTCAACCACGCGGCGGTGGCGCCCTGGCCGCGCCGGACGGCGGCGGCCGTGACCGAGTTTGCCAGCGAGAACGTCAACCGGGGCGCCAGCCATTACCCTGATTGGATGCAGCGCGAACAACGCCTGCGCACACAACTCGCCGAGCTGATCAATGCGGAGTCCCCGGACGACATCGGGTTGCTCAAAAATACCTCCGAGGCCCTGTCGGTGGTGGCGCACGGATTTCCCTGGACAAGGGGCGATAACGTGGTCATCAGCGACGAGGAATTTCCGTCCAACCGCATCGTCTGGGAATCGCTGGGCCGCTACGGGGTCGAGGTGCGCCAGGTCTCTCTGAAACAACCCGCCGGTCCGGAGGCGGCGCTGCTGGCGGCAGCGGACGAGCGCACGCGGCTCGTTTCCATCAGCAGCGTCGAATACGCCAGCGGTCTGCGCCTGGACCTGATCACATTGGGACATCTTTGCAAGCAGCGCGGGATTGCGCTGTGTGTCGACGCAATCCAGGGTCTGGGCGCGATCGGGCACGACGTCCAGGCCATGCAGATCGATTTCCTCATGGCCGACGGCCATAAGTGGCTGCTGGGGCCCGAGGGTATTGCGGTGTTCTATTGCCGCCCCGTCTGGCGCGAGCGGCTCACGCTGCAGCAGTACGGCTGGCACATGGTCGAAGATCATCTGAATTTTGACATCAAGACCTGGCGACCGGCGGCCTCGGCGCGCCGGTTCGAATGCGGCAGCCCCAACATGCTGGGGATCTACGGCCTGTCGGCCAGCGTGTCGCTGCTATTGGAAATCGGCATTGCGGAGATCGAGCGGCGCATATTCGCGCGCACCAAACAGCTGTTCGAGGCCATCACGCACGCCGGCCATCTGGAGCTGCTCACCGATCCCTCCCCCGGCCGCTACGCCGGCATCGTGACCTTCAGGCACAACAAGGTGGATAACGAGACGCTGTTTCAACAGCTGCGCGAGAACAAGGTCATCTGCGCCCAACGCGGCGGCGGCATCCGTTTCTCGCCGCACTGCTACACCCGGCCCGCGACCGTGGAGGCCGCGATGCGGCTCACGCGGGTCCAATGAACACGCCGCGCCGCAATCAGCCGACGGCGGCGGGAAAGAACTTGAAGAAATTGCGCGTGGTCGCCTCGGCGATCTGATCCAGGGTCTCCCCCCGCACGGTTGCCAGACACGCCGCCACATAGCGCACGAACGCCGGCTCGTTGGTCTTTCCGCGGTACGGCACCGGCGCCAGATACGGACAATCGGTTTCGATCAGCAGGCGATCGGCCGGCACCCGCCTGGCGACATCGCGCAGTGTGCCCGCACTGTTAAAGGTCACGATCCCGGAGAACGATATCGCGAAATTGAGATCCAGGGCCTGCGTGGCCGCCTCCCAGTTATCGGCGAAGCAATGCATCACCCCGCCGCTCTCGTGCGCGCCCTCCTCTTTCATGATGCGAAGCGTGTCTGTCGCCGCGTCCCGCATATGGATAATCAGCGGTTTCCCACAGGCCCGGGCGGCGCGAATGTGCCGCCGGAAACGCTGCCGCTGCCAGTCAAGATCCCCCGAGCAGTGGTAATAGTCCAGGCCGGTTTCGCCGATGGCCACGATCTCGGGTGACCGGCCCCATTCGGCCAGCTCCTCCACCGAGGGATCGTGCCCCTGGCGCGCGCTCGGATGCACGCCGACCGAGGCGTAAATAGGCTCATAGTCGCGCGCCAGCGCGAGGACCTGCGGGAAGTCCTCCATATTCACCGACACACACAGCAGATGCTCGACGCCGTTTTGGCGGGCACGTTCAACAACCTGCGCCAGCTCAGCGGCCAGGGGATCGAAATTGATATGACAATGTGAGTCGACCAGCGTGGGCACAGCTACATCGTGTGCGTCGGCCGCTCGGATTTGAGCGCCCCGGCCAATATACCCTCGATCTTGTTGCGGGCGGCGCCGGAGTCCTTTTCGCTGAACTTGATGCCGATGCCCGCCGTGCGGCCGCTCTGGGCGCCCTGCGGGGTAATCCAGACCACGTGGCCGGCGACGGGCACTTTTTCCTTGTTATCCATCAAGGTCAGCAACATGAACACCTCATCGCCGAGCTTGTAGGACTTATTGCTGGGCACGAAGATGCCGCCGCCCTTGATGAAGGGCATGTAAGCGGCATACAGCGCGTTTTTGTCCTTGATGGTCAATGACAGGACCCCCGGACGCACGGCCATGGGTCTGGGTCTGCCTTGAGAGGGTGGTTGCGCCATCGGTTCTTTAAGGTCTGCTCAGTCTGCTCCAGCGGATTAACACGTCTTCTAATAAGAGTAGTTCATCCAGCGGCCCGGACAACAGCTTTCTCGCCTGACTGACAATATCGAAAAAACCGAACATTTGACTCAAGTTTAACCGTTCCGCCATGGCTTGCAACCGGTCACGGGCATCGGGGTTGGCGAGCGACAGGCCGCCAGCGCCGCCGCCGGACTTGCGATGCGCGGCGGCCAGCATTGCAAGTTTTATCACATCCGCCGCGAATCCCAGCAGCCACGACAGGCAGCGCTCCGCCTCCCACTGCTTCCAGCGGGCCGCGCAGGCCAGCGGGGTATCGGCACCGGTGCTCAGCTTATCTAGGTCTTCCAGCAGTCGCTCACGCTGTTCGAGAAATCCCGCTTCGGCCAGCGCCAGTGCCAGCAATGGGGCCCCGCCGGCGAGCTCCAGGTACAGTTCGGCTTGCGCGGGCTTATCGGCAAGACCGGCAAACCAGCGCAGCGTCAGCTCGCGCGGCGGGACGGCGAAATCCAGACGGCTGCAACGGCTGCGCACGGTCACGGGCAGGCTGGCGGGCTGACTGCTGACCAGCAGTAGCACGCTGCCCAGGGGTGGCTCCTCGAGGACTTTCAACAGGCTATTCGCCGCGTTCAGATTCATGGCCTCGGCAGGGGTGATCATCGCGATTTTTCTGGCCGCGGTATGCGGACGCAGATAAAAAAAACCGCCGAGCGCTCGAATCTGGTCCACCAGAATCGCCTTGCCCTCCTCCGCCGGCAATAGCTTGACAAAATCCGGATGCGTGCCGCTTGCAAACAGGCGGCAGCTCTTGCAGGCGCCGCAGGCCTCACCGTCGGCTGCCGGCTGCAGGCACAGCAGGGCGCGGGCCAGGCGGGCGGCAAGGGCCGCCTTGCCAAGGCCCCTGGGCCCTTGCAGTAACAAGGCGTGCGGCAGGCGCTCACGCCGGGCGGTCAATCCGCGCCACAGCGCGTCGTGCCATGGATATTCGATCGGCAGAGGCATATTATCCGCCGCCGCCCGCGGGCAAGCCCTTGAGGATCGTCGTCAATTGCGCTTCGACGTGCACGAGTTCCTGCGAGGCATCGATCACCTTGACACGCTGCGGCTCCCGGCGCGCGATCAACAGGTAGTGCTGGCGAATGCGCTCCTGAAAATCCCGTCCCTCCCGCTCAAAGCGGTCCGGCGCGCTGCGCGCCCCGGCACGCTGCAGGCCTTTTTCCACAGGAAGATCGAACAGCAACGTGAGGTCGGGGCGCAGCTCAGCCTGCGCCCAGGTCTCGAGCATCGCGATGCGCTGCGCGGGAATGCCGCGTCCCCCACCCTGATAGGCGTAACTCGCATCGGTGAAGCGGTCGCACAACACGGTTTTGCCGCCCGCCAGCGCGGGGCCGACTACCGTCTCGATATGCTGCGCCCGCGCGGCGAACACAAGCAGCAGTTCGCTGTCCGGAACGATATGCAGCGCATGCGCGTGTAATAGAATCTCACGGATTTTTTCCCCCACCGCGGTGCCGCCCGGCTCGCGGGTGACCACCACGTCGTGGCCGGCCTGCTGCAGCCGGTCTTCGAGAAAGGGCAGACAGGTGCTCTTGCCCGCGCCCTCCCCGCCTTCCAAAGTAATAAATAGACCCCGTTTCATGTTTTCAACGTTTAACGCAAAGACGCGGAGGTGCTAAGACAATAAATAAAAGAAATGAAATAAGGTGTCTTCTTCGGCTGCACATGTGGCTCTCCAGGTACTTCGCGACTCTGCATTAAGAAATAACGCTAAGATACTACATTATATATGAAAAGATGCCGAGAAAGCCGTGACATTGCAGCAGTGCCCAACTCTACGAAGTTTCTTAAGTACTTTGCGCCTTAGCGCCTCTGCGTTAAAAGATCTTTAACAATCACTGCTATCGCCCAAGCTGGTATTTGGCCACGGCGCGATTGTGCTCCTCTAAGGTCTCAGAGAATACATGACTGCCATCACCCCGGGAAACAAAATACAAGGCCCTGGTCTGCGCCGGATGCAGTGCCGCACGGATCGCCTCGCCGCTCGGCATGGCGATCGGGGTCGGCGGCAGACCGTGGCGGGTATAGGTGTTATACGGCGTGTCGTGGTGCAGATCACGCCGACGCAGATTCCCGTCGAACTTCTGGCCCAGTCCGTAAATGACGGTCGGGTCGGTCTGCAGACGCATGCGCTTGCGCAAGCGGTTGATGAACACCCCGGCGATCAAAGGCCGCTCGCTGGCAAGCCCGGTCTCCTTCTCGATGATCGAGGCGAGGACCAGGGCCTCATCGGCATCCTTTAAGGGTAAGCCGGGCTCGCGTGCGTCCCATTCCTGCTCGAGCCGGCGCCGCATTTTCTCGAACGCGGTTCTAAGGATGGCAAGGTCGCTGGTCCCCGCCGGGTAGAGATAGGTGTCGGGGAAAAACCGTCCTTCAGGGAACAGCCGGGGTTGGCCCAGGCGCGTCATGAGTTCCTTATCACTCGCGCGCGCCAGGGATTGGTTCAGCTTGGGGGCCTGCGCCAGCGCCTGGCGCATTTGCTGGAATGTCCAGCCTTCGATCAGGACCAGCCGGTACTCGATGACCCCTCCCTCGATGACCTGCTGCAACAGCCCGCTCGCTGAAATGCCGGACGCGAAGCGGTATTCCCCGACCTTCAGATGGCGGCTCTGCCCTTTCAGATAGGCCAGCCAAACCAGGCTCTTCGAGTCAGGCAGTACCCCTTTTTCATGGAGTTGCCGCGAGAACGCCCGTAACGACGTGCCCGGTTGGACCACAAAAATGTCTTCACCCAGCTCCAGCGCGTGGTGCCAGGCCCACAACAGGTAGCCGATAAACCCCGCAGCCGGGAGCGCGACGGCGGCCATTCCCATTCTCGCGAATTTATTGTTGATCACACTGTGCATCCGAGATCGCGTCCTGCAGTTGTCGCGTCATCGCCCCTACCCGGTAATGCCGGTTTTCGAACCCGACGACCGGCCAGATGCCGATAATACTATTGGTAAAGAATAGTTCATCACAGCGCTCCAGGTCATCTACCGTGAGTCTGCCAATGCGCGCAGGCACGCCCATGGCGACTGCCTTCTCCAGCACCAGGGCACGCATGACCCCGGCCACCCCACAATAGGACAGGTCGGGCGTTGCCAACACACCGTCGGTCACGAGGAACAGATTGCTCATCACGCCTTCGATGACATCGCCCGTCTCGTCGCGCATGACGCCCTCGGCGACTTCATCCTCCCACTCACGGCGCGCGAGCACCTGCTCGAGGCGATTGAGGTGTTTGATGCCCGCGAGCCGCGGGTTGCGCGCCAGCCGCGTCTCACAAAGCCGCGCCAGTACTCCGTTTTCTGCCCAACCCGGCTCATAGGCGGGCCAGGGAAACAGGCTCACCACCCGCGTGGGCTCGCCCGCGTCGCCGCTGGCATAGCCGCGCCCGCCCGCGCCGCGTGTCAGGATAATCTTCAAGACACCCTTGGCAACACCCGTGCACAGCCTCGCCGCCTCACGCTGTAATACGCCGCTATCCGGCGCCGGGATCGCCAGGCCTTCGCACCCGAGTCGCAGCCGCTCGAGGTGCGCCTCCCACAGCAGCGCCCGGCCGTGGCAGACCGCCACGGTTTCAAACACGCCGTCTCCGTACTGCAGTCCGCGGTCGCTCACCGAAACCTGCTCGCTCGCCACGCCGTTGACCAGTGTGTTCGCGGATAGGGTCATGGTGCCTGCAGCGCCGCCACCAGTCCCTTTGCCTTGTCGCGGGTCTCCTGCAGTTCCCTGGCAGGGACCGAATCGGCCACGATGCCGCTGCCGGCGCGAAAGCCGATGCGCCCGCGCTCCTTGACCAGGGTGCGTATCAGGATATTGAGATCCATGCTGCCGTCGTGATTGACGTAACCCATGGCACCGGTATAGGCCCCGCGGGGCGCCTGTTCCAGCTCGGCGATGATCTGCATGCAGCGCACCTTCGGACAACCGGTGATCGTGCCGCCGGGAAACACGGCACGCATCACTTGCGCCGGGCCGATACCCCGTTGCAACTCGCCCGTGACCTCCGAGACGATATGATGCACGTGGCGGTAGCTTTCCACCGCCATGAACTCCCTGACCTTGACCGTACCCGCCCGGCAGACCCTTCCAAGGTCATTGCGCTCGAGATCGAGCAGCATGACGTGTTCCGCACGTTCTTTCGGATGCGTCACCAATGCGCGCGCGAGCTGGCGGTCGCGCGCGGGGTCGCCGCTGCGCGGATAGGTGCCGGCAATCGGCCGTGTCGAGATCCTGCCGTTTGCCACGCGCACCAGGCGCTCCGGCGAGGAGCTTACCACGGCCCGGTCGCCGTCCAGGGTCATCAATCCGGCAAACGGTGCCGGGTTGGCGGCGCGCAGACGGTGGTACAGCTCGCCGGCCGGCAGCGGCTCGGCGGTGCTGGCCTGCCACAGGCGCGAGAGATTGACCTGGAAGACATCGCCGGCACGGATGTACTGTTTAATGCGCTCAACGCCCTGCAGATACCGCTGCGGCGGCTCTTCGTGCAGGGCGGCCAGGCGCAACTCGGCCAACGCGGGCCGCTCACGCCGATTCAGATCGTTTTGCATCTGCGGCAGCAGCCGCGGCGCCCATGCCGGTTCGCAGACCAGATGCAGGTCGCGCGTCCGGTGATCGCGAATCACCGCGGCCGGGAAGCGGGTGGCCATGGCGACCGGCAGCCCGTCGACAGGCGCCAGGCGCGCAAGGGTCGGCTCAATCTCCGGGGCGAGCTCGTAGCCCAGAAACACAAACCATCCGCCCGTGAACGGCAGGCCGGCGGCCGGACTCTCGGCCGCCCCGTCCCGGGATGCCTGCTCGCGCCACTCCCGCTCGAAGACGGCAAGAAAATTACCGGCCCCGAGCCTGTCACCGTCTTTGAGCAGCCGCCGCTGATGGTCCAGACATACGGTTTGTTGCGGGAAGGCGAACAGGATGTCGAACCGCGCCTGCGGCGTGCCGGTCACGACACTCTCGAGCAGGTGGGGATAACGCGCGGGATCGGCGTGGTGCAGCGTCAGTAGATCCGGAAAATCCTCATCGCGTAATGAGGAGATGGCTTTCACACCGGTGACAATCAACTGGGTTTGCGTAAGACCAGGGTACCGTTGGTGCCGCCGAAACCGAAGGAATTGGACAGCGCAACGTCGATCTTCATCTCGCGCGCCGTATTGGGGACATAATCCAGATCGCAGTCGGGGTCCGGCGAGGTGAGATTGATCGTCGGCGGCGCCACCTGGTGATGAATGGCCAGGGCCGTAAAGATCGCCTCGACGCCTCCGGCGGCGCCGAGCAGATGCCCGGTCACGGACTTGGTGGAGCTGACCGCGAGCTTGTAGGCATGATCGCCGAAGCTGCCCTTGATGGCCTGGGTCTCGGCCTTGTCACCCAAGGGCGTTGAGGTGCCGTGGGCGTTGACGTAATCGACATTCTGCGGATTGACACCGGCACTGCGCATGGCGTTGTCCATGCAGCGACGGGCGCCCTCCCCGTTCTCCGGGGGGCTCGTCATATGATAGGCATCGCCGCTCAATCCCATCGCGGCCAGCTCGGCATAGATTTTCGCGCCGCGTTTCTTGGCGTGCTCCCATTCTTCCAGCACCACGACCCCGGCGCCTTCGCCCATGACAAAACCATCGCGCGCCGCGTCCCAGGGGCGGCTGGCGGCTTGCGGATCGTCGTTGCGCGTGCTGAGCGCCTTGGCATTGCCGAAGCCCGCCGTACTGGTCGGTGTGATCGGCGCCTCGCCGCCGCCGGCGATCATGACATCCGCATCGCCATACTCGATCAGGCGCCCGGCATCGCCGATGCTGTGGGTCGCGGTCGAACAGGCAGTCACCATCGCCAGATTGGGACCCTTGAAGCCATACATGATCGACAGGTTCCCGGAGATCATATTAATGATGCTCATGGGCACGTAAAACGGCGAAATGCGGCGCGGGCCCCGCTCCACAAGGAGACGGGTGTTGGCTTCGACCGTTTCGACCCCACCGATGCCGGAGCCGATATACACGCCGATACGCTCGGCATTGGCCTCGGTCACTTCTAATCCGGCGTCCTCGATGGCTTCCATGGCCGCGGCGATCCCGAGCTGGATGAAGCGGTCCATGCGGCGCGCTTCTTTTTCGGAGATAAACTTGGATACATCAAAGTTCTTGACCTCACCGGCAATGGTTGAGGGATAACCGGTGGCGTCGAAATGGCTCAGGGTAGCGATACCGCTGTTGCCGGCAACGACGTTCTGCCAGTTCTCGGTGATACCGATTCCAAGCGGCGAGACAATACCCAGACCGGTGATCGCAACCCGACGTTTACTCAACTGCTAGGCCCTCATGTATTTTGTTGCCGATGAATGTGGCAAAGGAACGACGCGGATAACATACCAAGGGGCCGCCGACATCTGCAAACGGTCGACGGCCCCGTTATTGGTATTTTAACATACGATAAAACTAGCTCGTGTGCGCGTTGACGTAGTCGACGGCCTGTTGGACGGTGGTGATCTTTTCGGCTTCCTCGTCTGGAATTTCACAATCAAACTCTTCTTCCAGCGCCATCACCAACTCCACAGTATCCAGCGAATCTGCGCCAAGATCATCGACAAACGAGGCACTCGTGGTGACCTCACTCTCGTTGACGCCCAGTTGCTCAACAATGATTTTCTTGACGCGTTCATCAATACTGCTCATAGCTCGATTTTCCTCCTCGATGCCAATTTGGCGGCTTTGCGTGGCCGCATTGTATTCACAAAGGGTAAACCCGTCTACCCAACCAAAAATCCTCTTTAATTCATATACATGCCGCCATTTACGTGCAGCGTGACACCCGTGATATAGCCCGCCGCCTCGGATGCCAGGAAGGCTACCGCCGCAGCAACGTCCTCCGGCGTGCCCAGGCGTCCCATGGGGACCTGCTGAATGATGGCATTGCGTTGCTCTTCATTCAGCCCCCGCGTCATATCCGTGTCAATAAATCCCGGCGCGACCGCGTTGACGGTGATATTGCGTGAGGCCACCTCGCGCGCGAGCGATCGGGTAAAGCCGACGACACCGGCCTTGGCGGCCGCGTAGTTGGCTTGCCCGGGATTGCCGGTCGCGCCGACCACGGAGCTGATGCTGATGATCCGGCCTTTGCGCGCCTTGGTCATTGGCCGCAGACAGGCCTTGCTCATCCGGTAGACAGACTTAAGGTTGGTGTCCATGATCGCGTCCCACTCCTCGTCCTTCATACGCAGCAATAAGTTGTCACGGGTGATGCCGGCATTGTTTACCAGTATTGTAGGCGCCCCGGACGACTTCTCCACCTCCGCCAGCACACTTTGAATCGAGGCGGGGTCGGTCACATCCAGCACCACCGTCTGACCATTAATATCATTTTCTTTCAGATAGTTATCAATGCTTTCTATACCACTACTCGAAGTGGCCGTGGCCACCACCCGGGCCCCGCGGCGCCCCAGTTCCAATGCTATCGCCTTGCCGATGCCGCGCGTGGCGCCGGTCACCAGTGCAATCTCATTTTCCAATGCCATGTCCCTTCCTTCCCAGTGGTAATAGAGTTTGTCGCGAGCTTAGTCCGCGACCGCCTGCAATGCCGCCTCGACGGTATCGGCATCAAACATTGGTAAGGCGTCGACGGCGCGGGTAATCCGTTTGTTCAATCCGACCAGGACCTTGCCCGGACCGCATTCGATAACCAAGCCCACACCCTCGGCGGCCATTTTTTCAATGGTTTCCACCCATCGAACGGGCGATGCCAGTTGTCGTACCAGCACGTCGCGGATTGCGTCGGGTTCGATCTCCGCGTGCACGTGAACATTATGCAATACCGGGATCTCGGGCGAGCGGATTTGCACCTGGCGCAGGCGCTCGGCCATGCGCTCGGCCGCCGGCTGCATCAAGGAACTATGAAACGGTCCGCTGACCGGCAGCAGCAGCGCCCGTTTGCCCCCCGCCTGCTTGGCCTGGGCCACGGCGCGCGCCACGGCGGCAGCGCTGCCGGCCACCACCACCTGTGACGGTGAGTTGAAATTTGCCGGCGCCAGCACCTCGCCTTGTGCGGCGGCCTCGCAGAGCCGCTGCACGGCCCCATCGTCCAGGCCCAGTATGGCCGCCATGCCGCCCTCCCCGACCGGCACCGCCTCTTGCATGAACCGAGCGCGGTCCGCCACCAGTCTCACCGCATCGGCAAAATCGAGCGCATTGGCGCAGACCAGGGCGCTATATTCGCCGAGGCTGTGGCCGGCCGTCATCACCGGCAGCGCCCCGCCTCTGGCGCGCCAGACCCGCCACACGGCGACACCCGCCGCCAACATGATCGGTTGTGTGTTCTCGGTCTGGTTCAGCACCTCCGCCGGCCCGCTGGCCGCCAGTTTCCACAGATCCCGACCGAGCGCATCAGAGGCCTCGGCAAAGGTATCCAGGACTTGCGAATAGGCGTCGGCCAGCGCATTCAGCATGCCGACCGACTGCGAGCCCTGACCGGGAAAGACAAACGCGAGTGACATGATTACTTGTTCCTTACGTTGTGACGTCCTGCATTAACGCCAAGAACGCAAAGGCGCGGAGGCGCAGAGAGATATTTGATAATCAAATTCGTCATTTTTCTTTGCGTTTAATACCATCATTTAATAATGAATTACGCGTCATGCCCCGCTTATTGCATTAACGCGGAGACGCAGGAATATTTTGAGCAAATAAATTCTTTGGTTTTCTTTGCGCCTTAGCGCCTTTGCGTTCTCTGCGTTTCTTGATGTCGTTTAATATTTGAGCAGCACCGAGCCCCAGGTGAATCCGCCGCCGAAGGCCTCCATCATCACCGTATCGCCGCGCTTGATGCGCCCATCGCGGACCGCCTCGTCGAAGGCGAGCGGGATCGATGCCGCCGAGGTGTTGCCGTGCCGGTCGACGGTGACCACCACATGGTCCATGGACATCCCCAGCTTCTTGGCGGTCGCGCCAATAATGCGGTTGTTCGCCTGGTGCGGCACCAGCCAGGTGATATCGGATTTTTTCATGTGATTGGCTTCCAGCGTCTCATCGACAATGCGCCCCAGGGTATTGACCGCCACCTTGAACACCTCGTTGCCCTGCATCTCCACGTAGGCGTTGGCGTCTTTCAGCCTGTCGGAACCCTGAGACACACCCGCCTGTACCTTGAGCAGATCCTTGTATTTGCCGTCGGCGTGCAAATGCGCGGAAATGATCCCAGGCTCGTCGTGGGCTTCGATCACCACAGCACCGGCACCGTCGCCGAACAACACACAGGTGCCGCGATCGGTCCAGTCCAGAATACGCGACAGGGTCTCCGCCCCCACCACCAACGCCCGGTTTGCCGCCCCGGTATGAATAAATTTTTCCGCCACACCGAGGCCGTAAACAAACCCCGTGCAGACCGCCTGCAGATCGAAGGCGGCACACCCGTGGATGCCCAAACGCTCCTGCAGCAAACAGGCGGTGCTGGGAAAGATCTGGTCCGGCGTGGTGGTGGCGACGATAATCAGGTCAATCGCGCCGGTGCCGATACCGGCCGCCTCGATCGCCCGGTGCGCGGCGTGTTCCGCCAGATCGCAGGTCAGCTCGTCGGGCGCGGCGATGCGCCGCTCGCGGATACCGGTGCGGCTGACGATCCATTCATCCGAGGTATCCACTATCTGTTCTAGCTCGGCATTGGACATAATCCGTTCCGGCAGATAACCGCCGGTGCCGATAATGCGCGCGTATTTGGGTTTCACTGTATGGCCCTTTGCTCACCCAGCAGCGAGCGCAGCTCCTCGCTAATCCGCCGCGGCAGTTGGCTTTCAAGCTCCGCCAGCGCGACCTCGATGGCATGCCCGAAGGCGAACACGTCGGCGCTGCCGTGACTCTTGATGACGATACCGCTCAAGCCCACCAGGGTTGCACCGTTGTAACGCCGGTGATCCAGCCGGCGGTGAAACGCCCGCAAACTCGGCATCGCCACCAGTCCGGCCAGGCGGGTCCACGCCGTACGGCGAAATTCCTGTTTCATGATATGTGATACCATTTGTGCCAGCCCCTCGCTGGTCTTCAGGGCCACGTTGCCGACGAAGCCGTCGCAGACCACCACATCCATGGTACCGGTATAGATCTCATCGCCCTCGACATAACCGCAATAGTTTACTTTGCTCTGACGCAACAACTCGGCGGCCTTTTTCACCGTCTCGTTGCCCTTGATGTCCTCTTCACCGATGTTCAACAGCCTGACCGCAGGCCTGGCCTTGCCCTCGGTGGTCGCGACCAGGATGGAGCCCATGATACCAAACTGCAGTAACTGCTCCGGCGTGCAATCGACATTGGCGCCGAGGTCGAGCACGTGGACGTGACCGGCAATCGTCGGCAGCGCGGTCATGATGGCGGGCCGGTCTATCCCCGGCAGGGTCTTCAGCACAAAACGCGCCGTGGCCATGAGCGCGCCGGTATTCCCGGCACTGACACAGGCGCTGGCCTCGCCCGTCTTGACCAGATTGACCGCCACACGCATGGAAGAGTCCTTCTTGGCGCGCAGGGCCTGCGCCGGCGGCTCGTCCATGGCGACGACCTGCGCCGCGTGATGGACCCGCAGCCGCCCGCTCTCCGTGCCCTGGTGCCGGGCGAGCTCGGCCGCGATCTCGTTCTGCCGCCCAACCAGGATAAGCCTGAGCTCGGGGTGTTTTTTGAGCATCGCCAGCGCCGCGGGCACGGTCACGCTCACACCGTGATCCCCCCCCATGGCGTCAAGGGCTATGGTGGCAGACAAGATCTCGGATTCCCGCTGCTTCGGTGGTTTTATCGCTGATCAACCGCCGGGCTAATCGGTCTTGGTCTCGATCACTTTCTGGCCGCGATAAAATCCGCTGGGGCTGACCCGGTGACGCAGATGCACCTCGCCACTGCCCGACTCGACCGATAAGGTCGGAGCGGACAGGCGATCGTGCGAGCGTCGCATGCCTCGCTTGGAGGGTGTTTTTCGGCTTTTCTGTACTGCCATGTTGATTCCTCAATATTAATTGAATTCGTTACTCTCGTGGCCGTTTCAGTTTACCTAACACCGAAAACGGCCGGTTTTCACTTGTCGCGTCGTCCGCGGCCGCGTCGGGAGCCAAAAAAGGCGCCGCCGGACACGCCTCGCGCGGATGCATGGGCATCATCGGCATCGCCAATAATAGTTCGTCCTCCACCAGCTCGACCAGGGACACCGGTTTGGTAATCACGATCATATCGGCGCCGGCTGCGAGCTGTTCCTGCCTGTCCTCGCCGCTCAGCAGCACCGCCCGCGGCTCGCTCTTCAGCGTCAAGCCCATGGGCTCCAGACAACGCTGGCAGCGCACGGTCAAACGCGCCTCGATGTGACCGCGCATCTGCCCCAATCCCTGCGCGCTCTGCTCGAATTGTAACGCGAGCTCAACGCCGCCGCGCGCCTCCAGACAGGCCGCCTTGAGGCGCCGCATGGATTCGAGCGGCAGCCGGCCCACGAGCCGAGCGCCCTCCCGGGCCAGGCGCAAAGGGTCAATAACCGCCGGCAACCCACCTTTCATAGGGCGCGGATCATACTAATTGGACGTAAGTCGTGTCAAAACCTACATTTTTTCTTTTCCCTATTCAATTCGGCTCTATTGACACCTCAGGGCCCTTTCCGTAAAAAGCTGGCCTGACGCAGGTAAATTGCCGTATTTCCGGCTGCCCCCGGCAGCCACCCGTCGGAGCCTTATTTCATTGATAAACAAGATACTGGTGGCCAATCGCGGTGAAATTGCGGTCCGCATCGTCCGCGCCTGTGCCGAAATGGGCCTGAAATCCGCCGCCATCTACTCCGATGCCGATCGCCACGCCCTGCACGTCAAAAAGGCCGACGAGGCCTACAATCTCGGCCCCGACCCCCTGGGCGGCTACCTCAACGCCCACCGCATCGTGAACCTGGCGGTGGCCGCCGGCTGTGACGCCCTGCACCCCGGCTACGGTTTCCTGTCGGAGAATCCGCTGCTGCCGGACATCTGCAAGCGCCGGGGCATTACCTATATCGGGCCGAACTCCGCGGTCATCCGCCGCATGGGGGATAAGACCGCGGCGCGCGAGGCCATGATCGCCGCCGGGGTGCCGGTGGTGCCCGGCACCGAAAGCAACCTCAGGGACCTCGATGACGCCCTGTCGATCGCCGAGCACGTGGGTTACCCGGTGATGCTCAAGGCCACCTCCGGCGGCGGCGGCCGCGGCATCCGCCGCTGCAATAGCCCCGAGGAGCTGCGGCGCAATTACGAGCGCGTGGTCTCGGA
>CAMYII010000074.1:53109-88468 GCA_947258385.1 Acidiferrobacterales bacterium
GACGGGCACGGCAACATCATTCACCTGTTTGAGCGTGACTGTTCCATCCAGCGGCGCCACCAGAAGCTGATCGAGGTCGCACCCTCCCCGCAGCTGTCAGAGACGCAACGGCAGACCGTGTGCGAGCTGGCGATACGCGCCGCCCGGGCCGTGGGCTACCAGAACGCTGGCACTGTGGAATTCCTGCTCAATCAGGAGGGCGATTTCTATTTCATGGAAATGAACACGCGGCTGCAGGTCGAGCACACCATCACCGAGCAGATTACCGGCATCGACATCGTGCAGGAACAGATCCGCATCGCCGCCGGCGAACCGCTCTCCTACGCCCAGCAGGACGTCGACCGGCGCGGCTTCGCGATCCAGTTCCGCATCAACGCCGAGGACCCGAAAAACGACTTCCTGCCGAACTTCGGCCGCATCACCCGTTATTACTCCCCCGGCGGCCCCGGGGTGCGCACCGATGCCGCCATCTACACCGGCTACGAGTTTCCGCCCTATTACGATTCCATGTGCGCCAAGCTCACCGTCTGGGCCCTGACCTGGGAACAGACCGTGCGGCGCTCGACGCGGGCGCTCAAGGATGTCGGGCTGCACGGGGTCAAAACCACCAAGCCGTTTCATCTGGAGATCCTGAGAACCCCGGAATTCATCGCCGGAGAATTCGATACCGGCTTCGTGGAAAAGCACCCGGAGCTGATAAACTATTCCATTCGCCGTCCGCCCGCGGACCTGGCCGCGGCCATCGCCGCCGCCATCGTAGTGCACCACGGGCTCTAACCAGCGAACACACGCAAGCACATCATGGCAAAAGCATCGACACACAAATCCGCCAAAAAGGCGGCGAAGAAGCCAGCAAAAAAACCCGGTGCCGCGGCCAAGGCGCCAGTGGGAAAGGTACTGGTCACCGATGTGATCCTGCGCGATGCGCACCAGTCGCTGCTCGCCACCCGCATGCGCACCGAGGACATGCTGCCGGTCTGCGACAAGCTCGATCGCGTCGGCTACTGGTCGCTGGAGGCCTGGGGCGGCGCCACCTTTGACGCCTGCCTGCGTTTTCTGAAAGAGGACCCGTGGGAACGGCTGCGCAAACTCAAGCAGGCCCTGCCGCACACGCCGATTCAGATGCTGCTGCGCGGGCAGAACCTGCTCGGTTATCGTCATTATTCGGACGACGTGGTCGAGGCCTTCGTCATGCAGGCCGCCGAGAACGGCGTGGACGTGTTTCGCATCTTCGATGCGATGAACGACCTGCGCAATCTCAAAGTCTCCATCGACGCCGTCATCAAGGCCGGCAAACACGCCCAGGGCGCGATCTGTTATACCACCAGCCCGGTGCATACCGTCGAACACTTCGTGGAACAGGCCATCGAGCTGGAAAAAATGGGCTGCCACAGTCTGTGCATCAAGGACATGGCCGGATTGCTGACACCGCCGCGGGCGAGCGAGCTGTTCGCCGCGCTGGCGGACGCCGTGAAGATCCCGCTGCATTTTCATTCGCACACCACCGTCGGCGTCGCCAACATCAGCATGTACAAGGCGGTGGAGGCCGGCTGCCAACATGTCGACACCGCCATCAGCGCCATGGCCTGGGGCACCAGCCACTCGCCCACCGAAAGCATGGTGGTCGCGTTTCGCGACACCCCTTACGACACCGGCCTGGATCTCGAGCTGCTGCAGGAGATCGGTTTTTATTTCCACGAGGTGCGCAAGAAATACCACCAGTTCGAGAGCGAATTCGCCGGCATCGATACGCGCGTGCAGGTCAATCAGGTGCCCGGCGGCATGATCTCCAACCTCTCCAACCAACTCAAGGAACAGGGCGCGCTCAACCGCATGAACGAAGTGCTGGCCGAGCTCCCGCGCGTGCGTGAGGACCTGGGCTACCCGCCGTTGGTGACACCGACCTCGCAGATCGTCGGCACCCAGGCGGTGCTCAATGTCATCACCGGCAAGCGCTACAAGAGCATCACCAACGAGGTCAAGCTCTACCTGCAAGGCCGCTATGGCCGGGCCCCGGGCAAGGTCAACGACACGGTGCGCAACCTCGCCATCGGTGATGAGAAGGTGATCGACTGCCGGCCGGCCGAGCTGCTGGAACCCGAGATGCGGGCACTGCGCCAGGAGATCGGCGATCTCGCCAAGAGCGAAGAAGACGTGCTGACCTACGCCATGTTTCCCGAGATCGGGCGCAAGTTTATGGAGGAACGCGCGGCCGGCGCCTTCGACCCCGAGGAGCTGCTGCCCCCGACCTCCAACCAGGCGGTGGCAGCGCCGCATCTGGCGCCCACGGACTTCAACGTCACCATGCACGGGGAGACCTACCACATCCGGGTGACCGGCGTCGGCCACAAGACCGAAGAGCAGCGCCCGTTTTATATTTCCATTGACGGCGTGCCCGAAGAGATCCTGGTCGAGACGCTGATGGAGACCGTGCCCACCGAAAGCGCCATGGTCGACACGCGCCGCGCCGCCAAGGGCTCGAAGCGCCCCAGGGCGTCCAAGGAAGGCGATGTCACCACGTCGATGCCGGGCACCGTGGTGGATGTCATGGTCAAGGAGGGCGACACCGTCAAGGCCGGCGATCCCGTGCTCGTGATCGAGGCCATGAAAATGGAAAACGAAGTACCCGCCCCCATCGGCGGGCTCGTCAAGACCATCCACGCCGCCAAGGGCGACAGCGTCAATCCCGATGAGGCGTTGGTGGAGATAGAATGAATAAATACAGTAGCAAGTTACAAGTTAAAAGTTAAAAGTTAAAAAAAGTATGAGTCTATCCATAGCACAGCGCAACCGATTGATCGGATTTTCTTTTAACTTGCTACCTGCTACTTGCTACTGTATTAACTTGTAACTTGCCACTTGCTACTGTATTAACTTGTATC
Organism: Acidiferrobacterales bacterium; assembly: GCA_947258385.1. GTDB lineage: Bacteria > Pseudomonadota > Gammaproteobacteria > Acidiferrobacterales > SZUA-150 > CAMYII01. The sequence goes on from CAMYII010000074.1 coordinate 55,992, forward strand.
TGTATTTATAATGCTCATCCTCGCCTCCTCCTCGCCCTATCGCCGCGAGCTATTAAGCCGCCTGCAGCTCCCCTTCACGGTCATCGCGCCCGAGGTCGATGAGACGCCGTTGGCAAACGAAACGCCGCAGGCGTTGGTCGAACGGCTGGCCGTCGCCAAGGCCCGCGCCGTCGCCGAGCAGCATCCGGGTTCATTGGTCATCGGCTCCGATCAGGTGGCGGTGCACGGCGACGAGATCGTGGGCAAGCCGCGCGATCACGCCCATGCCGTCGAGCAACTGCGCCAGGCCTCGGGCAAGGCGATTACGCTCTATACCGGCCTGGCGCTGATCAACGCCGACAGCGGCCACATCCAAAGCGAAGTCATCCCCTATCGCGTGGTGTTTCGCGAACTGAGCGACGAACAGATCGAACGCTACTTGCAAAAAGAACAGCCCTATAGTTGTTCGGGCAGCGTCAAGTCCGAGGGACTTGGCATCGCCCTGCTCGAACGCTTCGACGGCGACGACCCCAACACCCTGATCGGCCTGCCCTTGATCCGGCTTGTCAGGATGCTGGAACGCGAAGGGGTGACGGTGATTTAGCGCCTCGGCCGGCCCTTCGAGCTAATACAGCGTTGCGACCGCACCAATAAACTTGAGTCTTAAACTTGGATTAACAAGCCGCTTTAAGGCGGCTTTTTCATTACTGTTTGATGCGCCACTGCATTGCATCGGCGACCGGCTGCAGTCAATCATGAACAAGCGGCGATGCATTGAGCTTGACGCGGCACCATCATCGCCGTAGCGTGTGAAGCATTCAAGAAGAAGTACAACCGTGCAGGGAAGGCGGTCGCCTCTTTAGAAGTTTTGTCTCTGTCCTCTCTTGAGCTATTGCATAACGAAGTGTGTGTATGGTGAACGATATGAGAATCTTGATATGGCTTGGCTTATTCATTTTTTTAGTTCTTTTAGCTGTAGGTGCAATATTTTTTCAAAAAAGTCCTTTTCATTATCTGCTTTTTCCTCCGGACGATCTTTTTACTCCGCTAGTCTTAGAACCTGTCGACATATCCAAGGTCGGGTCGCACTATTCTTTTAGTTTCAAAAATAAATACAAGCGAACCCATATGATCGGTCTGGTAATTGATAATCCACCACCCATTGGTCAAAGTTACAAGGTTGACAACTTGGCCCTAGCATTCGAGATCCGGCTTAACGAAAACGTTCTACTAAAGAAAAATATCGATAAACCTTTGTATCCTTTCTGGGGGATTAATAGACGCAGTGGGGTGGCTCTTTTTCAATACGAAGTTCCAGAGGACTTGCCGAAGGATGAGATGCTTATTTGCCGGTTGACGATTATCGGAGACAATGATCAGTTCGCAAAAAAGTATCAGAACCCTCATATCTTAATAACGAAGGACTCTGATAAGTAACCATGAGAAGCACGGTAGGTTGGGCTGAGCCTGCGAAGCCCAACAACCAGTTCACCGCACTACCTTTGCGAATCATCTGGTGCAGAGACAGATAGATTCTTTTCTATATTACTCAATGACACCACAAGAACGCATTGATTTCTACAAATCTGAATTCGAGTATGATCACATACTTACGTTGGGCTACGCCATCAGTCTGGGACCCACATTTTGGTGTAAATCTTAGATCGCTACGAAGGCCGCATGTCTAATCAATCCATTAGAATCTTGATATGCTCAGCATCATTGCTTGGATTTGGTTTATTGAGCCAATATGCACACGCCGTAGACGGTTGTGGACCATCTGATGAAGAACTTGGTATATCGATAAAATGGCTTTATGGAGTCACGATTGGCAACGGAAAAGTGGTGGCGGTAGGCCCGGATACGATTCTTTCACGTAAAGATGGTGTGCATTGGCACGAAACACGATTTCCAAAAACCCACCCGGTATTTACTGACGTACTGTGGGATGGAAAACAATATATTGCAGTACTTAGAGATTCAGACATATTTTCAAGTCAAGACGCAATAGCCTGGACAAGACATCGGGGTATTTTCTCTGACAAAATAAGAATAAAAATAAATAGCATCACTCGAGGCAAATCACGGTATGTCGCTGTAGGCTATGCACCGGGACGTGGCGTGATTCTCACCAGCACCGATGCACAAAAATGGAAGATCGCAAACCTTCCAACTACACCTACAACTACACCAGCTTTTTTTGATGTTATCTGGAATGATAATAAGTTTGTTATAGCCGCAGGTCTTACAAGTCGAGATGGGGTTCATTGGAAGTACGAAACTGAGGATGGTAGGCTCAAAGTAATCCAGCCATTTCAGGCGATCGCTTCTAACCAAAACCATTTGGTGGGGGTGGGTTTGCTGGGCGAAGTGTATGTGAGCCCAGACGGTGAATCATGGTCAGAAAACAAACTCGACATCACAACACCCAGTAGATTTTTATACGGAGCAACATGGGGAGGCTCGCAGTTTGTAATTGTGGGCAGTTGTGGAAACATCTTTACAAGCCCCGACGGCCGGAAATGGACATGGCGTGACTCCGGTACGAAGGCGCAGCTGAATGATGTGGTATGGACAGGGTCGGAATACATTGCGGTTGGAGGTGGGCTTGTACATGGCCGTACACCAAAACAGTCGATCGGCATTATATTGACAAGTAAAGATGCAATCCGCTGGCACCGTGTACTAAATAATTATCTAATGGGTTCTATTAGCGACGGGGAATAAAAACATTACAACTGGAATCGGTATTATGATCCTGCACAATGTGACTTCAACTGACGTAGTGGTCTTTTAGGTTATTTTGTTGTGCCAAGAATTTTTCGTAGCAAGACCATCTATTTGTGTCCTAATCACATAAACAGTCCTTCAACATATGGTCCTGTGGCAATTCATGAGTGGGCTCATAATTGCCAATGGCACCGTGGAGATGGTGACGGAGTTCCTGGTGGTGGGGGAAAGCTGCCGAATCCATGACAGGCTTATGGTATAGAGAAACTGGTGTAAACATGCATAAATCGCTTATTATCTATTTGGCAGCAACATTATTTTTTAGCGTATCGTGCGCAGCAGACGACATTGTGGTAAATGATTTGAACCCAGATGAGCTAGATATCATAGAAACAGTTTTTCGATATCAGTTTTCTAATAACCGGTCGGCTATTCAACAAAACGCTAAGGCGTACTGTCTATCCATTGCTGGTAAGGATCCAAATCCTGAGTTTATCCAACGTTTTACCGATGCTCAACCGCCCGTAGTGGAACTCACGAGTTGTCCGGATCTAACTCAAAATAGAGCACTTATTTTTAGAGTAGACAGTATTGACTGGAAAAAATCGGGGAAAGCGGATGTTGGTGGAGGTTATTATGAGGGGAACGTTAGCGCATCTGATGAGATTTATGTCGTTAAAAAGAAGAAAGGAAAATGGCAAGTTATAAAAGCTAAGGTCAGGCGCTTGTATTGAGCCCGGTACGTTGGGCTAAGCCTGCGAAGCCCAACAACCAGTTCACCGCACTACCTTCGCGAATCATCTGGTGCGAAGACAGAGTGAACCTATCAAGCATAAAAAACCGGGTCTACCATCGGATTTTGTGTACGGTTTTTTGGTTTTTGTTTTTTGCCAGCTTTGAAAGAACAAGCCTCTACAATAGAAAATCCATCATTGAAGAGGGTAAGCCGATCAAATGGAAAAGAACCTTATCCTTTGCCTGAACGTCAAATAGTAAATCAGCGCTCTTGTGCTCAAGTGAAGGTGGCCAATCCAGCTGGCCCTCGGGAGTGATTTTAGCGGAATGGGCGGTTCTCTCTTGAATACTCCCGCGCACGGCGGCTGCTAAGTCCGGCTGATCGTCACAGATAAAAATAATTTCAGAATTTATATTATTAGAACGAGGGTCCATATTGAAGGTTCCAATAATGGTCTGATCTTCGCCTACGACTACAGTCTTTGCATGGATACCCCACCTTGCATTCCTCACTTCTTCATTTATCAATGGAGCCCCGGGGAGAGGCAAAGAAGAGTAGACAGCCACATCCAATCCTTTTTTGATATATTGTTTGGATCTTTTGTTAAAGATGCTCACGATAGGGCTCGCGTCCGTCGATCGCAGGCTGTTTGTCAAAAGCTCAATTTTTACCCCTCGATCCAATAACGTCATAATCCCTCTGGCAACCAGATCTTTTGGTACAAAATAGGGGTTTTCAAATGTTACTCGATCCCCTTCTGATAACAGAGCCATCCTTTGATACACTTCCTTTACTATGTCAGTTTCAAAAAACACATTATCAGAATACAGATCCAAGGGGTTGGGAATCACATTTGATAGATGTGGAACAGGGGTTCTATCACCTAGCACATCGAGAGTATGATCTATAGGATTAAATAAGGGTTTTACATATATTCTTAACCTTGGTGGAACAGTCGCTATCGTAATATTATGACACTCACCCTGATATTCTCTTTCAAGTTGCTCCTGGCCAAGGCGCCGAACTTCGTTTCTTAATATAATATCCTTTGGGGTAACTGGAAAAAGGCCTTCGGTGAATTTGTCAACTTTCTTATAGTCTTCAAGGGATGCATCGTTATCCATCCACCCAGATCCATCATCGGACGTCAGGCCTTGAGCTGGAAAAAGGTCTTGAGTTAGAAAACTATTCCAATAGCTCTCAAAATCGGACCGTAACGCCTGAACGATCGGACCTGAAAACCAGATGTCTCGGTCGAGGAAATTATATCTTGCGCTTAAATCAAAATATTCAACACCCACATTTCGCCCACCTATGATGGCATCTCGCCCATCTATAATAAGAATTTTGCGATGATTTCGGTGATTAAGGAATCCGGGCACAGGGTAGGGGTTGTAGTGCCTGAGCTCAAATTTTCCTTTTCCCAGGCGAGAGAGAGCTTCCCCTTCAACGGCCCCCATTTTAGCTGATAAGAAAAAGTGATCGACGATAAGGCGCACCTTCACCCCTGACCGGGCCTTCTTTAATAACTCCTGAAGAAAGAGTCTTCCAGCAGGGTCCTTCCATAAATAGAAGTATTCAGCTTCTATGGAAATTCTGGCTGACTGGATGGCCTCTAAGCGCTTCTCGAGAGAGCCCATTCCGGCATTTAAGAGCTGTACGGAGTGCCGTTCCTGGCTTCTGAACACCGTTGCAGAAGCGATCGAAGAGCAGCATAAGAAATTGAAGATCACGAGGAAAATTAGTGAATTAGGCATCCTGACCTTCCACTGATTTAATTCATTGGCACTGCCCGTGTACCATGTTTAGATGCAGAGAGTCAATTTGTCGTGGGTCTGCTGTTTAGTGTAAGAAGAAGATCAATACCCCATAAGAAAACCCGGATCAGAGTGAGATAGGATAATATGAATCGCGCGATACAGATGGCCAGGAGAAATGGTGGTATATACATTTTGCTGCTAATCGGTTTTCTATCTGGATGTACGAATCATGGTGAATTGAAGCAGGAAAGAGCGGAGCCTCTAATATTACGTACCGAAGTTGCACGTATTCCTGCAGAAGGACATGTCACAGAACTCAAAGGAAGAGCAACCGTATTGAAAAAGTTTCACCATAAGAATGGTTATAAAGATGTTACCTTAGGGGAGACCCTTAACGACGGTGATATTCTTGTGTTATACGAAAAGAGCATCCTGGTGTTGAATTTTTCTAACAGCCAGAAAATAGTTATGCAATCTTACGATAAAGCTCGTTGGTTTACGATTCGGTTTGACAAAGGAGGCAACTAGCCCCCTAGGCCGCCCTCCCGATGTTGTTTCTGGGGCTGGATTGGGGTCAACCCCTACTACCCCGCTATCAGCCGACCCTTGGCTGTTATACCGGCGGCAAGGCCGGCCTACAAATCATTCATCCATCAAAATCTGGAGCATTTTTTCGTGATTGTTTAGAAAATCCCGCGCGATACGGAAATGCTCGGTTTCCGTGTAATCAATCTTCCGCAGGCCTTCTTGTGACAACACGAAGATCTGCGCATTCGGGTAGGCCATGATGATCGGCGAATGTGTTGCAATGATGAACTGTGAGTTGTTCTGAACCAATTCATGCATTCTTGAAATCATTGCCATCTGTCGTGTCGGTGATAACGCCGCTTCTGGTTCATCTAAGATATAAAAGCCCTTGCCCCCAAACCGATTCATTAATAACGCAAAAAACGATTCACCATGGGATTGTTGGTGAAGCGATATTCCACCGTATGAGTCTTTAATCGGAGGACCCAGTCCTGGTGCTTCGTCTAATTCATCGATATTGGTAGCGACGTTATAAAAACTCTCCGCCCGCAGAAAGAAGCCATCTTTGGGGCGGCGAATCCCGCGCGACAGGCGCAGGAACTTGTAAAGCTCCGAGTGCGACGTGCGTGTGGTGAAATTAAAGTTCCGCGTACCGCCTTCCGGGTTGAACCCCGAAGCCACGGCAATCGCCTCGAGCAGGGTCGACTTCCCCGTGCCGTTCTCACCAATGATGAACGTAACGGCTGGGTGCAAGGTTAAAGTATCAAAATGACGGACTGCGGGCAGGCAGAATGGGTACGCCTCGAAGGAAGGGACCTTATCCCGCAGCAGCCGAACTTGCAGGAGATAATGCTTAGCGTCTATCGTGCTCATTCAGCATCCACGGTTATTGCTTAACCATTTCTCGCCAATAAACGGGGTTGTTTATAGACGCCAAAATGGCTACGCAAATGTTCGATGAGCCGTTTTACCTTCTGTGGAACTAGTTTTCGTTCCGGATAGACCGCGTGGACCACCATTGGCATCGGCTTATAGTCTTTGAGGACGGCCTTCAAATATCCTCGATCAATATAATCGGCCACCATCCACAAAGGGATGATAGCGATGCCCAAACCAGACAACACGGCTTCACGAATCGCATCCGGGTTGTTCGCACTGAAACGTCCACTCACCTGAATCTTCTCTATCCCTTGCTTGCCGTTGAATGTCCAAGTATTACGTGCGGGGTGTAAATTGAACACCAGGCAGTCATGCGTCTCAAGGTCCGACAATGTCTTCGGCTCGCCGTGATCGGCAAGATAGTCCGGGCTGGCGACGGCGATTCTGGGGCAGTCCCCAATCTTGGTTGCGATCAGGGAAGACTCGCTGAGTGGACCCATGCGTACGGCAAGATCCACCCCTTCCTTGACCAGGTCTATGGTCCTGTCATCGAGTATCAGGTCGAGTTTGAGCCCCGGGTGTTGCGCAAGAAATTTCCGCATATGCGGAATCACCTGCAGTCGCCCATAGGCGATGGGCGTACTCAGCCGGAGCGTGCCGGTAATCTGTGTTTGCTCATGTCTTACGTGGGCCTCTGCATCGGAGATTGCATCCAGTATCTGAACACATCGCTGGTAGTATTCTTTGCCCGGTTCAGTGAGCTTGAGCTGGCGCGAGCTTCGTTTCAGCAACTTGCTGCCCAGCTTTTGTTCCAGGGCCGCCACGTGTTTGCTGACGGTCGGTTGTGTCAGGTTTGTTTCGCTCGCCACAGCGGAAAAGCTGCCGGATTCGACGACCCGGCGAAACAGGGACATTGCCAATAAGGTATCCACAGCGAAAGACCTCCATCCATTCCCAGTAGGAATAATAGGTATGCATGTTCTGGGTATTCTATTCGCAGTAAGAATACCTTAATCTGTTTTTCCGCCGCAACAAGGGTGGGGGGCGGCGGGCATTTTATGGGCGTACAAACGGGGGGATAGAGCAACGATTTGTGGATTAAGGGAGCGAGGTATCGCCCATCGATTTGTCGCCACCTGGGACTCATAGGCTACGTAATAAAAACTGGGAGGTCGTAGCGGTCCAAGGCGGTGACGTTTTTATCAACAATAATTAAGGGGGCGGAGGGGTTAGGATTTAGTCCCTTCGCCCCCTTATTGCTTCCTTTCTTTAATCCATCCGGTAATTCAGTCCATACTTATCTGCCAAGGTACTGAACGTGCTCAATGCCTCCCCTTGCAGTATCGATCCCACATCCTGGAGTGGCTCGCTTGTCCCGACATATTGAAGCAGCATGCCAAAAGCGAACAGAAGTTCGCCGGTGGTGAAGTTGCAATGCTCAAAGCGGTCGATCGGGATATTGAGGTGACGGGTAAGAAAAGAACCTGTAAGGATTGTTTTCAGGCTGTAAATATTTTCGTGGACGTAAGGAATTTGTTGATCAAGCGTTGTATGCATCGTTATCAATGGCACGCTCAGTGCCCCACTTGTGTTATAGAAGGTCTTCATTTCCTGGATAGCTGCTGGATCGGCAGCAGCCCGCATGACCAGCAGATTTAGTAAAAGATCATTATTTGATCCCGTATACCAGCGGGACTGATTGTCGAACGGGAAACCCCCTAAGGTGGCTGAGGCATCGTTGAGATTGACTACCGCATAATTCAATACATCGTTGGCCGAGACACGCAATGTATTGATGTAGTCATTGGCGTCAAACGGGAGACGAGCGACCTTTACCCACTGATCAAGTCTGTTCTTATTTTCCGGCGCAAATATCACCGGTTCGACCGCGAGTGCATAGTACTCGCTCCAGTTATCGATAAGGTCTTGCGACGGATGAAACGGATCACCCGGGATCAACCCGGGGAAAAAATACTCAAATGTCACCCGGGCATCACCAAAATAGGTCATTTGGAAGGGAAAATCCCCAACCGGTCCACATAAGGCCATACCACCATTAAAGATCTGCGGGTGCTGCTCCGTGAGCAAGGCCGTGATAACGCCACCCTCTGAGGCACCGGTCAGAAAGATCTGCGACGGGGTTCCTTGTTCGGCGGCAAAGAGTTTGACCAGATCGAGAATGTCCTCGGCTCCCTGGCGTACCGCCAGGCCGGTCTTGCTGAAGCTGTTGGTTGCAAAGCCGTATCCGAGTCCATTGACCAGTTCCGGTAAGCTCTGGTCACCTATTTGCAACTGTTCCTCCGGTATCCGCACCGGCGTATTAGCGTCCTGGAAGCCATGCGCGAAAACAACCAACTTGCCGTTATATACGTCAGCCGGCGGCATGCAGATACGATAGATGGAGCCACTCGCTTGCAGGCCATCCGGTGCACAGAATGACGCGCCCAAGGCTGGTGCGGAAAACAACAATAATAAAAGGGTGAAGGCGACAGATAGCTTTTGGTGGATATCACGAGACATGTCCGACCTCCTTGGTGAATATACCTTACGGAATTGGTTTATCGAAAAATTTGATGTTAGCGGAAAAGCCCAGCAGAACAGCCGCCGCGGAACAGCCCGTAGACTCCCCTCCCCGCCCCCACACGCCAGGACCCAAGGCCCCGGTCGCGACACACCGGCGTTGTCTACTTTATTCTTGTTGGTCCGCCCGGTAAAGGGACACCCCCACGCTCTTGCTCGATAGGCCCAAGGGCTTATTTCGTACAGTATCTGCTGCCGACGTCCCCCGCTTGTGGAACACCTTGATTCATCCTGAGATTGGACTTCTCCCCTCGGAACGCATGTGACGGTGACTATAATCAATTTGAGGTTTACATATTCTCGACGATCATATCGGACAAGATAAAAACGAAAACAGGAGACTTCGAACCATGGAATGCCCAAATTGCAGGGACACCGCGCTGCGCCCGGTGCTGACCAAACAAGGCGTTGTGGTCGATTATTGTGACGTGTGCAAGGGGGTGTGGCTCGACCGGGGCGAATTGTTTCATTTCGCGAAAAAGCCGATGCGCGTGTCCCAGGCGCTGCAGGATGCCCTGAAGAGGCAGAGCCCGACACACAAGCGCTCGCCCCGCACGGGCAAGCCGATGGTTCAGATCGCCTATCGCGGTGCGCTGGCCCTCGATTACTGCCCCGCCTCCGGCGGGCTGTGGTTCGATGCCGGGGAGCTGAAGGCGCTGCTGGAGCAGGAACGCAACGTACGCTTCGCGCTCGATCGCAAGGCCGCGGCGAGGCACAGCGAAAAAGAGCCGGCCGGCACCCGCGTCGATCGGCGCGAGGCCCGGCGCCATCGCCGGATCCGCTCCGGCCTGCTGCCGTTGCCCAACCTGTTTCTACGGTCCACGGTCACCCTGACAGGGCTCTATGCCCTGCTGGGCGCGGTGCTGATCGCGGCGGTCGAGTTCGCCGGTATGTCACTGGATCTCGCCGTCGGCATCGGTATCGGCATCGTACTGCTGCAGTTCCTGATCGGGCCCTTTCTCATGGATCTGTCCTTGCGCTGGCTCTACCGCATGCAATGGGTCCCGCCCTCGGAACTCCCCGAACACCTGCGGCAATTCGTGGATAAGGTATGTAAGAAAAAGCGCATCAAGTTTCCCCGTTTCGGGATTATCAACGACGGCGCGCCGCAGGCCTTCACTTACGGTCATGTGCCGAACAATGCGCGCATCGTCATCTCGCGCGGCATACTGGAGCTGCTGGAACCGGAGGAGGCGGAGGCCGTGGTGGCCCACGAGCTGGGTCACGCGGTGCACTGGGACATGTTTCTCATGACCATCGCCCAGCTCGTGCCGTTGTTGCTCTACTTTGTCTACCGCAGCCTGATCCGTATGCGCAGGGCGGGACGCAACAACAAAAGCGCCGGGGCGAGAATCGCCATCGCCATCGGCGCCTATGTCTTGTACATTATCAGCGAATACGTGGTGCTGTGGTTCTCGCGCACGCGCGAATACCACGCCGACCGCTTCGCCGGTGAGGTCACGGGCCGGCCGTCTACGCTCGCCAGCGCCCTGGTCAAGATCGCCTACGGGCTGGCAGGCCAGAAAAAGGAAGAACAGACCGAAGAAACCGAAAGCCGCAGCACCGAAACCAAAGGCCGCAGCACCAACCTCGCGGCGATCGGGGCGCTGGGTATCTTCGACGCCGGGGCGGCCCAATCGCTGGCCATTACCAGTTACGCCGAAGGGGGCGGCGCCGGCGCGCCGGTGAACAAGGAGCAACTGAAAGGCGCCATGCGCTGGGATCTGTGGAATCCCTGGGCCAAGTGGTACGAGCTGCATTCGACGCACCCGCTGGTAGCCCACCGCCTGCGCTATCTCTCCGACCAGGCCGTGCACAAGGGCCAGGAACCGTATGTGGTCTTTGATCAGGTGCGACCCGAGTCCTACTGGGATGAGTTCTTCACGGACCTGACGATTCACTTGTTGCCGCTGGCGGCGCTGCTCGTGCCATTGGCGTTCTTCGGCCTGCGTTCGCTCGACCAGACGACCGCGATGCAGCAACCGGTATGGCCCGTGATGCTCACCCTGCTCGGCGCCGCCCTGCTCCTGCGCTTCCGCTTCAGCTACCGAGGCGGTTACTTTCCGGAGATGAGCGTGGCGTCGCTGCTCAAACGGGTCAAGGTCTCGGCCGTGCGGCCGGTACCCTGCACCCTGCGCGGCACCATCATCGGACGCGGCGTGCCGGGGTATCTCTTTTCCGAGGACTTCGTGCTGAAGGACGACACCGGCATCATGTTCCTGGACTACCGCCAGCCGTTGGGGTTGTGGGAACTGCTGTTCGCGCTGCTCAAAGCCGAGGACTACCAGGGCCGCGAGGTGGTCGTTGAAGGCTGGTACCGGCGCGCGCCGGTGCCCTACGTGGAGCTGAAATCTATCCGCGCCGGCGCCAACTTAAGCCGCAGTTGGGTACCGTTCCTGTACCGCCTAACGGCCATCGCCCTTTTGGTCGCCGGTTTGATCTGGGGGATGGGCGCGAACTAGCCGGGGTGTCGTGTCCGCCGACCCCGCGTCATTTCACGCCCGGGGTCAGCCCCAGATAATTCGTCCCCAGGGTATGGGCGATGGAGGACCCGAGGCGCCCGGCGAAGCGGTCGAAGAAACTTTCACGATACGTAAAATCAACGATCTGTTCGGCGCCGATCACCTCGCGCGCCACATGGCTGGCGCTGCCGAGCTCGTCAACGAGGCCCAGGGCTAGCGCCCTGTCGCCAGTCCAGAACAAGCCGCTGAAGGTCTCGCGGGTCTCTTTCAGACTGTCCCCTCTTCCCTCGCGCACGGTATCGATGAACTGCTGATGGATGTCGTCGAGCATCTTCTGCGCGTGGCGCTTGTGCTGGGGCGTTAATGGCGAGAACGGATCGAGTATGCCCTTGTTCTTGCCAGCGGTGAGCAGGCGCCGTTCGATGCCGAGCTTCTTCATGGCCTCGACGAACCCGAAGCCGTCCATGAGCACGCCGATGGAACCGACGAGACTGGCCTGGCTGGCGAAGATCTTGTCGGCGCTCGCCACGGCGTAGTAACAGCCCGAGGCGCAGACATCGCCGATGACCGCATAGAACGGTTTGTTCGGATGTTTTGCGCGCAGCCTGACGATCTCATCGTTGATGTAGCTCGACTGCACCGGGCTGCCGCCGGGGCTGTTGGTGCGCAGAATCACGCCCTTGGCCTTGCTTTCGAACGCGGCCCGCAGTCCGGTGATCACATAATCGGCGCTCGCCGGGCTGCCCGGCGCGATAATGCCGTTCAGGTCCACCAGCGCCGTGTACTGGCCGGACAGCGGCGCGTCGTCGAGTTCGCTGGGCAGAATAAGAATAAGCGCGAACAGCAGATATAACGCAAAGAAGAGCTTGAAAAAGATGCCCCAGCGCCGTGCCTTGCGTTGCTCGTTGAGGGATTCATAGGCCAGGCGCTCCAGCAGGCTGCGCTCCCACGCCTCCTGCGGTCTCTGTTGTTCCTGACCGAAATTGTCTTCTGCCATGTTGCTGTCCTGTCAGCGCGAAGGCTGACCCTGTGTTTCAACGTCGAGCAAGTGTACACCATCGCGCTCGGCCAGGCAGACTTGTGACCCGGTCTCGACCACCTCCAACCGGACCAGTCCCCGGCCGTTGCAGCGGCCGCCGGCGCAGGCGCCGGTCTCCGGACAATAGCGCGCGCCATGGGTGGCGCAAATCAGGAGCTCCCCTTCCCTGTCAAAGAAATCGCCTTCGTTCCAATCGAGCTCGACCGATTGATGGGCGCACTGATTGAGATAGGCGTGGGGCCGGCCGCGATAGCGGATAAGGAAGGCCGGTAGCGCCTTGCCCTGGTGGCGGACGGTAAAGCGGATGCCCTTGCCGCCGTCGAGCAGATCACGGCTCTGGCACAGCACGCCGGCCGATCGCCGGCTCACATCAACCAATCGCAGACCTCAGTGAAGGAATCGAGACAGGCCCTGGGCTCTAGCGACAGCAGCCGATCGCGCTCGTGCACGCCGTAACTGACCGCGAGGCTGTGCATGCGGGCGTTGCTGGCCATCTCCATGTCGTAGACGGTGTCCCCCACCATGAGCGCCTGTCCGGCCGCCAGCCCGGTCTGCTCCAAAATATCCTCCAGCATTTTCGGATGCGGCTTGGAGTAGGCCTCATCGGCGCAGCGCGTGGCCACAAACCGGTGGTGCATGTCCCATTGCGTGAGCAAGCGGTCCAACCCCCGGCGCGCCTTGCCGGTCGCCACCGCCAGCAGGTAGCCGCGCGACGCCAGGCGCTCCAGCCCCGCCTGGACGCCAGGAAAAAACGGCATGTCGGTCTGGTCGCGATGCAGGAAGTGCTCGCGGTAGCGTTCGACCACCGCGGCGTGCTGGGCCGGGGTGCATTGGGGCAGCAGCCGCTCCATGGCCTCTTTCAGACCCAGGCCGATGATGTCGCGGCTGGCCTCCGGGCCCGGGTCCGCGATCCCCACATCGGCACAGGCGGCGCTGATGCAGCGCAGAATCTTGGATTCGGAATCCATTAGAGTACCGTCCCAGTCGAAGACGATCAGCTCATAGTTTTTCATGTTGCAGGTATTCAATGATGCGGCTCAGTTCCGCAGGTAGTGGGGCCTCGATGCGCATTTTGCAAGCCCGCTCGGGGTGCCGCAGCGTCATCGAGGCGGCGTGCAGGAACAGGCGCTTCAGCCCGCGCTCGCGCATCCGGCGGTTAAACACCGGATCGCCATATTTCTCATCGCCGGCGATCGGGTGACCGAGGTGCGCGGCGTGCACGCGCGCCTGATGGGTGCGCCCGGTAATGAGCTTGATCTCCATGAGCGAGGCATCGCCAAATAATTGCCGCGGAATGAAGCGGCTGGCGGCCGCCTTGCCCTCGGCGGCCACGCGCACCTCACGCTCCCCTCCGCGCAGCTGGTCCCTTTGCAAGGCCGTCTCGACACGCCGGGACTTGCCCTGCCACACTCCGCGGACCAGGGCCAGGTAGCGTTTATCCATGCTGCTGTCACGCAGCTGGGCGTGCAGCGCCAGCAGGGCCGGGCGGCGCTTGGCGAGCAGCAGGCAGCCCGAGGTCTCGCGGTCCAGGCGGTGCGCCAGCTCCAGGAACCGGGCCTGGGGCCGCAGCCGCCGCAGCGCCTCGATCAGGCCGAGCGTCACACCGCTGCCACCGTGTACCGCCAGTCCCGAGGGTTTGTTCACTGCCAGCAGGTACTCATCCTCATACAGGACGATGTCTTCCAGCCACTGAAAATCCTCTATTTTTGCTATGATTTTTGTCTCGGCGGCACGACGCACCGGCGGCACACGCACCACGTCTCCGGCCTGAAGCCGGTAATCGGGCTGGCGCCGGCCCTTGTTGACCCGCACCTCCCCCTTGCGCAACAGGCGGTAAATATGGCTTTTGGGGACCCCTTTCAGGGTGGTGATCAGGAAATTGTCCAGGCGCTGGCCGGCGTGGCCGGCATCGATTTCGAGGTACCGCACCGCCGAGGCCGCGATTTTTGCGCTGTTTTGCATGAAAAAATGATAACAGATTGCCGAAAAACCGCCGCACTGATATATTAATTACTTATGCGTATTGAAAGTTGATATTTAAGATCACATTATAACTACGCAGAAAGAAAAAGGTTTTTTGAGCGAGTTGCGGGCCGGTGCCCGCGACCAAGAGCGGCGTTATTGCACGGTAATGACCGATTGTCAGGCGCCGCAAATCCATGGGTTTTGTGTCCCGGCCCTTTGGAGGGACACGCGGAATAACGATATACCTGGCTTAGCCCAACAACGTGTTACGACTTAGGAAAGGTGTTGATATTAGCCTGACACTGCAGCGCGGGGTCTTAGCGCCGCACGCGTAGCGCTCGCGGCCAATCCGCCTTTCCGCCGACACCGCTCAGGCCAGGGGCGTCGGGGATTTTTTACAATGAAAAGAATGCTGTTTAACGCAACTCAGCCGGAGGAGTTGCGCTTAGCCGTTGTTGACGGCCAGAAGTTACTTGACCTGGATATTGAGGCGGAGTCCTACCAGCACAAGAAAGGGAATGTTTACAAAGGAAAGATCACCCGCATCGAACCCAGCCTGGAAGCCGCGTTCGTTGATTACGGGACGGAGCGCCAGGGTTTTCTGCCGCTCAAGGAGATCTCCCGCATCTATTTCGCCGCCACCGGGGAGCGCACCCCCATCGGCCAGATCCGCATCCAGGACGCGATCAAAGAAGGCCAGGAACTGATCGTTCAGGTGGACAAGGAGGAGCGCGGCAGCAAGGGCGCGGCCCTGACCACCTTTGTCAGCCTCGCGGGCCGGTTCCTGGTGCTCATGCCCAACAACCCCAAAGGCGGTGGCATCTCCCGCCGCATCGAGGGCGAAGAACGCGCCGAGCTGCGTGAGGCCATGGCCCAGCTCGAGATCCCGGAAGACTATGCGCTGATCGCGCGCACCGCCGGCATCGGCAGGAGCGCGGAAGAGCTGCAATGGGACCTCGACTATCTCATTCATCTCTGGGACGCCATCAGCAAGGCGGCCGCCGAGCGCGGCGCGCCCTTCCTGATCTACCAGGAAAGCAATCTGGTGGTGCGGACCATCCGCGACTACCTGCGCTCCGATATCGGCGAGATCCTGATCGACAATCCGGATATCTTCGAGCGCATGAAGAAGTTCATGGAGCAGGTGACCCCGCACAACGTCAACAAGCTCAAGCTGTATCAGGACGAGACGCCGCTTTTCACCCGTTACCAGATCGAATACCAAATCGATTCGGCATTCGCCCGCGAGGTGCGCCTGGAATCGGGCGGCTCGCTGGTCTTTGACCGGACCGAGGCCCTGGTCAGCATCGATGTGAACTCCGCCCGCGCCACCAAGGGTGCCGATATCGAGGAGACCGCGCTCAACACCAACCTGGAGGCGGCCACGGAGATTGCGCGGCAGATGCGCCTGCGCGATATCGGCGGCCTGATCGTGATCGATTTCATCGACATGACGCCGGTGCGCAATCAGCGCGAAGTGGAAAACCGCTTCAACGAGGCGTTAAAGGTCGACCGAGCCCGGGCTCAAGTGGGCCGCATATCCCGGTTCGGCCTGTTGGAGATGTCACGCCAACGCCTGCGCCCCTCCCTGGGCGAGGCCAGCAGCCTGATGTGCCCGCGCTGTAACGGCACCGGGCATATTCGCAGCGTGCCGTCCTCGGCGCTCAACATCCTGCGCATGATTCAGGAGGAGGCCATGAAGGAAAACACGGCGGCTGTACATATTCATCTGCCGATCGAGACCGCGACCTTCCTGTTGAACGAGAAACGCCGCGAGATCAATGTCATCGAGTCGCGGACCGGCTGCCCCGTGCTGATCATCCCCACGACGGAGCTCGAAACCCCGCACTACCGCGTACGGCGCCTGCGCAGCGAGGAATTTGAGTCGGAGTCCAATGTGCCAAGCTACCGCACGGCGATCCATGAAGAGGCGGTCGAAGAACCCGTGGTCGCCCAGGCGGTACAATCGAAGGCCGAGCTGCCGGCCGTGGGCCAGCTGGCGCACTTCGCCGCGGCGCCACCGCGCAAGAAAGAGAAAAAGGGTGAAGGCTGGTTGCGACGGCTATTCAAGTTGTTCACGGGGGACACGGCCCAAAAACGCAAACCGGCCCCGAAAAGACACACCGGTGCTCAGCGGCGCAAGGCCCCCGGTCCGTCCGCGCGCAAACGCGGCTACGCGCAAAAGTCAGGACGGCCGCCGCAACGGGCCGGCGGCGCACAGCAGGCCAGGGAGGCCGCCGCCAAGGGCGCACAGGCCGAGCAAAGGTCCCAGCCAGCCGCCGCCAAGGGCGCACAGGCCGAGCAAAGGTCCCAGCCAGCCGCCGCCAAGAAGGAACGCGGCGAGGGTGCCCAGCCCACGCGCGGCCGTGGACGCCGCGGTGGACGCCGCGGGCGTTCCCAGGGGCGGCAACAGGGTACCGGGACCAAAACAGCGGGTAACGGCGGCTTACAGGAGCCGGTGGACAAGGACAAGCGCGACGTCACGGACAAAGCGGCAGAGGCGCCGGCCGACCCAATGCCAGTGATCCCCGTCGACAACGGCACCGCGAACACCGCGCCCGCAGCGGACGCCGGGAATTGGCGTCCGACGGTTGACCTGGACGCGCCGGCTTCAGCCGACGTCGAGCCGTCATTCAACGACAGCGCTGCCCAGCCACGCCCGGAGCCGATGTCCGGTCCCGCCATCGAACCAAAACCGGCTGAACCTGCCACCGACCAAGCGGAGCCCGGGAAGACCGATGCATCGCAGGTGGAGGCACCGAAACCGGCTGAGCCTGCCACCGACCAAGCGGAGTCCGGGAAGATCGACGCATCGCAGGTGGAGGCACCGACGGCGCAGACTCCCGGGTCCGCCGCCGCACCCTACGCGGCCCCGGATAGGCCCGCGGAAACGCCGCCACGGGAATCCAAACTGGTGCAGATTGAAACACAGTCCGACTTTGCGAAGGTCGACGCACGGCCTGAATTGATGGAATCGGAGGACCGCAGCGAGTCCAGTGAGATCAAGTCCAGCTAAGCGGTTCGCGGCTCAGCAGTGCAAAACGACAAGGGGCGCTCGCGTCCCTTTGTTCTTGTGTTCTTGGTGTGAACCGCCTCGCCTCAACGGCGCTTCGATAGACTTAGAACGTCCCCAGCGGGTCATCAAGAGGCTTGTTTTTTCAACAACCCGCTAGGCCTAGGCCACGGGTACGGTCAGCGGGGCAGCGCCAGCTCGACCTCCTTGCCGCCGTAGCCATGCACCGAATCGTGGGCACGCACCCTGACGCTTGCGATGCCCGCAGGCAGGCGCACTCCGGCCAGACTGCGCGTGAAGGGTTGTTCATCGACATGCGGATGGTGTAGGACACGGGTGGCAATGACCTTGCCGGCGGGAGCGATCACCTCCCAGCGGTCGGCATAGTGATCCCATCCCTTGTCGTGGTGTCGCAGCGTCACGTCGAACCGATACACACCCTCGGCCGTGCGCTTTGCCTCAGCGTGCACCACGTCCACTTCACCCGCCTGCACAGCTGCGCTGGCAAGATAACAGCACAGCCCAAGGCTTCCAATGAGCTTCATACGGTCCCCCGCTTGTACCGGCACACGCCTTCCGCTTGACCGGCCCGTGCCACAACCATAAACGCGGTCTGCCAACGCTGTGCACCGACCGCCTACCCGCCGATATCATAGATAATGTCCAGTATCACCCGGGTGCGTTCGTCAAACAAGACAATATCGCGCCCGACCTGCAAGCGGACGTAGCCCGATGGCAGCGGCGCAAGTTGGCGTTCGAGCTCCCGGGGCAGGCCCCGCTTTGCCAGTCCGGGCGGCAGCGTGCCTCTGCGCATGAGCTGCTTCTGGTGCCCGGGGGGCAGCTGTTTTTTCTTGGCCAGCCCCGGCGGCAGGTCCTTGTGATGATGTTTGTAGTATTTGTGAATGTGATCCCGATCATAGTCGTTGAAGGCGAGCTCGACCCGGGAGTTTTGGTTCTGCATCACGACGCGGCCCGAAGTGGGTGCGGGTACGGTCGCGCAGCCTGTCAATAAATTAGCGACACAGGCAGCGATCATGATCGCGGCTGTCGCCGCGGCAGGTTTGTAGGTCATGTTGTGGCTCCGATTTGCTGTAAACACATCATGGGTTCTGGATCACTTGAGATGCCGTGACAAGGCATCACACCGACTTGATCCCGTCTTAGGCGCCCTCCCCCGTGCGGGCCTTGGCGGGGGCCCCTGCCCGGCTCGCCTCGGCTTCGATGAATATTCTTTTTACATTCGGATAGCTCTGTTTTATCTCTTTGTCCAGCCTGGCAACGGTCACCTCAACCTCATTGGCGGAAATGGTGGGCGCGAAATTAACGCTGATATTCACCAGGATAAAATCAGGCCCCATGTGCATGGTCAACACTTCATTGACATGTTCGACTTCGGCATAAGACCCGGCGATCTGGCGTATGCCCTGGACCACACGCTGGTTGGCGCTTTCGCCGATCAGCAAGCCCTTGGTTTCATAGGCGAGCCAGATCGCGGTCCCGGCCAGAATCAGACCGATGATGACGGATGCCGCCCCGTCAAAATGCGGAATCCCGCTGAGCTGCGCGAGCAGGACACCGGCAAACGCCACGACAAGCCCAAGCATCGCAGCAGAATCCTCAAACAGGACAACAAACAGGGAGGGGTCCTTACCTCGTTGCACGGCCTCGATGTAGCCCCACTTGCCCTTTGCCTTGGAGAATTCAGTGAAGGCAAAGTACCAGGCGGCGCCTTCAAAAATCATAGCCAGACCAAGAACGATGTAGTTGATGTGGGGATCAATGATCTGTTTTGGGACCAGGATGCGATGCACGCCTTCATAGATCGAGATACCCGCCCCGACGGCGAAGATGAGAATGGCGACGATGAAGCTCCAGAAATAGATTTCCTTACCGTGACCGAACGGGAACCGTTCATCCGCGGGTTTTTTTGCCCGCCGCAAGCCATGCAGCAAGAGCACCTGGTTTCCCGTATCAACGATAGAATGGATGCCCTCGGAGAGCATCGCCGAGCTGCCGGTCAACGCCGCGGCGATGAACTTGGTCACGGCGATCAGCGCGTTGCCGACCAGGGCGGCGTAGATGACTTTTTTGGCTGATGCCATGTTGATGTAATGTCGGTGAAGGACCCGACTGTCAGTCAGAAGTCATGCCGCTCGCGAATATCGGCGAGCAGGCCGGCGGCGGCCTCTTCAATCATGTCGAGCACCCGGTCGAAGCCGCCGGCGCCGCCGAAATAGGGGTCCGGCACGTCCTGTTCCCCGCGGCCGGGGGCATACTCCATGAACAGCCTGATCTTATGTTCCAGCCCCACGGGACAGATCGCGAGCAGATTTGCATAGTTCTCGCGGTCCATGGCCATGACATAATCGAAGCGCTCGATATCTTCACTGACCGCCTGGCGGCCCCGCAGCGGGCTCAGATCGATACCGCGTTGTGCCGCCGCCTGCTGGGCGCGCGGGTCGGGCGGCTCGCCGATGTGATAATCGTGCGTTCCGGCCGAATCGATCCCGATCAGCGCGTGGCATTGTTCACGTTCAACGAGCCGCCGAAACACGCCCTCCGCCGTCGGCGAGCGGCAGATATTCCCCAAACAGACGAACAGCACCTGTACCATAAACTTACCCAAATCCACATTAAAAAATGACTATAACTTATTGAATAATAATGCTAACAAGCACTATGGCATGCCGCCGGCGAAATAGCGCCGCACCGTCTCGAGATCTTCGGCGGTATCCACGCCCGGGCCGGGCAATTCCCCGGCCTCACACACGGCGATGCGCTCCCCGCGCCACAGCACCCGTAACTGCTCCAGTTGTTCGGTCTGCTCCAACGCGCATGCCGGCCAGGCGGCATAGCGGGACACGAATCCGGCGCGGTAGGCATAGACGCCGATATGACGGTAAGCACCGATCGGGGCTTGGTGATCCCCGTGCAGCATCTTGTCCCGTGGCCAGGGAATGGGGGCACGACTGAAATACAAGGCGTAGCCGTTGTGATCCCACACGACCTTGACGACATTCGGGTTAAGCAAGGTCTCCACATCGCTGATGGCGTGACAGGCGGTGGCCATGGCCGCCTCCGGATGGCTCTCAAGACACTGCGCCACCTGTTCAATCAGCGCCGGCGGCATCAGGGGCTCATCACCCTGCAGATTGACCACGATCTCTTCGGCCTTGAGCTCAAGGCGCGCGATCACCTCGGCGATGCGGTCGGTACCGGACCGGTGCTCGCCCGAGGTCAGACACACCTTCGCGCCGAAGCCCCGGGCCGCTTTCTCGATGCGCGGATCATCCGTGGCGATAGTGATACTGCTGGCCGCGCACCGTTGCGCGCACTCATACACGCGCTGAATCAGCGGCCTGCCGGCGATATCCAGCAGTGGTTTGCCGGGCAGACGCTTGGAGGCGTAACGCGCGGGAATAATGATGTGCATGGACACCGCGATAGTTCAAGGCAGGTCTTCGTCTGCGAGCCGGCGCGCCTCTTCTTCCAGCATGACCGGGATGTCATCGCGTATCGGAAAGGCCAGGCGGTCGGCCTTGCAGATCAGTTCGGCCTTCTTTTTGCCGTAGACCAGGGCCCCCTTGCAGACCGGACATACCAGAATATCGAGCAGTTTTCTATCCACAGGTCTTATCCTCCAGGAGTCGTAATAGCCGTTGCCCAAGCTCGGCGTTTGGAATGGCGGCAATCGCCAGATACCACCAGCGTTCGCCCGCGCTGGCCGACAGATCGATCAATGCCTCGCATTTTACCGCATCTTTTTCCGTCATGACGACCGGCAGATCGTCGTGAAAGCCAATGTCTTGCGGCCGGTAGCGATGATGGTCGGGGAAGGGGTGGGCAATGACCTCTAGCCCGAGCTCGCGCAGCCCGGCAAAGAAACGCTGCGGATACCCGATACCGGCCACGGCATGCACCGTGCCGCCGCGGAAGAATCCGACCGGCTCGCAGCGGTGCTTGTGCCTGAGATTGATAAACCCGACCGGCGACATGATCATATCCAGTTCTTGCCCACGGGGACGGCCATTGACCACACACAGATCCACGGACCGCAGCCGTGACAACGGCTCGCGCAATGGGCCGGCAGGCAGGCAGCGCCCGTTTCCGAACCGGCGCTCGCCGTCGATGACGGCGATCTCGATGTCCCGCGCCAGGGCATAATGCTGCAGGCCATCGTCACTGACAATGACATCGCAATGCTGATGATCCAGTAAGGCTTGCGCCGCTCGCGGGCGGCACGGGTCCACCATCACCGGGCAACCACAGTGTCTGGCCAGCACTACCGGTTCATCGCCCACGATGTCTGGATCGGCGTCCGCCCGCACGGGTTGCGGCCACTGCCGCGCGCGGCCGCCGTAGCCCCGTGAAACGATTCCGGGACGGAATCCCTGTTCCTGCAACCAGCGGCTGAGCCAGATCACCAGCGGCGTTTTGCCGGTGCCGCCAACCGTGAGATTCCCCACAACGATGACAGGCCGGAGCAACTTTACCGTGGAACGAACTCCAATGCGGTAAAGACTTTTGCGCACCCAAACGATAAGGCAATAAAGCCAAGCGAGCGGCAACAACAGATGGCTGGCGAGCGTCTTGCGCTGCCAGTTCGCGGTCAGCCAGTCCATACCGGCAACGCCGGTGTGATCACGCTACCTATCACCGGCGGCTCAGGCCCGCTGTTCGATGACATTGTCAAACTGGCTGTGATACAGCGCGGCGTAGGCGCCTACCTTGGCAAGCAGCTGGGAATGGGTGCCGGTCTCAACCACCCTGCCCTGCGACAACACCACGATCTTGTCCGCACTTTCAATTGTCGACAGGCGATGGGCGATCACCAGCGTGGTCCGGTGCTGCATCAGCTTTTGCATGGCGTCCTGCACATAGCGCTCGGATTCCGTATCGAGCGATGAGGTCGCCTCGTCGAGAATCAAAATGGGAGCATTCTTGTACAGTGCGCGGGCGATGGCCAGGCGCTGCCTCTGTCCGCCGGACAGGCGCACGCCCTTCTCGCCGATAATCGTCTCCAGACCCTCGGGTAAGGTCTCGACGAATTCAGACACATGGGCGGCGCGCATGGCGCCCTGCAGGCGCCGCTCGTCGACCTCGCCGGTGCCGCCGTAGGCGATATTGTTGCGCAGCGTGTCGTTGAACAACACCGTCTCCTGGCCGACCAGGGCGATGTGACTGCGCAGATTGCTCAAGGTGAGCTCGTTCAGATTGACGCCATCGAGCAGAATCTCGCCTTCCATCGAGGTATAGAATCGCGGCAGCATGTTCGCGGTAGTGCTCTTGCCACTGCCCGAGGCGCCCACCAACGCCAGCGTCTCGCCCGGCTCGATGGTGAAACTAACGTCGTCCAACACCTTGCGATCATTGCCAGAATAGCGAAAGCCGACGTGGCTGTATTCGATTCGGCCCCTGACCTCGGCAAGCTCAACCGTGCCGGTATCCTGTTCGGTCTTCTCATCCAGCAGGCCAAAAACGCTCTGCGCGGCGGCCAGGCCGGTTTGAATGATTTCGTTGACCTTGGTCAGACGCTTGGCCGGACCCATCATCAGGGTCATCGCCACGAAGTAGGACGCAAAACCACCGGCGGTCATCTTGCCGGCCACCGCCTGTGAGAGCGCGTAATAGACGACCAGGGCCATGGCAGTGGCGGCCAGCAGCTCCATAACGGGGACGCTGGCCGCCGCCACGGCGACCTTGCGCGTGGCCTGCCTGCGGTTCTTTTCGTTAACCATTCTGAAGGCCTCGGTTTCGACCTGCTGGGCGCCAAAGGCCTTGATGATGCGGTGGCCGGCGGTGCTTTCCTGGGTGACATTGGAAATGCTTCCCAGCGACTTCTGGATACCACGACTGGTCTTCCGAAACCGGTAGCTCATTACGCGCACAAACAACGCCAGGATCGGGGTCAGCACGATGAACACCAGGGTCATTCTCCAATCGGTGTACGCCAAGAAAATCAGCAGGGCGACCACGGTAAGACTGTCCTGAATCAGCACAAACAATGACTTGGTGACCGCCGCCGCGATCTGTTCGACGGCGAGCTCGCCCGCTTGATCGAAGAAGACGGTTTGGCGGGGATGACGTCGAACCCGACGATCTTCGACGGCGCGATCAGCGACAGCGATCTGTACGACGAAGACATCCGCAGTGCCGGCAGTGGCGTCGAGCCGGATGTGGTCTTCGAACGACTGGTCATCGCGGCCAGAGAGGCCATCCGAACCGACCCGGCCGCCGCCAGGCAGCATTGCGCCGACGTAAAGCCGCCGTCGAACAACGGTTTCATCATCGCGGCGATGGCCGGTTTTGCCACTACGGCCACCAGCATCCCGGCGAGGGAAACCAGGAATATCCACTTGTAAAGCCAGCTATAGCCGAGCAACCTGCGATACAGTTGCAGGCTAGTGCGCACTTCTAGTTTATTCGTCACGGAGAATTGTCGGCTGCTGCCGGTTGTTGAGTCGCAAAGGTCAGGTTCATATATCCCAGGCGACGGGCCGCATCCATCACATGCACGACGGCCTGGTGCGGCGTTTTGGCATCGGCGTAGATCACGACGCTGGGTTCCTTGGCCGTGCCCGCCGCCTGAAACATGGCATTGCGCAGCGCCTTCGGCGTGGATTTGAGCAGTTGCTTGTCATTGATGAAATACTGACCATTTGCGTCGAGGCTGACCCTCAGTGTGCTCTGTGTGGTCTGCACCTCCGCCGAGGCCTCAGGCAGTTTAATGCGCAGCTGCGATTCCTTGGAGAAACTCGTGGTCACCACCAGAAAGATCAACGTCATCAACAAGACGTCGATCAGTGGCACCAGGTTAAGCTCCGGCTCATCACTACGGGTCGGGCTGAATTTCATGTCTGATCCGCATAATCCTGTTCGCGCTGGCCATGAAGAATCTCGACCAGTTTAATCGCCTGCTGCTCCATGTCCATCAGCAGCTCAGCGACTTTAGCACGAAAATAACGATAAAAAATCACGCTCGGGATAGCCACCCCGATGCCGGCCGCCGTGGTGATCAGCGCCTGGGCAATGCCACCGGCGACCACCGCCGGATCCCCGACCCCGTGCACGCTGATGCCCGAGAACATCTCAATCATACCAAGGACCGTCCCCAACAGCCCCAGAAAGGGCGTAATGGCGGCCACCGTCCCAAGGGTGGTCAGGTAGCGCTCCAGCTCGGGCACCACGTGACGACCGCTGTCTTCGATGGCCTCCTTGACGATTTCGCGATCGTGATCACGGTTGATCAGCCCGGCGGCGAGTATCCGCCCCAGCGGTGAGGTATCGGCCAGCAGTTTGATACGCGCCTGATCCAGCTCCTTGCGCTGCAGCCACTGCTGGACCTGATCGACCAGGGTCGGCGGGCTGATATATCTTTTTTGCAGCGACCAGAAGCGTTCCCCGATAATGGCCACGGCGGCGACGGAGCACAGGATAATCGGCCACATTAACCACCCGCCAGTCTTTACCAATTCAAACATAGGAATAACTACCGATACCTAGAGGCGCTTTTTGCTCTATCAGTGAATAAGTTGCGGCTAATGTAACAGACCCCGGGCAAAGCGGAAAGCCATGGCGCCCAACGGGTCACGGGTTGAACCAGAAGCGGCGATGCGTTTCCCGGTACGGCTCGACCGCAATGCCCCGGGGATGCAGGCGCATTTGCACCGCGCCGTCGCGGGGCGAGTCGTACAACACGATTCCGCGGCGCTGGTATCGCGCCAGCACACTGGAATGCGGATGCTGGTAGCGGTTGCGATAACCCACCGGAAA
Organism: Acidiferrobacterales bacterium; assembly: GCA_947258385.1. GTDB lineage: Bacteria > Pseudomonadota > Gammaproteobacteria > Acidiferrobacterales > SZUA-150 > CAMYII01. Next base: position 81,436 of record CAMYII010000074.1, read on the forward strand.
TAACGCCATTCCCGGGCGCACCGCGGCGAGAAAGCGATCGGTGGACGAAGTCTTGCTGCCATGGTGCGGTACCACCAGGATATCGGACGCCAGGGTCGTTCCATAGCGTGCCAGCAGCGCGCGCTCACCGCCCGCCTCGATGTCGCCCGACAGCAACACACTGCCAGACGGACCGCTGATGCGCAACACGCAGCTCGCATTGTTCCCGCCGTGCCACGCAGACACCGGCGGATTGAGGATGGCAAACGATACACCATCCCAGTGCCAGCCACGGCCGGCCTGACAGGGTACGGCCCCCGGCAGCCGCTGCGGAACGCTGCTCATAACCTGCCTGACCGGAATCGCCTGCAACACCGAGTGTGCACCGCCGATATGGTCGTTATCGCCATGACTGATCATGAGCGTGTCGACCTGTGTCACACCCTGGGATCTCAGGTATGGCAACACCACGGCCTGGCCGGTATCAAAACGGTCGCTGAACCGCGGCCCGGTATCGTAGACGAGCGTATGCGTCTCGGTGCGCACCACCGCGGCAAGCCCCTGCCCGACATCGAGCAAGGTGAACCAGACCTCTCCTGGCCCCGGTCCGGCCGGGCGCAATACGAACAGCGGCAACATCCAGACCGCCCCCAGCCAGCGGCCCGGCCAGCCGCGGGGGGCGAGCACCAACATGGCACCGACCGTGGCGCAGACCAGCGCCCATGCCGGCGGCGAGGGCGCCACCCAAAGGGCCTGTTCGTGACCGGCGAGCCAGGCCAGCACCTGCCACAGCGTGCCCACAAGCCAGACGGCCGCTTGTAAAGGCAGGGCCGCCACGGCCGCCGGTGCGACCGCCAGCAAGCTCACCCCGATCAGCGTTAGCGGGACAATAATGAAGCCAAACAATGGCACCGCCAGCAGATTGGCCACCGGCGCGATCACGCTGACCTGCCCAAAAAACAGCAGCGACAGCGGCGCCAGGCCGACGGCGACGGCCCACTGAATGCTTCCCCATTGCTGCCACCGGCGGCGACCTTGCTGGCCCTTCATGACAAAGAGAATGCCCGCCACCGCCCCGAATGACAGCCAGAAACCGGCCGCCATCACCGCCAGCGGATCGTAGATCAACACCAACAGCAACGCCGCCGCCAGCAGGCTCGAGGGGGCAATCCGGCGTTGCAGCAGTACCGCCCCCATCACCACCGAGAGCATGATCATGGCCCGTTGCGTGGGAATGGAGAAACCTGCCAGCGCCGCGTAAGCGACCGCGGCCGCCATCGCGCAAACGGCGGCCGCCTTCGGCGCCGGCCACCGGAGCACCGGGAAACCGGGCAGGGCCCACAGCCAGCGTGCGAGAAAAAACACCAGTCCCGCCACCAGGCCGACGTGCAGACCGGAAATGGCCATCAGATGCTGCGTGCCGGTGCGGCGCATGACCTGCCATTGGGCATCGCTGATGCCCCGTCGGTCACCGTTGGCCAATGCGGTGATGACACCGGTGAACGGATCGCCTTGGAGTGCATGGCAGATCCGCTGGCCGAGGCCCTGGCGCAAACGTCCAAGTCCCTGGCCGGCCGCCGCCGATAGCCGACGGGGGACGATATCTTTACGAATATAGCCTCTGGCACCGATCCGTTTATGGAACAGGTAGCCCTCATAGTCAAAACCGCCCGGATTTTGAAACCCGTGCGGGCGCTTCAGTTTCACCGCCACAAGCCAACGCTCGCCCACCGCCGGGGCCATCGCGCCGTCGTAGTCGCTCAGCAGGACACGCCGGGGCGCTCGCACCGCCCTCCCCTCGCGCCAGGCCTCCTCCACCAGGAACTCAAACCGGCTACCGCGCACCGTTTTTCGCGGAAGCTCGGCAATGACACCTTTAATCTGTAGAATCTCGCCTTCGAGCTCGGCGGGGAGCCGGTCCTCAAGTACCATGTCCGCACGCACCGATAGCCAGAGGACGCCGGCGACGAAAAAGAGCATTGGAACAAGAGCGGGTCTTCGCAGCGAGAACCAAAAAAGGGGAACCAGCAGCAGGCCTAACCAGGGGGACGGCAATGCAGACAGTTGCCGGGCGAGCAGAATGCCGCACACAAATGCCAGGCTCAAACCGCGGATAGTCGCCTCCTTGCAACGGGAAAAAATAGTAGTCCTTCTGCAGGCGTAACTATACACTAGTGACCGGTAAAGATCCGGAGCCCGATAAGCCCGATAGATATAGTATTAAATCCAGCAGAGTTTAGCCGCGACGGGTCCGGGGTGCGGCCCGCTTCGCACAGTAAGCAAGAAGAACCGAGTGCGCGTACCGCGTCACCGCACAGATGTAACTTGGAATATGTTCAGCGCACTGTAAAGCGGACACTTTGCGTGCGTGACGATGACTGCTCCATCTGCTTCAATGGCAAGAAAGATTTTTAAACGTTACCTGCCGGAATTCCAGAAGATCCGCAATCATAGCCATCTGCAGATCTTCGGTAAGATATTACACGATCCGAATCTCTGGCACGTGAACCGCCGCTCGGCATCCGGCGCTTTTGCCGTCGGCCTGTTTATGACGTTTATGCCCATACCCTTTCAGATGGTCGCGGCGGCGGCGTTCGCGATCCTCTTCCGGGTCAATCTCCCAATCTCGGTGGTGCTGGTGTGGATCAGCAACCCCGTCACCATCCCGCCGATCTTCGTTTTCTGTTACAAGGTCGGGACCTGGTTGATTGGCAGAAAGGTCAATGAGTTTGCCTTCGAGCCGACCTGGCATTGGTTGACCAACGAACTGACCATCATCTGGCAGCCTTTCCTGCTCGGCTGTTTCGTCGTGGGCGCCATCGCAGCTCTGGCGGGCTTCTATGGCATCCGTGCGCTGTGGCGCCTGCATGTGGTGCGCACCTGGGAACAGCGTAAAAAGACGCGCCGCCAGCGTGCAAACTAGCAGGATGTCGAAACGGTCCTGCCAGGGACGGTTTCGGCATCCTGTTAGCGCGCTTCTTTCAGCACGCCATCGTCCAGCCTCAGCACGCGATCCATTTGCGAAGCCAAGGCTGCATCATGCGTCACGACCACAAAGCTGGTTCTAAGCTCGCGGTTTAGCTCGAGCATCAGTTCATAAACGCTGTCGGCGTTCTTCCGGTCAAGATTACCGGTCGGTTCATCGGCCAGCACGCACAATGGCTGTGTCACGATCGCGCGGGCGACGGCAACCCGCTGGCGTTCGCCGCCAGAGAGCTCGCCGGGCTTGTGCCGCAATCGTGCCTCGAGGCCGACCCGAGCCAGCATTTCCCGCGCGCTGGCCAGGGCCTGCTTGCCAGGGATGCGCCGGACCAGTAACGGCATGGCCACATTCTCCTCCGCGGAGAATTCCGGCAACAGGTGATGAAATTGATACACGAAACCCAACAGACGATTCCGTAGACGCCCGCGCGCGGCATCGCCGAGGTTGGTAAGATTCGCCCCGCCGATCTCCACCATTCCCACCGTAGGACGATCCAGTCCCCCCAACAGGTGCAGCAGCGTGCTTTTTCCCGAGCCGGAGGCGCCGACAATTGCGATCTGCTCGCCGCGCCCGACACGCAGATACACGCCCTTGAGCACCTCGACGCTGAACGCCCCCTCCTCAAAGGTCTTCACCAGGCCGGTGCAGCGGATGATCAAATCTTCACTCATTCGTAGCGCAACGCCTCCGCCGGCTGGACCCTGGCGGCGCGCCACGCCGGATACAAGGTCGCCAGCACACTCATCAGGAATGACGCACCGGCAATAACCACCACATCGCTGGCATAGACGTCGCCGGGCAGATCGGTGATGTAGTACACATCCGATGCTAGAAACGCGACATTGAAAAACCGCTCGATACTATGAACGATATCCTCGACATTGAGCGCCGTGATCACCCCGATGACCGCGCCCGATAGGGTGCCGACCGCCCCGATCAGCGTGCCCTGTATCATGAACACGCCCATGACGCTGGCAGGTCTTAGGCCCAGGGTACGCAGGATCGCGATATCGGAATGTTTCTCCGTGACGAGCATGATGAGCGTGGAAATAATATTGATCGCGGCCACGGTAACGATCAGGAACAATATGATCAACATCATGCGCTTTTCGATCTTGAGCGCGCGGAAGAAATTGGCGTGCTCGCGGGTCCAGTCCCGCGTATAGTAGTCGTGACTCAGGGTAGATTCGATCTCGCGCGCCACCCGCGGCGCCAGCTCGAGGTCATCGAGTTTGAGCCGCAGACCGCTGACCTTGCCCCGCATGCGATACAGGATGGCCGCATCCTCGATATGGATCATCGCGAACGCGCTGTCGTATTCATACATCCCGACATCGAATACGCCCACCACCGTAAAGCGCTTGAACCGGGGCAGGAGCCCGGCGGGGGTCACCAGGGCTTGCGGCACCACCAGTGAGATCCTGGTTCCAACGCTGGCGCCGATCTTCCGCGCCAGCGCACCGCCGACGACGATACCGAACTCCCCCGGTCTCAGTGCCGTTAACTCGCCCTCGGCCATGTTCAGATGGAAATCCGATACCTGCGGCTCGGCGGCCGGTAAAATGCCGCGAATGACGGTTCCGGTGACCGCCTTACCATGGGCCAGCATTCCCTGGCCTAGCACATAGGGTGCGACACCGACCACGTGCGGCTGTGTTTTGACCTTTGCGTTGACGCCCTGCCAGTCCGCCAGCTGTCCGTCGGTACCGAGCACGGTGACGTGGGAGACGACGCCGAGTATGCGCGCGCGGAATTCATTGCCAAATCCATTCATCACCGACAGCACGACGATGAGCGCCCACACGGCAATGAAGATGCCGAGCATGGAAATCAAGGAGATCACGGAGATAAAACGGTTGCGCCGCTTGGCGCGGGTGTAGCGCAGGCCGATAAAAAGTTCCAGGGGTCGAATCATGGGCGGCGATTAAACCACAAGCCGGCAAAAAGAAGAACCAGGCCAGCGGTGATGGCGGTCACTGCTCAATCGACAAGATTGACCACGCCCACGCCGTTGTTGTTCTGGATTCCGGTGCCTAGCGGCCGCGAAAGGCCCTGAAGGCCCGCGATCACCTCGTCGGCGGCCTCCCCGATGAGCGGCAAGGGCTGAAACACCACTTCCACGTTGTTCACGTTAATGGGGATCAATTGCAGGCTTATCAGCTGTCCGTTCTCGAACGTGCATTGCGCGATCACGCTGCGAGTCGCGCGCCTGCTATAGGACCCAAAGGCGAAATTGCCGAGGCTGTAGAGAATCAAACCATTTTTGTAGCGCTCGATGCCTTGTAGCACATGCGGATGGTGGCCCAGCACCAGGACGGCGCCCGCATCAACGGCGGTATGGGCCAGGGCCCGCTGGTAGTCACGCAACTCCGTCGTCGCCTCCCTGCCCCAGTGAAAAGACACGACAACGATATCGGCACCGAGTTTCGCACTGGCGACATCCGCGCGTAGATGATCCTCATGCCCAAACGCGGTCCCGGGCGTGTTTTCCCCGGCCCAGAAATTTTCCGGGAAGGTCAGTGAGTAGGCAAGAAACGCGACCCTCGCCCCCCCGCGATCGACGATGACAGGCTTGCGCGCCTCATCAGCATTCATGCCCGCGCCGACATGGTGAATTCCAACCGCATCCAGTGCCTGCATCGTGTGCTGCAAACCCTCTACCCCGTAATCGAGCGTGTGGTTGTTGGCGAGAGAAACAATATTGAACCCCGCATTCGACAACGCGGGCGCCACGCTCTGCGGCGGTGAACGGAACACAAACCGCTTGTCGTGCTCCGCCTGTCCCGCGTCGGTCAGCGGGCCTTCCAGGTTGCCGAAAACCAGGTGCGATTCCTGGAACACCTCACGCACGGCATCGAACGGATGGTCGTAGCCGTATTTTTGCATCTCGGGCGCGGCGCTGCCGCCCAACATGATGTCCCCGACAGCGCTGAGCTTGACGCGGGTAACCGCCCGCTCCCCAGACAAAACGCGCTCGGCGTCGCCGCGCTGCGCCCCCTCGGGTGTGCTGACACAGGCACTGGCGAGCCCGCAAAGCAACACAACCCCCAGCCGGCTGCCGGAGGTGAAAAACCATTGTGGCAAATACATGCATTCTCCGTCTTATTTGTTAGCGAAGCTCTGATTAAGTCAGAGCTTCCTGTGGTTCAGGGACGAACCGTCATTTTTCAAACACGTAAGTATTTGGGCGCGGCCGCTCTCGGCCATCCCTGGCCGTCGCGGCATTTATGCGTCCTGCACGGCGGACCTGAGCCGCGCCGAAGCGATTCTAGAGCAGCGGTACATGGATGTACCGCCTGCGCAGCGAAAGATGCAATAAGTCCATGGATGGACTTATTCAGAGGTTCCTTAGCTGCTTTATTCAATACGTAGCACTGACAGTGTTAACAGTCTAATGCCGCCGGGAACCGTTGTCGGCAAGCCGTTCCATGGCCGCTCTCAGCGTCGGGTCGTCGATATCGCGCGCCACCCCTCGTATGAGGGCGGCCGTTTTGCGGGAGAACCGCTGGGGGGGTCGCTTGCCTTTCGAGCGGCGCGGCTGGGACAGCGTCTGCGGCGGTCTTACCCGGATGCGCAGCTCCACCAGCGCCTCCAGGCCCGCCTGGCGACGCAGCCTTTCCCGCAAGGCCTTGTGTTGATGCCTGATTTTGCTGGCCCACACGGCGGCGGTGGTATGGATAATCAGCGTTCCGTTCTGGTAACCGATCGGCAGGGCGTGGTCGCGAAGCGGCGCATCAACCGCGCGCGACCAGCCCTCACACAGTCGCGCGAGCTGCTCGGCCTCCACGCCCAGCTTCCGCAGCAACTTGTCCGTCAAATAGGCACCGATCCGCATTTTGTTCCTTTACGCCTGGTTTTTTTGGTCGAAACACCACCCATCATGGCGTTTTCCAACCGTGTAGTCTATATAACTAGTATATTATGAATATTATTCTGTTACCCGAAGGCATACGGAAAAGCCGCAGCATTAATCTCACCCACCGCCAGTTGCTCGTGATGACATTGGCCGGCGGGGTGTTTTTGCCGATATTCTTAGGGGTGTTGCTGTTCCAGATCCAGGGCATGGTGGCG
>CAMYII010000075.1:0-1941 GCA_947258385.1 Acidiferrobacterales bacterium
GATCATCCCAGACAACGCCTGAAAGCCGATGTCGAAGGTGCCGCCGTCACCGGCAAAGGCCAGCACCTTGGTCGACTTGCCCTGCATCTTAAAAGCGGCTTCCATGCCCGCGGCAATGGCGCCGGTGTTTTCAAACAACGAGTGCATCCAGGGCACGCGCCAGGAGGACTCCGGCCACGGCGTGGTGAAGATTTCCAGGCACCCGGTGGCATTGGCGATAGCCACATCCGGCCCGGCGGCTTCCGTCACCAAACGTGCGGCAAGCGCCTCGCCGCAGCCGAGACAGGCGCGGTGGCCCGAGGTGATGCCCTGGAAGCGCGGCTGGTGCTCACGTAGCCGGGCAATATCGATGTCTTTGCTGTCGGTCTTGTCTGTCATGATGTTTGTTGCGTCAGAATCAAACCTTAGCGATCCGCCGCCGGTAGCTTTTCCAGCTCGGCGTCCAGAACCGCGAAACGTTCGGGTGTCGGTGCGTCGACCGCCGCCAGGGCGCGCGCGTAAATGTCGAGCGGCACGTCGCGGCCACCCAGGCCAACGGCGTAACTGTGCACCCGCGGAGCATCGGGCAACTCCGCGAGCGCGGCGCGCATCTCGTTGCCGACGATGCCTCCGCCCCCCGGGGACAGGGCGCGCTCCAATACGACCAGATCCGTCAGCCCGGCACAGGCCTCCTGGATGGCTGCCACCGGAAACGGGCGAAACGCGCGCAGTTTAATCAAGCGGACCGGGCCGAGTTCCGGGTGCGCCGCGCGCGCCTCGTACAAGGTGCCGAACACGGAGCCCAGGGTTAGTATCCCGATCTTTGCGTCGGCATCGCCCTCGGTACGCAGCAGGCCGCAGCAACTGCGTCCGCTGATGGCAGACCAATCCTCATGCGCGCGAATGATCTCGTCCTGCGCGTTCAGCAAGGCCTGATGGTGCGCGTGTCGCGCTTCCGGGTAATAGTCCGGCGAGACCAGGGTACCGACGGTGATGGGATTGCGAGAATCCAGCGCGCGGCTAAACGTATACGGCGGCAGAAACTCATCGACCTGTGCCTGTTCGGGGATGTCGATGGGCTCGAGGGTGTGGGTTAGCGTAAAACCGTCCATACATACCATCACCGGCAACTCGGTGCGCTCGGCAATGCGGTAGGCCTGGATGGTGGTGTCCACCGCCTCCTGGTTATCCGCGCAATAGAGTTGAATCCACCCCGCGTCGCGCACCGCCATGGAATCCTGCTGGTCGTTCCAGATCGAAAGCGGCGCCGACACGGCCCGGTTGGCGCAGGTCATCACCAGCGGGATGCGCATCCCGGCGATGTTATAGAGCACCTCGGCCATAAGCAGGATGCCCTGCGAGGCGCTTGCCGTGTAGGCGCGCGAGCCGGCGGTTGCCGCGCCCAACACCACCGAGGCGGCGGAGAACTCGCTTTCCACACTGACGAGCTCACAACGCAACACCCCGTCGGCAACCAGTTTGGCGAGATTCTCTACGATGTGGGTCTGGGGCGTAATGGGATAGGCCGCCACTACCTGCGGACGGCACAGCGCCACTGCCTGCGCGATCGCCTGCGAGCCTTCAAGCGCTTGCAGCATGGAGATCCTCCTTCCAGAGTCCCACCGGTACCTGGGCGGCCGCCTCGTGGATCAAGCGGGTGTTGCGCTCGAGCACCTCATCCTTGAAGCGGTGGCCCAAGGCCTTGATCAGCGAGTCCAGGGGCAACAAGCCGGTGAGGGCGAGGAAGCCCGCCAGCAGCGCGGTATTGGGAACCGGGCGACCGAGCACCTGCTTGGCCAGGGCGCTGGCGGACAGGGCGATGCCTTTGCCGCTCAACTGGGCGCTGATCTCCTCGGAGCTGCGCGATGAATTGATCAGTATCCCGCCGCCCGGCCGAAGCCCGTCGGTGACACCCGGCACGTGCAGCAGCGACAAAAAAAGAATGATAAGAAAGGCCGGTTG
>CAMYII010000075.1:1959-50382 GCA_947258385.1 Acidiferrobacterales bacterium
AAAGGCCGGTTGACGGACCTGACAGCGTCGCCGCACGACCTGCCGGTTGATGCGGACAAACGCCGTGACCGGGGCGCCGCGCCGTTCCGCGCCGAAGGCCGGGAAGGCCTGCGCGTACCAGCCTTCCTCGATCGCCGCCGTGGCCAGCAGATAGGCGGCCACCACATTGCCCTGACCGCCGCGGCCGTGAATGCGTACTTCGATCATAGCGCGGACTCCTTCAACGGCTTATTCATTTTCCAACAGCACGGCATGGGCGGCGGCGAGCCGGGCGATGGGCACCCGGGGACCCGAACAGGACACGTAATTCAGCCCAATCTGATGACAGAAACGGATCGACCGGGGATGGCCGCCGTGCTCGCCACAGATACCGACGGTCAGGCCCGGGCGCGCCTCGCGTCCCCAGTCCACGGCGAGCTTCATGAGTTTGCCCATGCCTTTGACGTCCAGCACCTCAAACGGATTGTCTTGCAGGATACCGGCTTCATTGTACATCGGCAGGAACTTGTTTTCCGCGTCCTCGCGTGAGAAGGAAAACGCGGCCTGCGTGAGATCATTGGTACCAAACGAGAAGAATTCGGCCTCTGCGGCAAGCTTGTCCGCGCGCATGCACGCCCGCACCACCTCGATCATGGTGCCGAACTTGAAGTCCACGCTGACGCCATGGGTCTGCTCCACTTCGCGCTTGATGGTATCGACGTAGCCGCGCACGTGCTTGAGCTCCTGCACCGTACACACCTGCGGCACCATGATTTCCGGGTGCACCTCGATGCCCTCCTTGACGCATTCAGCGGCCGCCTCGAGGATGGCGCGGATCTGCATCGAATAGATTTCCGGGAAGGTGATGCCCAGACGCACGCCGCGATGGCCCAGCATGGGATTGATTTCATGCAACGCCCGCACCTTCTTGAGCATGGCCTCCTTTTTGGTGATGGCCTCACCCACCAGGCGGGTGTCGGTGAACGGCTGCACCGACGGCGTGGGATTACCGCCTTCGGTTTGCGGGTAGAGCAGGCTGGCGGTGGACGCCAGCACCTCCATCCCGCGGCTGGCACCGAGCAGGTGACGCAGCACTTGGAGATCCTGCAGGAGTTGCTGCTCCGAGGGCAGGAACTCGTGGATCGGCGGGTCCAGCAGCCGGATGGTCACGTGGCGCGGCGCCATGACCTTGAACAGGCCCTTGAAGTCGACCCGCTGGATGGGCAGCAACCGGTCCAGCGCCTGCTGGCGCTGCTCTTTGGTGTCGGCCACGATCATCTCCAGCACCATGGGCAGGCGGTCAGCGGCGTTGAACATGCGCTCGGTGCGGCACAGGCCGATGCCCATGGCGCCATATTTGAGCGCCCGCCCGGCATCCTCCGGTGTGTCGGCGTTGGCCATGACCTTGAGCCGCGCGGTCTCGTCCGCCCATTGCAACAGGGTCTGCAGCTCGTCCGAAAAATCGGCCTCGACCATGGGGACCTCACCGAGATAGACATTGCCGCTGGTACCGTCGATGGTAATAAGGTCGCCCTCTTTGAGTACCGTGTCGCCCACGAAGGCCTCGCGCAGCTGCACGTCCACATGAATGCCTTCCGCCCCGGCGACGCAGGGCTTGCCCATGCCGCGCGCCACCACGGCGGCATGCGAGGTCTTGCCGCCACGACTGGTGAGGATCCCCTGTGAGGCGAAGAACCCATGGATATCCTCAGGCTTGGTCTCCTCGCGCACCAGGATCACGGCCAGTCCTTGTTTACCGAGGGCCTCCGCCCGATCGGCGTCAAACACCACCTGGCCGCAGGACGCGCCCGGGGAGGCCGGCAACCCCCGGTCCAGAGGCGTGGCCCCGGCCTGCGGGTCCAGCCGCGGATAGAGCATCTGCTCCAGGTGCTGGGGATCGATGCGCAGCAGCGCCTGCGGCCGGTCGATCAATCCTTCGCCTTCCATCTCCACCGAGGTCCGCACCATGGCCGCGGCGTTCATCTTGCCGTTGCGGGTCTGCAGGCAGTAGAGCGTGCCCTTATCGATGGTGAACTCGAAGTCCTGTATCTCGCGGTAGTGCTGCTCGAGCTTGTCGCGCAGGTCCAGGAGCTGGCGGTACAGATCGGGCATCTCATCGGCCATGGCCTGTATCGGCTTCGGGGTCCGGATGCCCGCCACCACGTCCTCGCCCTGGGCATTGACCAGGTATTCACCGTATAACAGATTCTCGCCGGTGGCCGGGCTGCGGGTGAAACCGACACCGGTGGCGCTGTCGTTGCCGTGGTTGCCGAACACCATGGCGACCACATTGACGGCGGTGCCGTTGGCCATCTCCGGCGTGATATGGAACTCGCGCCGGTAATCCACGGCGCGCTTGCCCATCCAGGAGTCAAACACCGCCTGGATGGCCATCACCAACTGTTCATAGGGGTCATCGGGGAACGGCTTGCCGGTGTGGATCTTGACCACTTCCAGGAAACGCTCGCTGACGTCCTTGAGATCCTCGGCGCGCAGGGCGACATCGACCGTGGCGCCGACGCGTTCCTTGACCTGCTCGAACTGCTCATCGAACAGCTCGTCCGGCACGCCGAGCGCCACCTTGCCGAAAAGCTGGATAAAACGGCGGTAGGCGTCGTAGCCGAAGCGCTCGTTGCCGGTATGCCTGATCAGGCCCTCGAGGGTCCCCGCATTAAGTCCCAGGTTTAAAATGGTATCCATCATGCCGGGCATGGACATGGCCGACCCCGAGCGCACGGAGACCAGCAACGGATTTGCGCTGTCGCCGAAGCGCTTGCCACTCGCCTCCTCCAGCGCCCGCATTTGCGTCCTGACCTCATCCATCAGGCCTTCCGGCAGCTTCCGCTCAGGCGACTCCAGGTAAAACAGGCAGGACTCGGTGCTGATGACAAACCCGGGGGGGACATTGAGACCGATCTGTGTCATCTCGCAAAGGTTGGCACCTTTACCGCCCAGTAACTTCTTGTCCTTGCCGTCACCTTCGTGGAAAGAAAATGCGAACTTCTTGTTCTGTATGGCTCCAGTCATCACCGTCTTCCTTTTCTTTAAGCTATACAAATTCAAACAACGTCCGGGCCGCGCGCACGCCAACGCCGGCCTTTGGGAAGGTAATTAAGGGTCTGCTTTATCGTATCCCCTGTGACGTTCAGTCGTCGGTTTGTCGTCCACTTTGGATGCTCGGGTCCGAAATCCCGGGGTTCTAAACTCAGCTTAGCAAAACACAAGATCGAGTCACGTCCTTATGCTCGCTGATGCTCACCGCCATTGTCCTGTCTCGCCAGGAGATGGACAGACCTCCGGGCCGGAGTGAAATGTAGTTCAAGTATAGCTCCCTGTGTCGACGGGTTCGCGCAGGCGCCCAATCAGGCACCGCGTGTGTCCGCTGCAATTTTTCATCAACTGATTTGACAACATCATGACGCAGATCAACAAAGCGTCCACAGAAACTATATGTGTATTGCCCGCCGGCCGCGGCAAGCGAGGCGCCCAACGTCAGGCCAGATCCAGCGTTGGGGCTAGCGGCGACGATTGATGATCGCCGCCGCCCGCCCCCAATTCGGCCGAAGCACCGGCCGGTCACGCCTCGGACTGCTCCGGATTGTTCAACAGCTGCGCCACAACCGGTTTGCTCGCCTCGCCGAAGTAGATCGAGCGGTGGGGAAACGGGATCTCGACACCCTCGCGGTCAAACGCCTTTTTCAACCGCCGGCGGTATTCCCGCCCGACCTCCCATTGTTTGATGGGCAGGGTTTTGAGACGACCCTTGATCATCACCGCGGAGTCCGCAAACTCATCCACGCCGAAGATCTCGACGTCTTGCACCATCAGCGGCCCGAAATACCCATCGGCGCGCAGCTCCGCCCCCACTTCGCGCATCAGGTCCATCACCCGGTCCACGTCCTCCTTGTAGGCCACGCCGATATCAAACACATACCCCGACCATTCCTGCGTCAGATTCGCCATGCTCTCCACCGTTCCGTTGGGGAAGATGTGCACGATGCCGGAGAGGTCCCGCAAGACGACGGTGCGGAAATTCACCGCCTCCACCAGCCCCCCGGTTCCGTTGATGATCGCCACGTCGCCGACCCTGACCTGGTTCTCCAGGATGAGGAAAAATCCCGAGATCACGTCGCGCACGAGATTCTGCGCGCCGAAGCCCACAGCCAGGCCCAGGATGCCCGCGCTCGCCAGTATCGGCGCAATTTCCACGCCGATCTCGCGCAAGATAATGAGCAAGGCGACGACCCAGATCATGATCTTGACCGCCTGGCGCAACAGGCGCACCAGGGTCTCGGCGCGCTTGGTCGCTTCGCTCGGTACCTCCCCGTGGGCCGCACCCGTGCGGATCAACGTCCGTTCGAGTCTGCGCAAGGCGGTCCTCGCCACCACCATCACAACCCAGGCGATCACCAGGATCAGTAGGATCCGCATCGAGGTGAAGATCACGTTTTCCCAATTCGCCTGGGCAAGCAATTTCGCGACAAGATCCATGAGGTCTCCTTACTTAGCTTAATGTTATGGGAGCGGCCAGACATAGCCCTGGAGTCCCGCTACTGACACTGACCGATTCCGCCATGAAGGCTTAATAGGAAGAAATTCCCGCCCCCGGCGCAAACAGACGTTCAGTTTTGAATCAAAAAGTAATAGGCTAAGCCGATTCGTGTCATACAACAAGGACAATCCCCAGGGACAGTAATCATCGACGACTGGAGGATGGGGTGATGAAGCGTATACACTTTTTGCTCGCCGGTTTTGGGGTCGGTATTGCTTTAGCCTCTGCCGGTGTTCCCGCTCAGACGAAAGAGATCGTGGTCGGCACCTCGGTGGCGCTCACCGGCAAGTATGCCCGCACCGGCCAGGAACAACTCAATGGGTTCCAGCTGTGGGTCGAGGACGTCAACCGTCGGGGCGGTCTGCTCGGGCGGAAGGTGCGCCTTGCCTATTACGACGACGAATCCAAGCCCGATACCGGCGCCAAGCTTTACGAGAAACTGATCACCGGCGACAAGGTCGATCTGCTGATCGGACCGTACTCATCCGGTGTCACGCTGGCGGCCAGCACCGTCGCCGAGAAACACCGCTTTCCCATTATCTCCGCCGGTGCCTCGTCAAGCAAGATCTGGGCGCGCGGCTACAAGAACGTCTTTGGGCTTTATACCCCGGCCACGACTTACATGGATCAGATCCTGGCGCTCGCCAAAGAAAAGGGCCTCAAACGCGTGGCGCTGATCCACGCCGATACCGCTTTCCCGCGGGACGTGGCGCGCGGGGTCGAGGCCAGCGCCAAGCGCCTGGGCCTGGAACTGGTATTCAAGGAGGAATACGGCAAGGCCTCGACCGATTTCGCGGCCATGATCCTCAAGATCAAGGCGCTCAAACCGGATGTCGTCGTCGGCGGCTCGTATCTGCCCGACTCCACCGCGTTCATGCGTCAGGCCCGGGAATACCAGTTATATGCCAAGATCTTCGCCTTTGCCGTGGGGCCAGGATTGCCTGATTTCGGTCCCAACCTGGGCGCCATCGCCGAGGGCGTCATGGGCAACAGCCAGTGGGAGCCAACATTGAATCTGCCTGGCGTGAAAACCTTTGCAAAACAATATGAACAACGCTACGGCCACGTGCCCGGCTATCACGCCGCCGGTGGTTACGGCGCAGGCCAGGTGCTGGAAGCCGCGGTCAAGATGACGCGCTCTTTCGACCGCGACAAACTGCGGCGCGCATTGCTGAAGCTCGACACAACAACGGCCTTCGGCCGCTACAAGGTAGACGCCACCGGCATGCAGCTGGGCAAGCCCGGCTACACCGTGCAGTGGATCGGGGGCAGCCGCCATGTGATCCTGCCGCCGAGCGTCGCAGCCAGAAAAACAACGTATCCTTTCAAGCCCTGGGATAAACGTTAGGGGCCATGCATCTCCTGGAGCCGGTGCTGCTGCTCCAGTTCCTGGTGAGCGGTCTGCTCGCGGGCGCGCTCTACGCCCTGCTCGCCTGCGGGCTCAATCTGGTCTTCGGAGTGATGCGCGTGATCAACCTGGCACACGCCGAGTTGATGCTCGCAGGCGCATTTCTAACCTATGTACTCTACGCGTGGGCGGGAATACACCCGCTCCTCGCCTTTTTCCTCGTGCTCCCGGCCTTGTTCGGCGCCGGATTCTATCTGCAGCGCCTGGTGGTCGAGCGTGTCGTCGGCAAGGGAGAACTGCAGTCGCTGCTGCTCACCTACGGCCTGTCGATTATCCTGATCAACACCGGCTTGCTGATATTCGCCTCCGATTTCAAGGCGATCCCGGAGCTCCAGGGTGCCTTGATCGTGGGGGATATCGCCATCTCCAAGCCCAGGACCGCGGCGGCGCTGCTGGCGATCGCCTTGACCCTCGGCGTGTACCACTTTCTCAAACATGCCCGGCTCGGCAAGGCCATCCGCGCGGTCGCCGAGCACCCCGACGTCGCGATGCTGTGCGGTATTGACGTCGTGCGCATGCGCATGTTCACGTTCGGGCTTGCCGCGGCCATGGCCGGCGCCGCCGGGGTCATGTTGACCATGATCTATTCGTTCTCACCCGAAACCGGGGCCGATTTCATCCTCAAATGCTTTGCCATCATTATCATCGGCGGCATGGGCAATTTTATCGGCGCACTCTACGGCGGTCTGTTACTGGGTGTCGCGGAGATCTTTGTCGCCGGATTCGTCTCCTCGCAGTGGGCCGAGGCGGTCGCCTATGTGCTGCTCATCCTGATTCTGCTCATCCGCCCGACGGGTCTCAAGGGAGCGGCCGATGTCACTTAAGTCCATCGCACCGGGAATCGTATTGGCGCTTTTGGCCGTGGCGGCGCCGGCGATGGCCAGCGACTATCAGCTTTTGTTCTTGCTGCAGCTGTTGATGATGATCGCGCTGGCCCAGAGTTGGAACCTGATCTCGGGCATGACGGGTTATGTCTCGCTCGGCCACACCGCGTTTTTCGGCGTCGGCGCCTATGCCGGCGCCCTGCTGCTGCAGTGGGGATTCCCCTGGTGGCTCGCGATTTTCAAGGGTGCCGGGATCGCCCTGCTGGTGGCCGCACCCTTGGGGGTGTTGACACTGCGCCTGCGCGGTCCGTATTTCGCCATTGCGATGCTGGGGCTGAACGAAATCGGGCGCCTGGTGGCCACGCTGTGGGTCGATCTCACGCAAGGTGGAGACGGTATCCCGCTTTCGCCCGCGCGACTGCCAACGCTGCTGCAGAACTATTACACCATGCTCACGCTTGCCGTGCTGGCGACCTCATTGATCGCCTGGGTGCGCTACAACCGCCTGGGTCTGGAGCTGCGGGCAATCCGCGAAGACGAGGAAGCGGCCGAGATGGTGGGGGTGAACACCACGCGCAATAAAGTCATCGCGTTTGCGCTCAGCGCGGTGATCCCCGGCGCCGCCGGCGCCGTCTATGCCTTTTATACCAGCTACATCGATCCCGTGTCGGTCTTTGCGCCCGCGCTCAACATCCAGATGATTGTCATGGTGCTGCTGGGAGGCAGCGGTACGGTCTGGGGGCCTGTCATCGGCGCGGTGCTGGTCCGGACCCTACATGAGCTCACCTGGGCCCAGTTCCCGGCCTTGCATCTGGCGCTGCTCGGCGTCCTGATCGTGGCGATTGTGTTGTTCCTGCCCAAAGGGATCCTGTCGCTGGCGCCGTGGCGCAGGCGGGTGCGGCCCGACCGTGCCCCGGGGTCTCCATGACCGCCGCCGCGCTTCTCGAGGTGCGCGATGTGCACCGCGATTTCGGCGGCGTGCATGCACTGAGCGGCGTGACACTGCAGGTAGCACGCGGCCGCATCACCGGAATGATCGGTCCCAACGGCTCGGGCAAGACGACCCTGTTCCAGGTCGTCTCCGGGATCGATCGCGGCGCCACCGGGCAGGTGTTCCTCGATGGCGAGCCGATCCTGGGATTGCGGCCCTCGCAGATCTATCAGCGCGGACTGGCGCGCACATTTCAGCTAAGCCGCGTGTTTCCGCAATTGACCGTGTTGGAAAACCTGATGGTGGCCGGGCACCGCCATGACCGGGCCGTGCGCGAACGCGCCATCGGATTGCTCGAGAAGGTCGGACTGCGTGAGTACTCGGCGGTAGCGGGCAGCGATCTGTCCTACGGTCAGCAAAGGCTGGTGGAGTTTTTGCGCGTGCTCATGAGCGACCCGGCATTGATCCTCCTCGATGAGCCCGCGGCGGGCGTCAACCCGACCTTGCGCAACACGCTCTGGGACATGGTACGCCATCTCAATGGCCAGGGGACGACCTTTTTTGTCATTGAACACGACATGGGTGTCATTGCCGATCTGTGTGATGATGTCTACGTATTGAGCGAAGGCCAGGTCATCGCCCACGGAGACTTTGAAACCGTGCGCGGCAACGACACGGTACTGGCAGCCTATTTCGGCAAGACCGCCGCGCACCGGGGCACCGAAAATGACTGAGCCGCTGCTTACCATCAACAAACTCGATGCCGCCTATGGCCCCGTGCAGGTGTTGTTCGGCGTTGACATGGAAGTCTATCGCGGTGAAATCGTCGCCATCATCGGCCCCAACGGGGCCGGCAAATCCACCGTCATCAAGGCCGTTGTGGGCTTGCTCAAAAGCCGCAGCGGACAGATCGTGTTCGACGGCCGGGACATTATCCGCCTGCCGGCCCACGCGGTCCCGAGACTTGGCATCGGCTATGTGCCGCAAGGCCGTATCGTCTTCAGTCACATGACGGTCACGGACAATCTGGAGATGGGCGCGTTCCTCATCAAGGACCGTGAACAGCGGCGCCGATCGGTGGATGCCGTGTTCGCGCAGTTCCCGCGCCTGCATGAGCGGCGTCAGCAGGCGGCGGGCAGCTTGAGCGGGGGGGAACAGCAGATGCTGGCAATCGGACGCGCCATGATGCTGGACCCGCAGTTGATCATTCTGGACGAGCCGTCGCTGGGTCTTTCACCCAAGTATGTCGAGCAGATCTTCGAGCAGCTTGAGGAATTGAAGGCACAAGGACGCACCCTGCTCATGGTCGAGCAAAACGCCGCCCGCGCCCTGACGCTTTCCGACAGGGGGTATGTCCTGGAGCTCGGTCGCAACCGCTTCCACGATACCGGCAGGGCGCTACTGGCGGACAAGGCGGTGCGTGAGCTTTATCTTGGCGGTCGCTGATTGCTAGAACCTGTCTCAAAGTCAAACGCTCAGCAACCCTTCGCGCCGTGCAAGCAACGCAAAGAACGCCAAGGCGCAAAGCATGCTTCAAAATAAAGTACTTTGCGCCGCCGCGACCGCTGCGTCTGTTCCACATCACCACGCTACAGTGAAGTCGCGCCGACACCCGATTCGCGAGTACAATACCTTGCAAGGTGATTGACCGAAGGTGCGCACAAGCAAGCACCGCATTGCCTGCCACTTGATTGCGACGGATAAAACATGAAGCCTCTTGGTGTTGTTGCCGCCGGCCACGAAGAGACGGCCAAGGCTGCGGAACTGATGTTGCGCGCGGGGGGCAATGCCTTTGATGCGATCGTCGCCGCGCACTTCGCGGCGTGCGTTGCAGAACCCGTGCTCGCGTCTCTTGGTGGCGGTGGCTTCCTGCTGGCGCACACAGCGGCCGGCGCCACTGAGGTCTATGACTTCTTCGTGCAGAGCCCGGGGCGGCAACGCCCGGTCAATGACATGGACTTCCAGCCCATCGCCGCCGACTTCGGTACCGTGCAACAGGAGTTTCATATCGGCCTCGGGGCCATCGCCACACCCGGCACGCTGAAGGGCCTGTTCGCGATCCAGTGTGAGCTGTGCTCCATGCCCATGGCAAGACTCATGGAACCGGCGGTGCAACTGGCGCGCGACGGCGTGCGCGTCAACGCATTGCAGGCCTATATTCTTCAGATCGTCAGTCCTATTTATTCGGCGACCGCGGGTGCGCGGGACATATTTGCAAGCAGACGAACCTCCGGCGGCTTGATTGGCGAAGGCGAAGTCCTGCGCCAGCCGCAATTGGCCGACAGCCTTGAGGCGCTGGCACGCGAAGGTGATGCGCTGTTTTACGAAGGCGAGATCGCGGACCTGATCAGCGCGGCCTGTGCGCAAGGCGGCGGGCACTTGTCCGCCGCCGATCTCTCCGCCTACGAGGTCATCAAGCGCCCGCCTCTGGAAATCGCGTATCGGGATGCGCGCGTGCTGACCAATCCGCCGCCCTCATCGGGAGGAATACTGATCGCCTTCGCGCTGAAACTGTTGGAGGACGCGGCGCCCAACCGCGTTGATTTCGGTACGGCTGAATATCTTGACCTCCTGGCATGCACCATGAAGCTCACCAACAAGGCACGGCTGGATGCACACCTGGAAGAGGCAATCCATCCCGACGCCGAGCGCCTGTTGGACGCCGGCTACCTCGCCACTTACAAGCAACAAATACACGGCCGCGCCCAATGCCTGCGGGGCACAACGCAGGTCAGCGTGATCGACAAACAGGGCAATATTGCCAGTCTGAGCGTCAGCAATGGTGAAGGTTGCGGTCATATCGTTCCCGGCACCGGCATCATGCTCAATAATATGTTAGGCGAAGAGGACCTGAATCCTCAGGGATTTCACCGCTGGCCGGTGAATCAGCGCATGACCTCCATGATGTCCCCCAGCCTGGTGCTGCAACCCGAAGGCCGCAGCATCGCGTTGGGCTCGGGCGGCTCAAACCGTATCCGCAGCGCCATTCTGCAAGTCTTGATCAATCTGATTGATTTCGGCATGCCACCGGAGGAAGCCGTCCATAAACCCCGTGTTCACTTTGAGGCCGGGTTGCTCAATGTTGAGGGTGGCTTTGATGCGCTGGAAGTGAAAAAGCTCCTCGAGCATTACTCCAAGCATAAGATCTGGGAGACCCATAATCTTTTTTTCGGCGGCGCGCACACCGTGATGCACGATGCCGGCCGGTTCACCGGTGCCGGTGATCCGCGGCGCGGCGGGGTCTGTCTCGCTGTCGGCTGAGCCCTCGCAGAGGAAGACCCGAGGATCGAAAACCGCGCCGAATCGACGATCCGATGCGACCCTCGGAACAGCTTGCTCACCAGCGAATTGACGCCAGTCAATGCCGGTCACGTCAATTTGTGGTTATGTTGATACTGGCACCACAATGCCGACATGTGCATGCCGGGCCGGAGAAGCACTCATTGTAAAGAGATTGCTTATCCGGAGATGGCAACCCATCGAACATCAGGTATGGAGGGGGAAACAATGTGCACGCGCTCACGAAATTCCGCTGCTTTCATCGCCTGTATTGCAACGCTCGCCATGGCGCCAACGGCGATGGCTGAGCAAGGCGAGTCCACCGACACATTAGTCACCTATCGAGCCTTGACCGTGGAGCTGGCACTCAAGGCCGCCCAGGCAGGTCTGGCATCGTGTCGCCGGTCCGGGTATCAGGTCGCAATCGCGGTGATCGATCGCGGCGGCAATGTGCAGGTGTTGTTACGCGATCGTTTCGCCGGCCCGCATACGCCGGATACCGCGGTCAGCAAGGCGTGGACCGCGGTCAGCTTCCGTACCGATACAAGCGAGCTGGTCGAGCCGACCCAGGCCAGGAAGGCGCAGTCCGGTGCCCGTCACATCCCCGGCGCGCTGATGCTCGGCGGGGGCATGAAGATCGAGGCGCAGGGATCAATGGTCGGCGGCATCGGCGTCTCGGGTGCGCCCACAGGCAAAGCCGATGAAGCGTGCGCCGGAGCGGGGATTGACGCCATCGTCGAGGCGCTGGAATTCTAGCAGCTTGCTGAAAAATAAGTATTCAGCAAGCTGCTAGGCGCCACAGGATGTGGCGCATCTAGAATCAAACATGTCAGTGTTCGATTCTCGGAGCGAGCCGCGGGCATGCGCCGCTTCCCTGCGGCTCGCCCCTTCGGGGCTTACGCGCAAATCCGCTCCCGGCGGATTTGTCCGCGGGACGTTCGAGGGTGCCTGGCGGCTTGCCGAACAAGGCACTTTTCGGCAAGCTGCCAAAACATAAGGAGGTGAAGTGATGGCACAGCAAGCGGGGCTGGGCAATGTTGCAGACAAACCGGACGACATGGCCGTGCGGCTGCTGCGTCTCGCCAGTGAGCTCGCCGCCGAGATCCATCCCCACCATGCACCAGGCCCTGCGATAACGCTGGACAGCTCGCTCGACCGGGATCTGGGCCTGGACAGTCTGGCGCGCGTGGAACTCCTTATCCGTATTGAGCGTGAATTCGGCGTCAGCCTGCCCGAACGTGCTTTCGCCGATGCGGAAACCCCGCGCGACCTGTTCCGCAGCCTGCTCAGTGCCCATCCGAGAGGCGTGTCGCCCGGGCCCTCCGGAAGCGGCAAGCTGGATCTCGGTGAGGCGGAAGCGGCCCCGCACAGCGCGCAGACACTGGTCGATGTGCTGGAGTGGCATGTGCAGGCCCACCCGGACCGGCCCCACATTCAACTCTATGCCGATGAGGACGAGGGGGACGTCATCACCTATCGCCAGCTCAGAACGGGTGCGCAGTCTGTAGCGGTTGGCCTGCAGCAGCGTGGCCTGCAGCTCGGGGAACCGGTCGCCATCATGCTGCCCACCGGGCAGGGTTATTTCTTCAGCTTTTACGGTATTCTGCTCGCCGGCGGCATTCCCGTCCCCATCTACCCACCGGTTCGGGTGACACAGATCGAGGATCATCTGCGGCGCCATGCCGCCATTCTGACGAACTGCCGCGCCGCGATCCTGATTACGGTCCCCGAGGCCAGGCCCTTGGCGCGACTGCTCAAGGCGCAGGCCGCGGGCCTGCGCAGCATCGAGACCGTGGAAACCCTGTCCTCCGAGGCCGGCCTGTTCAAACAGCCCGCGCTGGGCGCGAACGACATTGCATTCCTGCAGTACACCTCCGGTAGCACTGGCAATCCCAAGGGCGACTCATGCCAACCTGCTGGCCAACATCCGCACCATGGGAGACACCGTGCGAGCGGACCCCACGGACGTATTTGTCAGCTGGCTGCCGCTGTACCACGACATGGGGCTGATCGGCGCCTGGCTCGGCAGCCTGTACTACGCCGCGCTTCTGGTTATCATGTCGCCGCTCGCCTTTCTTACCCGGCCGCAACGCTGGCTGTGGGCGATCCACCGTTATCAGGGCAGCCTGTCCGCGGCGCCGAACTTCGCCTACGAGCTGTGCCTGCGAAAAATCAATGAGGAGGACATCCAGGGCCTCGATCTGGGTTCCCTGCGCATCGCCTTTAACGGCGCGGAACCGGTCAGCCCCGATACGGTCGAGCGATTTTGCGGATACTTCGGCAAATACGGCTTCCATCGCGGCGCCATGATGCCGGTGTACGGGCTCGCTGAGAGCTCCGTCGGCCTGGCCTTCCCGCCGCTGTATCGTGGGCCTGCCATCGGCCGAATCCAGCGCGATACCTTCATGCGCTCGGGCCGCGCCGTTCCGGCCGAGGAAACCGATACCAAGGCACTGCGCTTCGTTGCCTGCGGCCGGCCGCTGCCGGAGCATCAGATACGTGTTGTGGATAAGGCCGACCGCGAACTTCCGGAATGCCGCGAGGGTCGCTTGCAGTTTCGCGGCCCTTCCGTGACCAGCGGCTACTTTCGCGACCCCGAGCAGACACGCCGGCTGTTCCATGGAGACTGGCTCGATTCCGGCGACCTCGCCTACATCGCGGACGGCGAGGTGTACATCACCGGACGAACGAAAGACATCATTATTCGGGCGGGACGCAATATCTATCCCCACGAACTGGAGGAAGCGCTGGGTGATATCGCCAAGATCCGTAAGGGCTGCGTTGCGGTCTTCGGCAGTCGTGACACCGAGTCGACAACCGAACGGCTGGTGATACTGGCAGAGACGCGCGAGAAAGACCCGGAAATATTGCAGCAGCTACGCACCGAAATCAATGCGGTGACCCTCGACCTGATTGGAACACCCGCCGATGATATCGTGCTCGCTCCGCCACATACGGTGTTAAAAACCTCCAGCGGCAAACTCAGGCGCGCCGCGAGCCGTGAGCTGTATGAGCACGGGCAGATTGGCCAGACCAGAAGGGCCGTTTACTGGCAAGTGACGCGCCTGCTGTTCTCGGGGCTGGCGCCGCAGGCCCGACGCACCGCCGGTGCCGCGGCCGCCGCGGCTTACGCCGGCTATGCCTGGCTGTTGTTCGGGATGCTGGCACCGGTTGCGTGGACCGCGGCGGCGGTGCTTCCGCGCGAATCTTGGCGCTGGCCCGTGATACGGGTCGCCGCCCGCCTGCTCGCTTTTGCCTCAGGCACGAGACTCACCGTCCACGGTCTGGATAATTTGCCGCCATCCGACCGCCCCTGCGTGTTCGTGGTCAATCACGCGAGCTACCTCGACGGCGCCGTTGTGGTCGCGTCACTGCCTCGCACATTCAGTTTTGTGGCAAAGGCAGAGCTCATGCAGAGTGTCATTTCCCGTGTTTTCCTCAGCCGGCTGCGGGCGGAATTTGTGGAACGCTTCGAAAAACAGAAAGGCATCATCGATGCCCGTCGCGTCGCCCGCGCGGCGAGCGCCGGCCGGCCGCTGATGTTCTTCCCGGAAGGCACCTTTACCCGCATGCCCGGCCTGTTACCCTTCTACATGGGCGCGTTCATCGCCGCCGTGGACGCCCGGGTCCCGGTGGTGCCTATCGCGATACGCGGCACGCGTTCCATTCTCCGGGCCTATTCCTGGTTCCCGCGTCACGGGGCGATCACCGTAACTGTCGGCAGGCCCATCAGCCCGCAGGACTTGGAGGCACCGGCCACCGCTGATGCATGGACAACCGCCCTGCGGCTTCGCGAAGCCGCGCGCGAACAAATCCTGAGTTACTGCGGGGAACCGGATCTCGCCGAGGAAAGATCGATCTAAGATGCACCGTCCCGATGATCCGTGACAGGCCTGACCTAGACTGTCCCCAACCCTTCACGCCGTGGAAACAACGCAAAGAACGCCAAGGCGCAGAGGACGCAAAGAATACTTCAAAATAAAGCTCTTTGCTTTACTCCGCGTGCTTTGCGTCTCCGCGACCCAGCACCAGGGCGCGGAGCGCGGTCAGGCTAGTGAAGCCCGCTTCCCTTGATGAAATTGAGCACCGGACTCTCGGGCTGGATCTCAATGGTAACGGTCTCGTTCAGCGGTATCTCGTCGGCCGTGATGTAAGGAAGCAGCTGCTCGGCGATCTGCTGAACCATCAGCATCCCCTGCCTGTCCGCATTGTCTTCCCGCACCTGGACAATCTCTCGCTGCAGGTCATCGATGTACGCCTGCAGCGCTACGGCACGATCGGCGACGTCGAGCGCCCGGAACGCCGGGGTAAAATCCAGATGCAGCTCCCTGGAAGCGCTCTGTTCGTTATCGATAATACCGAGCTTGAATGGACCGTCGATTAACATGAATTGGCTCCTGATTTCGGTAGTGCATGAAATATTACCGCGCGGCAGCCGCGGCACTACGGGTCAACATCTCGCTGAATGGTCGCGGTCCCAGGCCGGTCAATGCAGATATCTCGCACTGGACTCCAGATCTATGATTGCAGAGCGCACTGCTGCCGCGTCCTCGGCATCTTCATTGAGTTGCAGATAACGACGGAAATCCGCCAGCGCTGCCTGGCTACATTCGAGTTGCTGGTAAATCTTTCCGCGGTCCCTGAGCTCCGTTGATAGATCAGGCTGAAAGGCCAGGATCCGATCGACCACCCGTAGCGCCTTGCGCAGTTCATTATGATACAAATACACGCCCTTGAGATTGCGCAACATGCGCACCAGAATTTCCTCGTTCGTCGCCGCTTCCAGCAGCCAGGGTGCCCGCCCGATTTCGGGCGCACGGTGTCCATAAAGCCGCTGCAGGCGCACGCTCAACTCCTCGTGGGTCAGCATACAGCCGCCGGCGTAGGGATCAAGCACAACCTCGAAGTCCCCGTCCCGGTATTTGACCAGGAAATGGCCTGGAAAACTTACACCCACGACATCGAGACCGACACGCCGCCCTACCTCGATATAAACCAACGAAAGCGTGATAGGGATACCGCGCCTGCGATCAAGCACGTCGTTGAGAAAGCTGTTGCGTGGATCATAGAAATCGTCGGTGTTGCCCGCAAATCCCAGCTCTTGAAACAGATAAGAGTTGAGCACCTGTACGATTCTTGCCGGAGCGTAATCGTTGCCCAAACGCGATCGTACCTCCTCGGCAAAAGCATTGAGACGATCCAAATACGCCTGAACCGCGAGCCCGGGGTATTCCTCCGCGCTGATCTGCAACGCGGCCTCGGCAAGACTTGATCGTGTGTCGGAAATGGCAGCAGCCCTATAAATTTGGCGATATTGGCAACGCAAAGCGATGCCTAGATTGTATTTCAATCACATCCCTGGAGAGACTCAACAGCCGAGATCCGTCATCGTGTATGGGCCGGACGCATCACAGCCTGAACACCTCCATACCGAAATCACCGTATTGTTCCAGGGTGGTGCTATTGGTGATAATCGCGACACTCGCGCGCTCGGGCTTGAAGTATGTCTCGCCTACACGCTTCAGCTCGTCCAGGCTGACACCCAACACCCGCTTGCGGAAGCGCTCGCGCTGCTCCGGGGTACGGCCGTAGAGCATGTTGTAAAAAGCATCTTTGGCCTCGCCGACGGGTGAACCCGGCTTGTCGATGCCGCTGACTACGCCCAAGATGGCTTCTTCTACCTGCCGCCACTCGTGTTTATTGTTCAACAACCAATCGATAGCACGATCGAAATCCTCCAGGGTCTCTTTCAAACGGGGATCACGATAGGAATAAAAACGAAACGCGGCGACTCCGGTTTCATGGCCTGCCCCACCGCCGTACGCACCACCCTGCTCGCGAATCGTGCGGTGCAGAAAACCGTTTCTCAGGAACCCGCCGAGCACGGAGAGCGCGGCTGCGTCTTCATGCTCAATTGGCACCGTGGGATAGGCCTTGGCGCAGAAATTGACCTGCGTGCTGGTGACCCAGAGTTGTCGCACCTGCCGGCGCACTTCCGGCAGGCCGAACGGCACAAAACCATCAGTCCCGTCTGCGCCCTGCCCCCAGGCGGTTTTCAGATCACTGATCAGGCGATCGTGTATGTCCTGTTCGGCCACGACCAGAAACTGCCTTGGTGCGGCCAACATACGCGCGTGGAGTTGCCCGAAGCTATCGGCCAGATTCTTTATCTTGGCTTCATCATCGAGGCCGTCATCCAGTTGCTTCAGAAACTGAATTCCGGCAAGGCCGCGCAGTCGATGCGTAATTGCCGCTGACGGACTCATACCGCTGGTCGCCGCCGTCATCGCCAGATTGTGACCGTTGCCGGTGATGCTGCGTTCCAGGCGCGCCCGCTGCTGGCTGATCAGCTCACGGATACGGCCCAGTTCATCGAAACGTACTTGTTCCAGCGTCTGCTGCATCAGCTCGCAGAGCTCGCTATGGTTACGGGCCAGCGCTTTACCTGAGAGTACGAAATGCCCGGTGATATCCTGTACATTGTCTATCTTCCCCCGCAAAGAGGTATAGGCGTTAATGCCGCCGCTGATGCTGGCCTGCCATGCCTGCGTCGCCAGATAGTCACGGCCGCCGCAGCCCACTTCCGGCAAACACGCCGTATAATAAGGCATGACGCTTAACAACTCGCCGTCCAGGGCGGGGAGTTCGGTAACGATCTCCTGGTAGACCAGACCGTTGGTGCCCTGTGCGAAATACGTAAGCGGACTGCCGCCCACGGCCTCGCCCGTCCCCTTGGCGATCTGCATGCCCGCCGGCACATCCTCAAGCCCGACCTTGGGCAGGATGTCCGGGTCATCCTGCTGTTGCTGGCGGGCCGCCAACCGGGCGGCGAGGTCCACGACCCCGGTCTTGTCCGCGTCACTCATCGCCGCCTTCATGGCCGTCAGGCGCTCGGCCTCGGCCAGTTGACGGCGCCTGCTCAGCTCTGTGTCGGGTCTCATAGTCAAACGCACGCGGTGTGGATTCTCGATCAGCCACTCGCGCACCAGGGCCTTGATGAAATCCGGGTCCTTGATGTCCTGACGCAGCTGCTCCAAAACCGGATCAAGATTGAGCGGCGCCACCGGGTCACCCAGATGGATGGCGGGCGACAGGCCCTCTAACAGCAACTGCAGGCCATAGGGATAGCCGTCTCCTGTTACTTCACGCTGACTGAGCTCAATCTGGTGCAACACGGCTTCCACCCGTTCCTGAGGGACGCCATCCTCGGCGACCTTGCTCAGGACATCCAACACC
Source organism: Acidiferrobacterales bacterium (assembly GCA_947258385.1). Taxonomy (GTDB): domain Bacteria; phylum Pseudomonadota; class Gammaproteobacteria; order Acidiferrobacterales; family SZUA-150; genus CAMYII01. The sequence goes on from CAMYII010000075.1 coordinate 20,169, forward strand.
AGGGTCTCTACGGCCGCGGCGTTTTCGGGTCTGGAGCCTTCCAGGCCGCACATAAAACTCATCTCGCGGTTGGAGTCTTCTGTCCCGCACAACGGCGACGGTGCGCTGCCGAGCTCGGTCGTCTCCAGGGCATGGCGCAGCGGCGAGGCGCTGTTGTCCAGCAATACGCCCGAGAGCAAACGCGCCTTGAGCAGTTCCTCAAGACTGATACTACGGCCCAACAACCACCCCAGAACGATATGCGTTTTGTCCTGCGCCGCCTCACCGGCATCAAGCGCGTAGCTCTCTTCAACGACGACAGGCGCCGAATAGCGCTTCTCGTCGTTCACGACGATACCGCTATCCAGCCGTTCAAAACGCGCAAGCGCCCGCTCCTGCATGCGGTCATGGTGCTCGATGGCCGGTATGTCGCCGTAGGTCATGAAGACCGCGTTCGAAGGGTGATAATGGGTCTTGTAGAAATCCTTGAGTTGTTCGTAACTCAGATCGGGAATGTGCTCCGGGTCGCCGCCACTGTTGTGGTGATAGGTGGTCGTCGGAAAAAGGTGGCTGCTCAGGCTCTGCCAAAGACAGTTGATAGGCGAACTCATCGCGCCCTTCATTTCGTTGAATACCACGCCCTTGAAGACCAGATCGCTGCCCGGATCATCGGGGACCGCGAATTCGACACGGTGGCCTTCCTGCGCGAAATCGAGCTCATGAAGCCGCGAGAACAACACCGCGTCGAGATACACGTCCATGAGATTGTTGAAGTCTTTCCTGTTCTGACTGGCAAAGGGATAGGCGGTCCAATCGCTGCTGGTAAATGCATTCATAAACGTGTTCAGCGAGCGGCGAATCATCATGAAAAACGGATCGCGCACGGGATAGCGCTCGCTGCCACACAGCACTGTATGCTCCAGGATATGCGCAACCCCGGTGGAATCCATCGGGACGGTACGCAAGGCCACGAGGAACACATTTTCCGGATTGTCGGCCGCCAGATGAAAATGTCGCGCACCGGTCTTCCTGTGCCGATATTCCTCGACGCTGATATTCAGCGACTCGATGCGCTCACTGCGCAGCCATTCGAATGCAGCATGCACCGCATTCGCGTCTTCGCCTTTGGTCGCAATCACGCGGGGATCCGCTACCCGGCGTGCCTGACCGCTCTTACTTTTTGCCTGTGCCATCGCTGAATTCCGCTACCTCGTCGCATTGTCACGGACAGTGAGACTGTCCAAAACGCCCGGACTCACGCGCTGAAAACGTGAAACCGGGCCAGATTGCTATGTTCTGGCGCTAAAACGTATACCATAAATCTGGGTCTTAAACGAAATAATACAAGGAAATACCAGTGCTATTTTGTGGGATAGGAGATCAGGCTTCCCTGCGTCCAGAGGCGTCCCCGGCCTGGCGGCCCGACCGCGACGTTTCCGGTGCTGCCATGGCGGGCAGCGTGCTACAGCGCCCTAATCTGGTAACCTTTTTGCCTAAGCAACTCTACGATGCCGTTTTTGCCCACCAAATGGCCGGCCCCAACCACAATAAAATACGTCTTCCCCTCCTTCAACAACTCTTGAATCTTCGTTGTCATGGCGTTATTCCGATCCAAAAAGACCAGCTTGTAAAAGCGCTCGGTCCCGGGTGTTGCCCGGAAACTTGCGGTAATCACGGAATCCATCTCTGCTGCATCGCCATTTTTCCAGGCGTCCATCATTGTTTCCAGGTACTCGCCACCTTGCTCTACTTCTTTTAATGTCTGCGAGAGAAACAGTTCTTGTTCCGCTTCCGATAAACTTGCAAACAAGTCAAACTGCCGGGAGATGGATTCAAGTTCGATGATAGGTTTCTTTTTATTGGCCCTTTGCATGAAATACCGGTCGATACCAAGCCTCTCGCTATAGCCGTTGTGCTTCAATGCAAGCGTGACGAGCGTTATGGATGCAAGCCACGGCTTTTGTGCCTGAAACAGCTCAACCGGAACGCCGTATCGCACTGCCGCGTGACTCAGGGCCTGCCAGGTCTCTGGCTCGATGTGATTCTTTAAACTCGAGCCATCGGTATACATGCCTTGACCTGCGACCATCTGGGCGACCATCACAGGATCCACGTCCATGATATTCGCCTCGACGACCAGTGCATCGGATTCTGCGAAGGCGTCCATGACCGCGGGCGCAAGCGGATACATGTCCGGTTTGCCAAAATGAATCGAGCCGAGCAGGTAGGCGGTGCCGGAGCGTGAAGACACCTGCCACAGCAACTGACCCTCGCTCGCCCGGGCGCTCGATACCACGATAACCGACAGCTGCAGGAATAACAGCAACGCCTGGGTAGTGCGACGGCGTAAACAGTAAGACATAGGGCTGCCCCTGGTTCTTTACCTTAATATTAACGAACCTCTGAAACGGTTCGTCCCTGGACCGCAGGAAGCGCTGACCTAATCAGGGCTTCCTTAAATGAGTTACCGATAGTGTTTGTGCGGCACGATGATCAAACATTTAGACCCGATGTCAATCGAACACCGCTTACAGGCAAATCGACACTAGCAGGATGCTGAAAAACTTGCTTTTCAGCATCCTGCTCGACAACAAATACACAGTGAAACTTAGTCCGCGCGTTCCTGACTTTCCATCAACCTGGCGATGTTCGTGCTCCAGTGCGATGGCTCCTGTTCTAGTCGTTGAATAATACGCTTACGGTCATCGCTTGAGCGGTTTTGGCTGAGCTTATATTTTCCCTGGATGTCGGTTATTTCGATTTCAAATCCGATTATCATCCCGAGCAGCGCATCGATCTTATTATCTGGCAAATCAGGCTCCCATGGCGGCTCATAGCGTGATTCATGAACCTTGGTCAGTGTCGTGACCAGATCCCAGAGTGTCTGTTTGTCTTCTATCAATCTGGATTTGCCATAGACATGAACTGCAACGTAATTCCAAGTGGGCACGCCGGGGCTGTTGTACCAGGACGGTGAGACATAAGCATGCGGGCCATGGAAAATCGTCAGGGCCTGGCGCGCGTCTCCCAAGGACTGCCAGTGCGGATTGCCCCGCGCCATGTGGCCCGAGAGCTTGCCGTGCGGTCCTTCACTTGGCTCAAACAAAAAAGGCAGATGGCTCGCAAAGGGTACGCCATCGTGCATAGAGACAAGAATCCCAAAGCCATTCTCGCTGATGAACGCCTGCAGCCGCTCCTCTCTGTCTTCTCTGAAATGTTCCGGTATGTACATAGAGGGAAAGGCAAAAGTTATAGTGGTATAAATGCCGATCGGTTTGGATTAAGTGAGCCTATCGGCGATGCATACAGAGATTTGCGCAGCCGCCGAGAGTAGCAAGCGCGACCTCGCTCATGCATGAAAGCGCACAGATGATGCAGCCATGGGCACCGGCCTTGCCGTACGCCTTGCGCGCGCCTGGGTCACATAGAACCGGTATCCGTAAACTACCGGGTGATTCAAACGCGAATATCTGGTCGTCCTCGCCAACTTCTCAGTTCATCTCCTTGGCAAGTTGCAGCACTTTGACCGCATGACTTTTGGCGTTCACGCCATAGAGTGCGTGGCGTATTATGCCTTTTTTATCGATAATGAACGTGGAACGCACGATCCCCATATTCTTGATGCCCTCCGTTTCCTTTTCCTGCCAGACGCCGTAGTCCTCACAAATCTCCCCGTCGATATCGGCCAGAAGCTGGACAGCCAGCCCATGTTTATCCCTGAACGAGGCGTGGCTTGCACAGTCGTCCTTGCTCACGCCCAGCACTACGGTATCCAGAGCTGCGAAGTCCTCCTCCATGTCACTGAAGTCTATGGCTTCGAGGGTACATCCGGAGGTATTGTCTTTCGGATAAAAATAAAGCACGACGTTTTGCTTACCCTTGAAGTCCGAAAGCTCGACCATTTTCATATCGGCGTCGGGTAAGCTGAAATCGGGCGCGGCCTCTCCAGGCTTTAACATAACCACCCCCCAACCACGACAGTAGAATAATTTTCCACGTCTTCGATCCAATTCAACAATTTTTCATGCGCTCGCCGCGTCCCTGCACGCGACGCCGCGATGACGAATCTCCCCGGGTACAGTGTCCTCTCTTGCGCCAACTTTTTCCCACCCTGTTGCGGCAAACCAAAGACCGGATGCCGACACGCTTATCGCGACACTGTCACCGAATGAACCTCTGAGTCGACCAGGACTCCCTTAGCAGGATGCTGAAAAACAAGTTTTTCAGCATCCTGCTAGGTAATGACGCTCGGGGCGCTGCGACCCGTATGTTTACGGATCTGCGCCACGTCCTCGGCGATGCCAATCAAAGTCGCCAGGGCCTCTTGCGTGTCCAGATCATGCCTCCGGCGATCCGGCTCGTAACATTCCAGATACACACGCAGGGTGGCCCCCACGGTCCCGGTACCCGACAGGCGGAATACGATGCGTGAGCCATCCTGGAACACGATGCGGATGCCCTGACGGCTGCTTACGCTTCCATCGACCGGGTCGGTATAGCTGAAGTCATCGCAGAATTTCACCTGCAAGGACCCAAACTGCCTGCCCTGCAGAGCGTCGAAACCGCCGCGTAAACGTTCCATCAATTCCTGGGCCGGGGCCGCGTCAACCCCCTCGTAGTCGTGACGCGAATAATAGTTCCTGCCGTAGCGGACCCAGTGTTCGCGCACAATGCGTTCCACCGGCTGCTTGCGCACGGCCAGGAGGTTGAGCCAGAACAGCACCGCCCACAACCCATCCTTCTCCCGCACATGATCCGAGCCCGTGCCAAAGCTTTCTTCGCCGCACAAGGTGATCTTGCCGGCGTCCAGCAAATTCCCGAAAAATTTCCACCCGGTAGGCGTTTCGTAGCACTCGATGCCCAGCGCCTCGGCCACCCGATCCACCGCCATGCTGGTCGGCATGGAGCGCGCGACGCCCGCCAGCCCCAGGCGATAACCGGGCAGGAGATGCGCATTGGCCGCCATCACCGCAAGACTGTCGCTCGGCGTGACGAAAAACCGTCGGCCCAGGATCATATTGCGGTCCCCATCACCATCGGAAGCCGCCCCGAAATCCGGTGCGTTGCGGTCCTCCATCAGGCTTACCAGCTCGTGGGCATGGACCAGGTTCGGATCAGGGTGCCCCCCGCCGAAGTCCTCCAGCGGCTCGGCATTGATCACGGTGCGCACCGGGGCACCGAGACGGTGTTCCAGTATCTCTCTGGCATAAGGCCCTGTGATTGCATGCATGGCGTCGAAGCACATGCTGAACAGTCCGGACTTGAACAACGCCTTGATGGCGTCGAAGTCGAACAACTGCTCCATCAACTCAGCGTAAGCGACCACCGAATCGACGATCTCAACGGCCATGGCACCGAGCTGCGTTTCACCGGCCCCACCAAGGCCCAGGTCCGGTGCCTTCAGCAGGCGGTAGTCGCGAATCTCGCGGCTATGGGCATAGATCGCCTCAGTCACGTTCTCCGGGGCCGGCCCCCCATTGCCGGTATTGAACTTGATGCCGAAATCGCCGTCCGGGCCGGCTGGGTTGTGGCTGGCCGAAAGGATAATGCCCCCGAAGGCCTGGTGCTGCCGGATCAGGGCCGATGCCGCGGGCGTGGACAGCAGGCCGTCACGACCGAGCAGCACCCGGCCGAATCCATTGGCTGCCGCCATCTTCAAAATGGTCTGTATCGCGGTACGGTTGTAGTAACGCCCGTCCCCACCCACAACGAGGGTCGCGCCCTCGTAACCGTCCAGGGAGTTGAACAGGGCCTGGACGAAGTTCTCCAAATAATGCGGCTGCCGGAAAACCGTGACCTTCTTGCGTAAGCCCGAGGTCCCGGGCTTCTGGTCGTCAAAAGGCGTTGTGGAAATGGTCAGGATATTCATTTTGTCTTGCCGAATTCGGATTTCCCTATTGTGGGATATGAAATACCGAAATGTAAAGTCTCAGCCCCGTCCGCTTCCCCAAAGATTCATCACCCGGTAACATTGGTTTCACGGCCGTGCCCGCGCAGGATCAGTGAACGGGACGCCGTCGATCCCGGTAAGCCCCCCGGAGATACCGCGATGTCACTCCGCACCCGCGATTTCGCCTGGCTGATATTAACCGGGGTCTTCATCGGCAGCGATACCTTGTTTGCCGACGACAACACGCTCGTGCCCATAGCAACATCCGACGCCGCCTTTGCCCATCCGCGCGACCTGACGCTCGATCCCGGCGGCCGCTTTCTGTACGTCGCGGACATGAACAACGACCTGGTCAAGGTACTGGAGCCCCGCTCGCTCAAGGTGCTCGGCGCCATCGGCCGCGGCGAGCTCAGCCGCCCGCATGACGTCGCCTTCGATACCGTCGGTCGGCTGTTGGTCGCCGACAGCGGCAACGATCGCATCGCCATTTACCGCGTGGACGGCGCCACCGGGCCATATTTAGCGGAGCTGCGCGACGGCTTGGACAGCCCTGAAGGTGTCGCCGTCGACAACCAGGGACTCATCTATGTGACCAACGCGGGGCTGCACAATGTCGTCGGTTACAAGAACGGCAGGCGGCTGGCCGCCGCCGGCACCCACGGAAGCAAGGCCGGTGAGTTCCGCCGCCCACACGATGTTGAGCTAGGGCCGGACGGGATGCTGTACGTGGCGGATCCGGGCAACGATCGCATCCAGCTCCTGAAGGTCGTCGACACCCTGGAAGGCGGCTCATTTGATTTCAACGAACCGAAATATCTCGCATTGGATGAAAAAGGGTGGTTGTACGTCGCCGATCAGTACAACAACGAGATCAAGATCTTTGATGAAGCCCGCACACCGCTGGCCAGCATTGGCAGCGCGAGCGACAGCCCGAACAGCCCTGCTCTGAACAGGCCTGAGGGGGTGGAAGCGAGAAACGGGAATATCTGGGTCGCGGACACCTATAACAACCGCGTCATTCACTACCGCTGGCGGCATCACTAGCCGGCGGCAAGTGCGGCCTCCCACGCGCGGCTGCCCGTCGAGAGCCGAATGGCGACGACGCCGGCCTAAAGGATGGAATTTGCCGCCAGCCCCTACAGCGGGAGGCGGCGAGCACATGCGCCGCGGCGAAGCGATGCGAGAGTAGCGGTACACGGATGTAGGCGCCTGCGGAGCCAAGGATAGAAAAAGTCCGTAAAAGGGCTTTTTCAGCACCCTGCTAGGGGGTGTCAATACCGAGAACGCCTTGGCTCTTGTGCGTCGCCTCTTTCATCAGCCGCTCCTTCCATTCCCTGTGACGGCTCATCGTCGCCAGGACTTCCTGCGGGTCATCTGTGACGGTGATGAAGTTCAGCTCGTGCTCCGAAATGGCCTCATACTTGAGCATGGTGTCATTGATCCATTGCAACAGCCCGTGCCAGTAGGCCGTACCGAACAGAACCAGTGGCAGGGGATGAATCTTCAGTGTCTGCATCAATGTCAACGCCTCGAAGAACTCATCCAGCGTACCAAAACCACCCGGCATGCAGACATATCCCATGGAATGTTTGACGAACATCACCTTGCGCGCGAAAAAGTAACGGAATTCGATCGACATGTTTTGATAGGGGTTGGGTTTCTGTTCCTGAGGCAATTCAATGTTAAGCCCGATCGACAGCTTGCCCTGCTCGGCCGCCCCCTTGTTGGCCGCTTCCATGATGCCGGGTCCTCCGCCGGTAATGACCGTGTACCCATGTTGGGCGAGCAGCCCAGCGATCTCGAGCGCCTTCTGGTAATACTCGGTATCCGGCTTAAGCCTTGAGGAACCGAAGATAGAGACCGCAAAACCGATGTCGGACAGCTTGTCGAAACCTTCGGTGAATTCGCTAATGATCCTGAACAGGCGCCAGGATTCATCGCCTTTGAGATCTTCAATCACGCTCGTCCTCCAACCCTGCGCCACTATCGAACACCGGTTTGTTTTCCCCCGTGTCTGTTACTGTCAAGAATAGCCCAAGCATTCTGCACGCGATACCCGGGGCCTGTGCCGCCGGGCGCCGGGGACCCGGGATCCAGCCGGCAACACATTTAAAACCAGCAGCTATTGCGTGGCTATTTCCGGCCACGGATCGGGTATAACTGGCGACTGTTCAGAATCGTGAGCCCTGACCCGCTGTCCATCGGGCTCACCGGAAGCCAACTGGAGATGCTACAGATGAACTTGACTGTCGATACCGAGGGGTTCTTGGTCAATCGCGACGACTGGTCCGAGGAGGCGGCACGGGAGCTGGCGCGCGCCGACGGCATGGAGGTCAGCGATGAGATCATGCGCTACATCGTCGAGGCCCGTAAGATGTACGACGCAAACGGCGTCGTGCCGCCCATCCGTAAATTCGCCAAGGCCATGGATGTCAGCACCAAGGACCTCTATGACACGTTCCAAAAGGGGCCGATGAAGCTGATCTGCAAATGGGGCGGACTGCCCAAACCGACTGGTTGTGTCTGACGGCCTCGCCGCGCGCGATTAAATCGCCTGCCGCGAGACCAAGGGCACGGGGGAGCGCCCCGGCCAATGCGATACCGCGCAAGGCAAAGGCCTACCAGGTCAATTTGACCTCACCCTCACGCTCAAACGGAATTCTAACGAAGCGTTTTAGCACTACGAGACGCCCGCGCAGGCGGTAACGCAGGGCCTGGCTGCGGCCCGATCGCCAGTCGCGCAGTTGCTCCACCACCTGCGCGAAATCAACGGCTCCCTCAACGGCCGCCAACTGCTCGCCGAACGCGGGAACCGTAAAAGGCTCGCCGCTTACCCCGCGCGTGAAGTCCCTGCCGTTCAGCGCCAAGTCGTATTCCAAGCGGCTGACAGGGAGATTAAAGGCATTGGGGTTCTGTATGCGCAACGTTAGACGGTAGCGTTGCTCCCGGCTGGAAACACTGAGCATTTGCAGATTCACCAGGCTGATGCGCGGGGGATCGACGCGGGTGGGGATCGCTGCGCACCCGGCAAGCAGCAATGCCGCGGCGACTAACCCCATGCGCCAGCGTGAATGACTCATGCCCTTACCTCGCGCGAGCCTCGATCCAGCCGGCAGATCACCTTACTCGGCGGAAAGTTGCACAGCGGCTCCCAGGCCGCCCGTACGTCCTTCCTGCAGCTTGGCTTCGAGAATATCAAGGGTCAGCCTCCCAACCTCTTCGGATCTGCTGGTCTTCGCGTTGGCCTCAAGAAACGATTGCCCGATGACCCTGCCGAGGGTCGGCGGATTGTAGAGCAATTTCTTGATGGTAAATGGATTATAGGACAGCGGATTGTAACCGGCGTTGAAATACCCTTCTTCGACTAAATTCTTCTCAAGCATGGTGCCCGATTGAATGGCCAGGAAAAAGATCCAGGGATGGACATACGCCTCTCCGAATATGTCATATACCTGCCTGCAGGTGCATATGGTCTCCAGTAACGTTTCGGGAGTCTCGCCCGGGGCATTCAGCGGCAGATAAAGCTTAATCACCTGATTGGTAAACCCGGCCTTCCTGATCGTGCGAAAGGCCTCCATCTGCTGGCTCAGCTTATAGTGCAGATTCAGATTGTCTATCATCGTCTGCGAGCCGGTAAAAGATAAATCAAAACTGCTTATACCCGACGCCAGCATCTTTTTTGCGAGTGAGTCATTAATGTTCTCGACCCGGAGAAAGCCCGACCAGGACATCTCGAGTTTTGCGGCGATGATGCCGTCCAGGATCTCTTCGACCAGCGGCAGCGCGCGCTTATGGGAGATGAATTGGGAATCGGTGAAGAAAAACTTCTTCATGCCGTACCGTGTCACCAGCGTGGTCAGATCTTCAACGACCACCGAGGGTCGGCGGCTTCGCACCTTGCGGCCTTCGATCACGTTATAGAGGCAGAACGTGCAGCTATAGGGGCACCCCCGCTTGGTCTGAACGCCGATCTCCTCACCGACGAACCGGTAGAACTCCGGGAATATCTCCGTGATGTACGCAAAATCGGTGGGCGTGAATTCCTCCAGATTCACCGTTTCGCGACTGTAATGGCGGATGACTTTGCCGTGCCTGACGTAGATGACGGACTCATTATCCAGGGGTCTGTCCTCAAGAACCTTGAGCATCGCCGTCTCGCCTTCGCCCGTGATCCCGATGACGCCCTCGGGAAGCTGGCGAATGAGCTGATCCGGAAAGCAGCTGAATGCGGTGCCGCCGACAATGATCTGCGCGCCGGGTCTGGTCTTTCCGGCAAGGCGAATGTACGACTTGTTTTTATAGAGCTGATAGACGAAGTCCACGACCAACTGGCCGGCGCTATAAATGGAAGACAACTTGTCTGCGAACCTGTTCGAGTAATCGAACTTAAGCACGGCGTCCAGCGCGTTGGTGCCATCGTGGGGACTGAAGGTCTGGATGTTGCGCCACGAGAAGGCGATCACGTCCGGACGATACTGCGCGATGGCCTCTCTCAGGTAGGCGCCGCGTTTCGAGGGAGGCACGAGCGAGAGCTCGATAATCCGCTGTTTGATCCCCGGGTTGTGCTTGTGCACATAGTCGGCGAGACTGACCAGTCCGCCCGGATAGATCTTCCAGCAGGGTAAACGAACGTATAACACTGATTTCATAGAACCAACTCCAGAAAACGTTCCGGGTTTCGTTGTCGGCGGCGCCAGCCGCATCACGCGACGCCGCGCCGGCATCCGATTGCACAGCCGTACCCCAGCGGTGAACGGAAACAACTCCAATGTCGCCCGCCCGCGGCGATGTACCGCTCCTGCTGCCCGTGCCCGAAACCCGACGGCTCGCGCTGTCATATGGTCCCTGGCGGCGGCGCGATGATCGGGCGGGCGCTGATCCAGGGTAGGGTCATACTAAAAATAGACCACTGCGCTACAGTATTCCTTGATAAGGATCAACTTATAAACCTGATTGCCGGTAAAATCGGGGGTCTGGCCTGCGTCCGACCCTGGTTACCGGCGCGGAACCACAATACCGGCGCGTTCCCGCGCGCCGCGGCCGCAAAACCCCCGGGCGAACGGGCAACGCCAGCTTGTGCAGGGGGTCCCACCGGCCGGTTGCGGGACCGGAGGCGCCTAAGTGTCTAAGCTATGTAAGCGTTTTCTTATATACTGAAATAACCCTGCAGCCAAGGGCCGGCCGGCCTGCCCGGGCAGGCTGGGGGTCAGCCGGCCCCCGGCCTCATTGCGAGCCTTCGGAGAGCGACGCCATGAACGAACACCCCACAGTCAGACTCAAGAACTTTCCTGTCTCGTTTTTTTCGATGGTCATGGGGCTGTCCGGCCTGACCATCGCCTGGGATAAAGCGCAAGCGACGCTGCAGCTGCCGTTCTCGATCAGCGGTTTCCTGTTGCTGCTCACCGGCGCGGTATTCATCCTGCTCTCGCTTTTTTATCTGACGAAGCTGGCCCGATACCCGCAAGCGGTGGCCGAGGAGGTGCGCCATCCCGTCAAGCTCAGCTTCTTCGCCACGGTTTCCGTCAGCCTGATCCTGCTGAGTATCTGCTCGGTCCACGCCGTTCCTGTGCTGTCCAAGGGGCTGTGGATCACCGGCGCGCTTGCGCAGATGCTGTTCACGCTGTACATCATGGGCGCGTGGATCCACCACGAAAACTTCGAGATCCATCACATGAATCCCGCCTGGTTCATCCCTGTGGTCGGCAACATACTGGTGCCGATCGCCGGGGTGGCGCACGGCTTTACCGAGATCTCCTGGTTTTTCTTCAGCATTGGCCTGTTTTTCGGGCTGGTGCTGCTGACCATTATCTTCTATCGCATCATCTTCCATCAGCCGCTGCCGGCCCGGCTGCTGCCGACCCTGTTTATCTTCATCGCCCCGCCTGCAGTCGGTTTCCTGGCCTATGTCAATCTGACCGGGGTGCTGGATGCCTTCGCCCGCGTGCTCTACCACACGGGCCTGTTCCTCACCCTGCTGTTGTTGACTCAATTCCAGCGCTTCGCGCGGCTGAAATTTTTTCTCTCGTGGTGGGCCTACTCGTTTCCCCTCGCGGCCATCACCGTGGCCACTCTGCTGATGTACGAGCGCAGCGGCATCGGCGCTTACCAGGTACTGAGCCTGATACTGCTGGGGCTGGTCTCGGTGGTCGCACTCATGCTCGTGGTCAGGACGGCAATGGCCGTGGGTCGCGACGAGATCTGCGTTGAGGAAGCTTAGCCACCACCGGCCGGGGCAGATTGGTTATCGCGCTTGCGCCGGCGTCACGGCGGTCCGCAGCCACTCGCGTGTTTCGGGCAGAAAATGGGCCAGGCCTTCCAGCACCCCGGCGGCGTAATTGCCGTTCATGCCGAGGAACCCCCCCTCGGCGATAAAAAGCCTATCGGCCGCCCCTTTGGCCGCCAGCGTATCGAGCGCCTCGCGCAGCACCTCCGGATGGGCGTTGCGCACCAGTATGGCCTGCAAACCGCTTGTCAGCGCCGGCAGATCATTACCGCTGTCACCGGCAAACACCGTGCGTGCCTCCGGAAACCCTTTACGCTCCATCAAGAAACGCACGGCGTGCAGCTTCGTGGCGCCGGCAGGCAGCACGTCCAGTAAGCCGACGTCGGCCGCCTCATCCACACTCCAGATGAGGCTCGCCCTTACCCCCAGCGCGCCAAGCCGTTGCTCCATCTGCGGCAGCAAGGCCGTACGATCCATGTCGGCCGGCGTGTAGTAACTCAGCTTGAACCTGCCCTGTTTTTCCGCCTCCTGCAGCACGAGGTCGTTCACGTCGGCAAACAAGGCGGCGAGCTCGTCGTGTGAGCGGCCACGCCAGTCCGGGGCGATCTCCTCGGCCCAGGCCGGCCAGGGCCGCCAGGCGCCATCGCGGATCTCATAGATCGTGGTGCCGACGTCACCGATGGCGTAATCGGGTACGGGAATGGTGTATTCCGCAATCGCCTGCTTCAGCAGCGCCTCATGGCGACCGCTGACATAGGCGAGCGTGACCTCCGGCCGGGCGGCCAGCGCACGCAGCAGCGGGCGCGCCTGCGGGGATTCCGGCTGCCGCCCATTGGGCAGGATGGTGCGGTCCAGGTCGCTACACAGCAGGACAGGCTGGCCCATCAAACGCCCCTCACCGTTTCACGGCCCGGCCACCGCGCAAGCCGGGCCAAACGGCGCGTAAAAAGGTTTAAGCTTTGCACCGCCCCGGCAGGCCTCCAGGGTGCCCTTACTGAACGGACCCGAACGACGGATCCGTGCTGTCCGGCGGCACCGGAATACCGGCGATGCGGCAACCCTGGGAGACCGGGCCCTTGGGAAACAGATCATACAGGTACTTGCGCCCGCCCTTCTCCGCGAACTCCCTGTCCAGCGCCTCGGAGAGTCTGCGCGCGTGCCGGGTCTCACCGCGCTCGAGATAATGGTTTCTGAGGAAACGCACGACCTCCCAGTGTTCCACCGTGAGCTCGATATTCTCTTTTGCGGCCAGCGACGCGGCGATGGTCTCGTTCCACTCATCCAGCACGGCCACACGGGCCTGTATCTCCGGATCAGCCGATCCCTCACTGCCGATATATTTGTTGATGTCAGCCATGTTGTTCCTCCTCCTTGCAAGCCAGGCACCTGGCCGGCACGCGACCGCGTGCCGCCGCCATGTGCTGCTTCGGATCCATATATAATCGCGCCATCACAACGGGCAAGTTCGGTCGCGCGCGCGGACATTACGATACGCCGTTAACCCTCGAGATACTTCTTTGCCGCCGCAAAGCCGGCCAGCACCGCCGGGAACCCGGCCAGCCCGGTGGCAAGCAAAATGGCATGATAGATTTCCTCGGGCCTTGCGCCCGCCTTTTTGGCCTGGGAGACGTGCGCCACCAGCCCGCCTTCGTGCTCCAGGGCCACCGAAATACCGGCCTTGATCAGCTCCGCGGTCTTGGCATCCAGCGGACCGGCCTTGTCACAGGCCCGCTTCAATTGCTCATATGAGCTCCAGGCATCGGGAAATGCTTTCTTGAAGTTCTCCAGCGTCTTTGGCATGAGCGGCTCCTCGTTATCCGTTGTTTGATCGACGACGACGTGATGGCCGGCGGTATCGCGGGCCGGATCGTGCTTATCATACTCCCATCCCGGGAACCGGAGTATAAAACCGTGGGCGGGCAGGGTTCGGTGCAAAGTCTCATCTTTTTCTGGTATATGATGGTCCCACTCAACTTTTGCCATGAAGATTTCAACGCATTACACACCATGACCATGGATCTGACCATATTGGACCGCGTGGTCGCCCTCATTGAATCGGACCCGCGCGCCGGCCAGGCCCTGCTGCTCTACGGGCTGGTGAGCACACTGGATACCGAGAAGGGCGGCTGTCTGTATAGGCTGACAAAGCTGAGCGACATGACGGCGGATAACCGCCGGCTGGCCTATGGCCTGATGGAGCTCGCGGCATGCGGCGGCACCGGCGGCCCGCCATGGCAGGCCGCCGTGGCCCGCATTGAAGGCGCCATTCGCGGGGGCTGAGCACTTTTGACCGCCACGGGCCCGTTACGCAAAATGGTGGCCGCGCCACAGTCGCCGGTGGCCTACAGGCTGCCACTGGGCGAGGCGCTGCTCCCGCTGAGCGCCCTGCTTGGCAAGTCCCTCATGCTCAGCTACACGGGTGCGATCCATTGCATTGCCTGCGGGCGCAAGACCAGCAAAAGCTTCAACCAGGGGTATTGTTATCCCTGCCTGCGGCGCCTGGCGCGATGTGACAGCTGCATCATCAAACCGGAGCAGTGTCATTTTCACGCCGGCACCTGCCGCGAGCCCGAGTGGGCGCAGACCCATTGCATGCAGACCCACATTGTCTATCTGGCGAACTCCTCGGGCGTCAAGGTCGGCGTTACGCGGCAAACGCAGATTCCGACGCGCTGGATTGACCAGGGCGCGACGCAGGCGCTGGCGGTCTTTCAGGTCAAAGACCGCTATGTCGCCGGACTGCTGGAGGTTGCGCTGAAAAACCACGTCGGTGACAAGACGAACTGGCGAGCGATGCTCAAAGGCAAACCCGAGCGCGCCGACCTGGCCGCCCGGCGCGAGGCGCTGCGCACGGAGTGTGGAAACGAAATCAGCGAACTGGAAACGCGATTTGGGGAAGGCGCGGTGCGCTATCTTGCGGATGGGGAACAGATCGATATCGTGTATCCGGTGGACCGCTATCCGGGCACAGTGCGCGCGCTTAGTTTTGACAAGACCCCGCAGATCACAGGGACGCTCTTGGGCATCAAAGGCCAGTACCTCATTTTAGACACCGGCGCGCTCAATGTCCGTAAATTCGCCGGCTATGAGGTGGGGGTTACCGCCGGCTGACCCCGTCCGCTGCGGTACAAAATAGGATAAACTATGCGTTCGCACCCAAACGATTGACCAACCGTCACCATGTCCCATCGCACTGCCTTCGCCCGACGCCACGAGACGGTACCCGTCCAGGTGGGACAGATCACCATCGGTGGCGACGCCCCCGTCGTCGTGCAGTCCATGACCAATACCGATACCGCCGATATCGGGCAGACGGTTACGCAGGTCGCCGCGCTGGCGGCGGCCGGCTCGGAGCTGGTGCGGGTGACGGTCAACAATGAAGCGGCCGCCCGTGCCGTGCCGCGTATCCGCGAACGGCTCAACGCCATGGGGTGCGATGTGCCGCTGGTGGGGGATTTTCACTTCAACGGCCATAAGCTGCTCGGCAGGCAGCCGGGCTGCGCTGCGGCCCTGGGCAAATACCGCATCAATCCCGGGAACGTCGGCCGCGGCGAGAAACGCGATGATCAGTTCGCGCGCATGATCGAAATCGCCTGTGAGCACGACAAGCCGGTGCGCATCGGCGTCAACTGGGGCAGTCTCGACCAGGAACTGCTGGCGCGCAGGCTGGATGACAACGCCAGGCTGGGATCACCGAAATCCCTGCCTGAGGTCACCCACGATGCCCTGATCGAGTCCGCGCTCGGCAGCGCCCGGCGCGCCGAGGAGCTGGGCCTGCCCCACGACCGGATCATACTCTCGTGCAAGATGAGCGGGGTGCAGGACCTGATCGCGGTCTACCGCGACCTCGCCTCCCGCTGTGACCACCCGCTGCATCTGGGCTTGACCGAGGCCGGCATGGGCAGCAAAGGCATCGTTGCGTCCACCGCGGCCTTGAGCATATTGCTGCAGGAAGGCATCGGCGACACCATCCGCATCTCGCTGACACCCGAACCCGGCGGGGACCGCACCCAGGAAGTGATCGTCGCCCAGCAGATCCTGCAAACCATGGGCCTGCGCTCGTTCACCCCCATGGTCGTCGCCTGTCCCGGCTGCGGGCGCACGACCAGCAGTTACTTTCAGCAGCTGGCCGATGATATCCAGCGTCATCTTCGCGAGCGTATGCCGGAATGGCGCAGGCGCTACCAGGGCGTTGAGACCATGACGGTGGCGGTGATGGGCTGCGTGGTCAACGGCCCGGGCGAGAGCAAACATGCCAACATCGGTATCAGCCTGCCGGGCACCGGGGAACAAGCGGTGGCGCCGGTCTATATCGATGGCGAGAAAAGCCTCACGCTGCGCGGCGAACATATCGCTGAAGACTTCCAGCGCCTGGTCGATGAATATGTCGATACGCATTATGGATCGAAAATCGCCTGAGCTGCCGGTGCGGGGACCGGCGGGCATGCAGTAACGTGCAGCGCGGATACGCGTTGTGTTTTTTGGTTTCGCGGGGCAAGGTATGCTTTTTTTGATATCCACGTAAAGTGCCGCAACAGAGGAGACAGTCGATGCTGACCAGAACGGTTTATTTATCCGGTGAAATACACAGCGACTGGCGGGAGAAAATTGCCGCCGGCTGCCGCGAGGCCGGCCTCGCGGTCACGCTGTTATCACCGGTGACCGATCACGCACAGAGCGACGACTGCGGCGCCGCGATCCTGGGCGAGGAAGACACCGCTTTCTGGCGCGACCACAAGGGGGCAAAGATCAACGCCATCCGTACCCGCTCGTTCATCGAGAAATCGGATATTGTGGTCGTACGTTTCGGGGATAAGTACAGACAATGGAACGCGGCCTTTGACGCGGGTTACGCCGCGGCGCTGGGCAAACCGATTATTACGCTGCATGAACCGGCATTGACCCATGCGCTCAAAGAGGTGGATGCCGCCGCACTGGCGGTGGCCGAAACCCCGGAGCAGGTCGTCGAGATCCTGAGATATACCGGCGCGGACTGAGCCGGATCACATCGCAGACAACTCTCGATGAGCCGATTCGCGGGCAGCGCACCAATAATTGACAGGCAATCTTACGACAGGCAATGATCATTAAAGAACTGATAGACATGATGATGGGAAAGCGTTTTATCCCCGGGGAGCAAAAACCGGCGGTATACAACATCCCCGCCGGCGATAAGACTCCCAATACGAATGCGAAGCTCTCGCCCTGGAAGTACGGCTCGGGTGCCTACCGGGAAAGACTCAATCTCCCTCCCATTACGCGATACGTGACAAGCGCGCCGACAGGCAGCGGCGATACCAGCCAGTGGCCGGCGAGTCGCACAATGCCCAACCGCCCGCCTAGACCGCATCAATAAGCATCGCTGCCGTGTGAGGCGGCGTCGGTGCAACTGCGCGGGGCGCCAGAAGATCGCACCGCTGTCATCGCTGGTAAGTGCCTACCAACTCCGCCTGCCCGAGAACATGGCCCTGCATCGCCGCCTCCAGGCGGGCCTTGGTCGGCGTGTCCAGCTCAGGCAGCACGGCATCCAGAGCGTAGAGTTTATGGAAATACCGGTGCCGGCCAATGGGCGGACAGGGGCCGCCGTAGCCGCTGCGCTGCCAGTCGTTGAGGCCTTGCTGCGTGCCGGCCGGCAGGTCATCGGCGGCGACACCTTCCGGCACGCCACCGGCATCGGGCGGTATGTTGTACAGCACCCAGTGCACATAGGTCATCTTCGGTGCGGCCGGGTCCGGCGCATCCGGGTCATCGACGATCAGCACGAGACTTCGTGTGCCTTGCGGCAGACCCGACCAGGACAGCGCGGGCGAGCAATCCTCGCCGTCACAAGTGTGGCGCACCGGGATCTCGCCATTGTGGTTGAACGCGGGAGAGGTGATGGTGAAACCCATAGCATTGCCTCCGTTGGTGCTGGGTCGCGGAGACGCAACGTACGCGGAGAAAACAAAAACACTTTATATTTTGAAGTATTCTCTGCGTC
The DNA here is from genome assembly GCA_947258385.1 of Acidiferrobacterales bacterium. Classification (GTDB taxonomy): domain Bacteria; phylum Pseudomonadota; class Gammaproteobacteria; order Acidiferrobacterales; family SZUA-150; genus CAMYII01. The sequence continues at coordinate 38,241 of CAMYII010000075.1, forward strand.
CTCTGCGTCTCGGCGTTCTTTGCGTTGCTTCCAGGGCGTGAAGGGTTACTGAGCAATTCTGATTTTGAGACAGGTTCTAGTCAAGCTTCCTGTACCTTCAAATAGAGATACTAGAGTCAGACTGCCTTTATCCCCGGAAATACTGCGAGCAACATTATATAGAATCTCATGGCCCGGCGTGTCCGGCAGAGAACCTGCAGTATCCTAGACCATCACAACGCAGGACGAAACAATGCATAGCAAGCGGAGGGAACTGCCTGCCCTGCGTTGCGACGGAATAGTTATCGTCTCTACTGCGCTTTAACCAGATGGAGCAACAGATATTCAATATTGTCTTTCAATAATCCGTAGGCCTCGCTGGCGACAGCCCTGCCCCGCTGCTGCTCAAGTTCGCCCAACAGCGCCCGCAGGGTGTCCCGGGCAATGTTGTCCCGCTGCGCGAGCAGCGCGATGTTCACGGCCTCCAAGCGGGCGTCCAACCCCTGTATGAAGCCGGCGTGTCGGATCCAGTCGAGCTCCACGGCCTCGTCTTTTAAGGATATGGGATGGTCGAGGAACTCATCGGGGCTGAAAGGATTATCCAGACTGACCGGCCCGAGGGTCCGCCCGACGACACCGGGCCCGTATGCCGTCACATCGTCGTAGCCCGGGATTGGCCCCGGCGGCACTTTGCCGGGCGGCAACAGCGGCGGCCGCGCGTAGCCTTCCGCGTAATAATCGACGATACCGGGCAACGACGCCGTGGCCGTCGCTTCAAAACCCGCAAGCGTCGCACCGGGTACAATGCGCGCCTTTTCCGGTGCGTTCCAGTTGGCCCTGGCAACGGCACGCAAATTCACCGTGTGCCCGCTACCCTTGGCCTTGACGCTCGGCCTGGCCTAGCCCGGTGGCGCGGCGAGTTCCCGCACCAATCCGTCGGTCCGCATGATCAGCTGAAAATTCCACACGTTCTGTGCAGCCGCCCGCGAGTTGGAAATCCGGTAACGGTAAACATGAAGATTGCGGTCCTGATCGTTTTGCACTTCGGCGCTCACCTTGACGTCAACGCGGTTTCGCAGCTCGAGCGCCCGCGCCGGCCCAATCACAGAAAAAATCAACGTAAGCGTTAATACCGCTTGAATTCCAACACGAAACATTATGCCACCCCCTGCCCACGATATTCGTCGACCACTAAGTTCTGACTCATTTCACGGTAACCCAGCATCAATGGATTGCGTACATTGGATACCGTGCTCAGATACTAAGATCAGCATTTTGATCAGGAATTTCGGATATGCCGATACTTCGATCCACCTCAAAAATAAGGGGTATTCGCTGCTGACTTTTATGCAAGTGATATGCCAATCCCGGTCCCCTGCAAACCAACGCCTGGCCAGCGCCAAGGGTTCAATCCGCTCGACGGTATGGTAAAATCTTGACTACGCTTGGCTGAGTAACAATAGTTAATAAGCATTGTAGTACTTCAGCAAAGCACCACAAACGGCCTCGCTGCCGCGGAAGCTGCAGTTTTTAAAGGCAGACATGTAATTCAGCGGATGTCAGAGCATTAGTCCCAACGTTATGCGTGAAGACACCGAAATATACGAAAAACGCGGGGCTCTAAAGCGGTTTCTTGACCGTTATCGTAATAGGCCGGACAGCGAGCACGAGCAAAATATTGTGCGCGTCGCCATCTCGGGCGCATTGCTTGTCTACCTCGGCCTCTTTAGCATTTTCACACAAAGCAATCTGTCCGCCGTAGCTGACGGCATCATAGCGCTAACGTTGCTGTTGCTGCTGTCCGTGGCAGTTTTTCTATGGATTGCTGCATCACCAGGAGTGTCCGTTGTACGGCGCTGTACGACTATGGTAGCCGACCTCGGTGCGACCTCGTTTCTGATGTACCTTTACGGGGAAACCACGGCACCGTTCTACATACTTTACTTATGGATCACAACCGGTTACGGCCTGCGCTATGGAAAATCATATCTGTTCCTGGCGACGCTTATCTCTGCTGCAGGATTTACTGTAGTCCTGCAAACAAACGGCTACTGGATCGATAATCGCACTACCGGAATAGGATTGTTGACGGGATTGGTGCTGCTTCCGCTTTATATCGCTTCACTACTTCGCAAGACCAGCAGGGCAAAGGTTGAAGAGAAAACGACTCGCTTTGCCGTGAGCGAGTTTCTAACCAACTTGAACCATAAGACCCACACGGCATTGAACGGAATCACCGCGATGATCGATCTACTGTTTGGGAAACCGCCTGATGACGAGCCTTATCGAAGACGTGGTGCCGTTTGGCGATTCGTTGACCGTTATCGGAATCGACTGGACAGTGAGCATGAACAGGCTCTGATTCGCGTAGCGATAGCCAGTAGTGCCCTTATCTATCTTGGGCTCTACAGCTACTGGCATCACGGCAATATTACTGCTGCAATAACCGGTATACAATCGCTAACGTTGTTTTTGCTGTTTTCGTCTGTGATTCTATTATGGATCGGAATCTTCCCGGCCGCATCCATGCCGCGACGCCTGTTAAGCTTAGTTGCAGATCTCGGAACAACCTCTTATATCTTATACCTTTATGGCGAAACTATGGCACCGTTTTACGTGCTCTACCTATGGATCTCGATTGGGTACGGCATCCGCTATGGTCAGACTTATCTGTTTATAGCAACTTTAGTATCAGTCACAGGCTTCCTCATAGTAGTACAAACCAATGAATATTGGCTGGCGAATCGGACGACAGGGGTAGGACTGCTGGCGGGATTGCTAGTATTGCCGGTCTATATTGCGTCGTTGCTGCGCAAACTAACTAGAGCAAAGGCCGAAGCGGAGGACGCCAACCGCGCCAAGAGCCAGTTTCTGGCCAATATGAGCCATGAGATCCGCACGCCGATGAACGGCATCCTGGGCATGGTCGATCTCCTGCTTGACACCAGCCTTAACGCCAAGCAAAAACACTTCGCCAGAACCATCCACGCCTCCTCCGGTAACCTGCTTGCCTTGATAAATGACATACTCGATATTTCCAAGATCGAGGCCGGCAAGATCACGATACAACAGGACGACTTCGACCTTTATGCCCTGCTAAACAGCACCGCCGCCATGCTGAGCCATCAGGCACGCGCAAAGGGACTGCGATTGCAGATGCATATCGATCCCCAAACGCCCTATCTGATTCAAGGCGACGACTTGCATCTGCGTCAGATTCTGATCAATCTGATCGGTAACGCCATCAAGTTCACGGAACACGGCCGCGTGGATGTCAGGGTCAGGTGTCTGCATGAGAACCAAGACTCTGCCGTTATCCTCTTCGCCGTCTGTGATACGGGCATCGGCATACCGGAAGAAGCCCAGGAAAAGATCTTTGAAACCTTCACCCAGGCCGATGCCGAGATTACCCGTAAATACGGCGGGACCGGCTTGGGTACGGCCATTTCCAAACAGCTTGTCGAGCTCATGGGCGGCAGGATCTGGGTCGAGAGCGACGTGCGTATCGGGTCGACCTTCTCATTCACCTTGCCGTTCAGCAAGCAACCGCTGGAAGCCGGCGAAACACAGGGACTGCAGGGCCAGGTCTTGCTCATCAGCAGGGACCCGGAGCTGGTATCGGCCTTGCGAACGTGGTTGACAGGTTGGGGTCTGCAGATGAAGGCGCAGCAGGACGCTCTGCCTGCCTCCAGGATGCGTGACCGCCAGCAGCCAGGCGCGGCTTACCCGCGTTACCATACTGTCGTCGTCGACGAACACTGCCTGTCGAACTCCGCCATGTTCGCGCACAATTTCGCCTCGAACGCGGGGACCCCGCAGCAGGGGTTGATCCTGATACGCCGCGGCATGGAGCCGCCCACCCAGGCGCTGCTACAGGCGGGCTACTCGTCGGTATTGGCGCTGCCGCTGCAGAAGTCACTGGTGTTCAATGCCTTGCATGCCGCCCACGCCGAGGTCCGGAAAGATAAGCGTATTGTCTCGTTGTCGAGCCGCAAAAAGCCGGCATCGAAACCTGCGCGGCGGCTCAATATCCTGGTAGCGGAAGACACCCCGGTCAACCGCGAAGTCGTCCGCGCGATCCTGGAGAAGGCCGGTCACAAGGTGACACTGGTCACGGACGGTGAACAAGCGCTGGACAAACTCGAAGAGAACGTATACGACCTGGCGATCGTCGATTTGCATATGCCGGGCAAAAGCGGTATCGACGTCATCAAGCTCTATGGATTCATCAGGCCGGACGGCCCCAGAATGCCGTTCCTCGTTCTGACGGCCGATGTCTCCGCCGACATCCGCGCGGCCTCGGCGGAGGCCGGGGCGCAGGCCTATTTGACCAAACCGATTGAACCTCAGCGCCTGCTCGGCACCATCGAGCAACTGCTCGCATCCGCCGAGACCCAGTGGCCGGACTCCGGGGAAGAGCAGGCACCATCAACGGCACCGCTGCCAGCTTTCGCCGTTAGCGATGAAGACCTTTTGTCGCGGGAGATCCTCAAGGAGCTCTCCGTTCTCGGCCCCGACTCGAGCTTCCTGGCCCGACTCATCCGCAGCTTCCTGCGCGACGCCGCGATTAAATTACACAGCATGCAGCAATCGCTGGATGAATGCCGTATCGAGGATTTTCAGGGCCAGGCGCATGCGCTCAAGGGCAACGCCTCCGACATCGGCGCCAGGGCCGTGGCCGAGGCCTGCGGAAGAATCCAGCGCGCCAGCATTGCCGAGCTTGCCACCGAAATAGGCAGGCGCGAGTTGGAGCAGGTACGGGTCCTATTGAAACGGACCCGCCCCGCCCTGCTCGGTTACGCCCGCAAACTTGCCGACCGTTCGGTGCGTTGACCCGCAGCCAGTTATTCCCTGTCTCAAACCGCGTGGACCAATGGCACTGCCGGGGCCGGGGACTGCATGCCTCTGCGGTTCTGGGCGCGCACCAGGCGCTGCATGGTCTTGAGCTCACGCTCGGTCAGTTGCAGCGCGGAATCCACCCACAGTTCCGTGATATCCAGCAGCTCTTCGTACGGCACCCGGTTGTATTTCGTGCGTGTATGGCGTATCAGGGCGCGTGAATGGGGGCGGCGGTCCGATTCATGAATATAGTCTTTTAGCTTTTCCCTGCCCTTGCCGGGCTCCGCCAAATAATCGACGACGCCCATTTCATATAACTCTTCCGCCGGGTAAAGCTTGCCGCTCAAAATCAGGCGTTCGGCCAGCGCGGGATTTATCCGCTGGGACAGAAAGCTGTACGCGCCCATCCCGGGGAAGAGGTTGAACAACACCTCCGGGAAACCCATCTGTGTCCCGCGCTCCGCGATGACAACGTTGCAGGCGAGCGCCGCTTCAAAACCACCACCCTGGGCGTTACCCTGCACCAGCGCAATGGTCGTCAATGGCAAGTCCAGGCTCGTCGACGCCTGGTGAGCCACATGGATACAGCCGGTTGCGTAATTAAGCAATCCACCGCGATCCCGCGCCCTTATCATTTCGGCGAACAGACCCAGGTCGCCGCCAAGGTTGTATATTCCGGGGATCCCCGAGGCGACTACCGTATATCGCGTTCTTGAATAACCGTGTTGATCCAACTCGCTGCGAACGTTCTTTGCTACTACGTCATGGAAGGCACGGATGTCTTCAAGAAGCGTCGGCGTATAGCACGGCCTCGGCTCAGGTGTCATGTAAAGAAACGCGGCGCCAAGATGTTCATCAAAGTGCACGCGCGCATGCCGGTATTCATGGTCGCAATACATCGAGCTTTTGGTATGTGTGGCTGGACTCATAGCTAACTCCTCTTTAAGGTTTCAAAAATTAGACGGTCAATCCGTTACTTCCGCGTCTTTCTGCCTTAACCCGCTCAGACCCATGCGGTTAACCCCCTGATTCGCCGCCGTCCGTGCTCGCCTGTGCCTCGGCCTTGGCCATTTAATAAACCGGTCTTTAGAACAAAAACTTAGGGAACCCTGATAAACTCAGGGCTTCCTGCGGTCCAGGGACGGACCGTCATTTTTCAAACACGCAGGTGTTTGAAAAATGGAGCAAGGCGCGCACCCGCGCCACACCGAAACGATTCTAGAGTAGCGGTACACGGATGTACCGCCTGCGGAGCTAAGGATGCAATAAGGCCATGAATGGACTTTTTCATTCAGAGGTTCCCTTGGATGCAATAACAAGATGGTATTCCAATACCGGTATCAAGCGGTCGGCTTGCAGTGGCTTACGCAACCAGTCGGTCGCCCCTGCCGCGTAGCACTCCCGTTTTGAATAATTCGCGGGAGACGATGCCACAATTAGATTAACGTTCGCGGTCTCTCCTGCCAGATACCAGAGATAACGCAGCAGTTGCGTCACCTGCAAACCGCTCACGTCCGGAAGGTCGCTGTCCAGAACCGCGATCGGCCATCCCCGAGATTCAATGAGCTCAACCGCCCGCTCGCCGCTGCGCAGCGGGCACACCTCAAAGCGATGCCTCTCGAGCACGCGAGTCAATCTCGTGCGCTCGCGGTCATCGGCCCAGGCAAGCACGACGCCACGACCAACCTGCGTGCCCGGGGCGGGATAGAGCCTGACTAGCTGTGTCGCCATCTTTGTCTTGTTTCGATTGTCCTGGTTGCTAATCACCATCTCTTATCAGAGCGAATTTATTGCGGCATCAGTCTGGTAAATTGTTTCGAGGCAGCGAGGCGTCATCCCGCCTGCTGCACGTGGAGAACTTGATAAACGATACCCGATGGAACCGATGCCGGCACGGATCGTTGTCGCGTGCCCGAAGGTTATACAACCGGGATGGGAATCTGGGTAAACGAGATGTCCTGCCTTGCTGGCAGTTCGTTAGGAACAGTGGCATCGTTTCATCCTTGCATGGGGCGGATCCGTCAAAGCGATCAGTGCATACGAGGCAGTCACTTCAGTGCCTGTCTTTATAGTAAGACAGATTACCGCTTCTGCCTACTACCCTGAATTAAGCGCCTTCATTCAATGACTTTCAACTGACACTCAAAAGTCGGAAAGTTGATATGTTTAAACTACGCGGCTTTCACCAGGTATTGTCTGATCCGCATGGCTTCACAGGCGACAGACGGCCTACTCACACCGACAACTGCAGATCACGCTCGTGCACCGGCCGAACCTGAAAATTTACTAAATTTAACAAAGCCGCGCGGCCGAGCCACGGTCTCAACCCCGAGCGCGGACCATCATACTCGGGCACAGCGAGGGGATGCGGAAAAGCGGCCTGTATTTAGCCGGGGGCATGGCAGCAGCCAGCAATAAGGCCAACGGGCAAAAGTTGATCAGTGGAAAAGCGCTTGAGGAATTGAACGGTGATCAGTGCTGCTAAATCAATGTGGCCACCGATCCGCGAACCGCGGTGGCGGATCGGCGCAAACTCCGAAATCGCCGAAACCAGCGCCGACGAGGTCCTGAACAACGATCAGGCCATCGCCGTGCCATTGACAACGGCGAGGTATTCGGGGCGAACCGGCAAACGGCGGACGCGCTTGCCCGTGGCCGCAAAAATCGCGTTGGTGAGCGCCGGCGCAATGGGGGGTGTCCCCGGCTCGCCGACCCCCATCGGCGGTGCGTCGCTGCGGACTATGTGGACCTCGATGGCGGGCATCTCGTTCATGCGCAACACCGGGTAATCATGGAAATTGCTCTCGCGCACTTGGCCCTGCTCGATCGTGATTTCGCCTTTGAGCGCGGCGGTCAGCCCGAAGACAATCGCGCCTTCCATCTGCGCCTCCACCGTGTCGGGATTGATGACCGCACCGCAATCAACGACACAAACCACGCGATGCACCCTGACTGCGCCATCGTGACCCACCGATACCTCTGCCACTTGAGCGACATAGCTTCCGTAAGAAGCGTGAACGGCAATGCCGCGATAGACACCATCGGGCGCCGGCTGTTCCCAGCCCGATTTGCGCGCCGCCAGGTCCAGTACCGCCAGATGTCTCGGCGCATTTCTCAACAACTCGCGACGATACACATAGGGGTCTTCACCCGCGACGACCGCAAGCTCATCGATAAAACTTTCCACGACGAATGCATTGTGCGAGTTGCCGACCGAGCGCCAAAAACCCACCGGCACCCCGGGATCGTGCTCGACATAATCAACACGCATGTTATCCACGGCGTAGGGCACGTTTTGCGCGCCTTCCACCGCGGTGCGATCGACGCTGAGCCCGGCGACCGAACTCGCGAGGCTGGAGGCGCCGTTTTTCAGGAAATGCGGCAACCACTGTGGCATGATCGCGGGGGCAAATTCGGAAATCACACGCGAAAGAATGGACGGTCCGACGATTCGATGCGTCCAGACCAGAGGCCGCCCGCTGTCGTCCAGCCCGGCCTGTAACACATGCAGCGTCGCCGGACGATAATAGTCGTGCTGCATGTCTTCTTCACGCGACCAGATGAGCTTGACCGGCGCCCCGGCGGCAACGGATAACTGCACCGCCTCGGCCACGAAATCCTGTTCGCTGCGCCTGCCGAAGCCGCCTCCAAGAAAAGTGGTGTGCACCTTGATAGACCTGTGGGGGAGACCGGTGATCCGGGCCGCCACCTCGTGCGCGCCCGACTGCCCCTGGGTTGGCACCCACAGTTCGCAGCTCTCGGGCCACACATCGGCCGTGCAGTTCATGGGCTCCATGGTGGCATGGGCCAGATACGGCAACTCGTACTCGCAGCGAAGCCGGGTTGCGGCCTGGGCCAGGACGCGTTGCGGTTTGCCCTCTACTCTGGCTTCTTTACCTTTTTGCTCCGCGAGCTGCCGATAGCGCTCGCGTATGACGGCGCTTGAAAGTTCAGCATGCTCTCCAGCATCCCATTCCACTTCCAAGGCATCCAGCCCCTGTCTCGCCTGCCAGTAGCTTTCGGCGACCACCGCAATGGCGCCCTCAAGCGGCACCACCAGACGCACGCCCGGCAACGTCATTGCTTTATTGGCATCGAAGCGCTCGAGGCGCCCGCCAAACACCGGCGCATGCGCGATGGTCGCGGTCAGCATGCCCGGCAGCCGCACATCCATACCAAATACCGCGCGACCATTCACTTTTCGCGGGGTATCCACACGCGCCGCGCGCGTACCAATGACACGAAACTCACTGGCCGGTTTCAGCGCGACCGCTTCAGGCACAGGCATCTGCGCCGCCGGCGCCGCCAGCGAGCCGTAGGTCCGGCTGCGACCATCCGCGCTGTTAACCACAAGCCCGTTCTCGGCCCGGCAGGCACTCGGCGGCACCCCCCAGTCTTTCGCCGCGGCCGCGACCAACATCTGTCGCGCGGCCGCGCCGGCCTGGCGTAACGGAATCCAGGATGTCCTGATACTGGTGCTGCCGCCGGTCCCTTGCACACGCAGTTCCGGGTTAAGGTATGTCCTGTCCGCGGGCGCGAACTCCGTTTTGATCCTGATCAGATCCACTTCGAGTTCTTCGGCCACCAGCATCGGCAAGGCCGTAGCGACTCCTTGACCCATTTCCGATTTGTCAACAATGACCGTGACGCTGTCATCGGCGCCGACGCGGATCCATGCATTCGGCACAAACGTGTTGGTCCGGGTCTGCTCAGGACGTGGGGCGTCCGCACCCGAGGCGGGTAGATATAAGCCGAGCAGAAAACCGCCCCCGGCTGCGGCCGAGGCCTTGAGAAAGGTACGTCTTCCTTGGTCCGTGGCTGCCATTTTTTTGATTCCCCTTCCACGCCCGGCCCGGTCAGCCACTGGCTGAATCCGAGGCCATCCTCAGGATCGTTAATCATAAACCATCGTTACTCTTTCACGAGATCGGCATTAACGTCAACGGTTCGTGTGGGCGGACTTCATCTTGACAGAACAACGCGTCCACCGGACGGCGCCGCGCGACGGCTTCAGGAGCCGGAAATGACCGCCTGTCCCGCCGGCAGAGCGCACCGGAAACATTCTAAAGTTCATCGAACTTACTTTAAGGAGCGCAAAAGCTATAGTACAGTGCTATTGGATCAGCACACCCAGAGCTCTCATGGCGACGAACACAAAAAATATAAAATCGCTCAAAAGCAACGGGCAAGTCCGCTACGTTCTCGCGCGCAGCGGCGGCGCCTATCTGGTGCTGGGCGTCACCCTCTTGATGACCGGTCTGGCCTGGTACTGGGCATATAACAACATCCAAGGCCACCAGTCGATGCACTTTGAGCAGGCTTCGCTCAAAACGCGCACGGCGATCCAACAGCGTATGCAGGCCTATGCGGATGCCCTGTATGGCATACGGGCATTGTTCTATACCGGTCGAGCGGTTACCCGGGGTGATTTTCAGGACTATGTCAACACCGTTGGCATCGAAAAGCGCTACCCGGGGATCCAGGGCATCGGATTCATACGGCGGCTCACGGATGGCAACAAGGCGGCCTTCATCGCCGCGGTCGGTGAAGAACTGCGCACCAACCCGTGCGGCTACCCTGAATTCAATCTTTTCCCCAAAGGAACACGTACCGAATATTTCGTCGTCGATTTCATCGAGCCCATCGTCCAGAATCAGGCCCTGTTCGGCAGAGACGTGGCTGTGGAACCGGCCTGCCGCGCCGCCATGGAACGCGCGCGGGATAGCGGACAGGCCACCGCCACCGAGCACATTCTGCTCAAGCATGGTGAAAAATCACGGCCGGGTTTCATTCTCCTTGTTCCCAGCTACGACAGCCGGAGACCCGTAACTACCGTCGAGCAGCGCCGCGAGGCCTTGACCGGCTTTGTTTTCGGTCACTTCCTGACGGCCGAGCTGTTTCAGGGCATCTTCGGGGATCAGACATTGCAGACGTTCGACCTCGAGGTCTTCGATGGCGAAGACCTTGTCCGGGCGCACTTGCTGTACGACGATGACGCTTTTTTGCACGCCGAAACAACGCCAGGCGGGTCGCGATTCTCGAGCGTGACGAAAATCGAGGTCGGAGGCCGCACATGGAGCATCTATTTCAAAACGCTGCCGGAATTTGGGGATACACATTACAAGAGCCTGCCCATCATTATCCTGGTCGGTGGACTGCTGTTGAGCATATTGGCGTTTCGCATCACCCTCATCCAGGCACAATACATCACCGAGCGCCAGAACCAGGCGGCCGCATTGCAGTACCAGGCAACGCATGATTCGCTTACCGGACTGGCAAACCGGGAATTTCTTTACACGCGATTGAACGAGGTGTTGCACGGCGACCGGCAATCGAGACGAAACAGCGCCCTGCTGCTAATCGACTTGGACGGATTCAAGGAAATCAATGACACCCTGGGGCACCACAGCGGGGACGTCTTGTTAAGACAAATTGGTTTGCGCTTGCAAGGTCTGGCGCAAGCAAATGATGTGCTCGCCCGCCTCGGTGGAGATGAATTCGCCTTGCTCATGACCCCGATCCGAGATTCGCAGGTCGCTATAGCAAAGGCTACACACCTGCTGAAAGAGATACGCAAACCATTCGAGCTCATCGAGGAACTCACGGTGCGGATCGACGCCAGCGTCGGTATCGCCCTGTATCCGGAGCATGGTCTGGATACCAACATCATAATACGGCACGCCGACGTGGCGATGTACATCGCCAAGAACAAGAACAGCGGATATGCCCTGTACGATCCCGGCCTGGATCAATACAGCCCGCGCCGGCTCGCGCTGATGAGCGAGGTGGCGCAAGCGATCAAGCAGAATCAGCTTGCGCTGTATTATCAACCCAAGATTGCCATCGAGGATGGCCGTGTAATCGGTTTGGAAGCGCTGATCCGCTGGAAACACCCGACCGAGGGCCTGCTGTTGCCCGCTACGTTCATCCCCCAGATTGAAATGGGCACTATGATACGGCCCCTGACATTATGGGTGGTTGAAGAAGCCATCACTCAGTACCTAAAGTGGCGTGACATGGGCCTGATGATGAAGATTGCAGTTAACATCTCCGCACGCAACCTGCTTGACAATGATCTGCCCGATGAGGTATCGAGGCTGATCGAGAAGCACGGCGCGGCGTCTGACTGTCTGGAGATGGAGATTACCGAAAGCGCGATTATCTCCGACCCGGACCGGGCCTTTGATATCCTCACACGCCTCCATAACAGGGGCATTCATCTGTGCATCGATGACTTCGGCACGGGTTATTCTTCGCTCGCGTATCTGAAGAAATTACCGATATCGAGCCTGAAGATCGATCTGTCGTTCATTAGAGACATTCC
>CAMYII010000075.1:50462-59105 GCA_947258385.1 Acidiferrobacterales bacterium
CTGGCGGTCCTGGGCTGCGACCAGGGACAGGGCTCTTATATTTGCGGGGCGCTGCCCGCGGCAGAAATCACTCAGTGGCTTTTGCGGCAGAAAATGGCGTTTGTTTCCGCGGCGTCCAACAACCGTTGAGCCGTCGACGCCCTCGTTTTGCGGCTAGTGCAGCTGCGATCCGCTGGTGCCCGGCGGGACGATATTCACCTTGACCTGATGGACATGGGGTTCGTCGAACACGAGATCGATCAAGGTTCCGTCATCTTTTTCAACCGCCCTGACCTGCTTGAGATCCGGAAGCCTGTTTGCCAGGTACGCGCACATGGCGGCCGCAAGCTGCCCATCCTCCGAGTGTATCGCATTGATGAGATTGATGGCGACGAACTGCGCCCGCTGCACCTTGCCGGGCGCATCATGTTTGAGCCCACCTAAAACGATACCACCGTCCATCTCACGGTCCATTTTGTCGAGAAACTGCTGCTGCAATTCGGGCAGCGGTTTGTCGCGATGGTACTCGATCTGCGAATTCTCGTTTATAACGACAGCAAGTATGTCACTCATTACCTTTCCTCGGCAGGGCGGCGATAACATCGTCCACGGCAACCATATAAATTACGCTACATTTTTGCCTGCAGGTAATTCTCCAGTCCGACCTTTTCGATGAGCTCAAGCTGTGTCTCCAGCCAGTCAATGTGTTCTTCCTCATCGTCCAGGATGACCTGGAACAGGGCCTTACTCACCTCGTCACCCTGCTCGCGGCAGTACTTGGCCGCTTCCCGCAGCAAGGGAACGGCGTCTAACTCGAGCTGCAGATCGAGCTTGAGCTGCTCGGAGACGTTTTCGCCAACGTTGATTTTCTTCAAGGCCTGCAGGTTAGGCAGCCCTTCGAGAAACAATATGCGGTCCATGAGCCTGTCCGCATGACGCATCTCCTCTATGCTTTCTTCGCGGCTTTTTTCCGCCAGTTTGTCAAAGCCCCAGTTCTCACACATCTTGGCATGCATGAAATACTGATTGATGGCGGTCAGTTCATTGGCCAGCACGCCGTTGAGGTATTCAATAATCTTTGGGTCGGCCTTCATCTCACACTCCCATTTCACGGACCGGCCATTGTCGTCTTCGGCATCAGGAATGGCAAGCGGCCGGCCGCGAATCAGGCAAACTCCCGGGCCTGCGCGCCCGTGAGGCCATCGCATGCCGCGCGCAGACATTCCCTGGCGCATTCAGCGCAACGCCCGCAGCGACCGGCAACCTGCAGCTCCCGGGTCAGGGCGTTGAGATCGCGGATGCCCGCGGCCGCCGCCCGCTGGATATCTTTGTCCGATACGGCGTGGCAGATACAAACGTACATTTGACGCGCTCCCTCGGTTTTCAACGGATATCTTATATGATAATGATTCTCATTAATATTACAAGTCCCGGTGCCGCCAGGGAAGGCCGGCACTCACAAAAGCCCCGTAAGACGTCGCAAAACCCCTCCCTTTCGCATCAATCCGTACCGATGCGAATCCGCCAGGCATCAGGCCCTATTTTCTCGCTTGCAATGCGGGTACCGAGAAATGCACCAATCACTGCGATATTCGTCGTGGCATGCGAGCTCGGCGCCAGCGTCAGGTACGAGCCGCCACCGGCCAGGGCAAACGGCAGCAGTAACTGATCGGCAAGGTGCTCGCCCACCGGCACCCCGGCGCTGAGGTAACGCTGTACGTCTTTGACGACCCCGGCAGCCACGGTCTCGGCCCTCACACCCCGTTCGCCGAAGCCGGTGAAGACCTCTGTCACGTGCTCGCTTTGAACAGTGACCGTGACGACATTACCGGGGCCCTTGGCCGTGCGTGCTGCCCGCAGCTCGAGCTGACCCGCGTCCAGCCCCAATTGTGCGCCGATGACCTGCAGTTCCCGCTGTCCAATCTGTGCGGGCAGGTTCGCCACCACGGTGCAGGCGTATTGTCGCCGTATCCTGCCGCGCTCGAGCAGGTCCAAGGGCTGCAAGCGCGCGACCGGCTTGATCTCGACATGAATCAGCCCGCCCCCGGCGGGATAAAAACCCGGACGTTCAAGCCTGGCAATGATCTTCGGTCCCATGCGATTGATCAGCGGCAGAAAGGCAAGATCCAAGAAGTCAAAGGGCGGGGCATGGGGATTGTGGGTGCCGCCTTCGAGCACGAGGCGGGACGGCGCTTGCGCGGTCAACAACGCTGGCAACACGGTCTGCAATACCAGGGTCGTGCTCCCGGCGGTGCCGATCGCAAAATGATGTTCACCCGCCCGGAGCCGGTGCGGGACGAAGCTGAGCGCCTGCGACCCCAGTTCCGCGCCTTCCACGTCCGCCTCGCCAAGCGCCGCCGCGGCCTGTACGGCTGCCAGGTGCTGACGCCTCAGGCCGGGCTTGTCTCTTTCACGGCGGATATTGCTGATGCGAAAAGGCGTGCACAGGCACAATGAAAGCGCGAGCGAGGAACGCAGGATCTGCCCGCCGCCCTCCCCCATTGAGCCGTCAATGTTCAGCATCTTGGTCCCCTATTCCACCACCGCGGGGGTCTTTCACCCAGGCCATCACACGCGCCGGCAACTGATCGCGGTTGCGGCGGGTCACTTCCCAAAGCGGGCTGTCCTCGCGCCGCCTGATCTCGGCCATGAAGCCACCCCCTTTTTGCGAAACCGTCGCGACGACTGTGTTATTACTCGCCAGCAGGGCGCGCATGGCGGCGACAAAGCACGGCGAGAGGCACTCCATCTTGCCGATCTCATCGACCAGAAACACGGCGGTGGCCGGGTCCGGCGCCAGCGTGGCCTCTGCGAGCCGGTCGAGGGCCGGCACGTCCACGCCGTATTTGCCGACCCGCTGATGCTTCGGAAAATCGACGTGGGCGATGAGGCCTGTCTGCCCGTCGAAGCCGAGCAGGCGGAAACCCTGCCGCTGCCCGGCAACACGCAGCTCCTCGGTATAAAGCCCGGCGACCCGTTGACCGGCCAGCAGGCCGGCAACCCGGCGGATCACCGTGGTCTTGCCCACACCCGGGACACCGGTCAGCAACAGCAGACGAGACCTGGCTCGGGCGCAAGGCCGGACTGTATCCATCCTGCGGGAGCTCCATTTGTCGGCCGAAAAACAAAACTAGCATGCTTTTCTGCGCGCCTGAAACGCAGGCGTAATCCGGCGGACCATGATAAGCGCCAGCCTTCGCCGGGTGGCGGAATTTGGACCGCGTGTCGAATGGTCGATAGCGCGTTTTCGCCGGCCGCCCGCTCAATTAGAATGAGGAGGAGGCAAGCAATGGAAAGGAACAGGGCATTCAAACCGGCCTACCTCGAACTGCTGCAAGGCGGCGAGCTGGCGCGGCGTGTCGATCGGGCCTACCGGCACCTGGAAGACTGCGATCTGTGCGCCCGCTACTGCCATGTTGATCGCCGCCAGACGACCCAGGGGGCGGTCTGCCGCACCGGCGAGCGCGCCGTGGTGCACAGCTTCGGTCCCCACCACGGGGAGGAGGACCCGCTGCGCGGCCACCGCGGGTCCGGGACCATCTTTTTCAGCGGGTGCAATCTGCGTTGTGTGTTTTGCCAGAACTGGGAGATCAGCCACAAGGGCATGGGGCACGAGGTGGAGTCGGAAACGCTGGCCGGTATGATGCTGGCCCTGCAAGCCCAGGACTGCCACAACATCAATCTGGTCTCGCCCAGTCATGTCGTGGCGCAGATCGTCGCCGCCGTGGTCATCGCCGCGCAGCGCGGGCTGCGCGTGCCGCTGGTCTATAACACCGGCGGCTACGACAGCCCTGAGGCCCTGACCCTGCTCGACGGCATTATCGACATCTACATGCCGGACATGAAATACGGCAATGCGGCCATTGCCCGCCGCTACTCCAGGGTGCGCGATTACGTGCGGGTGAACCAGGCCGCGGTCAAGGAGATGCATCGCCAGGTGGGGGACCTGGTGCTGGACGAACACGGCATCGCCCGCCGCGGCCTGCTGCTGCGCCACCTGGTGCTGCCGGGGAACCTCGCCGGCACGGAACAGGTGCTGGCATTCGTGGCGCGGGAGATTTCAACCGATACCTACCTCAATCTGATGGGCCAGTACTACCCTTGCTACCGCGCCGATGAATACCCGCCGCTGAACCACCCCGTGACGGCGGCGGAATACGGGCGCGCGCGGGCCGTCGCCGAACACTACGGTTTGCACCGGCTCGATCAGCGGCAAAAGCGTGCCTGGCTCGCCTTTTGATGGCTTTCGACTCGCGCCGCTTGCGCCACACCCTTCCCTGAAACCGGCATTGCTCCTATGATTGCTGGAAAATCACTATGCCCAAAACAGAGCGCTGTCATGCAGCGCGGCAAGCGGCAACAGCTGCCGCGCAGCCGCTAGTCAAGGAGGGGCCCAATGCAGATCACCCGGTCATCGCGATGCACACAGGCCGCCGGCGAGCCGGAGACACCCCCGGAAATCCCTCCGGGGTTTCCGCCGGAGGTCCCCGAGCCCGAGGTACCACCCGGGATTCCTCCGACGGGGCCCCCGGAGACACCGCCCGAAACGCCGCCGGAGATCCCGCCGGAACAGCCTCCGGAGATCCCGCCGCAACCGCCACCAGAGGTGTCCGCCGCCAGGCGTGCAGGGAGGGGACGATAAGGCTGCGGGGCTATGATCATCCGGCGCATGCGGTGATCGGCTGCACGGTTAACGTGCCCGCCGGGCCACTATGAAAGTCTATTTGCTGCGACATGGACAGACCGATTACAACGTGCGTGGGCTGTGCAACGACGACCCCGCAGGTGCCGTACAACACAACTCGGATGGGGTACGCCAGGCGATGGCGGCGGAGCGGCTGAAGACTGTCACGATCTCGAAAATCTTCGTCTCCGAGCTGCCGCGCACGCAATGCACCGCGGCGATCGTGAACCGCTACCACGACGCCGAGATCACCATTGAACCGGCGATCAACAATCTGCGCACGGGTTTCGACGGCAGGTCCGCCTCGAACACCACAGGGCGATCGCCCACGACCCGCTGCACGCCAAGGCGCCTGACGGCGAGTCGCTCATCGAGCACAGACAACGGGTGTTGGCGTTCCTCGAACGGCTGAGACAACGGGCCGAGCAAGCCGTGCTGGTGGTCGCGCACGAAGAAACGCTGCGCGTGTGCGTGGCCTATTTTCGGGGCCTCTCCGACGAGGACATGCTTTCGGTCAAGATTGATAACTGCGAGCTGCTCGCGTTTGACCTTTCCAACCCAGGCCTGTGACTCAACCAGCGCTTGCCGAAGGTGTATGCCTACTCGGGTTCAAAGACGATATTAAACCTTACGGCATCGACGACCTCATCGCCGACCCATTGGGTCGTCAGTGGCCGATAGCCCTCGGCATTCACCCGAAAATGAAGATGCGGCACGAACGCGGCCGGCCATTCGGTGTGAAACCGGTAGCCGCCGTCTTTGCCGCTGTACAGATAGACACGCAGTTCATCGACATATACACCTCGACTGTTCGCCTGCCAATGCGCGATTTTCGCACCTGCGACCGGACTGCAATCCGCGGCGGACAGCACCTTGCCCTGCACGAGCAGTCCGCTCCCGATATCCACGCGTTGCAACGTAATGGGTTTGTAATGCGTCCCCGCACTCATCGCGGGGGTGGGTTCGCACTCCCCCGCGAACACCGGCGGCGCGCCGAACACGGCGGCGACCAACAGGACGTTTATTCCATGAAACATAGCGGTCCCCCCTTTTCCGGCAGTCTTGGCCAAAACCTTAATATTTGATCGCAGCACTCAGTTATTGTTCCTCGCCCACAGGCATCTGGGCATACGCCCGTCCCGCATCCGGGCGACAAGCGACCGGCTGACCTGGCCGGGCCAAGCTTTCTCGGCCTCACGCGCCAATACCTTGCCTCCGTGCGACGGGACCGGCAAGACCCTAGCGCCCGCGTTTGGTATATTGGCCCTATCGACCCATGCGCCGTCCGTTTCTGAACCGATTCCGGGCGCGCTTGCCAACGTTGGTCACAATACTTGCGCAGGAGATAATGACCGATGACCGTCTACGCAACCGAAGACATCCGCAACATCGCCATCGTCGGCCATGCCGGCTCGGGGAAAACCACCCTCACAGAGGCCCTGCTGTTCGAGGCCGGCGCTAGTACCAGCAAGGGCAGCGTCGAAAAAGGCAACACCGTCAGTGACTTCGATGCCCTGGAGCAGCAGGCGCAGCATTCGCTGAGCACCGCCTTGGTCAACCTGGATTATCAGGGCAAACACATCAACATCATTGACATCCCCGGTTATCCGGATTTTCTCGGACAGACCTTGAGCGTCTTGCCGGCGGTCGAGACGGTAGCCCTGGTGATCAACGCCCAGAATGGCATCGAATCGAACACCCGCCGGCTAATGGATTGGGCCGAAGACCATCATTTCTGTCACATGATTATTATCAATAAGATCGATGCGGAAGATCATGATCTTCCAAAACTGCTGGATCAGATCCAGGAGAGCTTCGGCAAACAGTGTTTACCCATCAATCTGCCGGCAAAGGGCCACAAAGGGATCGTCGACTGTTTCTTCAAGCCCTCCGGGGAAGCGGAATTCTCTTCGATGTCCGAGGCGCACACGGCGCTGGTGGATCAGGTCGTCGAGGTCGATGAAAAACTGATGGAACTGTACCTGGAACAGGGTGAGGTCTCCCCGGAACAGCTGCACGATCCCTTCGAGGAGGCGCTGCGCGATGACCACCTTGTGCCGGTGTGCTTTGTGTCGGCGCGGGATGGTACGGGCGTAAAGGAGTTATTGGAAATTTTTGCCAAGCTCATGCCCAACCCCACGGAGGGCACCGCACATCCCCTGATCGATGAGGATCACGATTCCACCCTCGACCCGGATCCGAAAAAGGGCAAGCACGTCCTCGCCCATGTGTTCAAGGTTTCCTATGATCCCTTTGTCGGCAAGCTGGCCATGTTCCGCATCTACCAGGGCAAGATCACCAAGGACAGTCAGCTGTTCATCGACGACCAGCCGAAACCGTTCAAAGTCGGGCATTTGTTCCGCGTCCAGGGCAAGGACTACGCGGAGACCAACGTGGGCGTGGCCGGTGACATCTGCGCTATCGCCAAGATCGACGACGTGCATATCGATGCCATCCTGCACGATTCCCACGACGAGGATCACGTGCACGCGCCGGATGCGGACGTGCCCAAGCCCATGGCCGGGGTCGCGATCGATGCCAAAAGCCGCGGTGACGAACAGAAAATCGCCGACGCCCTGGAAAAACTCGCCGCCGAGGATCCGTGCCTGGAAGTCGAACAGAACGTCAACACCAATGAAACTATCCTGCGTGGTCTCGGGGATCTGCATCTGCGCATCGCGCTTGAGCGTATCAAGGAACGCTACAACGTGGAGGTCGACACCCACACGCCCACAATCGCCTATCGGGAGACCATCAACGCCCCGGCGGAAGGCCATTACCGCCATAAGAAACAAACCGGCGGTGCGGGTCAGTTCGGTGAGGTGTTTCTGCGCATCGAACCCCTGCCCCGCGACTCCGGTTTCGAGTTTGTGAATAAAGTGGTGGGCGGCGTGATTCCCGGCGGCCTGATTCCGGCGGTGGAGAAAGGCGTGCGCCAGGCGATCGCGAAAGGTGCCCTGGCCGGTTTCTCGATCCAGGATGTGCGCGTCACCGTCTACGACGGCAAACACCATTCGGTGGATTCGAACGAAGTCTCTTTTGTGACCGCCGGGCGCAAGGCCTTTCTGAGTGCCTGCGCCAAGGCCAAACCCATGGTACTGGAACCCATCGTCCGCATCGATGTGACCGCACCCAGTAGCAACATGGGGGACATCAGCGGCGACCTGGCCTCACGTCGCGGACGTATCAACGACACCGAAAATCTGAGCAACGGCATGATTAAGGTCAACGCCCAGGTGCCCTTGGCGGAGCTGACCAACTACCAGTCGCGACTGAAATCGATGACTGGCGGCGAAGGTGCCTTCAGCATGGAGCTGGCCAGTTATGAACCGGTGCCGGCCGAGACACAAAAGAAACTCGCCGCCGGATTCAAAGGCGAAAGTGTATAAGACCAGTTACGAGGGACGAGGGACGAGGGACGAGGGACGAGGGATTTTACTTGCAACTTGTATCTTGTAACTTGCAACTTTTTTTGCACATCGACAGTCGCCAGATCGCCGATTAGTCCTGTTCGCTACTTTAGTCCTTCCTTGATCGCCATCGCCAGTTCGCGTAAGCGTCCCGTATCCTTGGCAATGACTTCGTCGCATACGCTGGCGGCCTTTGCGTTTTCACCGGCCACTGCATAGGCACTGCACAGATTCATTTTCAGCGTTAAATTGTCCGGCCTCATTTCTGCCGCCCGCTGCAAGTGCATCAATCCCTCCGCGTAGTCCTTATTGCTGATCAGCGCACCACCCAACACCGCGTAACCACGCCAGTACTCAGGCGCCAACGCCACCACCTTGCGCGCGTAAACAATCGCCATCTGCAGGCGACCAAGTGCGACTTCCGATTCGCCGATCAGCGCCCATAAATGCGGGTCGTCCGGGCAGCGCTCGAGCGCGTCGAAGGCAAGTTCAAGCTCGGACAGAATCACGCTCCCGAGGATCGCCGGGGCGCGGCTGACGGTCTCGAAAGTGCCGGTCACGGCGAACTGG
>CAMYII010000076.1 GCA_947258385.1 Acidiferrobacterales bacterium
AGTCTCATTGCTCGTCTCCTCTTTCGAATGCGTTGTCGCGGTGTGCAACTGCGACAATAACGCTTCGGTTGAGGAGGCGGCTAGATGATTATCAAGTCTGTACATTTATTATTTTGTCAGCTGATATGAAACATTTGGGCCAGACTGTGTAGGAAAAAATACCTGACACTCTTTGGTACACCGTAGATCTGTTAAAGCGACCATGGGTCTTCCCGGGACTGCTTTTTTGTGGGCCGGAAGAAAAAACCTTTTCCAACAAAAAGGAGGTCCCCATGTCGCCTGAGAAACATCCCACCCGCAGCGACTCGTGGCTACATCGCTCTGCGGGAGGGTGTTCTCTGGGTACGATTCGGTATTAGGCAGGCGTGGGCACAGAAATCGACAAGTTCAGTTGATGTCGGTGTGCTGGTCTATCGCAAAAGCTTGACATGCGAATGCGAATCATTATCATTCGAGATTAATGCAAATTGAGGATAAAGGTGAACATTCCGTGTGTACAAAGGTGGATCGCTATCTCATTGAAAATAATGTGGGAAAGAGCTGCCACGCCGGGCGAAAAAAGCTTTGGCAGCTCGATAGTCCGTTTCACTGCAGTGTCATAGGGACTTGCCTCTCCCTGGAAGAACTTAGGGAGCTTTGCCGAAAGATGCGGATTACCGTGCAGGCACCCCTGACGGATTATGAACTGCACCGTTCGTTCGTCGGTGTTGCCGCAATGCCCACCTATGCCGCCCGACGCCTGCACAAGCACCTGGATAAAAAATACCGGACCACTATTCGCCGTTTCGCCAAAGCGCAAGCCGACACAGCACTTGAAACGCTCTGGGGGGAAGCCGTCGAATCCGGCGAACTAGCGGGTGCTTATTGGGCGCTGGCAACCCATCCTCAAGCATCGGTTGAGTTGCTTAATCGAGTCTATGGCGAGGTACACATGCTGTCACATCTCGCCGGGGCTGCGGTCCGGGTTGACATGCAGGAACTAAGCCGATTACAGCGATTGACAAAAACGCTCACACAGCAACTCACCGATATTGAATCGAAGGCCAAGGCGCAGATTGCAGAAAGGGATATTGCCATCAACCAGTTGCACGGGCGTTTGGCACAAACACAAGCGGCGGCAAGGGAGTTCGATGATGTACGGGAGCGCTTGGCGGCTATGGAAAGCGAACCCCTCTCGCTCAGGTTGCGAAAGCAAGTCGAGGAATACGCGGTAAAGCTTACTGGTGAGCGGGTACGGGCAGAACGTGCCAAGGCCAGCGCCGAGGAATGGAAACGGATGGCCATTCAACACGGCGACCGGCATCTGCACTTGGAGGAGCAACTGACGCAACTGCATGCCGAGTGCGACGCCTTGGAAGTGACATTAGAGAAACTGTTGATACCGGACTGCACCGCTTGCGAAGAGCGGGATGAGTGTATTACCGGCATCAACCTGTGCGGCCGTTGCGTTCTCTATGTTGGTGGAAGAGCGCGGCAGTGCGCGAATTTTCGTACACTGGTGGAACGTCAGAATGGTCGCTTCATACATCACGACGGGGGATTGCATGATGGCCGACTTCGGCTGAAGTCGATTTTGCCGCAGGCAGATGCGGTGCTGTGTCCCTTGGATTGTGTCAGCCATGAAGCGGTAAACCGGATCAAGCAGTACTGCAAACGTCATGGGAAAAGGTTGGTGTTGCTACCGAGATCGAGCCTGGCTGCCTTTACGCGAGGGTTGAATGAGTTGGCCGCCTGAGAATTCCTCCAGGAAATCTGTAGCTCCGTCATGTGCGACTGCCAGTAGCAAGACCGCAAGCCAGGTGAGCAACAAAATCGCTATGAATGACTGCTTACGATTGAAACTTTCCGCGGATACACTGCTGCGTTTGCTGGCTAGTGGGCAGTTCTGTGCAGCGGATTTCCGCCGCCTGGATTGTGAATCAAAACATTGCCTATGGAGGTTATTGCTGATGAGTTGTGCAAAGACGATTAACCTTGGAACCGCCTGTAACGGTTGCTGCGCCGAATGCGGCAGCTCGAAGCATGGAAAATTCAAAAAGAGGACGGATATGTCTGTGCTGTTACGTACAAAATCTCTGTCACCGGCCTCGAACCATGACCCATCCACAAAACAATCCCTGACCTGTAAGAACTAAATAAGGAGACATATGATGACCGAAAATTTTGATAGGACAGCCGTGGTGGCTCACCTCAACAAGATTCTCGAACTGGAGCTGGCGGGTGTGGTGCGTTACACCCACTACGCCTTGATGATTTACGGCTACAATCGTATCCCCATCGTTTCCTGGATGCAGCAGCAGGCTGACGAGTCTTTGGCCCATGCTCGGCAGGCGGGAGAGATGGTCACGCACTTGGGCGAACATCCGTCGCTGGCGATCGGCCCCTTGCTGGAGACCCACAACCACGATATAGGCGATATCCTGCGCGAATCCCTGGAGCACGAGCAAGCGGCGCTGGCGACCTACAAAGAACTGTTGACCCTTGTGGAAGGCCAATCGGTGCTGTTGGAAGAATACGCGCGCCAAATGATCGCCGAGGAAGAAATGCATCAGGGCGACGTCGACAAAATGCTGCGTAAACCCGGCGAGGTCGGTGTGTTCTCTGGTTGAATTATTGAAGAAGGAAGATATAACAATGCATACATCATATAAGCATATGCTGATAATTTTCAGTCTGGCGATATTTATTAGCCCGGTTTTCGCGGAGGAAGAGAAGAGTGATCCGGCTGAGATCGCAATTGGCGAACGCCTATTCCTGGAAACGCGCTTCGCCCAGTTTTTTTGCGCATGGGCAGGGTGGGGACCCAGTGATGGATGCCACTGAAACCGTTAACGGCGCTTTGCCAGGGCCCTTTGCTGGGCAATCGATGAATTGCGCGGCCTGTCACCTGGTCGATCAGCAACTCGAAGCAGCGGGCGGCGGTATGCGCACTTATAGCGATTTTGCCCGCCGTAGCCCAATCCCGCAACGGGAGGACGGCAACACACATGCGGTGCGCAACAGCCCGCCCCTGGTGAATGCCTCGTTGCCGCGTCGTGGTGGACCCTTGTTTCACTTTGATGGTGAGTTTGCAACGCTGCATGATTTGGTCAAAGACACATACGCGGGACGCAACTACGGCTGGTTGCCCGGTGAACGCGCCCAGGCTATCCGGCATTTCGCTGCGATGATCCGTAATGATGACGGTAGTGGCGAACTGGCGCAAGAGTTCGGCGGCGCCTACCGCGTCGTACTGAAAGGCACCGACCCGTCGATACCGGATGAGTTGCGTTTGCCCGAGGAATTTCGAGTCGATGTCGATACGACGAGCGATGAGGAGATCTTCGAGCAAGTCACCCGCATTACTGTTTCCTATGTGGAGGATCTTCAGTTCTCGCGCGATGATGAGGGGGCATTTAACCTATCCCCCTACGATCTTTTCCTAAAGAAAAACGGCTTACCGCCACAGCCGCGCAAGAATGAATCGAATGAGCAATACAGCAAGCGCTTGCTCCGCAAGGTCAAGCGTCTTAGGAATCCACAATACGTGACGCCAGCAGATGGCGAGTTCGCGTTCCACGATCAGTCATTCGAGTTCGGACCGACCGAGCTGGAAGGCATGAAGCTGTTCTTTACTCGCGCCGGCCGCGGCAGGCGCTCGCAGCGCAAGGCCGGTAACTGTGTCGCCTGTCATTCGGCACCGGACTTTACGGATTTCGCTCTGCACAATACGGGTATTACCCAGTTTGAGTACGATGGCGTACATGGTGAAGGGGCCTTTGAAAGATTGTTCATCCCCGCGCTGGGTGTGCGCAACAGCAACCCTTTGGCCTGGCTGCCGGCGACCGAGGCGCATCCCAACGCGCTGGAACCTCTTCGTGCAATCCCTTCCGCCGAGCGTCCCGGTGAGACGGATCTGGGTGCGTGGAATATTTTTGCCAACCCGGATTTCCCGGATCCGCAGAAAAAACTGCGCCGCCTGTTTTGCCTTGAGCAACTCCAGGCACTCTTGCGGACACCGCGAACTGGTGGACACCGCAAACACCCATGTGGCGAATCGGCATTGCTGGATCGTAGCATCGCCAGTTTCAAGACGCCCGGACTGCGCGACCTCAGTCATTCCGCGCCGTACATGCATAACGGTCAGCTCGATACCCCGGAAGCCGTTATCGGGTTCTATATCGATTCCTCGGAAAAGGTGCGTGACGGGCGCTTGCGCAACCCGGCACCGGGGTTGGCGGGGATCCGACTCGAGGCAGAGGATATCGAGCCCTTGGCTGCATTCCTGCGCGCATTAAATGAGGACTATGAGTAACGTAGCGGACCTATATCCTTCAATTTATTCTGTGACATAAGGCGAGCCTTGCCCGCCGCTTTCTTGATTTCGGATATTTGGGGGATATTTGGGGTCAGAGTAAAAACTCTGAAATTAAATACATCACAACAAGAATTTTTACTCTGACCCCAAATATGCATTCCCGGGGCCGCTTTTTTGTAGGCCGGAGGAAAAAACCTTTTCCAACAAAAAGGAGGTCCCCATGTCACCCGAGAAAATTCCCACCCGTATCCGCACGACCCTCGCCCAGAAACTGCGTTTTCTGCGCTTCACCCGCGGCTGCTCGCAGGAGGCCCTAGCCGAGCTGGCCGGGCTTCATCGCACCTACGTCAGCTCCATCGAGCGCGGCGAGGTCAGCGCCGCTCCTGTGCTTCCTTCGCTCTCGCGTCCCGCTCCGCTTGAAAGCCCGGGGCTCGCCTTCCGTGGCTCGCCCGTTCAGCGGGGCGAACGTTCACTGGACGTTCGCCTCTTTCCGCCTCACCCCTGCGCCCGCGATATTACTGCATCCTTGCACGTCAACCTCCGCGGCATTAGGGCTTCCTGCCCGGCACATTAGTTCGGTCGCTCCGGGCTCCTGGTCGCTTCCGTGCATCCTGCGCTCACGCGACATTGGCACATCCCTGTGCGGCACCCTCTCGCGACACTACTACTTCCCTGTAGGGCGTCCGTGAACGTCATGTCAGCGTGGATAATTTAGAGAAACTCGCCGACGCCTTCGA
>CAMYII010000077.1 GCA_947258385.1 Acidiferrobacterales bacterium
TGATGCAATACGCACAATGTTGCTTTAATCCCGTCAGCCCTCGCTGAGTACCGCAGAAAAACCGGGATCAGCGCGAGCTCTTGGCCGAGGCAGCCCAAATGCTCAATTGCTTTTTAATTGAATGTTTGGGTCGGAGTTCGCGAGCGCCCCGGTTTTTCGAGGACACGGAAGGGACCGCGCGGTAGCGCGGCGAGGGCTCGGGGGTCCTTTCTTTTGGTGACTTTGCTTTGGACAAGCAAAGAAAAGTCACCCGTCGTACGGGGGCGGAACCCCGTTATTTGCATTTAATACCGCCGAAGGCGACCACATTCTAGCGCCCGCTGCGTGGGCTTGGCCGGAATGACAGGTCTGACAAGCAGCGCATTGATGGGACAGCACCCTAGACACGGTCTAAACCGGCGGGGCGTGTCCCGGCGCCGATGCCGGGAATGCCCGCGCCGATGTCATTGCCGATGACCGGATCGACAGCACTTAAAGTATTTTCTTTCAAGCCGCACGAAAACACTCATGAATCCAAAATCGTACTCGGTTCGTATTGGCGCAGACTGATAAGATTATTTATTATAAGCATAGAATAAAATATTGACATACCCTTTGTGGGAGTGGAATATGTCGTGCGATCGCTGCCGCGCCGTACGCGCGCGATCGATGGCTTGCAGGAAGAGCGCCGGTGAGGGATGCACAAAAAAATGAAGGCGCGCCATGACGTCTCATTATAAGTTGTATAACGAGCAAGAAAGAAGTTCCTGGTTCACAAGAGCAAACTTTCGAGGAGGCAGCCTGTATGTATCACCTGAAGAAGCAATTCATCCTTGCGGCAGCGGTCAGCGCCGCCCTTGCCGCGCCCGGCGCGGCGTTCGCCACCAACGGCTATTTCGCTCACGGTTACGGCACCAAGAACAAGGGCATGGCCGGCGCCGGCGTGGCCATGGCGCAGGACACCATCGCCGCCGCCACCAATCCGGCCGCCATGGTCTATCTCGGCGAGCGGCTCGATGTCGGCGCGGCGATCTTCAATCCCAACCGTGAGTATTCCAACTGCCCCGTGGGTCCGGGTGGCTGTGCCGTAGGCGCGGCCGAGAGCGATAGCGACTATTTCTTGATCCCGCATTTCGGCTACAACTGGATGCTGGGCAGCGACAAATCGGTCGGGTTGACGGTCTACGGCAACGGCGGCATGAACACCAATTATGACGAAAACGTGTTCGGCGGCGGTGATGCCGGTGTCAATCTGGCGCAGGTGTTCATCGCGCCGTCCTATGCGCAGAAGTTCGGTAACTTCTCCCTTGGCGCCGATCTGATCCTGGCCTATCAGAAGTTCAAGGCCACTGGTCTGTCGCAGTTTGCTCCCTTTTCCGCGGACCCGACTAGTCTGACCAATAACGGGTCGGATACCTCCATCGGCTTCGGGCTCCGCATTGGCGGCATGGTCGAGCTCGGCAGCGGCTGGACCCTGGGCGCGGCCTACCAGCCCGAGATCGACATGGACGAGTTCGATGATTATGCCGGCCTGTTCGCCGATCAGGGTGACTTCGATATCCCGTCAACATACACACTGGGCGCTGCCTGGCAGGTGAATCCGAAGTGGACCCTGGCGCTGGACTGGCAGGCCATTAACTATGAAGACGTGCCCTCGGTGTCGAACCCCATTAACAGTTTGTTCCTTGGCAATCAGCTTGGTTCAGATGACGGCCCGGGATTCGGATGGGAGGACATCAATGTCGTCAAGCTGGGGGCGGCCTATCAGCAGAACGAGCAATGGACCTGGCGCTTCGGTTGGAATCAAGGCGATCAGCCTATCCCCGATGACCAGACGTTCTTCAATATCCTGGCCCCCGGCGTGATGGAGGATCACCTGACCTTCGGCTTCACCCGGAGCTTCGGCAATGACAGCGAGTTCAATCTCGCTTTCATGCACGCGCTTGAAACCGAGGTGAAGGGCGATCCCGGGCTGCCCGATCTGCAGATGGACCAGTACGAGCTCGAGCTCAGCTTCGGCAAGCGCTTCTAAGCAGGGGTCGTTGTTGTAAGGTCTGTCATTCAGCATCAAGGGGCCATGGATGTCCATGGCCCCTTTTCTATTGGAGAACGCTGGCGCGATACGCGAGCAGTCAGCGACGCTGAAATAGGGTGACTCTCATGCCGTCGCGGTATTGCTTGCGCGGATTTTTGTCGAGCGCGTCGAGCCGATGTGTCCACTCCGAAAAAATCAGGAGGTCTGACTAACGATGAAACGCTTATCTGTTCTCTCCCGCCTATGGTTTGTTTTGCTGTTGTTGAGCTGGGTACCGCAGGCCCAGGCGGTGAAGCTCAAGCCCTTTATTCTGGGCGATACGCCCCCGGGCGGCGCGGTCGAGGTCGTGGCCAAGACCGAGGCGGCGCTGCAGGCCCAGGGCCTCCGAATCGTGGGCAGCTATGCGCCCTATCCGGGTGCCACGGTCATCTGCGCCACCAACGACGCGTTGATCGCCGCGGCCGCCGCCGCCGAGAACGGCGGTTTCGGCGTGGCGCAGCGGGTGTCGGTGACCGAGGTCGACGGCAAGCTGCAGCTGGCCTATGTGAATCCCGCCTACCTCGGGACCGCCTACGGTCTGGGCAAGCTCGAAGGTGTCTCGGCGAAACTCAATGCGGCGCTTGGGCGCACACTGGAATTCGGCGCTAAGGGCGTCGAGGCGCGGAAGCTCGTGCCGGGCAAATACCACTATGGGATGGGTATGCCGTATTTTCACGACGTGACCCTGCTGAATAAATTCAACGATCACGACACCGCGGTGGCCACCGTGGAGCATAACCTGGCGGCCGGCAAGGGCGGCACCAAAAAGGTCTACCGCATCGATTTGCCGGGCAAGCAGGTCAGTGTGTTCGGTGTCGGCATCCCGCAGGGCGACGGCCCGGACGACGGCCGAAAAGATACGGATAAAGAGGTCATGGCGATCATCGACTACCAGGACTACCGCTCGACCGCCGCGCTGCCCTACGAGCTGATGGTGCAGGGAAAAGAAGTCATCGCGCTGCCCGGGCGTTACCGCATCGCGCTCCATTTCCCTGATACTCCGATGATGGGTAAGCACGGTTTTTTTTCGATCAGGAGTTCGCCTGGCGGGATCAAGAAGGCGCTGGAGGCGGTCGCCGGCTACGACAAGCAAAAAGGCTTAAGCGCGTCAGGCCTATAGGCCATCTGTCGCCCGCGGTGCCGGGCCGCTGGTCGTGCCGCGGAACAAGCCGAATGGCGTGAGCGCCGTTTTTCCGCAAACGGGCGGCAGGAGGCCGCCCGCCGGTGCGATATCCGGCGCCATGCGGGCATTGAACATCGATGGTTCTGCTGCTTCAATTAAAGTGGGTTTGCGTCATGCAAAAACGAAAGTAAACGGCTGAGGCAAGGACTGGTATGGCGGCGAGTATTGATGCGGGCACGGCGGATCCTTTGAAGCTTTTGGGCCAGATCCTGGCCCTGGCGGTGCGCCATAAGGCCTCGGATATTCATTTGCGCACCCGCAACCACCCGATCCTGCGCGTGGACGGAATACTGCGTCCGGTGCGCGATATCTCTCCGTTCGCCCCGGACTTCATGGAGCGGCTTGCCCGCACCATGATGTCGGCGAGGAATCTGGCCGAGTTTGAAAAGGAACATCAGACGGACCTGTCCATCGGTTTCAAGGACATCGGCCGCGTGCGCGCGAACGTGTTCTATCAACGGGGCAGCGTCGGCATGGTGCTGCGCGTGATCAACAGCGATATCCCCTCACCGGAGGCCCTCGGGCTGCCCGACATCATTCTGCCCCTGGCCAATCACGAGCGCGGGCTGGTGCTGATTACCGGCGCCACCGGGTCCGGCAAATCCACCACTCTGGCGTCCCTGGTCAACCTCATCAATGCGACCAAGGCCAAGCACATCATTACTATCGAGGACCCGATCGAATTTCTGTTCACCGAGCGGCGGTCCATCATCACCCAGCGCGAGCTCGGCGTGGATACCAACACCTTTGCCGGCGCCATGCGGGCGGCGATGCGCGAGGACCCCGATGTCATATTACTGGGCGAAATGCGGGATCCGGAAACGATCGATGCCGCGCTGACGGCCTCGGAGACCGGCCACCTGGTCTTTTCCACGGTCCATTCCCCCGACGCCGCGGAGACCGTCACGCGCGTTATCACCGCTTTCCCCCCGGAGGGGCAGCAGAGCATGCGCGCCAAGCTGTCGCAGAACCTGCTGGGGGTGATCAGTCAGCGGCTGCTGCCGAACAAAAGCGGGCAGGGGAGGGCGGTTGCCTGTGAGGTCTTGACGGCGTCGGCGCTCGCGCGCGAGCTCATACTGGATCCCTTGAAGATCAAGGAACTGGGGGATCTGATCAAGAAAGGGTCCATCGCCGAGGGCATGCTGAGTTTTGATGCCTGTCTGTATAATCTGGTCAAAAAGGGCGATATCGACGATGAAACCGCGCTGCAGTACGCCAGCAGCCCGACCGATTTGAAGCTCAAGCTGGAGGGATTCTAGGGCGATTGGGCCGCGGCCCGGCCGGTTTACCCACTGACCTGGTTTCCGTAGGGGACCCCGGCTGCGTCGCCGAGCAGGTAATAGCGCGCGGACCGGTCTTTTCTCCCGCCGTGATACCCCTGCGGATTGGGGCATCAGAGATTACCCGCGATTCATGTGTCTTTTCCAGGGGTGTTCTTTCGCATTATCCGGTGCCGGACGCCGGCAGCGGTTAGCGCTGCGGGAGAAATTAATGGATAATATTTTACTAAGATCAAACTATCGCGAGAGGGTGGGGACAGATACGAGTCATGGCGGATCGCAGATTGCAGGTTTTTCACACCGTCGCGCGCTTGCTGAGTTTTACCAAGGCCGCCGAGACCTTGCACATGACCCAGCCTGCCGTGACCTTTCAGATCCGGCAACTGGAAGAGCACTTTAACACCAGGCTGTTCGATCGGACCCACAACCGCATCAGTCTGACGGCGGCCGGTGAACGGGTCTATGAATACGCCGATAAGATCATCGCGCTATACAATGAAATGAACAACCGGGTGCGCGAGCTGACCGGCGATGTGAGCGGCATCCTGATTATCGGCGCCAGCACGACCATCGCGGAGTATGTGCTGCCCAGCATTTTGGGGGAGTTCAAGGAGCGCTACCCGAGCGTGAACATACGCTTGAATGTCTCGAATTCCCTTGGTGTGGTGCACATGGTCGAGAACAACTCGGTGGACGTCGGGATCGTGGAATCGCCGGTCACGAACAAGAATCTTGCCGTCGATGTCTGCTGGCAGGACAAGCTGCTTTTTATCTGCCCGAAAAGCCATCCGCTCGCTCAGAGGTCATCGATCAAAGTAAACGAAATCGTGGATCTGCCGTTCATTTCCCGCGAGGAAGGCTCCGGCACCCGGGAATTTATCGGCGCTTATCTGGAAAAAAACGCGCTGCACCCGCAGGATCTGAATGTCAGTCTGGAGGTCGGCAGCCCGGAGGCGGTCAAGAGCGCGGTGGAGGCCGGACTGGGGATTTCCATCGTGTCCCGGGCCACGGTAAACAAGGAACTGCAATTGGGCACGCTGGTGGCCCTGCCCCTGGATCCGCCCTTGGAGCGGCCGTTTTCCTTTGTCTATCAGCGTCAGAAATTCCGCTTACGGGCCATGGAGGAATTCATGGATTTTGCCCACGAGCGCTGCGAAAAATAGCGTTCAGGCGTCTGGCCGGTCTATGCGTGTCTTGCGGGGATGAACAACACGCGGCGAAATCGGCTGCTTGAGATTGCGGATGCGCTCCCCGAAGACCAGCAGACCGCCCTGCTGGAATTCGCCGAGTTTCTGCATTCCCGCCACGGTGTCGAACCGGAAACCGCGGAACCGTTGTCCATCCCGCGTCCTGCCGAGGAGAACGTCATCAACGCGATCAAACGCCTGACGGCGACCTATCCCATGCTGGACAAGGACAAACTGCTCAACGAGACCTCCGCGCTGATGATGCAGCACCTTCTGCAGGGACAAGACGCATCCGAGGTGATCGATGAGCTCGAGTCCCTGTTCCGGCGTCACTACGAACTATTAACAAAGTAAGCTAACCGGTATCCTGATCGGATAACGATATAAGTCATTATTTCCTTGCATCTTGCATCTTGTACCTTGTATCTGCCGTTTTAAAGTATCTCATTGGCGTAATCCGCCAGCCTGGAGCGCTCACCGCGGTGCAGGGTAATGTGACCGCTGTGCTCCCAGTATTTGAAGCGATCAACGGCATAGGTCAGGCCGGAGGTGGTTTCGGTGAGATACGGGGTGTCGATCTGGGCGATATTGCCCAGGCACACGACTTTGCTGCCCGGGCCGGCGCGGGTAATCAGGGTCTTGATCTGATGCGGGCTCAGATTCTGGGCCTCATCGATAATAATAAACTTGTTCAAGAAGGTGCGACCGCGCATGAAATTCAGTGATTTGATGCGGATGCGGCTGCGCAAGAGATCATAAGTGGCGGCCCGCCCCCAGCTGTTGTGCTCGCTGCCTTCCATGTTGTGCAACACGTCGAGATTGTCCTCCAGCGCCCCCATCCACGGTTCCATTTTTTCCCGCTCGGTGCCGGGCAAATAGCCGATATCATCCCCTACGGGGACGGTGATGCGGGTGACGATGATCTCTGTGTAGTATTTGTGCTCCAATGTCTGGGTGAGGGCCGCCGCCAGTGTCAGCAGGGTCTTGCCGGTACCGGCATGCCCCAGCAGCGACACAAAGTCGATATCCGGGTCCATGAGCAGGTTGAGCGCGAAGTTCTGTTCCCGGTTACGGGCGCTGATTCCCCAGACCTTGTTTTTTTCCGTGGTGTAATCCTTGACCACCTCGATGTTGGCCTTGTTGCCGTCGATTTTTCGTATTACCGCCTCAAAGGGCGTACCGCTGTCGGTGTAGAGAAACTGGTTGTGATGCCAGCTGCTGGGGCTCGGGCCGGTGACCTCATAGAACGTCCGGCCATGATCGTCCTGCCATGAAGCGAGATTTTCCCCGTACTTCTCCCAGAAGTCATCCTCGAGTGTTTCCATGCCTCGATAGAGAAGATTGGCGTCATCGAGAACCCGGTCATTGGTGTAATCTTCCGCCGCTATGCCCAGTGCATGGGCCTTGATGCGCAAGGTAATGTCTTTTGTGACCAGGACCGCTTGTTTGTCGGGATGGTGTTTCGCCAGGTCGTGGGTGATGCCAAGCAATATGTTGTCGGTGGTATCGGGAGCCATCCCGTTCGGGAGCGGACTTCTCACGGCGTCCATGTAAAAAAACAAATTCCCGGGCTGTTGATCCGGCCTGGCCGGCAATCTTATGCCACCGGAGATGTCGCCATTCGCCTTGGCCACCAGCTCGTCGAGCAAGCGGCTGACATGGCGGACGTTGCGGGCCACCTCGGACAGACCCCTCTTGGCCCGGTCCAGTTCTTCCAGCACCACAATCGGCAAATACACGTCGTGTTCGGCGAAACGGAAAATCGCCGTCGGATCGTGCATCACCACATTGGTGTCTATGACAAAGCTCTTACTGCCTGAACGTTCCATAAATACGGGGCGAGTTGATTGATCTCAGAGTTCTTTAATTTCTTCAAGCACGGCATCGACGTGGCCGGGGACCTTCACTTTGCGGAACTCCGCCCGAAGAACGCCCTGTTCGTCGAGCACAAAGGTGCTGCGCTCGATGCCCATTACCTTCTTGCCGTACATGTTCTTCTCCTTGATGACATCGAATTTTTTGCACAGTTTTTCGTCCGCGTCCGCAATGAGGTCGAATGGGAATTTTTGCTTGGCCTTGAACTTCTCGTGCGACTCCAGGGTATCACGGGAGACCCCTAACACAATCGTATTCCGGCGTTTGAATTTGGAATAATTGTCGCGGAAGTCCTGCCCCTCGGTGGTGCATCCCGGAGTATTGTCCTTGGGGTAGAAATACAATACGACCCGGCTCCCCTTGAGCTCCGACAGCTTGAAGGTCTTATCTCCCGTTGCCTGGACCTTGATGTCGGTAATGGGATTGCCGATCTTGGGTTTGCTCATAGGGCGTTTGTCTCCTCGATTTTTTGGTCCGCCACGCCGCGGTTTGCCGCGATTATAAAGGACCCTTGAGGGGCTTGTCACAATGGCGTCAGGCTGCACGCTCAATCCGCCTCACGCTCCAGGCTGCAGCAGTGATGCGCCTGCTTGTCCCGGGGGGTCAGCACTTCGCCGGTGACAGGGTTGGGCCTGAACGTGGTGCAGCCTTTGAGCCCCTTGCGGTAGGCCAAGGCATAGAGGTGCTGAAAGGACTCGAAGTCGTAGTCTTCGGGGATATTGATGGTCTTGGAGATGGCATTGTCCACAAACGGCTGGATCGCCGCCTGCATTTCGAGATGGATCTCAGGGCTCAGACTGCGTGCATCCAGGAACTGCGCCGGCAACGGCGCGGTATCGCCGTGCAATTGCCTCCATAGCCGGCAGGCGTAATCCGTCAGCGCATACTCACGGCGGCTCCCGTCGGCCTCCAGCACCTGCCGGCGGTAGGAGAAATCGAACACCGGCTCGAGCCCGCTCGAAACATTGTTGGCCAGAAGGCTGATGGTGCCGGTGGGGGCGATGGCGGTGAGATGGCTGTTGCGGATGCCGTGCCGGGCGATGGCGTTGCGGATCTCCACGGGCAGGGCGCTGATGAACTGCCCCTGCAGGTATTTGTCCCTGTCAAGAAAGGGGAAACAGCCCTTTTCCCTGGCGAGCTCGATGGATGTCATATACGCGCAGTGGCACACGAGCCGCATGATGTCGCCGGCCAGCGCCAGTGATTCCCGGCTGCCATAGCCGTGACCCAGCATGATCAGGCTGTCGCCCAGGCCGGTGATGCCGAGCCCGATGTGCCGCGATCCCCGCGCCTGTTCGGCCTGTTGACTGAGAGGAAAGCGGGAGATGTCGATGACGTTATCCATCATGCGGGTGGCGAGCCGCACCGTTTCACGGATACCTTCCAGATTAAATCGCGCCTGGTCGGAAAAGGGGTGCTCGACAAAACGGGTCAGATTGATCGAACCCAGGTCGCAGGCGCCATAGGCGGGCAGGGGGATCTCACCGCAGGGGTTGGTGGCGCTGATCTGTTCGCGGTACGACAGATTGTTCATCTGATTGATGCGGTCGATGAACAATACCCCGGGCTCGGCATAGTCATAGGTGGCGCGCATGATTTTTTCCCACAGTTGCCGCGCGCGTAGGCGGCGGAAGACCCGGCAGGGCATGGCCCTGTCCTGTCCTGACCAGTGACGCATGATGCTGTCGTCGGCGAGCGCGTCGCCGTCCAGGCCGGCCAGCGGGAACACCAGCGGCCACTCCCGGTCTTCGCGCACGGCGTCCATCAACGCATCGCTCACCAGCACCGAGAGATTGAAATGCCGCAGCCTGTTTTTGTCCCGTTTGACGGTGATAAATTCTTCGATATCGGGGTGGTCGCAGCGCAGGGTCGCCATCATGGCACCGCGCCGGGCGCCGGTGGACAGCAGCGTGGCGCACATGCTGTCCCAGATGTTCATGAACGACACCGGGCCGGAGGCGGTGCTGCCCACACTTTGCGCTGGCGTGCCCTTGGGGCGCAGGGTCGAGAAGTCATAACCCACGCCGCCGCCCTGTTGCATGGTCAGCGCGCCCTCCTTGAGGGCACCGAAAATACCGTCGATGGAGTCATCAATCCGGCCCATCACGAAACAGTTGAACAGGGTGACGCGCCGTTGCACGCCGGCCCCGGCCTGGATGCGGCCCCCGGGCAAAAATTTGAAATCCTCGAGCGCGCCGAAAAAACGTTCTTCCCACAGATCGCGGTCTTTGTCCTCGGGTCCGGCGAGCGCCCGCGCCACCCGCCGCCAGGTATCGGCGACGGTCTTGTCGTGGATGACGTTGCCCTCGCGTAGGCGGTACTTGGCGTCCCAGATGTGGCGGGCGATATCGGCGGTGAAATAATCGGTGGCCATGGTGGGTATTTAATCGTGTAGCAGCGCGCGATCGACCTGCTCGGCGAGCCGGTGCAGGGCGGGGGCAACCGTCACCGGATAGGCGGGCTCGGTCTCGAGCGCCCGCAAGTGCGGCGGCAGCTGTTTGAGATTTTCCTGCACGCGCCGGCGCGCGTCGCTCAGAGGTTCGGCAGGGCCCAGCCGCTGCCCGCCGCGCATGACCGCTTGGATCAGGGCCTGCCCGTCCTGGGTGTCGTCTTCCAGGGTCAGGGTATCGCCGCCTATGAGCCCCTTATCGTCATAGTGGCGGTAGACCTGTTTGCGTCCCGGCCAGGTGGCCTTTTGTTCCGAGCGCTTGCGCCGCGCACGGCCGGCGTATTCCACCAGCTTGTACGCACAATCGAGATACGGCGCATCGGCGGACGTATCCAGATGGGTGCCGATCCCGAAGCCATCGATGGGTGCGCCGGCGCGCAGGAGTTTTCGCAGCTCGTATTCATCGAGACTGCCGCTGCTGAAGATGCCGGTGTCGCCGAGGCCGCCCTCATCCAGGATCCTGCGTACCTTGCGCGCATGGTCGGCGAGATCACCGCTGTCCAGGCGCACCGCCTTGATGCGAATGCCGCGCTCGTGCAGGCGCGGGGCCAGTTGTACCACCTTGTGCGCACCCGCCTCGGTGTCGTAGGTATCGATGAGCAGCACGACGTTGTCCGGTTGGGCATGGGCGAAGTGTTCGAACGAGGCGGATTCATCGTCGTGGGCCTGGACAAAGGAATGCGCCATGGTGCCGAACACGGGAATGCCAAACAGCGGCTCGGCCAGTACCGTGGCGCTGCCGGCAAAACCCGCCAGGTAGCCGGCACGGGCCGCCAGCAGGCCGGCCTCGGCGCCGTGGGACCGCCGCAGTCCAAAGTCCACGAGCAGCTTGTCCGGTGCGCACAGCACGCAGCGCACGGCCTTGCTGGCGATGAGCGTCTGGAAATGCAGCAGGTTGATCAGCCGGCTTTCCACGAGTTGCGCCTGCGGGATCGGCGCCGTCACCCTGATAATCGGCTCGTTGGGAAAAAAGATGGTGCCCTCGGGCATGGCGTGCACGTCACCGGTAAACCGCAACTGCGCCAAGTGATCGATAAACGCCTTGTCGGGGAAACGCCCGCTGGCCGCCAGCCATTCAAGTTCCTCGCCGGTGAAACGAAGCCGTTCCAGAAACTGCAGCGCCTGCTCGAGGCCGGCCGCGATCAGGAAACCGCGTTTCTCCGGCAGTTTGCGCACGAAGAATTCGAACACGGCGGTCTCGTCCATGCCCTGCTCGAAATAGCCCTGTAGCATGGTGAGTTGATACAGATCGGTCAGCAGGGCGCTGTGTTGTGGATTCATCGCGTAAGACTTCCCGGCGGCGGTGGTGTCAGTCATGCATTGGCGACGCGATCATAGCTGACCGGCTCGGCGCCCAGGCGCTGCATCTCCCGTTCGGCCTGGGCGCCGTCGTCGGGTTTCAGGTTAACGGCGCGGATCGCATCTTGCAGCAGGATCACGTCAAAGCCCTGAGTGAGGGCATCTTTGACCGTTTGCAGCACACAATAATCCGTGGCCAGTCCGCCGATGAACACGCGCCTGACGCCGGCCTCGCGCAGGCGTTCGCCGAGACCGGTTCCTTCGAAGCCGGAATAGGCGTCCTTGTCGGCCGTGGTTGCCTTGGAGATGATGACCGCATCGCCCGGAATCGCCAGATTCGTGGCGAAGCGGGCGCCTTCGCTCTCCGCGATGCAATGCGGCGGCCAGATCCCCCCCTGCGGCCTGAACGAGCAGTGCCCGGCAGGGTGCCAGTCCCGGGTCGCGTACACCGGCAGTCCCCGGGCCGCAAAGGCGGCGATATAGCGGTTCAGTACCGGCACCACCTCATCGCCCTGCGGCACCGCCAGCGCGCCGCCCGGCAGGAAGTCGCTTTGAACGTCGACAATGATGAGCGCATCACCGTCTTGTGCTTGAACGTGCTTGCCGCTTGTCATGGTGTGTTTCCTGGTGTGTTAACGGTTGTGGTTCGCGGCTGGCGTCGCTTCACTGACCTGCGCAAGTATGATCGTCCGATTTTAATCTATCTGGCTCGCGCTGTCCGGGGGTTCGAGCCCG
Organism: Acidiferrobacterales bacterium; assembly: GCA_947258385.1. GTDB lineage: Bacteria > Pseudomonadota > Gammaproteobacteria > Acidiferrobacterales > SZUA-150 > CAMYII01. The sequence continues at coordinate 12,062 of CAMYII010000077.1, forward strand.
GCCGCCAAATGGGATTCCCGGCGCGGTGTCCGCCCGTGCGGCTACATGGTCTGCCTGAGCAGCTTGCGCAGCTCGCGCAACGCCCGCGTGTTGAGCACGTCGGTGGCGCTGAGCCAGCCCCGGCGGGCCTGTCCGATGCCCAGGCGCAGATGGTGGAAGTCCAGCACGTTGTGGGCATCGGAATTGATGCTGACCAGCACGCCTTCGTCTTTTGCCAGCCGGCAATGGCTATCCAGTAGATCCAGGCGCTTGGGGTGGGCGTTGAGCTCGAGAAAGCAGCCGCGGGTGCGGGCGTGGCGGATGATGCGTGCCATGTCCGCGTCGTAAGGGTCCCGTTCCTGCAGCAGCCGGCCGGTAGGATGGGCCAGCATGGTGAAGTGCGGATGATCCATGGCCTTTAGAATGCGTGTGGTTTGCTTACTCCTCGACAAATGGAAGTGGCTGTGCACGGCGCCGATCACGAGATCGAGCTTGCCGAGCACCGTGTCGGCGAAGTCCAGCCGGCCGTCCTCCAGAATATCGACCTCGATGCCTTTTAACAGCGTAATGCCGTCCAGTTCCTCATTCAGGCGCTCGATCTCATCGAGCTGTTGCAGCAGCCGTTTCTGGTCCAGGCCATGGGCCACAGTCAACCGTTTGGAATGCTCGGTGATGGCAAGATAGCCCAAGCCCAGCTCGCGCGCGGCCAGTGCCATCTCTTTTAAGGTGTTATGACCGTCGGTGGCCTTGGTGTGCGCGTGCAGATCGCCCTTCAAATTGGCGAGGGTGACAAGCTCGGGCAGCAGCCCGGCCTTGGCGGCCTCGACCTCGCCTTGATTCTCGCGCAGCTCCGGGGGGATATAGGGCAGGCCGACGGCGCGAAACACCGATTCCTCGGTCTTGCCCGCCACTTGTTTCTCACCCTTGAACACACCGTATTCGTTGATCTTGAGCCCGTGTTGTTGCCCCAGGCGCCGGATGGCGATGTTATGGGACTTCGAGCCGGTGAAATAGTGCAGGGCGGCGCCAAAGCTGCCGGGCGCGACCACGCGCAGATCGACCTGCAACCCGGAGCGCAGAATCACCGTCGAGCGGGTCTTGCCTCGGGAGACGGTGTCTTTGACCTCTTCGTAACGGTTGAAGCGTTCCATCACCGGGCTGTCGCCGGCGGCGGTGGCCAGGATATCCAGATCGCCCACGGTCTCCTTGGCGCGGCGGTAACTGCCGGCAAGCACCACCTGTTTGACGCCTTTGACCTGCCGCAGATACTCCGCCAGCGGTTCGGCATACTGCCCGGCCAGCGCCAGCTTGATACGCTGGTCCTTCCGCACGTGCGCCTCGATCGCCTGCAGGACATTGAGCTCGGTTTTCTCACCGAAGCCGGGCAGCGTACGGATGCGGCCGTCGCGGGCGGCGCGATACAGCTGCTCGGGCGTCTGGATGTCCAACTCCTCGTACAGCGCTCGCACGCGCTTGGGCCCCAGGCCGGGGATCCTGAGCAGCGCCGCCAGCCCGGGCGAGGTCTGTTTGCGCAGTTTGTCCAGTGCCTCGCAGCGGCCGGTGTCCACGATCTCCTTGATCTTGGCGGCGAGATCCTTGCCGATGCCGGGCAACCGGGTCAGGTCCTCGCCGCGCTCCAGAAAACTCTTGGCCTCCCGCCCCAGGCCCTGCAGCGTGCGCGCGGCGTTGCGGTAGGCCCGCACCCGGAACGGGTTCTCGCCCTGGATTTCGAGGATATCGGCGATCTCCTCAAACATGGCGGCGATGTCGGCGTTATGTACGGGCATGAGAGGGCAGGCGGCGGGTGGCCGCAGGCGGGTCCCGGGCAGCATCTAACTTCAGCAGCCCCATGAGTCGCAAGGCATCGTAGGGGGCCGCGCCTTCGGCATCGTTGTCAAAATACACATGCACCTGGCGGCCCTCACCCAGCCACGCCCGGATGCGGGCCGCCCATCGGGTCAGTAGTGCCGTGCTGTAGGTGGAGGCGTAGGTGCGCGTATGCCCGTGCAGGCGGATATAGACCAGGTCCGTGGTGACGGTCTCCCATAGGGGCCAGTCGGCGGCGTCAGACTGGCATGCTGCGATCCGGTGGCGCGCCAAGGTTTCCGCGACCTCATCATCGAACCAGCTGGGATGACGGAATTCGATCGCATGACGGGTACTGTCCCAGTGAGCGAGCGCGGCAGCGAACCCTGCCAGGCGGTCCATGTGTTTCTTGAACCGGGGGGGCAGCTGCCACAGGACCACCGCGAGTTTCGCGCCCAATGCCAGCGCCCGTTCGCGCTCCAGGCGGATGGAGGGCAGGGGATCGGCCAGCTTTTTATTGTGCGTCACGAAGCGATTGCCTTTGATGGCAAAACGAAAGGTATCCGGGGTCTCCGTGACCCATCGCTCAAAGGTGCTCTGGCGTTGCAGCCGGTAGAACGTCGCGTTGACCTCGATACCGGTGAAGTGTTCGCCGCAGAAGCGCAGCCAGTCCTTTCTCGGCACCCCCGCATAGAAGCCGTCTTTCCAGTCGTGGTAATTCCACCCGCTGGTGCCGATGTACAGGGATGTACACGTGTCGCGGGAGACGCCCCGGGGACCGGCGCTCGAGCGCGAACGCTGTGACGCCGTGGTGTCATTGCGCTTCATCCCTTGATACAGACCACGGGTTCGAGCCGCGCCACCTTGCGTGCGAGCCCGGCCTGTTGCGCCGCATCCACCACGGCACTGACGTCCTTGTAGGCCCCGGGCGCCTCTTCGGCCACCCCGCGCATGCTCGGGCTGCGTATCACAATGCCGCGTTCAGCCAACTCGTTCACCAGCCTGCCGCCTTTCCACTGGCGGGTGGCGGCGTGCCGGCTCATGGCCCGGCCGGCGCCGTGACAGGCCGAGCTGAAGGCGCGACGCTCGCTCTCATTCGTGCCCGCGAGGATATAGGACGCGGTGCCCATGGAGCCGCCGATCAGCACCGGCTGACCGACCTCGCGAAACGCGGGCGGCACCTCGGCATGCCCCGGCCCGAAGGCGCGGGTCGCCCCTTTGCGATGCACAAAAAGCGGTCTTGTCTGCCCATCGATCTCGTGCTCCTCGACTTTGCAGGTATTGTGCGACACGTCGTAGAGCAGGCGTAGGTCGGCCGGCGGCAGTACCTTGGCAAAGGCCTGGCGCGCCAGATGGGTAATGATCTGGCGGTTGGCCAGGGCGCAGTTGATCCCGGCGCGCATCGCGCCGAGGTAGGCCTCGCCTACCGGGGATTCGATGGGCGCGCAGGCGAGCTCCCGGTCCGGCAGGGTGATGCCGTACTGGCCGGCCGCGAGCGCCATTCTTTTTAGGAATTCGGTGCCGATCTGATGGCCGAGCCCCCGGGAGCCGCAGTGGATGCTGAGCACAATGCTCCCCGGCCTGATGCCGTAGACCGCGGCGATACCGGTGTCATAAATCTCGGTCACATGCTGCACTTCGAGGTAGTGGTTGCCGGAACCCAAGGTGCCCATCTCGTCACGCTGGCGCTTCTTGGCGTGTGGCGAGACCTGCTCGGGCCTGGCGCCCGGCATGCGTCCGTGCTCCTCGGTACGTTCCAGGTCCTCCGTGCGGCCGTACCCGCGCTCAAGCGCCCATTGCGCCCCGCCGGCGAGCATCGCATCCATCTCCCTGTCATCGAGATGAATCTTTCCCGTGCTGCCGACGCCCGCGGGAACGGTATAGTAAAGTATCTTGGCGAGCTCTGATTTGACGGTCTCGACGTCTTCGCGCCGCAGCCCGGTGGTGAGCGTGCGCACGCCGCAGGAGATATCGAAACCGACCCCGCCCGCGGACACCACGCCGCCTTGTTTCGGATCGAAGGCGGCGACGCCGCCGATCGGAAAGCCATACCCCCAGTGGGCATCGGGCATGGCATAGGAGGCTTTCACGATACCGGGGAGCATGGCGACGTTACACGCCTGCTCATAGACCTTGTGATCCATATCGCGGATGAGGGCTTCATCGGCATAGAGAACGGCGGGCACGCGCATGTCGCCATGCGGCTCCACGCGCCAGGTGAACTCGTCTTCACGTGTCAGCAGGTTCAGGTCCATCGTCTTAGCCTCGCAAGCCGCTCGGTAATCATCGGGTGATCATCATACGTCGACCACGGTCTCGGCGACCCACTGCCCTTGTTCGTTCCGCCCGACGTGCAGTGCGGTATAGGTGGCGCCCTTGATTTCCACGGCGGGATGATGCCTGGCCACGTTCACTTTTTCGCCCCAGGCGGTGGCCCGTAAACGGTGGTCATCGAATTTGATCGCAAACCGCGAAAACAGCATTTTGCGCGTCGCCATCTCATAGACCAGGCTGTTGAGCCAATCCACGAACAAGAGCTCATCGTCAGGCGCCTCGCATTGCACAGCGACCGCCTCCTCGGGCACGATGTCCTTGGGATCGGTGACGATCGCGGTCATGGCCAGGGCCGCCTGTGCAAAGGCCGCGGTCTTCGAGGGCGCGACGCCGCGCACGCCCATGTCGGCCTCGTGCGGGAAATGCTCCCAATACGATCCGTTGCCGGCAATGTTGTTCGTCATGCTGTCTGCTTCCCGATGCATGTGTCGGGTCGTGTTTCCAATCCCTCCAATACGTCCGCCACCTCGTCCTCGCTGACGTCGTACCACTGTGCATACGCATCGGCCACTGCGAAGCTGAAACCGCTGCGCATGTTGGCGCAGTAGAGTGCCTCGATCTCGCTTGCGATCAGGTCCAGGGACTGGCTGTGTCCAGTGGGCACGGCGACGATGAGCCGGTCGGCGCCGTGATTTCGCAGTGCGCTCAAGGCCACGCGCAGCGTCGCGCCGGAGGCCAGTCCGTCGTCGACTACGATGACCGCCCGTCCGTGCAGCTCAGGAAACGGGGCGTCTCCGCGAAAGCGTGCCAGCCGCCGTTCCACTTTCGCCTTGGCCCTTGCTACGCCCGCCCGGATGTCGCGATCGCTGAGCCCGAAATGCGCGACGTATTCCTCGTTGACATGCACGGTACCGTCGAAGGCGACGGCGCCGTAACCGGTCTCGGTATTCCAGGGCGGGGTGAGCTTGCTGACGACGGCGACATCGAGCGGCAGGCGCAGCCGGCGCGCGATCTCCGCCGCCACCGGCACACCGCCTGCGGGGATTGCCAGCAGCAGGGTGTCGGCGTCGCGATAGGCGGCGAGCATCGCTGCCAGCAACTGGCCCGCGTGGGCGCGATCGCGGAATACGCCGGTCAGACCGCGCAGCTGCGCCAGCTCTTGGATGCTCCTGTCGTGTTGTGACATAGGCCGATCGGACTCTCGTCAGGGTGCTGAATAAGTCCTTCCATGTTTTCTTGCATTGTTCGCTTCCTAGGCGCTACGTCCGTGCCGCTCCCCGCGGCGCATGTGCTCGCCGCCTCCCTACGGTTTGTCCCGAGAATCAAACACGCACGTGTTTGATTGTTGATGCGCCACGTCCTGCTTGGGACTGTTGCGCACACGCGTTATGACGGACACTACTTCTGGCGGTGGCGGCGGGGCTCAGGCCGCGAAGTCTTTGAGCCGCACCGGCATACGTCGGGCACCCCAGGCGCCGGGCCTCGCCTCGAACACCCCCGCGCAGGCTGTGCCGCAAGCACGGCAGCGGCCCTGTTCATCCAGGTTCCAGGCGGTCAACACATACCAATCGCGCCCGATGAGTTGGTTGCCGCAGTGGTGGCAATAGGTGCTGCCGCCCGCTTCATCGTGCACGTTGCCGGTATAGGCGTAACGCACGCCATTTTTTATGGCGATCTCGCGTGCCCGGGTGAGGGTCGCCGGCGGCGTCGGGGGCACATCCATCATCTTCCAGTCCGGATGAAAGGCGGTAAAGTGCATGGGCACGTCGGCCCCGAGCTTGTGTACCACCCATTGGGTCATTTCTTCCAGCTCCTTGTCGGCGTCGTTGTATCCGGGAATGAGCAGCGTGGTGAGCTCGAACCAGACATGGGTTTCGTGCTTTAAGTACTCGAGCGTTTCCAGCACCGGCGCCAGATGGGCGCCGGTTACCTTGAAATAAAATTCCTCGGTGAAGGCCTTGAGATCAACATTGGCCGCGTCGATGTGCCGGTAAAACTCCTCGCGCGGTTCGGGGCAGACATAGCCGGCCGTCACCGCCACTGATTTGATGCCCAGTTCGCGGCAGGCCTGCGCGACATCGATGGCATACTCGTGAAAGATGACCGGATCGTTATAGGTATAGGCCACGCTGCGGCAACCGAGTTCCTTGGCGGCGCGGGCGATGATCGCCGGCGAGGCCTGGTCGGCCAGGGTGTCCATTTCCCGCGATTTGCTGATGTCCCAGTTCTGACAGAACTTGCAGGCGAGATTGCAGCCTGCCGTGCCAAAGGAGAGGACCGGCGTTCCCGGAAGAAATTGATTCAGCGGCTTCTTCTCGATCGGGTCAACGCAGAACCCGCTGGAACGCCCGTAGGTGGTCAGCACGATCTGATCGTGCTGGCGCGCACGCACATAACATAAGCCCTGCTGATCCTCGTGCAGTTTGCAGGCGCGCGGGCACAGGTCACATTGGATGCGCCCGTCTTCCAGCCTATGCCAGTATCTGGTCGGGACTACGCCGCTGACGGTGTCCGTGTCCATGATCCTCGTTCCTGGCCGGGTATCGGCCTAGTGTACTCCATTTATATTGTTAATGCGGTTACCGCGGGGGAAATTCAATTCGGATGGGAAAGCACTTGAAAATGCCTCTCATTGGCGGCATTTTATGTAAGATAAGGCTTGAAGTGAGGCATTGGAGGCAGGTGCGCATGACAACCATTCGCAGACCGGTAGTGGCAGGGATGTTCTACCCGGCGGACGCCCGGGAATTGCATGACATGACGACAAGATACCTGGGTGCCGTTGACATCTCGGGTAAGGTCCCCAAGGCGGTCATTGTCCCGCACGCCGGGTATATCTATTCCGGCGCTGTGGCTGCCAGCGCCTATGCGAGGTTAATCCCGGCTCGCGATACCATCAAGCGGGTGGTGTTGCTGGGGCCGGCCCACCGGGTTGCGCTGCGAGGGCTCGCGTTGCCGAGCGTCGACGGGTTCCAAACGCCGCTGGGCACGGTCGCCATCGACAAGCAGGCGGCGGCGACAATTTCGGATCTGCCCCAAGTCAGCATTCTCGATGAACCCCATGCCCTGGAACACAGTCTGGAGGTGCACCTGCCGTTTCTGCAGGAAGTCCTGGATGCGTTCACCCTGGTACCGCTGGTGGTCGGTGAGGCCGAGGCGGGAGAGGTGGCCGAGGTTCTGGACCGGCTGTGGGGTGGTCCGGAAACCCTGATCGTGATCAGTTCGGATCTTTCTCACTACCATGACTATGAGACCGCCCGGCGGATGGATGAGGCGACCTCTCGCGCGATCGAAGCCCTGCGTTTTGAAGACATTCACTATGATCAGGCCTGCGGGCGCAATCCCGTCAGCGGCCTGCTCTACCTCGCCCGCAAGCACGGCCTGAGCGCCAGCACAATCGACTTGCGCAACTCGGGCGATACCGCCGGGCCGCGCGATCAGGTGGTAGGCTATGGGGCGTATGTCTTTGAATAAGCCGGCTCACGCGCTGTCGCACCACGACCGGCAAACCCTGTTGGCACTGGCGCCGGACTCCATCAGGAAGGGGCTCTGCGGGGAGGAACTGGTCATCGATGTGGCGGAGTATTCGCCGGCATTGCAGTCGCCGGGTGCGAGTTTCGTGACCATTAATATCGATGGCAGCCTGCGAGGCTGCATCGGAAGCCTCGAAGCCCGGCGGCAGTTGGTCATCGATGTGGTGGAAAACGCGCATGCCGCGGCCTTTCGCGACCCCCGATTCCCGGCCCTCACCTGGCCAGAGTTCGAACGCCTGGACGTACATATTTCCGTTTTGAGCCCACCGGTGCCCGTGGCCTTTAGCTCCGAAGAGGATCTGATCCGGCAGATGCGCCGCGGCATCGACGGGCTGATCCTGGAAGACGGTACGTGCCGTGGGACTTTCTTGCCATCGGTGTGGGCGGCTTTGCCCGAGCCGCGCGAGTTCCTGCGCCATCTCAAACAGAAGGCCGGCCTCCCGCCGGACTACTGGTCCGAGACGATCAAGATCCAGCGTTATATCACGGAGTCGATTTCTTGAGTACGAGCGGGCATAAGACGCGAGGCGGATACTGCTCGTCAACAATGCGATGCTGCCTAGCCTACGGACCGCACACCCGAGCTTTCTCGAATGTGACCCCCGATTCTGACTCACTAAGGAGCTGAGATATTTGTTCCGCGGGAAGCGGGTGGCCTATGTGATAGCCCTGCGCGAAGTCACAACCAAGCGCTTCGAGTGTGGCGAGCGTCTCGGCATTCTCCACCCCTTCGGCCACGACCTGCAGCCCGAGATTGTGCGCCAATTCGATCGTGGAGCGGACAATGACGGCATCATCTTTGTCCGTTGCCATATCCGTGATGAAAGACCGGTCTATCTTGACCTCGTTGACGGGCAGTTTTTTCAGGTAATTCAGCGAAGAGTAGCCGCTCCCGAAATCATCGATGGAAAGCTGCAGACCCATGCTGTTAAGTTTCCTGAGTATGTCCATGACCGAGGCGGCGTCGGACATCACCGCACTTTCGGTGATTTCCACGACAAGGGATTCCCGCGTGGTGTGCCATTTCTTCAGTAACGCGGAGAGTTGCGACGGCAGCTGCGGATCCTGCAGATTACGCATGGAGAGGTTGACCGCCATGGTCAGCCTCATCCCGGCGTCGGCCCATTGCGCCCATTGTTGCAGGGCGGTATCGAGCACCCACAACGCGAACGGCTTGATCAACCCCGTCTGTTCCATGAGCGGGATGAATTCATCGGGCGGGATGAAGCCCTTTTCAGCATGGCGCCACCGCGCCAGCGCCTCCACCCCGACGATGCGCCCGTCGCTCAGATCAATCTGTGGCTGGTAATACAGTTCCAGCTCGTTGTTCTCAATGGCGCTGCGCAGCTCCCCCATCAGTGCCAGGCGGTTGGGGGTGTGCGTATCCTGACTGGGCTCGTAGACAAAATAGCCGTGCCTGTTCTGCTTTGCCACGTACATCGCGACATCGGCCCGTTTTAGCAGGGTGGTATTGTCATCACCGTGCGTCGGGTAAACCGCTATGCCAGTGCTTGCCGCGATCGAGATGTTGGTGTACTCGAGGACGAATGGGGCTTCCAAGGCGCTTTGGACCTTCTCGGCTACGAGTATACTGTTCTCGATACCGACGCCGGGCAGGATGATCAGGAACTCATCGCCGCCCAGGCGACCCACCGAATCGCTGTCTCGCAGCAGGCCGCAAAGGCGCCGCCCCACCTCTTGCAGGAGCTGGTCTCCTGCATGATGACCCAGCGTGTCATTGACTTCCTTGAAGCGGTCCAGATCCAACATCATCACGGCAAGCGGCCTGGCTTCTCGCTTTGCAATGGAAATACCGTGCTCCAAGCGGTCCAGCAACAGGGAGCGGTTGGGCAGTCCGGTAAGGGCATCTTGCAGTGCCAAATGCTCGAGCTGCACATTGAGTGCGGCGAGCTCATGCGTGCGATCCACAACGCGTGATTCCAGTGTTCTGTTCAATTCCCGGAGTTCGAGCATCGCATGATCTTTCTCCGCGCCGGTCGCTTTCAATTTTTTTATCATGTTATTGAACGAAGCGGTAAGGCTGCCGAGCTCATCGGAAGAATATACGGGCACTTCCTGTTCCAAAGCCCCCTGTGCAATGCGTTCGGAGCCCGTGATTAACTGATAGATGGGGCGCAGCGCGTTATGGCGAAACACGATATAAATGCAAATGCCCAGAAACAAAATAATGAAGCTATTGCTTAACAACTGTGTCATTAACTCTCGCGTCGCCAGTTGATCTATGCGCTGCCGTGTCAGACCGATGGTGACGGATCCGAGTTTGTCACTGTCGAACACAATCGGGAAGTTCAGAGGTATGATGTCCCGCTTGCTGTTGATCTGAGCGATGACAGCCATCACATGTTTTGTCCCTAATGTTTTGATGGCGTCGGCGACGTGACTGTCTTGTTCGTCCAGGTATGAGGTCATGTTCGCGCCATCCGGTGATATGATCACCGCGTAGACCAGATCGGGTTCGCGGGTTACATCACGGATATAGTCATCAAGGGTGACAAAATCATACGACAGGATGGCATCCGGGCTGATACGCGCGATAAAGTTGCCGAGCAGCTTTCCTTTGGCCGCAAGGTGTTGCAGAAATTCCTGCGTGTCCGCGCGGTAGTTGATTATCGCGCTGGTACCCATGGTGATGGCCAGAATGCTCGCGACCAGCAGCACGAACTTGCCACCGAGGCTGGTCAGCCATTTCCGGGTGGAGCGTTTCGGTGTTGATGGCATGGCGAGTTCTCAGAATCTTTTGCCGGATACACGGTGAATAATGTGGCGATGCACGTCGTAGTCGGCATCGGTCGCGGTTGCCAGACCGGTCAGCTTGGCGCGGTCAAGGATTCCCCGGCCTTCCTTGCTGTCCCTGAGTCGAACCATCGCGGCCTGGATTTGTTGCGAGGTCCGAGGATCCATGTCTTTTTTTACCGCCCACGGCAGATGGGAGAGCGGTTCGCTGATTGCCAGAAAGTTCAGTTGGGAGGTGTCAACTTTTTCGCGAATGCCGGGAAATGTGACGACCACGTCGCCGACGCCCCCGGCGGCGGCCTGCCCATAATAAGGGGCCATCAAGGCATTGGGGGGATTCAGCGCGAATTCCTCGACATAGTCGCCGCGCTCGAGGCCGGCCTGCCGCAACAGATACGTCGGAACGATATAACTCATCATGGCCTTTTTACCGCCACCAAAGACGATTTTCTGGCCCCTTAGGTTCGCAAGCGATTTGGTTCCGCTGTCCAGGCGAACAATGAGGGTGCCCGATATCGTGGAACGGCCAAATTCCTCATTTTTCAAGATGACACGGTAGCCGAGCTCCTTGTGTGATTGCACATAGTGATACTGGTTGTAATGAACGAGATCGTAGCGTTGTGCCCTGACACCTTTCCAAAACGATGCGAAGTCACGTGTGGTCTCCAGACGCACCGGACGTCCGAGCTGTTCGGCAAGATAGTCAGTCAGGGGCGTGAATGCCTTGATGGTCTCGGTGAAGTTGCGCCGCGGGAACACGCCGATAGTCAGCGTATCGTCTTCGCACAGGGCGGGACGTGGGAAAAGCACTATGACGGTGACGAGTGCCCAGAGCAAGACCAGAGTGGCCACGTAAAAGCGCTTCCCGACAGGCGCACGATACCCCGCTTTGTCGCGTTCAGTAGCTCTCATTTAACACCTCTCGGATTATCCGGCGATGGGGATCGTATTCCTTGTCAGCGGCCGCTCTGAGTCCGGTGAGCTTTGCCGTGGCGAGGATTTGTCTGCCTTTTTCCGTCTCCTGTAAGTCAACCAGAATCTGCTGGATTGTCTGGCGCAGGGTAGCAGCCATGCCGCCCTTAACGGCCCAGGGCAGATGGGCGTGCTGCGGTGCTCGTGCCAGGACGGTCAGCTTAGCGGTATCGACCTTGCGGGTCACCACCGGCAGCTGCAGCACCTTATCGCCCGCGCCGGCGGCAGCGGCCTGGTCAAAATACGCCGCCAGGATGGCATTCGGGGGGCTTTTGGCAAACTCTTCGCTATAGTCTCCGGATTTGAGCCCGGCCTGTCGTAATAAATAGGTCGCGACGATATAGCTTTGCATTGCCTTGGGACCGCCCCCGAAGACGATTTTCTTGCCCTTAAGGTCTCGAATGGATTTGATGCCGCGGTCATTTCTGATGACCAGCGATCCAGCGATGGTCGATTCACCGAATTCTTCGTTCTTGGCGATGACCTCGTAACCGAACTGTTGGTGCGTTCTGACATAGTGGTACTGGTTGTAATGCACGATGTCATAGCGTTGTTCGGTGACGCCTTGCCAGAAGGCCGCGAAGTTGTGGGCGGTCTCCAGGCGGACCTCGCGTCCGAGCACCTCGGAAAGGTGTTGGGCCAGCGGCGAGAATAGCCTTACGGTCTCTGTGGCATTACGTCGCGGGAACACCCCCATCACCAACGCGCCGTCGTCAGCCGGCGTCGGTATCGGCAGACTGACGCTAAAAGTCACAATCAGGACCCAGAGCACCGTTCTCGCCGTTCGGGAAAAAGGGAGGAAATTGATGCGATGGGAGTGCAGGTCGCCTGCACGGTCCCGCCCGGTCGCAGCGACTCGGGTCAACAGCATTTGGGGTACACCGGCGATTCCGTGAGCCATCGTTTTAACCCCGCTTGATCCTCATATTCACGTTTCAGAAACACAGGGCTTGAGAACCGGCCGCTGTGTCTTTCTATTTCTCCTCGAGAAATAGACCAGTTTCTCATTGTTATGCAAGCTGTATGCCAGGTGTCGCTGCTGAGGCCGGTGTCAGATCGCGCCAGTGGGGACGGATTTTGTCTTTGGTCCTAGGCGGCAGCGGGTGAGACCGGCCGGTCACCGCGGGAGCTGGCGCGCCCTACGGATCGGACTTGGCACGTGGGACATTTTAATGTCTACTAATCCGGTAAGTTTTACTAGAGCACGCCCACCCAGGCGCAGGCTGCCGCACAGTTTATGGACCAATACCGGATATAAACCATGCGACCGCAATACGGGTTGTTTATCTCGATGATGTTTGTCGCCCTGTTGCAGGGGGGTGTATTACTATCGTCTGCTTCCCGACGTTGTCGCCTCCCATTTCGGCGCCGCGGGCTATCCCAATGGCGGGTCATCAAAGCAGGCGTTCTTCGGCACCTATGCGGCGATGCTCGGGCTCATCGTGCTTGTCTTCGTGGCCGTTCCAGCTCAGCTCGGTCGTCTGCCCTGCCCCACAAAGACTACTGGCTGGCGCCGGAGCGGCGGCGGGAGACGATATGGCGCACGGCCGGACAGATGCTGTGGTTCGGCTCAGCGACCCTGGTGTTTATGATCGGCACCTTCGAGCTGGCGATGCGGGCAAACCTGGTGAACCCGCCGCGGCTGTCGACCTTCGCCATGCGGGTTTTGCTCGTGCGCTACGGTGTTGACACGCTGGCTTGGCTGATCCGGCTTTTCCTTGGATTTCGAAAGCCGGTATGATTCCATGCCCGGGCGGGCGGGCGAGAAAACTGTGATTCGGGGGGGCTTGATTGACAATGATGGTGGTGACGGCGTGACGGTGCAGCGTTGTTTTTTCTATTTTGCCTACGGCTCGAATCTGCATCCGCGCCGGCTTCGCGAACGGGCCCCTTCTGCCCGCCTTGTTCAGGTGTCGGGGCTCAGCGGCCACACGCTCAGATTCCACAAGCGCGGCCAGGACGGCTCGGCAAAATGCGACGCGCTGCCGACCGGTGATGATGCCGATTGCGTCATCGGCGTGGTCTATGTGATCGAGGCCCGGGACAAGGCGCTGTTGGACGGATTCGAGGGACTGGGGCGGGGTTATAATGAAGACCGGCTCACGCTATCGGTGGCTGGAGACCTGCAACCGGTGTTCACTTATCTGGCCGATCCCCGCTATATCGATCGCTCGCTTCGCCCGTATAGCTGGTACAAAGAACTCGTGGTGCACGGCGCGCGGGCGCATGCATTTCCGCGAGCTTATGTCGACGGGATCGCGGCGATGCCCGCCATCGCGGATCCGGATCAGGGGCGTGCCCAGTCACATTTTAGTCTGATCGCGGCGATGGCCCGCGATACGCAGTTGTTCTGATCGGCGGGGCATGTCAGCGACAGTGTGATGGCGGGTGAGCGGATAATCAGCATTAGCTTTGTCGTGGCCGACGGCCGCGGGGCGAGAGGCACCCATGTTTGAAGTGCATCCGAAGTTGGCGGAGGATTGCATCACAATTGGCAGCTTCGGTTTGTGCCGCCTGCTGTTGATGAATGACGCGAATTATCCCTGGTTGATCCTGGTGCCCGAACGGGAAGGCGTCATGGAGATCTATCAGCTTTCACAAGAGCATCAGCAACAGCTGCTGCGGGAGTCCTCCCGGCTTGCCCAAGGCCTGGCCGAGGATTTCGGGGCCGACAAAATGAACATCGCTGCATTGGGCAATGTTGTACCGCAACTTCATATTCACCACATCGTCCGGTATCGGAATGACCCAGCCTGGCCCGCGCCGGTGTGGGGTAAGACGGAAGCCAAGCCCTATCAACATGGGCAGATAGAGGTGCTGAGGCAAAGACTGCACCGGTTGTTCGCGGACTTGGCGCCGGTATCTTAACATCGGCAAGTGGAATATCGGTTCGTTGCCCCTGGAGGAGTGGTGTTGCCATGAGTTCAAGCGACCGCGGATCCGTGAAGTCAAACGGGAGCAAGACGGCTGTCCCGGGCGGCACGATGCTATCGAAGCTGGTCGAACGCGTCAGAGCCAGTGCCGCGGGCTATGTCCGCGATCCGGCGAAAAGCGCCAGGCTGATTGCCCGGGCGTTGAAGAAGGCCGGCAAGAAGGCGGGCAGCAAGGGCCCGCTTGCCGAGGTGTGGCAGTATTTGATGGCGCTCGTGCGCTTGTTGCAGGCCTATCTGCACGGGGAGTACACCGATATCCCCTGGGCCTCGGTCGTGTCGGCCACGGCGGCGGTGTTGTATTTCGTGACGCCGCTTGATTTGATCCCTGACTTCATTCCCGTTGGCGGCTTTATTGATGATGCGAGTGTGATCGCTTTCGTTGTCGCCCAGATCAAGGCCGATCTCGACCGTTTTCTGCTGTGGGAGGGCCGGGACTAGTGTGCCGTCCCGTAAATACCTTATCAATATGACCCTTTAACGCGAAGACGCCAAGACGCAGAGAAAAATGTCCATGAACTCAAGCACCTTTGCGCCTCAGCGCCCTTGCGTTGAAAACTCATATCGGCGTGGAATTCGATAATCAACATTGAACGCGAAGCCTGTCCCCGCGAAAGCGGGCTTGGCCGGAATGATGGGTCTGGCAAGCAGCGTATTGATGGGACAGCACACTAGCGGCCCGGTGTCTACCACCGGGGATCGAGATTGATAGGAACATCGCAGAGTCAGTGAACCCAGTATTGATTATCGGCTGCGGCGATATCGGTCGCCGTGTGGCAGCGCTGGAGCGGGCGCAAGGCGTGAGCGTCAGCGGGCTGGCGCGTTCCCGGCAGGCGGTGCAGCGCCTAAAAACACTCGGCGTGCGCCCCATTGACGGTGATCTGGACCGCGCCGATTCCCTGCGGGAACTCCCGGTTGGCGGGGCGCTGGTCTATTATTTTGCCCCACCGCCACCTACGGGGCAGACCGACCCGCGCATGGCGGCTTTTGTGGCGGCGCTCGGCGCCGCCGATTTGCCGCGGCGTGTGGTGCTCATCAGCACCACCGGTGTCTACGGCGATTGTCAGGGGGCGTGGGTCACCGAGGACCGGCCGCCCCATCCACAGTCCGACCGTGCCCGCCGCCGGCTGTCGGGCGAAAACATCCTGCGCCGATGGGGCGACAGTCACGAGGTGCCCGTCGTCATTCTGCGGGTCCCCGGTATCTACGGTCCCGGCCGATTGCCCGAGCAGCGGCTGCGCGAGGGGCAGCCGGTATTGCGCGAGCAGGACGCGCCCTACAGTAACCGCATCCACGCCGATGACCTGGCGCGGGCCTGCGTGGCGGCAGCGCGGCGGGGGCGACCCGGGGCGGTTTACAACGTAAGCGACGGCCATCCAACGACGATGACGGATTATTTCCATCGGGTGGCGGATTGTCTGGGGTTGCCGCGCCCGCCGGAGATCACACTCGCGCAGGCCCGCGAGCGCTTAAGCGCCGGCATGCTGTCGTATCTGGCCGAGTCCAGGCGTCTGGATAACCACAAGATGCGCGAAGAGCTGGGGCTAGAGCCCCTGTACCCCGATCTGGCGAGCGGCCTGGCAAGTTGCCAGCAGGCGCAATGAGCAGGCGTCGTTGCGAAGGGAATGCGGCAAGTGATGGTGCGCCGATGCAAGTCCCTCGAAGCTATTTCAAAATACCTTCCGCCCCCGGCGCTGTGGGGTCGCGGAGACGCAAAGTACGCGGAGAAAGCAAAAACGCTTTATTCTGAAGTATTCTCTGCGTACTTTGCGTTGCTTCCAGGGCGTGAAGGGTTGCCGAGCGTTTGATTTTGAGACAGGCTTTGATTACTTCAGGCACCCTGCAGGGCAGGCGCTGACAGCGGTCCGGATGGTGCTAAAACCGATAAGCGAGCCCGGTGCGATACGTCACATCGGCCCTTTCCACGGTCTGCGGGGGCTGGCTGTCATAGGCCGCGGTCACGCTCAACTCAAGCGCCAGCCTGCCCGTCAGCTCGATGGACAGGGTGGCGTTTTGGGTTGCCCGGTAGTCTGAGAGCAACCGCAGCTTGGGCTGATAATAGGTGGTGCTCAACAGCTTGATGTCTTCTTTGGGTTGGTACTTAAAGACAAAATAAAAGCTGCCGCGCCCGGTGTTGTCGGTGCCGCCGTCGGTCAGTCCCGCTTTTTCCTCCAAGTCTTCGCGCTCATAAAAGGCGCCGATGCCCAGGAAGGCGGCCTTATTCACGGTTTTCTTTGCCAGGGTCAGCCGGAGGCCGGCGCCGAGCAAGGCGCGCAGCGACAGGCGCGTGAATTCGTTGTGCTGCAGCTGGCCGAAGCCCTCCCTGGCCACGTTGGGTGTCCACTGGTAGATGTGGCGCGCATGCAGAAAGCCCTTGTTGGTGTCGGTCTTGCCCGCGCTGCGGCCGTAGTCATAATTCAACACCAGGAAGTCGGTGATCTTTTCCCGCTGCCACTGCGTGCGCGCGCCCATACCGGCATCGGATTTGTCAGTATTGCCCGAGGCGCCGCTGACCCACAGTTTCACTTCGCCGCTGAAGCCCTCGGGCGATGTGCCAAGGTGCAGGTCCTCAAGGTTGACGATGGCGTGGGCGGCGTTTGACAAGAGGCCATACCCGATGATGAAAAGTGCGTACCGGGGCAACACCCGTGATCTCCCGGGGTTTCGCTGGTCAGACAAAAGCATGGTGCAGGCCTTGGATTCAGTCTTGAGCAGGGACGATTTTTATGATCCTGCCTGAGCGATGGTCGGCGAGGTATAACTCCAGGCCTTCATCCTGACCGAAGCTGCTGATGTGCGGGCCCTTGCCGCCGAGCCTGGCCTTCTTACCGGCAAAATCACTTTCATTAAAAAATTCAGTTTGCCTGATCACTTTATCTTTGTCATTGTCATAGCGCAATCCCCGCAGCCGTTGGGTGATGTAGTCGGCATAGAGATAGACGCCGCATAACGTCGGAATGGCGCTGCCGCGGTAGACAAACCCGCCGGTGATGGAGAAACCCTCGGGATGGCGGTAAGTCAAGATCGGTGCGTGGAGCCCCGATTTGTCGCACTCGCCGCGCACACCGGGCGTACAGATATCGCCTTCCATCACATTCCAGCCGTAGTTGCCCCCGCGGCGGATGATATTGATTTCTTCCACGGTATCCTGGCCGACATCGGCGAGATAGAGCCGGCCGTTGAGGGCATCAAACGAGAACCGCCACGGGTTGCGCAGGCCGTAGGCCCAGATTTCTTCGCGGACACCGGCTTTGCCGATGAACGGGTTATCGCCGGGCACGGCATAGGCCTTGCCCGGCGCATGGCGGTCAACGTCGATCCGCAGCAGTGCGCCGAGCAGCGTCGCCGCGTTCTGCCCGTGTCCATGCGGATCGTTGCCCGCCCCGCCGTCGCCCATGCCGATATACAGATACCCATCTGGTGCAAACGCCAGTTGGCCGCCATTGTGATTGCCGTAAGGCTGGTCGATGGTGAGCAGCACGGTTTCACTGTTCGCGTCGGCCCGGTTGCGGCTGGCGCGGCGAAACCGGGAGACCACCGTGTGCAGTCCCCCTGCCGAGGAGGTGTAGTTGACGTAAAACCAACCGTTGTCTTTATAACGTGGATGAAAGGCGACGCTGAACAGGCCTTTCTCGCCGCCGCTCGCCACCCGCTTGTGGATGTCCAGGAAAGGTTCGGCGAGCGGCGTCCCCTTGTCGATGATGCGGATGCGCCCCGGCTGTTCGACCACAAACAGCCGTCGGCTGGCGTCGCCGGCGTGGGTGATATGGACCGGCTGGTCAAAGCCGGCGGCGAACTCCTCAAGGGATATTTCCGGTATGCCGGTGCCCGGGGTCTCCTTGCAGGGGGCGGCCAACACCGTGGGGGCGCACAGGAACAGCGCCGCGTAGACCAGTCCGCGCGTCACGAAACAGGGTAGACTTCCGGCCGCTGTTATTTGTGTCATCGTGCCCTCCCGCTTGGGCGATAAGGCGTTGTTGGCCGCGCAGTATTCAAGGCCCGCGATCTTTCCAATGTCACCGAACGGCCGTCAGCATTGGATGTGTCGGGCAAGCCGGTTAAACCGCCCTGTGCACGCGGTCGTGTTCGGCGGCCTAAAACTCCTCCGACGTGTACCACGCGCGCAAGGCCTACATTAAAAGCAAGCCGCCCGGTTCTCAAGAGGCGAATCGCTTGTCTTTGAGAAAGGGTATCAGTACCATGCGGATCTTGGATTTTCACCCTTGGTATATGCATCATGTTTCACGGCAGTATGGTGGCCCTGGTCACCCCGATGCTCGACGACGGTTCCCTGGATGCGCCTGCCCTCAAGAAACTCATTGATTTCCATGTAGAAAATGGCACGCATGCCATCGTAATCGTCGGTACAACCGGGGAATCGGCGACGCTGGACACCGACGAGCACTGTGAGACGGTCCGACAGGCGGTGGTGCATGCCGGTGGCCGCCTCCCGATCATCGCCGGCACCGGCTCGAATTCGACCCGCGAGGCCATTGAGCTCACGCGCTGCGCCGAAAAAGCGGGCGCCGACGCCTGTCTGCTGGTGACGCCATACTATAATAAACCTACACAGGAAGGGTTGTACCAACACTTCCAGGCCATCGCCGAGGCGGTGCCCATTGCCCAGATACTATATAATGTGCCCGGCCGTACCGTGTGTGATATGTTGCCGGACACCGTCCAACGGCTGTCTGCGATACCTAATATTGTCGGCATCAAGGAGGCCACCGGGGACATGGACCGGGCGCGCGAGCTGATCCGGCGCTGCCAGGGCGCGCTCGATGTGTTTTCCGGCGACGACGCGACGGCCCTTGAGCTGATCCTGCTCGGCGGCAAGGGCGATATTTCCGTGACCGCCAATGTGGCGCCGCGCGCCATGAGCGAGATGTGCGAGGCGGCCCTGAGCGGCGATGAAGCAAGGGCGCGTGGCATTAATGAGCGTTTGATGCCGCTGCACAAGGCGTTGTTTCTGGAATCAAACCCCATTCCTGTAAAATGGGCGGTCAAGGAATTGGGCCTGATCGGCGGCGGCATCCGCCTGCCGTTGACGCCCCTGTCCGAAAAATATTACGCGGCCATGCGCGAGGCCATGCGCGCCGCCGGTGTGGTTGCATAACCCGATAGTCCATGTCATTTTTGTTAGTGCAGATGATGAGATCATCCCAAATCCTAAGAGTGGGTGTTATGGTTCTTGCCGCAGCCGCGCTGCATGCCTGTGCCACCAACAGCGATTATTCCCAGGTCGGCAAAGTCCCGCCGCTGGAGGTGCCGCCCGATCTCTCCAGCCCGGACGTCAGTGATAATTTCAGGGTTCCGCTGATCGACGAGGGTGGCGAGCAGCGCGATGGCGGTTTCAGCTCACGGCGGCAAGACCCGATCGTCGATATCAACAAGAAGCTGTTACCGGAGTTCGAAGCGGTGCGCATGGAGCGCGCCGGCAGCCAGCGCTGGTTGGTGGTGCGGGCGGACCCGGAACCGCTGTGGTACGAGATCCGTTCCTTTTTGCTGAAGAGCGGCTTTCTCATCGCCAAGCAGAATCCCCAGACCGGCATCATGGAAACCGAGTGGCGTGAGCATCGCCCGCTGGTGTCCGGTAAGGCCAAAAACAAGCTATCGCAAATGCTCGGCAGCATGTATTCCACAGGCCAGCGTGACAAATTCCGGATTCGGCTGGAGCGGGGGCGGGAGCCCGGGACGCTGGAGATCTACCTGAGTCATCGGCGTATGGAGGAGGTGGTTGCCTCAGGCGGTGGCGGCGAAGTCGTCCACACCGTATGGCAGCAGGGACCGCCGGATCCGGAGCTGGAGATGGAGCTGCTGGGTCTGTTGATGGTCGCGCTCGGGGAGAATGCTGCGAAGCTTCAGAGACTGGCGGCCGAATCTACCCGGGGCACGACGCAAGGGCGGGCGAGTCTGGGGCGCAGCGACCAGGGACGCACACGCTTGACCCTGAATGAGGATTACGAGCTGTCCTGGCGCCGGGTTGGCCTGGCACTGGACCGTATCGGATTCACGGTCGAGGACCGCGACCGGAACAGCGGCGTCTACTATGTCCGTTACAGCGATCCCGCCAAAGAGACCGACAAACCGGGGGTTTTTTCCCGCTTATTCGGTGGCGACAAAAAAAAGGCCTCACAAAACTATCTTGTCAGGCTCAAACCCACGGGCGGCGGTACCGACGTTGAAGTGTTGAACCAGGGAGGCAAGCCTGAACGATCCAAAACCGGTGAACGCATTTTGAGTCTGCTGCACGAACAACTCAAATAGCGAGCAAGGAGGCCGCAGATTTGCGTTTTGCATCTCTTGGCAGCGGTAGCCGCGGCAATGCCGCGCTGATTGAGTTCCGAAATACCTGTTTGATGCTCGACTGCGGTTTCTCGGCCAGAGAAACCACGAGCCGTCTGGCGAGGCTGGGCAAGGCTGGCAATACCCTGACCGCAATCGTACTGACCCACGAGCACAGTGACCATGTCAATGGCGTCGGCGCGGTGGCGCGCGAATTCAACCTGCCGGTGTGGATGACGCCAGGGACATTGCGGGCCATCGAGGGCCGCGCCGGAACGCTGCCCGACGTGAAGCTCATTAACCTGCAGGAACCTTTCGAAATCAACGACATTCAGATCCAGCCGTTTCCCGTGCCGCATGATGCACGCGAGCCCGCGCAGTTCGTTTTTTCGGACGGGGCCCGGCGCCTGGGGGTATTGACCGATACCGGCAGCACCACGCCCCATATTGAGCAAGCCTTGAGCGGCTGTCATGCCCTGGTGCTTGAATGCAATCACGATCGCGAGATGTTGATGAATGGCGATTATCCGCCTGCCCTGAAGGCCCGCATTGGCGGCAACCACGGGCACCTCGACAATGACACCGCGGCGCGGATTTTACAAAAGCTCGATCATTCCAGGCTACAGCACCTGGTGGCGGCCCATTTGAGCGAGCACAACAACACACCGTACCTGGCACGACATACGCTCAGTCACGCGATGGGATGCGAGATGCAATGGGTGCGTATCGCCGACCAGCTCGAGGGATTGTCCTGGTGTGACATCGCGCCCGAGGTCGTCT
Source organism: Acidiferrobacterales bacterium (assembly GCA_947258385.1). Lineage (GTDB taxonomy): Bacteria > Pseudomonadota > Gammaproteobacteria > Acidiferrobacterales > SZUA-150 > CAMYII01. The sequence goes on from CAMYII010000077.1 coordinate 33,375, forward strand.
TTTGAAGGTGATAATGCACAATGACCGGTGAGAAGGCCGATAAACCACGGCGTGAAAACATGCAAAAGCCGTTAATTAAGCCGCTGTGTGGTTCCCAGGTGTGGTCCAGATTCCGCTGGGAAAAATTGCTGGCGGAGATGTGCAAGCAGGTGCCGCAACTCGAGGAATTTGACGCCGAGTACTGGCATTTCGCGGCGTTCTCGGCGGAACCCGCCGCCGAGGAACTGGCCGTGCTGCAGCGGCTACTCACCTACGGCCCAAGGTCCTTGCATGAACAGCCGGGCGGTGAGCGGGTGCTCGTCGTCCCGCGCCTTGGGACCATTTCACCCTGGTCGTCCAAGGCGACCGATATCGCCCATCGCTGCGGCCTGCGCAATCTGCAGCGCCTGGAGCGCGGCGTGGCCTGGTACTTTCGCAAGAACGACGGTAAACCCTTGGATGCCGCTGAGCGCGAGCGACTGCTTCCGCTGATCCACGATCGCATGACGGAGAACGTGCTGCCGGATTTCGAACAAGTGGAAAAGCTGTTCCAGGAGGCGGTACCGGCGCCGTTGACCGTCATCGATGTGCTGGCTGGCGGTGCGCAGGCATTGGAGGCGGCCGACCGGCAACTGGGACTCGCGCTTTCCTCCGATGAGATTGAGTATCTGCTCGAGAACTATGTACACCACGGGCGCAACCCGACGGACGTGGAGCTGATGATGTTCGCACAGGCCAACTCCGAGCATTGCCGGCACAAGATATTCAATGCCGAATGGATTATCAACAACAAACGCCAAGCGCATTCGCTGTTCAACATGATCCGTCAGACGCACGCGCTCAATCCCAAGGGCACGCTGGTCGCCTACCACGACAATGCCTCCGTCATCGAGGGGTTCCGGGCCGCGCGCTTTTTCCCCGGCCCGGCGCGGCACAGCTACGGGTACCGGGAAGAGCATACCCCGCTGCTGATGAAGGTCGAGACGCACAACCACCCGACGGCCATCTCGCCGTTCCCGGGCGCGGCCACCGGTTCCGGCGGGGAGATCCGTGACGAAGGCGCCACCGGTCGCGGGGCCAAGCCCAAGGCCGGCATCTCCGGTTTTTCCGTATCGAATCTGCGACTGCCCGGCAACGCGCAACCCTGGGAGCAGGATCACGGCAGGCCCGGTCGCATCGTCAGTGCCCTGGATATTATGCTCGAGGGTCCCATCGGCGGGGCCTCGTTCAACAACGAGTTTGGTCGCCCCAATCTTGGTGGTTACTTTCGGGTGTACGAACAGGTGCTTGCACGTGCACAAGGAAAAATTTCCGCCGGGCACACCGATCATCGTGCTCGGCGGTCCGGCGATGTTGATCGGACTCGGCGGCGGCGCGGCCTCCAGCATGGCGACCGGTGCCAGCGCCGAGGACCTGGATTTTGCGTCGGTACAGCGCGGCAACCCGGAAATGCAGCGTCGATGCCAGGAGGTGATCGACCGGTGTTGGGCCCTCGGCGCGCAGAGCCCCATCCTCGCCATTCACGATGTGGGCGCGGGCGGACTGTCCAACGCCGTGCCGGAGCTGGTGCATGAGGCCGGGCGCGGTGGACGCTTTCGCCTGCGCGAAATACCGAATGATCAACCCGGGATGTCACCGATGGAGATCTGGTGTAACGAGGCCCAAGAGCGTTATGTGCTGGCCATTGACCAGGACCTACTGGAGCCCTTCCGGGAGATCTGTGAACGCGAGCGCTGTCCCTATGCCGTGATCGGCGCCGCGACCGAGGCGCAGCAGCTGGTGTTGGACGACAGTTACTTCGCCGCCGAGACCGCGGATGCAGAACCGGCGCGTCAGGCCACGCCGATCGACATGGACTTAAGCGTGCTGCTCGGCAAGCCGCCGAAAATGGTACGCGACGTGAAACGCGTCAAGCGTAAACCGCCGAAATTCAAGACCCGGCACATCGACATCAAGGATGCCGCCTACCGCGTGTTGCGCCTGCCGACGGTGGGGGACAAGACCTTTCTGATCACGATTGGTGACCGCAGTGTCACCGGCATGGTCTGCCGTGACCAGATGGTGGGGCCCTGGCAGGTGCCGGTCGCGGACGTGGCGGTGACTACCACCGCCTACCAGGGCTATACCGGGGAGGCCATGGCCGTCGGTGAGCGCACGCCGGTCGCGCTGATCGACCCGGCCGCCAGTGGCCGCATGGCGGTCGGTGAGGCGTTGACCAACATCGCGGCCAGCCGCATCGAGAAACTGCCCGATGTGAAGCTGTCGGCCAACTGGATGGCGGCCGCGGGTCACCCGGGAGAAGACGCCGCGTTGTTCGACACGGTGAAGGCCGTGGCGACGCAATTGTGCCCGGTCTTGGGCATCTCCATTCCCGTCGGCAAAGACTCCATGTCGATGAAAACGGTGTGGCGCGACGAGCAGCAGCGCGAGCGCTCGGTGACCGCGCCGTTGTCATTGATCGTCTCCGCCTTTGCGCCGGTCAAGGACGTGCGCCGCACCCTCACGCCCCAATTGCGCATCGACTGCGGCGACACGGATCTGATCCTGATCGATCTGGGCAAGCGCAAGAACCGCCTGGGGGGATCGGCGCTGGCACAGGTGTACAACGAGACCGGGCACGAGGCGCCTGATGTCGATGACGCGCGTGTCCTGAGGTTGTTTTTCCATGTGATCCAGGCCCTGAACGAGCTCGAGTATGTCCTGGCTTATCATGATCGCTCCGACGGCGGGCTGTTTGTCACGTTGTGCGAGATGGCGTTCGCGGGACGCTGTGGTGTGAGCATTGAACTCGACGCGCTGGGCAGCGACCCTCTGGCGGCGCTGTTCAACGAGGAGCTCGGTGCCGTGCTTCAGGTCCCCTGCCAGCGCCGCGACGGCATACTGGGTGCGTTGAAGAAGGCCGGCCTGGCGCGCCACACCCATGTGATTGGCACGGTGAGCGCGGATGACCGGATTGCCATCCGTCACGAGGCGAGGCTGGTGTTTTCCGATACGCGCGTCAACCTGCAGCGCGCCTGGTCGCAGACCACCTACCATATGCAGGCGTTGCGCGATAACCCGCGCTGCGCGCAGGAGGAATATGACCGCGTATTGGATACCAGTGATCCGGGCTTGAGCGCCGACCTGCGCTTCGACCCCGCTGAGGACATCGCCGCCCGCTATATCGCGCGAGGCAGCCGGCCGCGCATCGCCATACTGCGCGAGCAGGGGGTCAACGGCCAGATGGAGATGGCGGCGGCCTTCGATCGCGCCGGTTTCGATGCCGTCGATGTCACCATGAGCGACATCATAGAGGGCCGCGTGGCGCTCAAGGACTATAAAGGTTTCGCCGCTTGCGGCGGTTTCTCATTCGGCGATGTCCTCGGTGCCGGCGAAGGCTGGGCCAAGTCCATTCTGTTCAATGACCGCGCGCGGGATGAATTCGCCGCGTTTTTCGCCCGCGCCGACAGTTTCGCCCTGGGGGTCTGCAATGGCTGCCAGATGATGTCCAACCTGCATGAGCTGATCCCGGGCGCCGAACGCTGGCCGCACTTCGTGCGCAATCAGTCCGAGCAGTTCGAGGCGCGTTTCGTTCGCGTACAGATCCCCGAGAATCCGTCGATCTTTTTCCGGGGCATGACCGGCTCCATGCTGCCCGTCGTGGTTGCCCACGGCGAGGGCCAGGCGGAATTTCGCGATCCGCAATCGATCGAGCAGTTGATTGTGAACAAGCAAGTCGCCCTGTGTTACGTCGACCACCACGGCAATCTGGCCGAGTCCTACCCGTATAACCCGAACGGCTCCCCCCACGGCATCACCGGCCTGACCACGGCCGACGGCCGATTCACCATTATGATGCCGCACCCCGAACGCCTGTTCCGCACCGTGGCCCATTCCTGGCATCCGCCGGCGTGGCGCGAGGACGGCCCCTGGATGCGCATGTTCCGCAATGCGCGCGTTTGGTTGGGTTAGCCCGCCCCTTGACCCGATCCTGATGCAACATTGGGGCTAGTCGGCCTGCCGGCGCGGGCGCGACAATCCGCGTCACCCGCACCGCCATATAGTTGCATTTTCTGTATGGTTTTTATTTCAGTTTCCCTGGGAACTCGCCGTATTTCTTGCAGGAATGCCCGGATTCCCCGATTCGTCGCGGCCGCTGGCATGAGATGTGCAACATCTCAGGCAGGGCAAACGCAGATCGGGGGGCGGTGTGAAACAGATCCCAGTCAAATATCGATTCATCGTGGGGGCCTGCCTGCTGTTCATGCTGGGCACGGCCGCCGCCGATATGTATGTTTACGAGCTGCCGAACGGGACGCGTATTATCACCGAACATGCGCTGAACAACCGTCACTACCGCTTGGTGCACACCATTCCCGGCCACAGCGGTCTCGATCTATTGAGCGTCAGCAAGGATCCGCAATTCTTCCGGCCGGACCCGGCCAACTATGACGGACTGATTCAAAAGGCAGCGAGCCAGCACGCGCTGGAACCCGCCCTGGTGAAGGCCGTGATGCGCGCCGAATCGGCGTTTAACCCCTTTGCGACCTCGCATAAAGGGGCATCGGGCTTGATGCAGTTGATGCCGGCCACGGCCGCGCGCTTTGGGGTCACCGACATCTACGATCCGGAGCAGAATGTGCATGCCGGGGCGCGCTATCTGAAGTTTCTCCTGCGGAAGTTCGACAACCAATACCATCTGGCCATCGCCGCCTACAACGCCGGGGAGGGCACAGTCATGCGCTATAAGGGCATCCCGCCCTATGCCGAGACCAAGAAATATGTCCGCAAGGTGCTGCGCTTCAAACGCCATTACGCGCCGCTGTTCAGCTCCGACGCCTGATCACCCCATCGCATTTGCCAATCGTCCCGAGAACCGGTAGTGTCTCAGGCGCTATCGTACCTGCCCGCCGCAGCTTTGGGGACAGCCTTTACATGCGTATTTTTGACAAAAATGCCCTAACAGACATTCGCCCCTATCTCTTTCAGTCCCTGCTCGCCACGTTCACGATCCTGCTCATCCTGTTGTTCCTGGATGTGCTGTCGCACACCGCCATTATCGCCACCCTGGGATCGACCGCGTTTCTGGTCTTCACCCGTCCGCGGGCCTATGCCGCGCGGCTGCGTCCCCTGTTGGGCGGCTATCTCATCGGCATTTGCGTAGGGGTGCTGTGTTATTTTCTCTCGCTGCTGCCGCTGCCAATGTCGCGCAGTACGGAATATATCATCTTCGCCGCCATCGCCGTCGGCGCGGCGATTTTCCTGATGGTGCTGACCGATACCGAACACCCCCCGGCCGCGGGCATGGCGCTGGGTCTGGTCATGAACCCCTGGGACGCTGACACCTTGTTATTCATACTGAGCGCGATCCTGGTGATGGCCGCGCTGCGCCGGCTGTTGCAGCCGGTCATGATCGATCTCATTTGACGCGGTAACTGAGCGTGCCCGGCGACGCGCCGGGGATGCAATTCGGGTTATAATCGCAATCTATATAACGAAATCACCCGGTGCGGGTGTGCCGGTCGGAGCCGAAATGAGTAAAGACAAAGACGAGACGGCGCGTGAGAGCAAAGAGTTCAGGGTGTTGCGCGCCATGAAGTCGGTGCTGACCGACGTCATTAAGGACACGACCACCACCCCGGGAATGGTGCATCCGCTGTCGGACAAGACCATCGAGAACATCAGGCAGTGCCTGATGCTGATCACGGCCCGGGAAACGGAACTGCTCGATGAAGCGGGTGAGACCCGCGAGATGCGCCCGCGTTATGCGGATGAGCCGGAGAAGAACGTCGTTGTGCCGATCTCCAGGATCGGCAAGGCCAAAACGCAAAAAGACGACGACTAGAACCTGTCTCAGAATCAAACGCTCAGCAACTCTTACGCCCTGGAAGCAACGCAAAGAACGCCACGGCGCAGAGAACGCAGAGAATACTTCAAAATATAAAGCGTTTTTGCTTTCTCCGCGACCTCTGCGTTTATTCCACCGCGCCAGGAGTGGGCCGCGGCGTCAGCTCAAGTCCGCCTCAAGCGCGCTAGCTCTTGGCGGGCTCCGCCATCGCCAGCAAAAGTTTGTTGAGCCGATGGACGAAGCTCGCCGGGTCGTCGAGCTTCCCGCCTTCGCTTAACAGCGCCTGATCGAACAGGACATGGGTCCAGTCCGCAAAACGCTCCCCATCCTGTTCGGCCTTCAGCCGCGTGACCAGTGGGTGTGCCGGGTTGATCTCCATCACCGGTTTGCTGGCCGCGATGTGCTGCCCGGCGGAGCGTAAGATGCGCTCCAGGTTGGCGCCCATGTCCTGCTGATCCGCCACCAGGCAGGCCGGGGAATTGGTCAGGCGGTGGGTAATGCGCGCGTCCTTGACCCGCTCGCCAAGTGTGTTTTTGACCTTTTCGACCAGTTCCTTGAATTCATCGGCGGTCTGTTCCTGTTTGGTTTTCGTCTCCTCATCGTCGAGCGTGCCGAGATCGAGCTCGCCCTTGCTCACCGACTGCAAGGCCTTGCCGTCGAACTCCGTCAATCCCGAGAGCATCCATTCGTCCACCCGGTCGCTCAACAGCAGCACCTCGATGCCTTTGTCTCGGAAGATCTCCAGGTGCGGGCTGTTCTTGGCGGCGGCGAAGCTGTCCGCGCTGATGTAGTAGATCTTCTCCTGGTTTTCCTTCATGCGGCCGATATACGCTTCCAGTGACACGTCCTGGGCATCGGTGTCGTTGTGCGTGGAGGCAAAGCGCAGCAGCTTGGCAATGCGCTCGCGGTTGGCGAAGTCCTCGACGATGCCTTCCTTCATGACCTTGCCGAACTCGCGCCAGAACCCAGCGTATTTCTCCTTGTCGTCCTTGGCCATGTCTTCGAGCACTCCCAGCACCTTTTTCACCGAGGCCGAACGGATGGTGTCGATCTCCTTGCTTTGCTGCAGGATCTCGCGGGAGATATTCAGCGGCAGGTCATTGGAGTCGATGATGCCGCGTACGAAGCGCAGATAGCTCGGCATCAGCTGTTCGGCGTCGTCCATGATGAATACGCGGCGCACGTAAAGCTTGATGCCGTGGCGGCTGTTGGGGTCCCACAAGTCGAACGGCGCCCGGGAGGGGACGAAGAGCAGGGAGGTGTACTCCTGTTTGCCTTCCACATGGCTGTGCACATGGGCGAGCGGGGCCTCGAAGTCGTGGGCCACGTGCTTGTAGAACTCCTCGTATTCCTCCTGGCCGATGTCCTTTTTCGCCCGCGCCCACAGGGCCGAGGCGCTGTTGACGGTCTCCTGCTCATCTTCCTTGTCCTTGTCCTGGTCCTGGGAGCGCATCTGGATCGGCAGGGTGATGTGATCGGAGTACTTGCGGATGATCGAGCGCAGCCGGAAGCCGTCGAGGAGCTCGTCTTCGCCCTCGCGCAGGTGCAGCACGACCTCCGTGCCGCGCGTGGGTTTTTCGGTGGTTTCCAGACTGTATTCGCCCTGGCCGTCGGACTCCCAGCGCACCCCGTGCTCGGCGCTTAGGCCCGCGCGGCGGGTGGTCAGCGTCACCTTGTCGGCCACGATGAACGAGGAATAGAAGCCGACTCCGAACTGGCCGATCAAATGCGCGTCCTTGGCCTGGTCGCCGGTCAGAGAGTCGAAGAACTGCCGGGTGCCGGATCTGGCGATGGTGCCGATGTTGTCGATCACCTCGCTGCGGCTCATGCCGATGCCGTTGTCGGTCACGGTAATGGTGCGTTGGTCCTTGTCGAAATCGACGCTGATCCTGAGATCGGAGTCATTCTCGTACAGGGCGTCGTCGGACAGCGCCTCGAAGCGCAGCTTGTCGGCGGCATCCGAGGCGTTGGAGATCAGCTCGCGCAGAAAGATCTCCTTGTTGCTGTAAAGTGAGTGGACCATCAGGTCCAGTAGCTGTTTGACCTCGGTCTGAAAGCCGAGGGTTTCTTTGTGTGTATCAACGCTCATGGTTCTAGATGGGTCCTTGTGGCTGTTAGTTGACACGAAATACTGGCCTTTTATAGGGACGATGTGCCGTGGATTCAAGGGCGCGGCGTGCGAGCAGGCTCAGGCGAGGCGGGCATCGTGGATTTTGACGGTTTGGAAGCCGTCCTCCAGCCAGCGTATGACCTTGTGCCTGACCAGCCGCTCATAGCCTTCACGGTTGCCGCCGGCCTTCTCCACCGATGAGAGCGTCATATTCAGCCGCACCGTATACGGGGAGTAATGCCGGGCCAGCGCCTCGAGGGCATTGCGATCACTGGGCCGCACCCGCGGCAGGGAAAAGGAGACCGGCTGGGTCTTCTCGAAACGGACATTAGAAAACGGCTCCCGCAGCCGGGACTTGATCTGCCGGCGGACGAATTCGCCGACCAGCCAGGCCACGTGCTCGGCGGCGGACAGCAGGTCCGCGTCGATCGCACCGTCCTGGCGGTTGAAGTACTCGAGCGCCGGGTAGTAACCCAGTCGCTCGCGCCGGACATAGGCATTGACCTGCTCGGCCAGATTGGGGCCCAGCGCCAGTACCAGCTCACCCATCTGCTCGGTCAGCGTATCCTCGGCGACCTGCACGGACAGCGACATCGACACACGCACGATCTCCACGGATGGCATGCCGGTCTCCGTTTAAGCGGGTTCGCCGCCGCGCAGGATCGCAAGCTGCCGCAGCAGCCGGCCGGTCACCGGTTCGAGCTGTTTGCGCATGACGCTGCCGATGGCCGTGGACTTCGCCAGGATCGGCGTGACCACCGCATCCCCGCTGCGCGCCAGGATCAACAGCGCGAGCACTTCGGCCTTTAACGCCGGCACCGCCCGCAGCAGCGCGGCGAGCGCCGGGTCCGGCGGTGTCTGGCACGCCGCTTCGGCCTCCTCGATGATGGCATCGAGTTCCTGAGAGGGCGCGGTGCCGAGCGCGACCGCACGAAAATACCCCTCGATGATGTTGAGCAGCACCACTACGTCATCCTGGTTCGAGGGTTTGCGCAGCACGGTTTCGGCCACGCTGACAAAGCTCTGCCCCGGGCTGTCGAGCGCCTGCATGAGTATCGCCGCATAGTGGTTGCCGGCCGCGCGCAAGCGGCCGAGCCCCGGCGCGTGCAAGGCATAATCCGCCCTCGCCGGCAACGGCTCCGGTAAATCGTTGGGCGTGGCGGCCAGGAATCCGATCAGATAGGCACGCTTGTGTTTGCCCTTCTGCCAGATCTTAAGGCGCGCCGCCTCATCGATCAGGTCCGGCTGTAACACCAGGCGCACGGTCTCGACCATGATGAGCGGATCGCTTTCGAACGGCAGGTGCTCCACCAGGTGTTGCGCCAGCACCTGGCCCATCCCGCCCTCGAGCACGGCGGCGCAGTGCAGCATGCAGCGGGCGTTATCGGAGGTGGGTTCGACCCACCAGGCGCGCCGTGCCAACTCATCGGTGAGCCCACCGGCGCCGGCGACCGCCACCACGGCCTCGGGCTCGCCCAGCTTGAGCAGTTGCGCCAGATTCACGTCCCGGGTCTGGCCCATGCGCGTCCAGCGTTTCAGAAAGACCGGGTAGCCGCCCGGGGAGCCGAGCACCTGGCCGGAGATGAGCTCGCGCACCCGCCGCAGATACTGCTCGGCGCGGCAGTTGGGGTTGAGTTTGACCCTGGCCTCGCCCTCACCCGAGAGCGCGTAGACCGTGAGGTTCTGCTCGTCGATACGAATTGCGTCCACCGGGTTGGCGAGCAAAACATTTAACCGTAGTTGATCTTCGTGCGTCAGTTCCAAGCGTCTGTTCCTGTCTTGCTATTGTGGGGGTCGTGCGGGCCGGGGGACCGGCATGAGCCCAAACCTCGCTCAATTCAACTGGATCCGCTGCCCCCAGGGCACGGTGGTCTTGCCCTTGACCAGCCAGATCACGGGGAAGGCCGGCTCGTGGTCGGGGAATTCGCCCTCGGCGTCGGTAAAGTACAAAAACATGTCCGGCTGCCGTTCCAGGCGCTCGGCCCATTCGATCGCCGGGGTGAAACGCGTGCCGCCGCCGCCGTGAAGCTCCTCGGGCAGCGTCAGCTCCTCCCACGGTTCGTAGACCCAGGGCCCGTCCTCGGCCAGCTCCTCGTCACAGGCGTGCAGGGTGATGCGCGCCCGCAACTGCCCCTTGAGCGCGTCGACCTCGGCCAGGAATTCGTGCATCTCCTCATCGCTGATCGACCCGCTGGTGTCGAGTACCACCGCGACCTCGATCTGGGTGCTGTGCAGGCTCGGCAGAATCGCCGGGCCCTCGCGCCGCGTCGACGGGCGGGTGAAGCTGTAGTCGTCGCGCGCGGCCGTGTTCATATAGCGCGCGAGCAGCGTACGCCAGGGCAGTTGCGGCTGCAGTAAATGGTCCACCAGGCGCGCCATACTGCCGCCGAGCCTGCCCGCCTGCAGCGCCTGTTGGGCGGCCCCGGCCAGGCGCTGCTGCCACTGCACGCTCAGCTGCTCGATCTCGCTTTGGGTCAGTGGCGGGGGCTTCGGAGCCCCGCCGGCCTGCGGGTCCGGTTGGCCGCTGCGGTCCTGTTGATCGGATTGGCCCTCGCCCCCGGCGCCCTGCTGGGTGTCGCCCTCGCCGTCATCGCCTCGCCGCGGGTCCTTGTCGGGCCGCGGCGGGCTACCCTCGGGCGGCGGCTTGGTGCTGTCCGAACCCTGATCGCCGCTGTCGTCGTACAGATGCTGATCCATGGGCCCGTCTTCGCTGTTCTCGTCGATAAACGGGTAGATCTCCTCGGCGGTCATGCCGTCGTATTCCTGCATATACAGCGTGCCCGGCGGCGGGGTGAGCGCGTCGTTGATCAGCAGCGGATTCACCGCATAGTCGCAGGCAATGTCCCAGCGCCCCTTGACCCGATGCTGGCGGCGGGCGAAGTGCGACAGGCCGCAGTGCAGGGCCTCGTGCGCCAGCATGAACTGGGTCTCTTCCAGGGTGAGCTGCTCGATGTATTCGCGGTTGTAGTAAAAGGTGCGCGCATCGGTGGCGGTGGTACGGCACCATTGGGGGTCGCCCTCCACCATCGGCAGCCGCAGCACCAGCGCGCCCAGGAACGGCTTGTCGAGGATCAGGCGCGTGCGTGCGGCGGCCAGCTTGGTCTCGGTTTTAGTCTCCTTGCCCATGGTGCTTAGGGATTCAGGCGATTACGCCTCGAACAGCATGACATCGGCGATATTCTTCGCCCACTGCGAGAACTGCGGCAGCTCGAACAGTTTTTGCCCCACCGCGCGGTGCATGTCCGAGACCAGCATCACGCCCATCTCGCGCTGCGGGAAGCGGCCGGCGTAATCGAGAATGTGGCCGTACACGGCGGTCTCGGTCGCGCTGTCCCTGGCGCGGATGGCGCGGCCGACCAGCGCCGAGGCCACGGCATATTGCAGATCGGTTTCGGTTGGCACCGGCACCTCGCCCCCGCCGACGATGGCGTCGATGTCCGGCAGGTTGTCCAGGTTGTCGATGAAGGCCTTCAATTCGATGCCGGCCGCGGGGCCGATGCAGGCCTGCAGGGCGTCGAGCAGCAGCTCGTGATGGTCGTCGAATTTCTGCAGGGCGCGGTGGGCGAACTCCCAGGATCGTGGTGACGGGAAGGCCAGGGGGTTGTGGGCCGGGTCGAAGTCGAACAGCAGCTCCGGGCGGAAGCGCAGGAAGGCGATGATGCGCTCGTCGATATCATTGGCGTAGGCCCAGGCCACCCAGTCATCGAGATGCGTGTCCAGCTCAAAATGGGAGAAGCGGTTGGCGAGCGGGGCCGGCATGGTAAAGGTGACACCGCGGTCGCCCTGGCGGTTGCCGGCGGCGAAGATCGCCCAATGCGGCGGGATGCGGTACTCGCCCAGACGGCGGTCGAGGATGAGCTGCCGGTCCTCAATGCGGAACGGGATGCCGCGCAGATCGGTCGGTTCCATCTGCGATAAACGGATGTCGATCATCGGCACGCCGTGGCCCGCCGCCACCTGCGCGACGATCTGGGATTTGCCCACGCCGGGCGGTCCCCACAGCATCACCGGTGTGTGATGGCCGTCGCGGGCGCTTTCGAATTCACGGTTGAGGATGGCCAGGATGTGTGCAGGGCGCATGGAGTCTCCGGGTTGCAGCGGCGCTAAGAATCAACAAGGCGGCGATTTTAACACCATTGTCGTGGAACATGCCCCCGACGATGGCCTTACGTTTCGTGGCACTATTTCAGGCGCCCGCTGGCTGGGTGCGGTGCGCAGCGGCCGGGCCCTACCGTGAGCGCGATGCGCTATCTGACATCAAGGCTTATCCGTATCATACTCAAACTATCGATTGAATTTATTGGCACACCGCGCGCCGCCGGACAGGGCGCGGTGGGCACGGGACCGGAGCGCTGGGCATGGGCCAGGAGATCAGTCAAAGCCGTTTTCGCAAGCAGGATTTCGTGAATTTCGACGCGCGCCTGCAGCAGGAGACCGAACTGCTCTCCGAGTATTTTGACCGGCGGCGTTTTTCCGCCGAGCACTGCGTGGCCGGGTTTGAGCTCGAGGCCTGGCTGGTGGACGAGGAATGCCGGCCGCTGCCGGAAAACGAGCGCTTGCTGGCCGCGCTCGACAGCGAGCTGGTGGTGCCCGAGCTGGCGCGCTTTAATGTCGAGCTCAATGGCGAGCCGCGGCATCTGAGCGGCAAGGCGTTGTCCAAGATGCAGCGCGAGCTGGCGCAAACCTGGGCGTTGTGCCAGCAGGCGGCGGCGCCGCTGGGCGGCGAGCTGCTCATGGTCGGGATCCTGCCGACCGTGCGCGAGCAGGAGTTAGTGCTCGCCAACATGTCGGCCATGACCCGCTACCGCGCCCTGAACGAGCAGGTGCTGCGCATGCGCCAGGGCCACCCGCTGGAGCTGAATATCCAGGGCCGCGAGCACCTGAAGGCCTACCACCAGGACGTCATGCTGGAGTCCGCTGCGACCTCCTTTCAGCTGCACCTGCAAATGGACCAGCGCGCGGCCGTGCGCGCGTACAACGCCGCCATCGTGCTGTCCGCGCCGATGGTGGCGGTGAGCGCCAATTCGCCCTATCTGTTCGGCTACGACCTGTGGGACGAGACCCGCATCGCGTTGTTCGAACAGGCGGTTTCGGTGTGCACCGATGAGAGCTGCAGCGAGGCGCGCGTGACCTTCGGACACGGCTATGTCAAGAATTCCCTGCTGGAATGCTTTATTGAAAACAGGGAACGTTATCCGGTATTGTTGCCGGAGACGCTGGATGAGGATCCGGCATTGTTCAGCCATCTGCGCCTGCATAACGGCACCATCTGGCGCTGGAACCGGCCGCTGGTGGGATTTGACCGGGATGGCCGCCCGCACCTGCGTATTGAGCACCGTGTCATTCCCTCCGGCCCCAGTCTCATTGACGCCATGGCCAATGCGGCGCTGTTTTTCGGGCTGGCCTGCGAATTGAGCCGCGCGCCCGAGGCGCCGGAGGCGCGCCTTGGATTCATGCAAGCCAAGGAAAATTTCTACGCGGCGGCCCGCCACGGCCTGCGGGCGCGGGTGCGGTGGCTAAACGGCAATGAAGTCGATCTACAGTCGCTGTTGCGGGAGGAACTGGTGCCGCTGGCGCGCCGCGGCCTGCAGGCGCAGGCCATCGATCCCGGTGACATCGAGCGTTATATGGGCGTCATCGAAGCGCGCCTGCGCAGCGGCCGCAACGGCAGCGCCTGGCAGCGGGCCTATGTCGCCAAACACGGACGCGACATGCCGGCCCTGGCCGCGGCCTACCGCGAGCGCCAGCGCAGCGGCAAACCGGTACATGAGTGGGAAGTCTGAATGCTGAATGTTTTTGACAATATGCCCGAGGGCCTGCTGGCCTGTGAGGCGCATCAGTTACACGAAGTGCTGCCCGGCCCGTCGTTGATTCACCTGCCCGGCCGGCGGCCGGAGCCGCTGCTGGTGTCGGTGTTACAGCACGGCAACGAGGTCACCGGCTGGCTTGCCGTGCGCGCGCTGTTGCATAAATACGCCGAGCGCGAGTTGCCGCGGGCGCTGTCTGTCTTCATCGGCAACGTTAAAGCGGCGCGCTATAACCAGCGCTACCTCGATGATCAGCCGGACTACAATCGCATCTGGAGAATTCCGGCGGACAGACCCGCCACACCCGAACACGCCATGATGCAGCGCGTGATCGATGAGATGCGCGCCCGCAAGGTGTTCGCCAGCGTCGATGTGCACAACACCACCGGGCTCAATCCGCATTACGCCTGCGTCAACCGGCTGGAGCACCGCTTCTTTCACCTGGCGACGCTGTTCAGCCGCACGGTGGTGTATTTCATCCGCCCCGATACCGTGCAATCGCTGGCCTTCGCCAATCTCTGTCCGTCGGTGACCGCCGAATGCGGCCAGCCGGGTCACGAGCACGGCACGGCGCATGCGATGGAATACCTGGAGGCGTGTCTGCATTTATCCGAGATCCCGACCCATCCCGTCGCGCCGCACGACATCGACCTGTTCCATACCGTCGCCATCGCCAAGGTGCCCGACGAGATCAGCTTTGGTTTCGGCGACGACAATTGCGATATCCGTTTCCTCGAGGACATCGATCATCTCAACTTTCGCGAGCTGCCGGTCAACACCACCCTGGGGTGGGTGAGGCCGGACAGCAATGCCTACCTGGAAGTACGCGACGAGCACGGCCGGGAAGTCGCCGAGCGTTTTTTCAATTTCACCAACGGCGAGATCCGCACCGTGTTGCCGGTCATGCCGTCCATGCTGACCGTCAGCACCACCGCCATCCGCCAGGACTGCCTGTGTTACCTCATGGAACGCCACCGGGGGTTTTACGAACAGGCGCTCAAGAGCGCGTAGCGCCAAACCAATAACATCGGTCTTGTGTGCGCCGAGCACCGGTTCGATCTTTATCTGGCAGAACTTGTACTCAGTGAATCATTGCATCGCATCGAGCGGGCTATGAACTCCACGACCTCCACGATTAAGGACATGGGTATAGAGCATCGTGGTATTCACATCACTGTGACCCAATAGTTCTTGCACCGTTCGGATATCGTAACCGTTTTCCAGTAAATGGGTGGCGAAACTATGTCGGAAGGTATGACAGCTGCCCGGTTTAACAAGGCCGGCCTTGCGTATTGCATGCTTTACCGCGCGTTGCAAGACGGTAGGATCGATGTGGTGCCGTCGCATGACCTGGCTCCGCGGGTCCATACTGCGCTTTGACGCAGGAAAGACATATTGCCAACCCCATTCGCGATTTGCATTGGGATACTTTCTTTCTAATGCAAACGGGAGGTAAACCCTGCCAAAGCCCTCCGCAATATCCAGCTCATGGACGGCCTTCACCTTTACTAGGTGCGTACGCAAGGGCTCGATCAGACGTTGTGGCAACATCGTGATACGATCTTTACCACCTTTCCCGTGCCTGACAATGACCTGGCGTTGCGCGAAATCCAGGTCCTTGACCCGCAGGCGCACGGCTTCCATCAGTCGCAATCCACATCCATATAGCAGGCTCGCCATCAACCATTTGGTGCCGTCCAATTGATTCAAAACTGCTTTCACTTCCGCGCGCGTGAACACCACCGGCAATTTGACCGGCCGTTTGGCCCGCTCGACATTCTCCAGCCAGCCCAACTCGCGTTGCAGTACCTGCCGATAAAGAAAAACAATAGCGTTTAGTGCCTGGTTTTGAGTCGAGGCGCTCACCTGGCCTTTTACCGCGAGATGGGTGAGAAATGTTTCGACTTCGGCGGCGCCCATCTGCAGCGGATGGCGTTTACCGTGAAATAGAATAAAGCGCCTGATCCATTGGATATACGTCTGCTCGGTGCGAATACTGTAGTGCTTGCGGCGCATCACATCGCGGACCTGATCCAACAACCGCGGCTGAGGGCTTGAACAGGGGTGAGATTCTTGCGCGTCCATGGCATGCCTCCCGGTAATACTGATTAAGTGAGACGGTTATATGTTTGATTTATCCGCCCGGTTGGGCCATAAATGAGACTGGGTTTGTGGTAATAAACGATTATTTTACTGTACAAATATACAGTATTATTGTTTTGCAGTCTATCCCGGGAGGGATTGAAGTGGGCTCGGCGCTAAGTTGTTGTTTTTTGGTAGTTATGTGACCGGGAAGAGATAAACGCCGTAATATAATACGGCACTTAGGCCGTCTATTAACTGTTAGACAGCAAAAGCATGAACATCGGCATCGTTACCTATCGAACTCTGAGCGTGCTTATCCTCGTCATGCTCGTTGTTGCCGTTGCCTTTGCCAGCACTGGGCGCTGGACGGAAGCCTCGATCGCGTTCGGTGTGTTGGTCGCCGCAGTCCTTGCCCAAGCCGTGCTGCTCCGATGCCATCACTGCGGCGCCCGTCCAGGGTTGTGGTTGCTCGCGTTTTGGACGCTGTTCTTTAGTCCGGAGATGTACATCGGAGACGCGCTGTTCTTGCGTAAGTGCCCAAAGTGCGCAAAGCTGCTGTCGGAAGCAAAGGTGGCTGAATGATGACTATGTGCTGTCTAACTATGTTTTCAACCGGACGTGGTGGTACGGCGCACCGTTTCCTGCTGTCTCGTGGCCCGCGCCGGTTAAAACGGCGTTAGAGCGCTCAAAATAGTGAAAACCGACATCCTTCGCGCATTCACTGTCAGTCTGGTCATCTCCCTAGTGGTGGGTGTGGCCTATATCGTTCTGCTGGCGGATACGGTGACCTTAAGGGAGGGAACGGTCTTTCCATCAGACTATCCGACATGGAGCGCACAGAAACAAACCGACTGGATACAGCAGCATTCGGACGTATCGTCGGGGTTCGACGGTTTGATGGTTCGTTATCGCGAGAGCGCGGCGCTCTTCTGGGCAGAGCTTGTACACTTCTTTTTGCCCCTGTTCGTCGTCGCCTTCGCGTCCTGTGTAGCGTTTGCGCTGTGGACACGTAAGCGCTCTAACCCGCCGCTCAACCGGACGCGCGCAGACGTCGCGCGCGCCGGTTAGCA